>CAZBDV010000081.1:0-1694 GCA_964490765.1 uncultured Candidatus Cloacimonadota bacterium | reverse complement strand
CAGGCTGTTGACAAAGCACCGATTTCTGGGATCAATTAAAATATGATGATTATTAGACGGGATATTTAGCCGGTTTGTAAGATGAAATTGTTAACTCTGGTAAACATAATTTACCGGGTATTTTCTTGATAGAACGCTCAAAGATAGCTTAAGAAGAGAAAATATTGAACTACAAACACCATATTTACCGCATTTACCTCTACCATCATTATCTGCTCCCTTCTCTGCTAAATATACCATTTTTTTAATGTTTTGGACGATGGCTGTCATTAGACCTTGTGTCTCTACACGTTTTCTCCCCCGGAACCTGGCATAACGGTAGGAGTGGAGTTGTTTGGCATCGGCAAAACTACGCTCTATTGTCTCTGAACGCCGTTTTCGGATGTATTCACCACGTTCTGTCTTGCGATTGGCCTTACAAAGTTCATATCCCTCCTCCCATACATGACGAGCTACTTTTTTCTGATGATTTTTACTTTTCGTACATTCCAATAGTCGGGGACAAACTTTACAAACGTTTGGATCTGACACGTATTCCCGGAAACCGGTTCTGCCGGTAGTTGAGTATTTAAGTTTATGACCTTCAGGGCAAAGATAACAGTTATGTTCACGATCATATTCAAAATAACGCTTACGAAGAAAACCTTTTACTCCACCCAACTTGCGGTAACTGATTACTCCAAAGATATCCCGCTCCATTAAACCATGACATATTGCCGATGTATGATAACCTGCATCCAAACCAACTGCCTCTACTTTAAAAGCAAAACGTTTTATCTGATAGTCAAGCCTGTCCATATAAACCAGGCTATCCGATATATTTGCCGGTGTGATATAGACATCTGTTATGAGATTACACTTCCCGTCTGTAGTGCGATGATCCAGATAATAGAACCCATGGGGCTTCCCCTGACGGTTCATATAACCACTTTCAGGATCTGTTTTACTGACCTTGATCTCTTTCTGCGGTGCTTCCATTGTATCAGGACTGGGTGGCAATGGAGCCTTGCCGTGTCTCTTGCGGTCCTCTTCTACTGCTTTATCTAGTTCTTCTAAGTAGTATCTGGTGTTCTCACTAACTAGTTCCCGGGTGAATTTCTTCCGATTGGCATTTGCCTTCAAATGGGTTGAGTCAGTGTATAAGGCCTTACCATCTATATAGTTCTTTTGATATCCCATCAGGACTACATCTTCAAACATCTGACGAAACACATCGGTACCGTCAAATCGTCTTCTCCGGTTTTGACTAATTGTGGAATGATTAGGAACCTTATCAGTAAGATTGAGTCCAAGAAACCAACGATAAGCAACATTTACCTCAATTTCTTTAACTAACTGCCTCTCAGAGCGGATACCAAACATGTAGCCAATAAACAACATCTTGAATAATACTACGGGATCTATTGCAGGACGACCACTATTCTTACTATATAGAGATTCCATCCTGTCTCTTACGAAACTAAAATCAATATTGTTATGTACTCTTCTAAGTATGTGATCAGTTGGCACCAAATCTTCAATAGAAACTAGTTCAACTTCTTGCTGTTTAGTTGACTCTTTCTTAATCACTAATTACCCCCATCGTTAGATATTTAAGGGGATATTCATTATAGAGCATAATATTGTCAAGTATTATTTACATATTTATGTAATTATTTTTATATGATAATGATTTTGACTTTGTCAACAGCCTG
>CAZBDV010000080.1:0-1793 GCA_964490765.1 uncultured Candidatus Cloacimonadota bacterium | reverse complement strand
AGAGGCTGTCTCAAAACAACAAATAGAGACAGCCTCTCTTTTTTTCCATATGAACATCCTAACATTCAATTTGAGGTTAAAAGTCTTTGATTTTGATATGAAGACAAAGAGGGTTTCATGCAACCCTCTTCTTTATATTATGTGCGATCGCCAGTAGTCCGGTTTCAACTTCAACTTTACTCTTTCCCCTTAAATTGTATCGTTTAAAGCCCTTATTATGCTTAATATTGGCAAAAACCGGCTCAACATCCACTGGTCTTTTCTTTCTATGGAATAATCCGATCTCACTATTTAATAACTCATCCGCTTTGGCTTTGTATCTACTCAATTGATGATTTATCTCAAAGGACTTGGTGTCTCCCTGCTTGATGCATTGCAGCTTCAATGGACAACTGTCACAGTTTCCGGAACTGTAACGTGAATAATATTGTGTAAATCCATTCTCAGTAATACGTTTACGGCTGCTAACCTTGCTAATCTCCTTTCCTTCTGGACAGAGGTAACTATCAGACTCACTATTATATTGCATATTCTCTGGATGGAATGGAGATTTGAGATGCTTCTTGCTTTGCTGCTTGTCAAAAAAGCCATATTTCACAAATGCCAGTATCTTACTTCTTTCAAGTATTTTATAGTTTTCTTCAGAGCCATAACCTGCATCAGCAACTATGGAATCCGGGTAGCTTTTGTAAAGCTCCTTAAACTGTTCCAAATGACTTTTAAGTGTAGTCGTGTCAGTAGGATTTTGATGCAAACTGTAGAGTATAATAAACTGATTGCTTGTGGAGATCTGAAGATTGTACCCGGCTTTAAGCTGCCCATTTTTCATATGGTCCTCCTTCATTCGCATGAAAGTTGCATCCGTGTCAGTTTTGCTGAAAGAACTACGACTTCCCAGTATGTCCTCATAATCCTTATACCTCTTAAGGTTATTTGGCCAATGCTTTCTTGCATAATTTAGCTTCTGACGAACCTTTGAGTCTATCGGCTTGTTCTTTAAGGCATTATCTATTTTGGCGATAGTCTCTCTTATCTTCTCAGGATCAATAGGACTAAAGTCAGTTGGCGTGTCATCACCAAATTCCGCCTCAGCAACTTTCTGAGCGTAGGCCCATAGCTCATTGAGTTGATCCATCATCTTAGCCTTGTTGGTTTTTATCGACTTGCCCCAAACGAAGGTATATCTGTTGGCATTGGCTTCTATCTTTGTCCCATCGAGATAGATATCTCTTAAACTGATATGTCCTGAGTCTACCAGCATCAAAACAACTTGAGAAAAAATCTCCTTCAGAACATCTTTCAATCTGTCGCTCCTGAACCTATTTAGGGTGTTGTGATCAGGGCGACTCATGCCACTCAGCCACATGAAATGGATATTCTCTTTTAAGGCAGATTCCATCTTACGACTGCTGTAGATATTACACAAGTAGCTATAAACCATAACTTTCAGAAGCATCCTGGGATGATAACTCGATGTTCCTCCTCCCTTATATTGCCTCACAAGAGCTGTATCATCAAGATTATCAATGACTTCACTCACAACCCTAACAGGATGATCGGTATCAATTAGATCATCTAGTGACGGTGGTAGAAGCATCAATTGATTTTGATTGTAGCTCTTAAAAACGATCTTTGATCTATGTGTTTTCATACTGTCAATATACTAAATATGAACCACATAGACAAATAGTTAATTAACAATCTAGTCTATTATATTAACAAAAAAATGACTCTATGGAAGATTGTTCGCAGAAGAAAAAAAAGAGAGGCTGCCCTTTTGAGACAGCCTCTTT
>CAZBDV010000079.1:0-1872 GCA_964490765.1 uncultured Candidatus Cloacimonadota bacterium | reverse complement strand
CGGAAATACAGAAGTCAGAAAAAGATAATCTCTTGTGCCGCCCCAATAAAGCACAGCTGACAAAACGATAAAAATGGTGACTTGTAACAACCTCCTCTTTAAGTCAAGTACCATTTTATCAGTACTTGCGATAGTTTTTATTGTTTTTCCTGTTTCATTTTTACTTGAAAAATATGAACTTATCTAGTTATACCCACACTTAAACAAGGCAACGTATCTTTTTCATTATGGGCAGTAGCTTAACTCCACTTGAAACATGAGCATATGACCTCTTTCTACCGGTGTCTTGCACCTAACTTCCATCGTCCTATCTCATCATGTGTGGGTCCCGCGATGCTCGTATACGGGGTCATTGCCCTGATGGAGGAAATACGGGATCGCCACTTTTGCCTTTTGTTTAAAAACTTGTTTTTCTCTGATGTTGTTGCCACTGCATCAGATTCTTTTTGATACTTTTTAATGAGCGCTTTTTCTATGCTGCTGATGTTATAAATTCCTCTGGATGGTGGATAGATGCAAGCATTTTTTCTTCGTCGTAATCTACTTCTTTTACAACTATAGTATGAACAATACGAAGTAGTTTCGTTACAAGCACTATGATAGCTTGCTTCCCACTCAGCTGATTTTTCGCCCGGTAGCGATAATATTCATACAACTCTTTAAATGCTGGATTCGTCCGTATCATTCCTACCACAGCTTGATAAAGTATCTTTCTAAGGTCTTTACGGCCACGCTTACTGATAGACATTTGTCCTTTTTTCTGACCGGAACTGTTCTCTGTCAAAGCTAGCCCAGCCATCTTTATCATTTGTTTTGAAGTTTGATACTTTTTAATCTCTCCAAGTTCCGCAACAATACCACTTGCAGTAGTTAAGCCTATTCCTTTAATCTGTGTGATCTTCTGTACTTCTGGCAACTCTTCACACAAGCTACTAATTATAGCTTCTATATCACCTATATCTGAAATAATTTCTGAATACCGTTTCAGTAGATAATCCAATTCTTTACTAGCCATTCGGCTACCTTGTTTTATTCCTATACTACCTTTGCTAGCTTTAATTAACTTTGCTATCTTATGGCCTCCTACACCTCTTGGAAAGCTTTTTCTAACTTCTTCATATAGTTCGTTTGGATCCTGCTTAGCCAATGTTTCAGGAAGCTTATACTTAGCTAAAAGGTAAATGAAAGATTCTGATTCCCAGTTCTTATAACCCTCTATGTATTCAGGAAAATATCGATCCAACCAGTTTGCCATCATGTTTTTTATTCGCTTCAAATCGTTTACGATTACTTTTCGAATATTCTTCGCATTACGTAATTCTTCATAAATTCCTTGAAGAAGATTCGGTTCAGAGAATCTTGCATCTTTAACTAGCTGCGCTATTACTCTTGCATCACGATAATCTGTTTTTGCCTGGTTATTATCATCAAGCTCTTTACTCTTTTTTACATGAGCCGGATTGACAGTAACTGTCCAAAAACCTTGTTCTTGTAGCCATCTAGCAAGCGGTAACCAATAAGGCCCTGTTGGTTCCATGCCTATAATTACTTTTGTTTTTTGTTGTTCTTCCAATAGATCATCTTTCCATTGGCAAAACTCTTGAAACCCAGCTAACGTGTTATCAAATTTAATTCCTTTTCTGAACTCGATTCCTCTGAAGTCTTGTGCTCTAGCAACATGAAATTTCTTTGAAATATCAACGCCAATAATTAATATTTGCTCATCTAATTGATTTAGTTTCTGATTCTGGTTATAATTCATAGTGGAATCCTCCTTAAATAATAAGATTATTGTTTTCATCAAATTCATTATATCTTATTTTTTTAAGTGAGGGTTCTTTTTCATATTTCTACTTTATCACAGGAAGCTTG
>CAZBDV010000078.1:0-1891 GCA_964490765.1 uncultured Candidatus Cloacimonadota bacterium | reverse complement strand
TTACATCAGTATCGTCTCTCAGAAAACCATATACTCCTCCCATGCTATTCATTCTGCTTTCAGTTGCAAAGGCAACAGTAATGAATAACAACAAAAGCACTGCGAGTCCGATTAATTTAACACTTTTCATCTTACCTCCGTGTGTTAGTTCTCCTCGTTTCCTAAAAGACAATCGGTTAACTATAGGCACAACTTGTCAATAGAATTTTACCTTTCACATCCCCCCGTTTTTTTCATAAGGTATTGACACTTGTTGATTATCAAGCCACTTCCCGGCGTATGGATTTATGTTGTATCTTGTGACAGAAACGAAACAAATTTGGACAAGTTTTGATAATCTATAGTAGCTAAAGTCATAAATCTTTTTCCATCTGGAATTGCAGTATTTCATGACACTCGGGAAAGTTTCTAAGAAGATATGAACATAACGCTTTAAAGAATATAGATAACATATGGCTATCAAGAGAAGCTGGTTCATATTTTTCAATCTGGTATATGAAGTTAACTGGATGCTTTCCCAGCTATAATCTTGTTTGATCTGTTTGTGAACCTCCTCTATTTTCCAGCGAGCTTTGTACATGGATACGACCTTCTTCATTATGGCCAGCTTAGATAGATCAGGCTGTCCGGGAAAGTCACATAAAAAGTAGAAGTAACCCTCTTTATTTTTGTCATGTGAGAAGAAACGGGCTACAACTAACCATGCTTCTGTTGTTTCAGGATGTTTTTTGGGATGTGGATCTGTTCTTACCTGTACACGTTTTATTCCACATCTGATCTGTTGATCACTACCTGGTACTTTTAAATGGTGAGTAAATTTAATTGATTTGGCAACAGTCATAAATGGTTGTTCTATGTTATCAACTATCAGACTTCTTCTACAGGTTAACCTTATAATAAAGTTAAGTTCATGATCTCTAAGAAAAGAGAACAGTTTTTTGTCATCAAAACCTCTATCAAATAAAAATACTCCTCTCCCTTTACCGGCCATTGTTATCTCTATCAGTCTGTCTTCAACTATCTGAGACAGACTATCCATCTCAAGATTACAGGCGATTAAATCAGAACTGATCGGCTTTATTTCGTAACCTTCTTCTCTTTTCTGATATGATATAATATTCAAAAGATTATAACCAGATTGGTCATATCTCCCTGTGCTCCCGTCTCTTACTTTCTGAAGTCCTTCCATCTTCTTGGCCTTACTCTTGATTATATCGCTGTCATCAACTATGATACCGGTTTCATCATCAAATTCCCTACACTGTTTCCGGATAGTAACTCTCTGTAGCTCTTTTCCTAATCTCTCTTTGCTTAGGTGTCTGGTAAATCGCTCACAGGTCTTTTTTAAAGTAATCTGCTCATGGAGTCTTTGGGCTATTTGATGATTAATTACCGAACTGCTTTTTAAGATACCCAAACAGATATCCTGCAGAAATTTTTTTTCAGGCAGGGAAAGGGATTTACTATACTTCTTCAGATATCGGATAAAATTTACTTGCAAGATTTGTCGCGTTTTGTTCTGATCATTACTGTTCATGTTTGGCTCCTTTTCTGTTTTAACGAACAGACAATAGGAGCCATTCTTTTTGTGAAGTAAAATCATAATAAATACTCATTATTATTAACTTTTATCATAATTATCAATTTGGTGATAGAGCTTATCTCTATAGTAACTAATCAATTATCAATATATCTAACTCGGGATAGTTTCTGCTATCCATACAAGAAAGATGTAATCAACATTTTCAAGTTAATCATGATAATGAGAACAAGATCAATAAAGGATCTCAAGATATTCTGAGACAAAATTTCGGGGGGATGTGAGGTTTTTCTTTTTATGGCATCCACCCGTTTTTTCCTAAAAGCATGACAACTGTACCTCCCCTGTTGC
>CAZBDV010000077.1:0-1930 GCA_964490765.1 uncultured Candidatus Cloacimonadota bacterium | reverse complement strand
AGAGAGAGGAAGACAAGATAGGATTTACAGTGAATAAACTGGTGGAAGCGGAGCAAGTCCATCGCAGAGAATAGACGTTAAAGACCTGCGCCAGAGGCATTATTAATTGAAGTCCGGGTAATGAGTTAGAACTTTTCAGCAACAATCAGGACTTGACTTTTGGAGAGAGGTCAGGAGTCTAAGGAGCAGGATAATCCAGAGTATCTTTCTTAAAAAAGGAAGTTGATCAGGAGGTTAAGATGAAAAACCGGCAAGACCGGCCTATTATGAAGACACAGGATGAAATCGCCCGACAACCTGGTTATTTCATCCAGTTATCTTTACTGTCGTTGATTACGGCTACAATTCTGTTATTTTTTTCTGTTCCATTGACTGCCAATGAGTTACAATTATCGGCAGAAGAGAAATTAGAAGATTTCGAGCATCTTTATGAAGTACTTGAGAATAACTATATGTATTTTGAGGTTAACCGCAGGTTAAACGATATCGACTGGCTGTCGAACTACGATGATTATCGTGCTGCCGTTCTCGAGACAGAAGATGATAAAGAATTCTATCAGGTAATCCAGGAAATCATCAAAGACTTGCGACAGGGCCATTCCAATGTTTTATGGTATGAATATTATGATTATTATGTTCAGGCGTTTAGTCAGGCAGCCGAAGCTGTTGATTCGATCTACCAGGCCTGGGTGGAAGAATTGACCAAAGAACAGGTAACAGAACGAAAAGATTTCTGGCTCGATATCCAGAAAGGGAGAAATCCGCAAGATGCAGCAGAAGCTGAGGAAGATGTGGGAGATAAGCCCAGGGAATCGAATATTTTCTTCCATAAGTATCCAGAAAGCGATATTGCCCTCATCGGTTTTAAGACATTCAGACACGAATATATGGAGACCGATAGAGATTCTTTGCTGTCAATCTATTCCGAACTGGATAATTATCGAAAACTGATAATTGACATTCAGGGTAATTCGGGTGGTTCTACAAGATACTGGAGCGAGCTTATTGTTCCCCTGATTTCTCCGGAAGAATATAAGGCAGAGTTCCTGATAGCATTCCGCAACAGTGATTTTGTGGAACATTTCTTCCCGCAAAATTTCCGGAGTGCTACAGATTCTTTGCCTGACCTTCCTGAGCTTCCTCCCGAATTGTACGAATGGGATGTCCTTTTCGATACTCTTGTTATGAGTACTGATCCTGATTCTACATATATTGATTTCAAGGGAGATATCTACCTGCTCGTAGACCAATATGTCTATTCTGCTTCAGAGGCATTTGCTCTCTTTTCCAGGTATTCAGGATTTGCAACAGTTGCCGGCACGGTTACGGGAGGTGATGGCATCGGCCGCGATCCGGTAATCTTTTCCTTACCCAACAGCGGATTAGTCATCCAATTCCCTGTTTTTTGGGATTGAACCCTGACGGAAGCGCTAATGAAGAGAAAAATACTGTTCCCGACATACTCCTGGACGGAGAAACGAGCGAGGAAAGAAGAGGCCAGCTTATAGAGATACTCGAAGCTGTCTGAGCAATATTGTGCATCTATGTTAAGGAAGAAACAATGATGAAGAACCGGCAAGAGATATTGCTGAAGAATATCCACCCGTTTGCTCGATTTTCCTCTTTTACTCCTGAATCTGTTCCGAAAAAGGATAGCCCGGACAAAAAAAGATAAATCTTCTGCCTGTTTTCAGAGGGCTTATCTATAGTTAACAGAATGACTTAGGCCTCTCTGTAATAATTTACTGCAACTAATATTTTTAATTATTTATTTACAGCTCTGGGCGAATAATTATAGTAACTAAAGAGGACAACGAACTTTAGGAGGTTGCAATGAATTTGTTGAAACAGCTTATAACACCCTGTAGATAACATCGGTATCCAACCCGATTTCTTTATAGACAAATCGATTCCGGACCATAAATGGTTG
>CAZBDV010000076.1:0-2046 GCA_964490765.1 uncultured Candidatus Cloacimonadota bacterium | reverse complement strand
AGTTTTCCGCCGGAGCAGATTCAAGATAAACTTATTATGAAACTAGATGGGAGCTTACATGAAACGAGTAATGATAATTACAACGACGATCTTCTTTTTGCTTATATTATCTAACCTGTTACCGGTTACCTGGGAGATCAGGCAGGACGGAACGGGAGATTTTACGACAATCTCGGAAGGTATCACAGCAGCCCAGGATGGCGACACCGTTCTGGTCTATCCGGGGATATATTACGAAAGAATAAATTTTCAGGGCAAGAATATTATCGTTACAAGCCTCTATGACGGTGATCAGTTCGATGAGACCTATATAGCCAATACAGTGATCGATGGAAATCATCAGGGAACAGTTGTTACTTTCAGATCCAACGAAACAAGAAATGCTGTACTTAACGGCTTCACAATCAGAAACGGTCTGGGCAGCTTTCATCCAGGATTAACAACATTACGCCGAGGAGGTGGTATTTTAGTTTACTACGCATCTCCTACTATCAGTCACTGCCATATCCAAAACAACCGGGCTTTTGTGGGCGGAGGTATTAGTCTGGTAACAAACGGAAGCCCTTTATTAAAAGGAAACATTATAAGATACAATCATTCTGTAACGTTTGGTGGTATCGTGTCGGGTATGAACACCAATATTGAGTTCTGCCCCGAGTCATTGAATAATATATATATGAATTATGGTTCTCGTGGAACTGATTTGTTTATTGGAGATACAAATCAATCGTCAATTATAATTGATACTATGACTGTTCAAAATCCTGACAGGTATTTTGTAATCTTCCGTGAAGATGTACCTTCAGATTTCGAACTTATCGTCAATAATGGCAAGATCGAACCCGTTGCTGCCGACCTTTACGTCAATCCTGCAGGCTGTGATACCAATAGCGGCCTTTCTCCCGAAGATCCTCTAAGAACCATAGCGATGGCTATGATCAAGATCCAACCCGACAGCCTCCAGCAGAGAGCAGTTCATCTGGCAGAGGGGATTTATTCCCGTTCCCTGAGCGATCAACTCTTCCCTATTTCACCCCGTAGCTATATAGATATTACAGGAGCAAACAAGGTAACTACCATTTTAGATATGGAGGGAGAGACATTAGCTTTCCACTCATTTTCGTTGCCGGGTTATCACTTTCCCTGTAATGATCACTCAATCTATACTCGCAATTATACCATCAAAAACTTATCCATAGCAAACGGCAGTAACCCTATGGGTGACATAGGAAGAGGAGCAATTTATTTATATCATGATGCTTCATTTACTCTTGAGAACATCGATATCTACAACTGTCATACAGGAAATCATCCGCCTGAAATAGAATTTGGTTATCAAACTATTAAGATATTCCATAGTAAAAATATCACTCTCAAGAATCTTTCTCTTTACGATAATAGTGGTTGTTATGCTGTCAGGCTCTCTAATGGTGGGGTACCTATGGATGCTCATCTGGAAAACCTCCGTATTCGACATCAACAGCCCGGACCTCCATATCCACCTTTTTATACAGGAGGTTCAGGCGGTGGATTAAGACTGTTCAGCATTCGCAGCATACCCGAACGTCTCGATGCCACTATAGTTAATGTAGAAGTATCGGATAACCAGATCTACAATATCTCTCAATCCTGGCCCAATGATCCGGTGTGGTCGAATCTCGATATTTTCGGTACCAGTGGTAAGGTTCGGATAATAAACAGCACCCTGGGAAACAACTCGACAACTGCGAGTAATGCAGCCGGTATCACTTTCGGAGGCTCCCTTGAGTATGAACTGATCAACTCGATTGTATATGGAAACACTCCCAGACAGATTACGATAGATAATGATTGGGTACAGTCCGGGAATGTGTGTATTTCACACTCTCTGGTACAGGGTGGTGAGGATGATATATTCTATTTTGGTAACCCCAATACGATAGTCCACTGGGGAGAGGGTAATATCGATGCCGACCCGTTGTGGGTTGGAGAAATTGACCCGGACTATGACGGGGACTACCCTTATATGCTCTCGGAGTTCTCACCGGCAAGGAATGCCGGGACTCT
>CAZBDV010000075.1:0-2287 GCA_964490765.1 uncultured Candidatus Cloacimonadota bacterium | reverse complement strand
ACGTTCTTTCTTTTGCGCCGTCAAAAGAAAGAACCAAAGAAAACCTCTCCAGCGTCCTTCGTCTTCCTTCTTTCTTTTTCTCCGTAAAAAGAAAGAAGCAAAGAAAACCTCTCCAGCGTACAATATAACAGCTAAAAACCTTCTCGAACGGGCTTCTCTCGATAAACTCCTCGCTTCGCTCGTCAGACAGTATCTTCGAAGCCCCTTCTCGTACGGTTTTATTAACGCTGTTAATTGTAATGCTGGATTTATCTATTCCCACCCACCACCACGTAGTGGTTCTAGCGAGGGGAGTAGCAGGGAGATAGAGTGACGAAGTAATGAGGTAATGGGGTGATGAGGTTAATGAATAATGAAAAATGAATGCCCCAGCGGAAGTAGAGCAAGTCAATTGGTAGTAAAGCAAGAATTAGTGAGTTGTGGAGTGACGAAGTGTGGAAATGTAATGCTGGATATTATCTATTCCCACCCACCACCCCAAAAGGTATTAAAATCATCCTCTCTCTTCGTCACCTTGTTACTTTGTCACCCATCTCTTCTTGCATTACCCTCGGTAGCCTGCTTTTCCTTCCTCCGGTTTTCATCCGTTAATCTTCTAATCTGCTAATCCTCCTTGCTAAACTCCCTCTCTTCTTCACCCCATCACTCCATCACTTCATTACTTCATCACCCCGTCACCTTGTCACCTTGTTACTTTGTCACCCATCTCCCCTTGCTTTACTCATATAGGCTTGCTTCGCTTGATCCTAAACCTTCTCAACAATTTCCATTCTCCGATCTCTGATCTCTGATCTCTGCTAACCACCTAGTCACTATTAGCTAATAACTAATAACTCATCACTCTCCTTGCTAAACTTCCAATGGACCTGCTTCTCTTTCCCCTGGATCTCACAACTCACCACTCACTACTCACTACTTTTTGTCACTCCCTCTCTTCGTCACTTCGTCACCCATCTCTTCTTGCTTCGCTTCCTATGGTTTTCATCCGTTAATCTGTTAATCTACTAATCCATTAATCCAAAAAAAGAGGTAACAATGTCTAAATATCTACCAGTAAACGATGTATATCAGATAATGCTCCAGGTCTTCGGAGACCTGGGTGTACCGGCAGAGGAGGCGAAGATATGTGCCGATGTTTTGATCGCCTCGGATCTGAGCGGGATAGAATCGCACGGGATCGGGCGGTTGAAGATGTATTATGACCGGATCAAGCTCGGTATCCAGAAACCAGAAACGAAAATAGATATCATCTCTGACCGGAGAGCTACAGCCGTCTGGGATGGTAATCACGGTATGGGGCACGTAATAGGGCACAGGGCGATGAAAACAGCTATTGCTAAAGCTAAAGAGTACGGTATGGGGTCGGTAGCGGTCCGGAATTCTACGCATTACGGGATATGCGGCTACTATGCCAGAATGGCTATCAAAGAGAATATGATCGGGATCACCTTCTCCAATGCCCGCCCTTCGGTAGCGCCGTTATTCGGTGTAACCCCTCTGCTGGGGACCAATCCGATCTGCTTCGGAGCACCGACCGATATGGAATACCCCTTCCTCTACGATGCCGCGACCTCAATCACCCAACGGGGAAAGATAGAGGTGCTGGCACGAGAGAAGAGGGAAACACCCGCAGGCTGGGCGATTGATAATGAAGGCAAGCCGCATACAGAGACTGATAAGCTGCTGGAAGACCTGAAAGCGGGGACTGCCTCGCTCCTGGCTATAGGTGGAGAATCAGAGATCAGTGGCGGGCATAAGGGTTACGGGCTGGCCACAATGGTAGAGATACTCTGTGCCGCTCTGCAGAATGGAAGCTATATGGAGGGGTTGAAGGGCTTCGAAGAGGGGAAACCTGCACCATACAGGCTGGGGCATTACTTCCTGGCGATCGATATAGCCTCCTTTATCGATCCGGCTATCTTCAGGAAGATAACTGGTGATATACTGCGAAAACTGAAAGCTTCAGCCAGGGCGAAGGATCAGGAGATGATCTACATAGCCGGTGAGAAGGAATATCTTAACGAACAGCGGATACGTAAGGAGGGGGTGTATATTACGGATAAGCTGGAGGAGAATATTAAGGAGATGGTTGGTGATTAATGGATTAAAACCGGAGGGAGGGGAAGCAAGCTTCCGGGGTAAAGCAAGAAGAGTTTTAGCCACCGAAAGACACCGAAGACACTGAATTATGACGCCCCAGCGTATTGTTATACTTTCTTTCTTTTGCGCCGGCAAAAGAACCGAGGAAAAATCTTCTCCGTGGCCGCTTCCGAGTTCGGCGAAGCCC
>CAZBDV010000074.1:0-2366 GCA_964490765.1 uncultured Candidatus Cloacimonadota bacterium | reverse complement strand
ATCATAATCTCCGATCAACACGTTGAAAAATTCAGCTACTGATGGATCGTCTCCAACGGCTATCACTTCATAAACAGGGCTGTTACCCTCAGGATCCTCATCAAGGCACTGCATGGTTACGACTGCGCCTGCAGCTGAACTACCGTCATTAGTGGTGATATTGACCGTTACGTTGGTCGTCATATCTTTACCAACCCAGTTGGAGATAGCAGCATCAGACAGGACTTCATTAGTATGCTCAGCTTTGACACCATAGCGGTAGAAACCACTGTCAACAGTCGCCCAGCCATTATCGGTGTAGGTTGTATCTGCTGCTGTTCCCAGATACTCCCAGTTATCTTCATTACCGGTATCTTCGTCTAAGAAACGATATACGCGATAGTTTTCCAGAATCCTGTTAGATGTGTTATTTATCAAATTACTGAATAATCCAGAATGATTCGGATTATTAACCACGAGATTTTCTCTGCCACTTTCCGGGTATTGATCTACCGGACCAATGAAGATATCGTCAATATACCAGCCGGCATAATTTACAACTGTTGTAGCATGATGCTCAAACACTATCTCCACTTCTGATTCTCCATCCCAGGCTGAAAGGTCGATAACAACTTCCTGCCAGGTTGTGTTGGAATAATCCCATTCTGGTCCCCAAACAAGCACATCATTAACCCATATCTGGCCGTAGTCGAAACTCCCGAAAGAATCGTTCCAGCTCCAGAAGACTAGTGTAGCATCGTTAAAGGTCGTGAAGTCAAAGGTTTGTGATAGGAAACTCGAACCACCAGAGTTGGTATGATTGGTGAACATTACTGTTCCCCACATCCCTGTTCCGGACTGAGCATATGGCGGTGGAGTGGCTGAGGTAGATCCGGTATTCACCCAATCATCAACATCATACTCATTTGACCATTCCCAGTCACCGATCGGATCCCAGTCTGCTGAAGGTTCCCAGCCACCATCATCATCCTCGAAATCGGAGAAATAGTAGGTAACAGGTAAGGGTGTATTCCAGATCAGGTCAACGTATGTATCGTCAGCACTCTGTGTGGCTACAACATCATGTGGTGGGAAAGCAACCTCATCAACTATTATAACACCTAAATCGAGGTCAACATTACCAACATCAACAGTAGCTGTGTATGGGCTGTATCCCTCCACAATAACATTTATATTATAGGTTTGATTGGAGATAACATACGGTATAGAGAACATACCATCTGTTCCGGTAGTAGTCTCATAGTATTCATAACCACTGAGAGTAACAATACCACCCTCCAGGCCGATGGCAGGGTAATCACTACCTACAACCTGTCCGGAGACCGTTACATTTGGCAGGAGTTCCATATTTACTGTTATGTTGGTAGTCTCATCCTCAATGATCATGACTGTGGTCTCATAATCTATGTAACCATGTTTAGTAATTTCTACCGTCTGCTCTCCGATCGGAACATAGGGAAAATTGAAATAACCCTGGTCGTCGGTAGTCATTGTATAGGGAACTCCCAGAATTTCAATAGTTGCACCTTCGATCGGGTCAGAAGTCAACTGGTCATAGACGTTACCGGTAAGCGAACCGGTCTCTCCCAATGGCTGGAAGGAGAGTTGAACCTGGGGTTTATAGTCAGCCGTTGTTGTGGTAATCTCATTACCCTGGTTTGATCCATCTGAACGGACATATCTCATCCCATTAGGTGAATTAAATATAAGCTGCTGACCGGAAGAATTGTATGCAGGTACCATATCGAATGTAGTGTCAACGAGAATATTGTCAACTCCATTCCACTGGAATGGTACTGAGAAAGGTAACAGTTCCCAGTCTCCGGTTGTAGGCATGAAGGATTGATTATTATAAACCTCTTCATAAGGGCCATCGATATGGGCAGAGGCATCAGTAGCGGTTGTATGACGCATCCTGATTCTGAAGTTCGGAAGTTCGTGGATCGGTGGACTGGTTACATGATATGCCAGGCCGAGAATATTGTTCATACCCATGATACCGGCCGAATTCAACTCTGCAGCAGTATATACAGTCTGAGTTCTGATACTTCGGTAATAGATATTAACGGGAGCAGCGCCGGTAGTGGTATTAGTATCGGTACCGGTACCGATCTGGCCTATGTTAACTCCTGATGGCATTACCGTTACATTTAAGTTCGATGTCGTATCATTGTCCGGATTCTCATCGTTAGCGAGGACAACCTCTCCGTAGAGATAGGTTGGCCCTTCAACCGAGGGTGTCCAGGAGAGTGTATAATCGGCACTTTCACTCTGTTCCAGACTCTGAGTTCCGACAACAGAATCGAGCTCGATATCCCCTTCCTGCATCAATTTGATTGTGTAATTGTCCTGAGTTACAGCACCAA
>CAZBDV010000073.1:0-2490 GCA_964490765.1 uncultured Candidatus Cloacimonadota bacterium | reverse complement strand
TTACCCCCCCTCACACCACAGCAGATCCTGATACACAAATCTGGTCACCCACAGGGGCGGGGGGGCGCCGGCCTGCGCCGGCTCCCACCCTCCCCTGTGGTTGTTCTATGATAGCATCTGTAATACAAAGTATAATCTTCGTTATATGGAGGAGATAAAACAGGGGTCAATCATATTGAGAAATAGCAGACTTGTTTGAAGAGATGAAACCTTGACAAACTAGGGCAATAGAGATTATTAGGAAGGGTTTAATTAAGGATGGTTACGTATGATTATTGACTCACGTTATCAGGTCATAGAACGACTGGGTATGGGTGCCTGGGCCATAGTCTATAAGGTGCGGGACTTAAGGACGGAGAAGATTTATGCCCTCAAGGTTTTTCAGAAGCTCGATGCTGAAAGTATCTACGAGAAATTTTCAGCAGAGGATATGTTTCTGATAACACAGATAGACCACCCCAACCTCATCAAGGTTCTAAACTTCGGAAATAGTGACAGGCATATCTATTATTTAAGTGAATATTACGAAGGTAAGACACTCTCTGATTTCGTGTTAACCTCAGCCAATATCAATGATCTGTATAATATAATCATCCAGGTCTGCTATGGCCTCGATGAGTTGCATCGATTGAACATCGTCCATAAGGATCTGAAGCCAGATAACATAATGTACAGGCTGGAAGAAGGTGAGTTAAAGGTCAAGATTCTCGATTTTGGATTCACCAAGGTAGATTTACAGAAGAACCAGCAGAGTATTTCGGGAACCCTTCCCTATATTGCACCTGAGATCTATCGAGGTAACAAAGGAGTACCAGAGAGTGATTTTTATGCCCTGGGTGTTACTCTTTACAGGGTTGCCACTGGTACTCTTCCTTACACACTGGAGCAATTATCGGACATGATAACCGGAAGCCGCTCTTCCCTGTTTCCGAAATTTCCCCGTGAGATCAATCCGATGATCCCATCTAAGTTAGAGAAACTAATTCTCAAATTACTCGAGAAGAACAGAGAAGACCGTTTCCCCGATGCACGTTCTATTATCTCTTATGTTAATCGGATTCAACCCCATCAATATCTCTTTTCGTTGAAATTTTCACTGGTTAATGCTATTCAGAACAACTGCTATCTGTTAAGAGAAAACTACACACATGACCTGCTTGACTATATTCCTCTAGTAGAAACACATAACGGCAAAGTAATAGTAATGTCAGGCGAAGAGGGTTTGGGTAAAGACAACATTCTTACCCTGTTCCATTATCATCTGTTAACCAACCAATATCACGTCTTTGATTACAGTTGTTCTCCACGTCAGAAAGATCCTTTCTTTGCTCTTATCAAGGAATATATCTCCTATTTAGAGAGCAATCATAAGATATCCAAGCAGCTTGCCAAGATGTCTGAAAAACTCAAAAAGTTCCTCTATGAATCCGAAGAGAAGGCGATTGATTTAAAAGAAAACAGGAAGGAACTGGTAAAGGATTTCTCTTTCGCCAAAGAATTCATCGAAACCCTGGCAGAAGAAAAACCTCTTATCTTTATTATCCGGGCAGGGCATTTCCTGACCAGTGATACTATAGATTTTATCAACCATATATCAAGAACGATCAAATCGAACAGGATTATGATCATTCTCAGTGTCGATAATCCCGGTTCTGTCAGCGGGTTACTACATCCGATCAAGATCGATGTGGCCCCCTTTAACCTGCAGGAAAGCCGAGAATATATAGAGAAATTGCTCAATACAGAAGCACCTGATCATTTTGTTGAAGGTATTGTGGATAGGACGAATGGAAATCCGAGCTATATTAGAGATGTCCTGATCGATCTTATTCAAAAGAAACTACTCTGGAAAAGAAATCACTTCAATTTTAAAATCGACTGGAATAACTATGAACTTCCGGAACGAATTACACAACGGATATACGATATGCTCAGCCATATTTCAGCTGAAAGCTATAAATCCCTTCAGCTTCTATCTGTTACGAATACTCCCCTCTCCTCTAATTTGATTAAATTCCTTCTTAATATTAAGAACAAAGAGCTCTTCTTCCTGCTGCAAGATTGTGTTAATAACCATATTCTGGTTAAACGGGGCGAATACTACTATTTCACATTCCAGGAAGCAAAAAAACGGCTCTATTCGGAAACCGATCCCACTACCAGAACAGAGATCGCGCAAAAATCACTTGAATATTTCGAACCAGAGACGATATCTGATATTAAAATCTGCGAAGGGATAATCGAAAACGCCCGTATAGCAGAGGACTATGAGAAGATTCGCAAATATTCTTTGCATCTGACAAAACTCTACTCAAATACCGGAAATCAGGAGCAATCTTTTAAGCTTATCTGCGAGATCATAACCCTTGATTTTTCCCATAAACTGTCAGTGCGACCCAAAGATCTTTTGAATGACCTCTCACTGTTTCAGGAAATATCAGAACTAACGGGACGGGGTAAAAGTGCACTCAAATTGTTCAATTCTATAAC
>CAZBDV010000072.1:0-2785 GCA_964490765.1 uncultured Candidatus Cloacimonadota bacterium | reverse complement strand
TATAACCCACTCTGGTAAACATAATGATAACTTCACCTCTCAACAACCCGGTTCTTAGAGTTACCTGCTTCGGAGAATATTTCCCCTACCCGAAAAACAAATTAATCCGGCAATCCGGCCTTACTGAACCCCATAGGTAAGGCCATAAAGAATGGGAAATTAAAAAAAATGGAGGTGAGCTATGAAAAGGTTGTATTTTTTAATGACAGCCCTGATACTTTTATTAGGTTATGCGGAATTATTTGCTCAATACAGTTATGATTTTGAGTTTGAGGTTTTTGGATCAAGAGGATGGGAGTTAATCGTAGAAACAAAAGAGAATTTCGAATCGCCCTATATCCTTCGGCGACCACCATCCTGTACAGGTCAAGGTTCACAGATTGTTACATGGAGTGTGCTTGCACCACCCCCGATAATAAGCATTAGAGTCAGTGCTACTGGTTTTTCTACCGGAGCATCCTTTTTTGAGGAGAGGAACCCAACCATTCATGGGACTAACTACTTCTTGATTGATTTAAGCCCGCCGGTAAATCCTCATGGAATTTTACCAGATGGAGGAGATGAGTGATTTAGAACATTGCAGAAAGTATCCCCTGGAGCAGGCATCTCTTCAGGGGATACACTTTGTGACTTACGGGAGCAAATATGGGTAAATACATTGTTGTTTTTCTTATTTTGACAGCAATACTTAGTTCTAAGATAGAACTCGTAGCTATTGACTTCCAGATAGAGAAGGTCAATGATTTTTCAATTACATCGTCTCGTAGTTCTGGACTTTTCTGGAAACATAGTATAATTGCAGATTATCCCTATCTGTATGCACTTTCTGATTATGGCCTGGAAGTATATTCAATAGAAAATGACGGTTCATTATCCCTAATTACCAGAAAACCTGTTGTGAACAGTAATACGATGATAAAGATAGATGGTTTTATATATATTGGTACGAGAAAAAACCATTATAATCCCTTTAATGCGATGATTGTTAAAATTGATGTAACGAATCCTCTTTATCCCAGTACCGTCCAAATAAAAGAACTTACTGATGATGTGAGCAGTGTTGATACTATTTTCTACGACAACGATCATCTCTTGATTAATACCTGGACATACCCTCTATCTTATTCTTATCCGATACTAAACCTCGATTTAGAAATCGCTGAGGAGTACATTGCTTTTAATGGTCTTCTGAGGGCACAAATAAACGATTCCCTTGTCTTAGTTGAATATGATGCCTTCAGTTACTTAGTGTATGATTTGAGTGATATAGCTAATGTAACCGTTGTAGGCTCTGGTGATACTTCTCAGGCACATACAGTATATCAGGAATTTTATTATGACATCTACCAGGATACTGTTCTAGTTATCGGAGGGCAAAGAGAGATGTCTTTCTGGGACATATCAGATCCATCAGATTGGCAATTGCTTCACAACATAACCTATATTCAAGATCCTTCATTAGTTAATTATGGTTGGGCGTTTCATATTAAAGGGAACTATCTGTTTTATCTGCATGATTACAATCTGATAGTGATAGATCTAGAAGACTTTACTTATCATCAGATTCTGGAGTTAGAACCATATCCATATGCTCATGGTGTGGATGCAGCTTACTGGGGTAATTATATATACGTAACTACCCCAGAATCAGGTATACAGAGATTCTCTTGCTATGATGGAGTATTCTCAAGGGTGGAGATCATCGGAGAGTATTTTTCCAACCAGAGGGTAAGTATGAATGATAACTATATTATTTCCGGAAGCAACTATAACAAACACGGCACGATAATTTTTGATATATCCGATCCATTTCAGATAGAAGAGATCAACCGTATCAAAGAGAACATTCCCCATATGTTCCATATGGCACAAGACGACCTTTTGATAGTAAGGGAGTATACGACTCTCTTTGAGTATGCTTCTGTTATTGAAATCATCGATATTTCAGATCCGATAAATCCAAATATGAGAAACACTTTAGATCTAAGCAGCTGGCCACAACAGTATTTCTGGCCGATGTTTGACTCAGAAGATCCAGGCTATCTGTATGGTCTATTGTGTAATCAAATGAAGTTGGTTAAGTTTGACATCAATGAACCTGGTGAAGGAGTATTAGTTTTTGAGTATGACCTGCCACAAACAAGCGATTTTGCTTATCAGATTCGTGCAGGAATAATGTATTTTCTCATTCGTCATGGTAACACGAACTGGTATAATGTCCGTATTTATTCAGGTCTATTAAATAACGAACCTCAGTTTAACGGAACAATCAATTATGTTGGGAATTATCACCTGACCCCTAATGTAGTAATTAAAGACGATTATCTTACAATCTTTTTATGGGCAGGTTATTACTCTCATATCGAAGGTTTGAGTCTCAAGACGTTTTTTTATAATCTGGCAATTGATCCATTGAATCCTGAATTTGTTTTTGAAAATGAAATGCCTGGGCGTCCTTTGATTGTTGATGATTTGATTTTCCAGAGTCCGTCTCCTACAATATTTGTTTTTGATTTAGATCAACATCTTTCGGGTGTTATCGAACCGTTTGACAGTTTTCTTAATAATGGTTGGGCTACGCATATCTTTCTTCAGGGTGCAAACGGAAGTAATTTTCTCTATTGTGTATCAAACTCCTGTATCAGTGTCTATGAATACAACTATGAGTTGAGTGCCGAAGATTATGTAACTGACCTGCCTGCCGGAACGAGCCTTGCCCGGAACTATCCCAACCCTTTCAATCCGGAGACTAATATCAGCTTCTATCTGGAGCAGGAAAAGAGGG
>CAZBDV010000071.1:0-3152 GCA_964490765.1 uncultured Candidatus Cloacimonadota bacterium | reverse complement strand
GGATGTAGGATTTAGAATTTAGAATGTACAATGAAGAACCAGAGGGAGGAAAAGCAAGGAGAGATGGGTGATGGGGTGATGGGGTGATGGGGTGACGAAGTGACGGAGTGACAAAAAGTAGTGAGTGGTGAGTTGTGAGTTCCAACGGAAGCTTAGCTTCGAAGGAAAAACCGGAGGGAGGAGAAGCAAGGAGGATTAGCAGATTAACGGATGAAAACCGGAGGAAGGCATAGCAAGAAAAAGGTGCTGGGGTTGCTTAGTTGTTTAGTTAAAATCCTGCGGAAGGCGAAGCAAGGTTTTTTTCCACAAATAGATACAAATGACTCGAATAAGTAAAAAACCAGATGAAGTAAAGCAAGAAGCTAATTCGAATTGAGAATTATCCATTGCTCAGAAAAAAATCCTTGACCTATAAAACTCTTTCATTAAATTGCCAATGTTACTCTTTAGGGGTAATAATAAAAACAGTGATAGGGCTTATTGTATGTGCCTTTAAACTGAATTTATATTATCACTAAAATAGACATAATTTCTCCTTCAAGCTGCACATTCGGTAGCCCTGTCGAAGGAGAAAACTATGGTGGGCAAGTCTTTAGCTCTCTCTTTAGTCTTCCTCTGCTGCTTCTCTATCTTACAGGCAGATGAATTATTCATCGAAGTTGCTGCGGGGTTAACTGATATTCTTCTTTCTTCACACGCCTGGTGCGATATTAATGATAACGGCCTGTTAGATATCGGCTTTCTCGGCAGGGACAGTTCCATAGGTTACACAGAGATATTTATAAACAACGGTGATGGAACGTTCAGTGAATATCCGGATGATCTATTCGATCTGGAGAGGGGTGCATTAACCTGGAGCGATTTCGATAATGACGGTTATCCCGATCTTCTCATCTGCGGAGGATATGCCGTTTCTACTGCTAACAGTGCAACTCTGCTTTACAGAAATAACGGAGACGGAACCTTTTCTGATACCGGGCTGAATTTTCCGGGGGTTGTAAATAGTTCTGCTGTCTGGGCTGATTTCAGTAATAACGGATTAAGCGATTTCCTTCTTACTGGAGATGCTGATGGAGGCCCAATTTTACGGATTTTTTATAATAATGGCGATGGGAGTTTTACCGAGACTTCTCCATCACTGCCAGCGATACGATATGGTGCTGTGGCCGTGGCTGATTTCGATAACGACGGTCTTCTCGATATACTACTCAGCGGCCGGAATGGTGGGGATAGCGACCTGATAACAGAACTCTACAGGAATCTGGGGGATGGAGTTTTTGAGGTTACGGAGGATAGCTTTCCCGGCCTGCGTTATGGTGACGCAGCCTGGGGTGATTTCGATAACGACGGTTATCCTGATATCCTGTTGAGCGGGAGAAATGACAATGGTGACTATTCAACACTGCTCTACAGAAATCTTGGAAACAGTCCTGCAGGAGGGCATTCAGGATTCGAAGTTGTGGCCAGCGCTGATCTTATAGATTTAAATAACAGTGCCGTAGCCTGGTGTGATTTCGACAATGACGGTTATCTTGATCTCTTCATCTCGGGAAGGGATGACACAAATACCTATCAATCAAAGATTTATAGAAATTCAGGACACGACGAGTCTGGTAACCATCTCGGATTTCAGGAGATATCATTTGAACTGGTTGGAGTTTCAAATGGTGATATCAGCTGGGGTGATTTCGATAATGACGGTAAGATCGATCTACTTATGTCGGGATTGTCACACAATGGGAGATTGACCTCTCTGCTTAAAAACAATACCGGGAGGGAGAACGAGCCTCCACTCTCCCCTGTATTGACGGTTCAAACGAATGGCCGGAGGGTTGACTTTCTGTTCAGTGGCAGTCAGGACGATACCACTCCGGAAGAGTCACTTCTTTATGATCTTCGAGTAGGTTATACTCCAGGAGGAATAGAGATATATTCGCCACTGGCAACTGATAGTGGCTTCCGTAAAGTCCCTGAATCTGCGAACTTACGGAAAACCTGGTATCTCCTGCTCGAGCCGGGCTATTATTTTGCAGCTGCACAGGCAATCGATCACTCCTTTACCGGATCTCCCTTCTCTAACGAGACGGCATTCTTCCTGATAGATCCAGTAATCGATCCCCTCACCGGAAGTGAGATCAGACCGTCTTTAAGTATAATTGATATAGCATTTTCTTCCTTCATCTCCATTACATCCAGCTGGGAAGCGGGGAACCACCCTTTTCCTGAGACGGGGCTTTCACTGATACTCAATGGCAGCGATCTTTCCGGTGCTCAGCTTACCATCGATCCTGATCTCGGCTTCATCCCCTACTCTATCGCCTGCAGAGCAGAGAATTCTGAAGGTTATAGCATTATCAACAACCCGGGTAGCTGGAAATTATCTGAGATCAACCTCACCATTCCCTCAGACGGGGAAATCAACTCGCTGGAGATTATCTTTCCCGCCAGAAGTGATGATCCTTTACCACTGGCGTTGAGTTCCTTTCTTCCCCTGCTCACTCCGGAAGAGACAGTTCTGCTGGAATGGGTAGTGGAGGCCGAGATCAATCTTCTCGGTTATAACCTCTTCCGTTCCGAATCGGAAAACCTGGAAGAGGGGATGAGGATCAATCCGGTAATCATCCCAGCCACAAACAGTTCCGAACGCTCTGTCTATTCCTTCACCGACCTTACAGCCGAACCGGGTATTTCATACTTTTACTGGCTGGAAGTCCTCGACCTCTCAATGGCTGATGCTATCTACGGGCCGGTATCAATCCTGGTGAAACATCCCGAAATAGAAGGAGAAATTCCTGTGCCCAAACCGGTTACAGGTCTTAAAGGTATATATCCCAATCCCTTCAATTCAGGCACGACTATCAGATTCTTCCTCACCGAGGAAGAGTTTATTACCCTCGATCTCTTCAACCTCCGGGGAGAACTCGTCCGTTGTCTCGCCTCGCATCGATATTTCCCGCCCGGCGAACATTCTCTTCACTGGGATGGTTCTGATTCTGAGCAGAGAGGATGCAGCTCAGGGATATATCTTCTGAGGTTGCGTATAGGTTCTGAATACGAGGAATACAGAAAGGTCTGCAGGATGAAGTGATGGGGTGACGGGGTGATGAAGTGACAAAGTAACAAGGTGACAAAGTAACAAGGTGACGGGGTGA
>CAZBDV010000070.1:0-3223 GCA_964490765.1 uncultured Candidatus Cloacimonadota bacterium | reverse complement strand
GATCCCAGTCTGCTGAAGGTTCCCAGCCACCATCATCATCCTCGAAATCGGAGAAGTAATAACTGACAGGTATCGGTGTATTCCAGATCAGATCGACGTATGTGTCGTCGGCACTCTGAGTGGCTATGACATTAAAAGGTGGGTAAGCTATCTCATCGACTATGATAACACCAACGTCTAGATTTTCTGCTCCAACAACTACTTCTCCTGTATAAGGAGAATATCCCTCAACGAATACATTTATGGTATATGTCTGATTGATATACACTCCGGGAATGCTGAAATATCCGTCTGTATCTGTCTCGGTATAGTAATTCTCGTAACCAATCAGGTTAACCTGAGCATTGGGAAGGCCAATGGTTGGATAATCACTACCAGCTACCTGACCAGAGACAATTACATTTGTTAACTGCTCAAGATAGAAGTTAATAGTTGTCGTCTCATCCTCTATTATTACTACATCCTCGAGCGTCTGGCTATGATAACCGAAGATACTGGCAGTCACATCGTAAGTTCCATTGTATACATACGGGAAAATAAAATAACCGTTGTCGTCTGTAACTGTTGAGTAGTTTGTCTCCTCGATCTCAACCAGAACTCCGCTCAACGGTTCATTATCGTCATCGTCATAGACATAACCATCCATAGAACCGAAACCAGCTACATCAAGTTCATGGGCACCAATAGCAGGAAACTCGGGATGGCGAGGATTATTATAGAAATCGACCAGTACTTCCGGTATTGGAGTCCCAGATCCCAGTAGTTGTGATGCTGGCTGAATGTCGAGATTAAGCGAACCTTCATAGAGAGGATCGACATCAATTGAGTTCGCATCGTTTCCGACAGGAACGTTCACTGCCTGCAATGAAGCAAGATCTGGACGATCTACTCCATAATAGACGAAGTTAGTACCGTTGCTGTAATAGTTATTATGATCCAGTATGTCAGGTGTATCGGTACTACTGATATACATTGCATATCCTGTACCACTACCAGTATAGACGAAGGAGTTATTACGAATATCAAGACCTGTTACTGTTGCAACCCGGATATTGAGCGCTGCATTGTTCCCAAAATCGACATTGAAGCTGTTGTAATAGAGTCTTAGGTTATTGACAGTACCCACGATTCTAATACCACCACCCAGATTCCCAGTATTTCTAAATCCACCTCCGATCATGTTATTAATTATATATGATGGTTCGGCAGGGCCAGTTTCACCGTTAGTGAAATAGATACCATATTGGCCAGCATTGATTATTCTGTTTTGCGAAACGACAAAAGGCCCATGGACATGATTTTGATAGATACCTGCTCCATAGGTCGTTACCGGATCTTCCGATCTTTGCTCAATTTCATTTCTTTCCACTATCGGGGCATAATTCTGCGAAAGATAAATTCCATAGTAATATGGGAGGTTAATCACGTTATCTCTGATCTCGACACCTGTGAGTCGGTTATCAGTCTCGCCGTTCAGCCTTATTGCGGCATATCCATTGTTAAATACATTATCTGCAATCAGGATATCGTGTACTGTATTGCCTAACCCGGTCCAGACATTACTGCCAGATGCGACTATATTGACATAGTTGGACGAAGTAGTTATGATATTGTTAAATATGTTGTCAGTAATTTCGATATCTTCCGATTGGTTCTGAATATGAAAGTTAAATCCATATCCAGCTCCATCGATGATTTCGAAGGTCATATTATTGAAACGAAGATGTTTAGCACCATCTAACTTGATTATGTGCCGATTATCAGTATCATTCGGAGAATAGGTTACCACTACATCTTCAGCAGCATCACCTATACCGGTAAATGTGATAGTATTCGTAGAACTCGAGCCTATTATCTCGGTGAATTCTAATTGTTCATTGTATGTTCCAGGAGCGACTTCAAATATTGTCGGACCATCAACACCTACGAGTGACAGGGTGCTCAAAGCTCCTGAAAAGCTCAAGAAGTCACCACTTCCGTCGGGATTAATCTCATAAATCCCGGAGAGTGAATCTCCTACATAGACATCAAGATGTGGAGTTGCGTTGTTAGCAGGCACTTCATCTCCTATCAGTTCGACTTCTCCATACAGGACCGCTGCTCCCTCTGTTGCCGGTGTCCAAGTCAGAACATAATCGATCGTCTCACCCTGCTCTATAGTAGTTCCGGCAACTGAATCCAACTCAATGCCATCGAACATCATCAACTTCACAGTATAATTCGTCTGAGTATTCATTCCGTTGTTGCGCACTGTAACGGTATAATCTGCAGGAACTCCCATATTTGGACTCAAGGGACCTGTAATTTCCAGGCCTTCAAGATCATCATCAAAAGATCCTTCTATACCGAGATGGTATATTCTCCAGTGGTTGATATTCCAGGTACTGCTACCCCAGGATCGGAAACGTAACTGAACATCTTCACCCTGAAATGGTACCAACGATAGTGTTAACAATGACCCACCATCCTGACCCCAGTCTGTACCATCAGAATGAGTCCATAGAACACTAGGTGTTCCATCTACGATTACGGCAATCTCAAAGGCTTCATCAACAAAAGATGAATAGTAATTCACGTATTGCGTTACATGAAAATCACCTGCATTATCGGGCAGAGTAATCACAGGTGAAATAGCTGACATATCATAATTCTCGGTTGTCGGACTCCAGTATAATTGCATATAACCATTGGTAAATGACCAATTCCCCTCCAGATTCCACCCCGTAGGTGGTGGATCGAAGCTCTCTTCCCAAAGATAGGTCTGGCCACACAGTAATGAAGCCATACCCACAAAAAACATTATTAACAGTGGTTTGAAGTGTTTTGCTTTCATAGATCTTTCCTCTCCTTGTCAATGGTTAAGTTAATCGGTTAGATTTCTTATTCCCATAATCTGAAATTACAAGGCACATATTCTTTCTACTATTATAGACAGAATATACACTGATGAGGATTAGTATCTGATTTTGTGCCTTTCATACCCTTTCTTGTTTGTCAGATAAATTGATCTCTTTCAATATCTTATACGCAACCTCCACAGTCTTTGTATGATAATGACGTTGGTTACACACTATCAATATACTCAAGCTGATTTATTTCGTCAATCTTTATTTGTCTATTGAGATGAAGCAAAGGTATTCTCAATCTCATCATATACTTAAAAAGAACACAGGGGCGTATAGGTAAATATACGCCCCTGTGTTATGATTGTTAAGTCTGAATG
>CAZBDV010000069.1:0-3556 GCA_964490765.1 uncultured Candidatus Cloacimonadota bacterium | reverse complement strand
GTGTTAAATAATTAAGTATTGACAAAAGAACGTTAATTTCATATTTAGTATTAACAGGGAACTGAGTAAAGCGAATCTTCAACGAAAAGACAATGAGGGATAGTATTATGGTGATGAGAACTCGCTACTTTTCAGGATTTACATCTATCTATCTATCTATCTATCTATCTATCTATCTATCTCCTTATCCCTTAATCTGTATAAACCTTTTTGGTAAACATAATGATAACATCACCTCTCAACAACCCGGTTCTAAGAGTTATCTGCTTCGGAGAATCTTTCCCAACCCTAAAAACAAATTCATCCGGCAACCTGGCCTTACTGAACCTCATAGTAAGGCCATAAGGAATGGGAAATTAAAAAAAATGGAGGTGAGCTATGAAAAGGTTGTACTTTTTAATAACAGCCCTGATACTTTTAGGTCCTGCAACACTTTTAGGTCAAATAGCTATATATAATTTCCAGTTTGATATTATAAGTGGATGTGCAGGTCATATCGAAGCATATTATCTAGATGATGATTCATCTCAATGGCATATCTTTGTAGATGAATCCTTTTCTGGGTCTACGTTTATTACTGAACAGATAGTAAGAAACTATAGTCTTGGGCACCCTTCAGTTGAAGCAGTCAGAGTAAAAGCCTGGAATGGATATAAGATATACTACTATGAAGAAAGAGCTGTTACTCCGGGTACTCATTACTTCTTGATTGACTTAACTCCACCAACATTACCGCCCCCTGGAGAACCGAATCCGGATGGTGGACCATAAAAGTTAACGAGTATATTATATCCCCTGAAGAGAAATCTCTTCAGGGGATACTTAACATCCAATGAAACGGCAAATGGATTTAAACAAGCTCAAAACATTGACTGACAATGTTCAGGGAGATATAAAATGGAACTTAATATGCTTAAAGTAATGATCAGTTCAATAGTCTTGTTAATGATTTTTTTATTGAATATGGAGGCAGTCGATTTTCAGATAGAGAAAATCGATGAGTTTTCAATTGGGAGTTATCTTGTATATAGAAGTCCAGGTAAAACCATATTAACCGACTATCCCTATGTATATACATTAACGGGATATGGTCTGGAAATCTATTCAATTTCGACGGAAGGGAGTTTGTCCTTGATCAGCAGAACACAGGTGATAGCATGCTGGAACTTGGAAAAGATCGATGATTACGTATTTATCGGTACGAATCCACGACATCACGATCCATTCAATGCCGTTATATACAAGATAGATATCTCCGATCCGTATAATCCAGTGATCGTCCAAAAACTTGGGTTTGACGATACTGTTACACGTATTGATGATCTCATCAAAATCAATGATTACTTACTGGTTCGTACTCTTACAAATCCCTGGGGTCCTATCTTTCCCATTTTGAATACCGATCTCGAAACGGTGCAGTTAAATCCGGTAACATCTATTCCCCTGCTTCTATACGGCGATAATTTGTTGCTGACAGAAGTAACCGGGGGTGGAGGTTATCAGATCTATGATTTCAGTGATCTTGAAAACATAACGCTAATAGGGTCAGGAGATATAAGTGGTGTACATTATTATAATATCTGGTTTAAGTCTGCCTATCAGGACACTGTGCTGGTCTTCGGCAACCAGCGGGAGATATCATTCTGGGACGTTTCCGATCCTGATGACTGGCAGTTATTGTATAACATTGATTATATAAACGATCCCGATTTAATCATCTACGGAACTCCACATATTATAGATCATTATCTCGTCTATCTTAATATTTACAACATAGTAGTTATGGATTTGAACGATTACACTATCGATCTGATATCGGGAGACCATCCTTTCCTTGAGAGAGTGATACATTCTGATACCTGGCAGGGGAACATCTATTTCACAACCCAGACCATGGGAATCATACACCTTCTATACGATGGTGATTTCTCCTATATAGATTTTTACTGTGACATTGCTTATAATAGTAATGTCCATTTCTATGAGAACTACTGCTTAGTCAGACCTCTCGTTCCCTATTCATACGATGTCGTCGTGTACGATATCTCCAATCCGCATGCGATAGTTGAGATAAATCGTTTCTTTGAAGAGTCGCCCAAGCTATTCTATTCTGGTGTTAACGAATTGGCGTATTTTCGTGATTATGCTGGTTTTACCTATGGAAACATAGAAATCTATGATATTAGTGATCCGTTGAATCCTTACTTAAGGAATACTATCGATCTAAGTCCCTGGTTTTCCCAGCCGGTCTGGCTTATATCCGATCAAACGGAACCTTATGTTTTGTATGTTTATCTGCAGCAACAGCGCAAAATGCTAAAATTTGACATAAGCGTAGAGAATGAGACGGAACTGCTCCTGGAGATGGATCTTCCTGCATCAACTTATGATGGCCGCAGCAATACAGTCCATAATGGCTATCTCTATAACCTGGTACGGAGAGGCAATACCAACTGGTATGATCTGAATATATACTCCAGTCTCTTGGATAATGAACCGGTATTGCAAAATACAATCAATCATTTTGTCACTAATGATTTCGCTCCCCACCTTAAGATTGTTGATAATTATCTCTCTGTCTTTATCGGGTCGACAGGAACTGATAATACCTTTTTCTATTCGTTAGCCGATTCTTCGCAACCTGCCCTTGCTTTTCATCATGGAGAATCAGGAATCCCATTTATTCACGAAGAACTCCTGTTCCAAAGTCCCGGTAATGCAGTATTTATCTATGACCTGACCGGGTTTGTATCGGGTGAGATTACACCTGTAACATATTTTTTGAGTAGTGGTATGGTTTATCATTACTATTTTCAAGAGGCAGGTGATATATCTTATCTGTATTCCGTCTCTTCTTTGAGTATAGCTGTTTATGAATACAGCTATGAGACCGGTATTGAAGATGATATAGCTATACCGGTTGAAGAGACATATCTCTCCCGGAACTATCCTAACCCTTTCAATCCGGAGACTAATATCAGCTTCTATCTGGAGCAGGAAAAGAGGGTCAAACTGGAGATATTTAATATCAGAGGGCAGAAACTGGCTACCCTGATAGATGATATCCTGCCGGAGGGTGAGCATTCTCTGGTCTGGTCACCTCAAAGCCACAGGGGGAGAGACCTCCCCAGCGGGGTGTATCTCTATCGCCTGCAGGCCGGAGATTATGCCGAAACAAGAAAAATGCTCTATCTGAAGTGAAGTAACCTGGTATCAGATACAGCTTGAAGTGTTAAATAATTAAGTATTGACAAAAGAACGTTAATTTCATATTTAGTATTAACGGGGAACTGAGTAAAGCGAATCTTCAATGAAAATATAATGAGGGATAGTATTATGATGTTGCGAATTCACTCCTTAGATTATTTAACATCTATCTATCTATCTATCCCCTTATCCCTTCTCCTTTATAAACCACTCTGGTAAACATAATGATAACATCACCTCTCAACAACCCGGTTCTAAGAGTTACCTGTTTCGGAGAATCTTTCCCAACCCTAAAAACAAATTCATCCGGCAATCCGGCCTTACTGAACCCCATAGGTAAGGCCGTAAG
>CAZBDV010000068.1:0-3604 GCA_964490765.1 uncultured Candidatus Cloacimonadota bacterium | reverse complement strand
AGCAGGGAGATAGAGTGACGAAGTAATGAGGTAATGGGGTGATGAGGTTAATGAAAAATGAATAATGAATGCCCCGGCGGAAGTAAAGCAAGTCCATTGGTAGCAAAGCAGGGGGTTATGACAGGCAGGAGCTTGCCTACCCTTCATCATTTTTACTTATTCGAGTCATTTGTATCTATTTGTGGAAAAAAACCTTGCTTCGCCTTCCGCAGGATTTTAACTAAACAACTAAGCAACCCCAGCACCATTTTCTTGCTTCGCCTTCCTCCGGATCTCACAACTCACTACTCACTACTTTTTGTCACTCCGTCACTTCGTCACCCATCTCTCCTTCATCTTCCTCCCTCTGGTTCTTCATTGTACATCCTAAATTCTAAATCCTACATCCTTTTCGCTTCCTCCGGTTTTTCCACTAATCCCTAATCCCTGATTTCTGATCTCTGATCTCTGATCTCCATTCTCCGATCTCTGCTAACCAACTAATAACTATTAGCTAATAACTAATAACTCATGACTCTCCTTGCTAAACTCCCAATGGACTTGCTTCTCTTCCCCTGGTTTTTCCATTCTACATCCTAAATTCTAAATCCTCCATCCTTTTCGCTTCCTCCGGTTTTTCCACTAATCCCTAATCCCTGATTTCTGTTCTCTGATCTCCGTTCTCCGATTCCTGCTAACCAACTAATAACTATTAGCTAATAACTAATAACTCATAACTCTCCTTGCTAAACTCCCAATGAACTTGCTTCTCTTCCCCTGGTTTTTCCATTCTACATCCTACATTCTAAATCCTACATCCTTTTCCCTCACCCCATCTCTTCATTACTCCATTACTTCATCACATCATCACTTCGCCACCAATCTCCCCTTGCTTTACTCCTATATGCTTGCTATGCTTCTCCTGGATCTCACAACTCACCACTCACAACTCACTACTTTTTGTCACCCCATCACTCCATCACCCCGTCACTACCACTTCTTGCTTTCCCCCCAACGTCCTCACAACTATCTTTCCATAAACCCTATTTCATTGATAACAATCACACCTTTCGGGGTTATATCGAAGATGAGTTCGATAGAGGCAAGGCGATTAAGGTCGAAGGCGGGATTGATATTCCGCAATTTTTGGAGATCGAACATAAATAGCTGCTTGATGCTCTCGCCGTGAGGTTCAGGATGAAAGAGGGGGAGTTTACCGAGTTTGGCTTCCAGTTTCGGCTGGAGCGGGGCAAAAGAACTGAGTGGGAAGCATATCTCCTGGCCGCGGCTATCGCTTATGCGGATGGTGAAATCGATATAATCGGGTTTCTTTTCTTCCTCTTCTTCTTCGGGCTCTGCAGCTACCAGGAGGCTGTCATCTGCGGTTTCAGTTGTTTCTTCTTCATCTTCAACTTCACGAGGTGAGGGTGACTGGCCGGTATCAGCAAGGGTGAGATAGAGCATTTCGCGGGAGAGGAGGAAGGGTGGCAGGTCGATCCTGTAGGAGCCGACAAGAGTGTCCGCCTCCGTGTTCCAGCCGATATACGCACCTTTGGAGTCCATACTGTAATGCTTGAGCTTGATCCTTCTCTCATACCAGTCGGTAAGGTTTCGAGCTGATATACTACCGTTCGATATCGTTGTCGTGGCCAGGTCGAGATCTTCGTCATAGTTACAGACCGGATACATTCCGTAATGGCGGTACTGCTGGAGGTAAACTGTCTCCGGTAGCCAGTGGGGAGGTGCGTGACGGTAATCTATGAAGATTTTTTTGTATTCGGGTGCATGCATCAGCGTATTCTCGAGGAAAGCGGTGAGGAAGACTTTTGCTATACGCCTCTGCTCTTCGCCGCTGAGTAACTGCCTGAGGTTATACTGATTGATCCGGGGTGTGTCGAAATCTCTCTTACCCCAGACGGTATTGAACTGGCCGTGGTTAGCTCTATAGATATAGAGTGTAGCGGCAAAACCTTCGAATTCCGGCGAGAATTCTATCCTCTCGAACTGTCGCAACCCGGAGAAGGAATCAACATCGCCATCGTGCGAGCCGTGAATCGTGAGATAATTGATATCGGAGAGAGGCGTCCTGACGATAGAGGGGGTGTATTGTCCGTCACAGGGTGCAATGGCAATAAGAGAGCGGATATTGAAATTGTAATCGAAGGTTACACTGGCATCATCGGGATAAAAGGGAAGCCTGTTGAAGAGGGCGGCATGAGCTATCGCCTCTCCCCCGCGAGAATGGCCGACGAGAGCGATGCTCTCCATATCGACCCGGCTGTAGAAGGGGTTATCCGGAGTTTCATTCCAGTGTTGCCACTGACGGAGATGCTCGAGAAGAAGCCAGCCGCGGGCATCGTTCTCATCTTTCAGGCTGCCGAAGATATCTGTGAAGGAACCGTTAAGAAAATTCTGATCTACCGAGACAGTGATCATACCCCTGCTGGCCCAGAGCTCTCCCAGATAAGAGTATCCGGGATCGGAATAATCCTGGGCCAGATGATTGCCGTGTACGATGAGAACGAGAGGAAAGGGGCCAATTCCGTCGGGATACCAGACCCGGCCGTTGAGTGGCAGCTCGCTATCATCGAACCCGAAATACCAGGTGCGGAGTTTACCACTTATTCCATCCCAGCCGGAAAGGAATTTCGAACCGTCAACCGGATCGGTGAAAAGGTCGGCCATAATGCCGTATTCCGCACGTTGAGCATCTTTACCGGAACCGTATGTGGAATATACCACAGGATAAGGACCGTAGTTGGCAGGATTTTCGTAATCTATGACATCAGGATGATAATCTGTCTGGAGTGAGGCGATGACCGGCTTCTCGATCTCACTGCCGGGATGGATTAGCCAGAAAGCCCAGAGAACAATGGCGAGAAAGCCGATAAGAAAAATCAGACGATAGAGAAACCACTGAAAGCCATTCACCTCCCACCTGCTCTTTGACCTGATCTTCCAGACCGAGATAGCGAGCAGAAAGAGGGCGAGGAGGATATAGAGATAGGTCAGTATAAAGGCTGGTGCATTGAGAAACAAACCTAACATCAGCACGACCAGCAGGAAGACGAGTGTCGTCCGGAAGAAAGGTGGTATCCTCCAGAGCAGATAGATCAGAAGATTGAAGAGGAGAGCGGTCAGAAGGGCAAAAAGAAAGAAGGCAATAATGGCAACGATGGCATAGACAGGCCCAATAGCACGGAATAGCGTCAGGGAAGAGATGATAATTATTGCGATTGCAATAATATAGCTGAACCAGGAGACGAGCTTCAATGACTCGACAGAGGGAACAAGGCGGGCAAGGGTCCGCTTGATACGTGAGGGGCGGCGATTCTCTTTCATAAGAACTCCATATTTTTAATGAATAATTAATAATGAACAATGAATAATTGATTAGGGAAAAAATGCAAGAAGAAAATGTGATGGGGTGATGGGGTGATGAAGAGACGGGGTGACGGAGTGACGGAGTGACAAAAAGTAGTGAGTTGCGAGTTGTGAGTTCCAGGGGAAGAGAAGCAAGAAAATGGTGCTGGGGTTGCTTAGTTGTTTAGTTAAAATCCTGCGGAAGGCGAAGCAAGCTACCGGGGGTAAAGCAAGTGTCAAATAGCCACCGAAAGACACCGAA
>CAZBDV010000067.1:0-3688 GCA_964490765.1 uncultured Candidatus Cloacimonadota bacterium | reverse complement strand
ATCTTGATATTCTTCACGACGAAAGAATCATCAATGATGATCGTTGCAAAACCTCTTAATTGATTCGACTCCCTTCTAACCACCTTAACATCAGTAATGTTCATTGCTAACTCCTTTTTGTTTTTGTTTGGTAGCACCAAAACCCTTTCTCTTTATAATAGTTAAAATGATCATCAAAAATCTGGCGATCATCATAAAAACCTATGACTGTTGAGCCACTGCCTGAAAGAATGGCCTGCCTGGCTCCATTGCTCTTGAGATGACGTATTAGTCCGTCTATCTCCGGAAATTTTGTCCTTATAGTCGACTCTAACCTGTTAAAACAGCAGGCAGGGTCTTTAGTCTCTATAAGCTTTTCCCAATTATCATTATTACCATACTCTGTCAACCAGCGATATGCATCTGAGCTACTGATACCATATTTCGGTTTTACGAGCAGTATCATATCGAGATCTATCGGATCTATTACCTTTACAATCTCGCCTCTCCCCTCTCCGAGAGCTGTTCCACCATAAAGAAAAAAATTGATATCACTGCCTGTCTCTGCTGCTAAGCTCTCCATATCCTCATTCTTCATATTCAATGACCATAGCCTGGATAAAGCCTTGATTGCTGTCGCTGCATTGCTGCTTCCGCCACCAAGTCCGGCACTCAACGGTATCCTCTTTATTATTTCTATCTCAATCCCTTTATCAATATCAAATCTATCCTGCATTAACTTAGCAACCCGGTAAACAGTATTATCCTCCAGTTTACCGATCGCTATACTGGAGTTGACCTTAATCTCTTCTCTTTCCAGCAGAGCAAAGTTCATCTCATCATAAAGGTCTATCTCACTAAATATTGACCTTATCTGGTGATAGTTATCAGGTCTTTTACCCAATATCTCCAGATAGAGATTAATCTTTGCGTAAGATCTTTTTGATATAGCTCTTATTGAGTCCCTGCCCGGCTTTCTTTTGGTCATCATAGTAGTAGTAATTGCTGTAGTAATAATAGTAGTAACTGTAACCGCGATAATATTTATGAGCTACAATACCGTTTGCGATAGCGCCGGTGAATGAGGATTCAACATTTGCTATCATCTCCTTCGATCTCTTTATTATGTCCTTTTCGGTGTCATCTATCTTAACGACCAGGAGCATCATATCGACCTTCTTGGCCAGAATTAGTGGATCTGTAACAGCAATAATCGGAGGTGCATCAAATATAATAAAATCGTATTTTTGTTTCAGCTCATTGATAAGCGAGTCTGTTCTTCTGGAAGAGATAATCTCTGAAGGATTAGGTGGAATAAAACCACTGGTAATGACATCCAGATTGGGGATTCGGCTTACCTTAATGATATCATCTACTTTCATATCGTGGTCGATCAAATAATCAGACACCCCATTCTCTTTCTTCAGGTTGAAAAGTGCAGCCAGCATGGGACGTCTAAGATCCAGATCAACAACAATAACTCTCGATTCTGTCTGAGCCATTGTAATGCCTAGATTGGCTAGAGTCGTAGTCTTCCCCTCTTTAGGCGCTGAACTGGTAATGCCAATACAAAGGGGTCCATCTATCTTCTTTCGGGCAATTATATTAGTCCTCAAGGTTCTGTATGATTCAGCAATAGGTGATTTTGGGGCATAGTGGGAGATAAGCCTCGCCTCTATGAGATTCTGTGTCTGGATCAGCTCAGTCCTCTCTTCCCCTCTCGCTTTTTTTATCCGTTCTGCAATCTCGATCTGATCTGACTCAGAGATCCTGATATTGGGAATGGTGCCAAATACAGGAAGATTAACAGAACGTTGCATATCTTCCAGTGTATGAATCCTGGTATCGAGAGAATTAAGCACAAGAGCCGAACCGAGACCAAGTCCCAGGCCAATAATCAATCCTACGAGATAATTCAGCCGTTTGTTGGGCCTGATTGGACTGGTGGGTACAGTAGATTCTTCGAGCAGTCTGATATTAGCAAGTTTAGCCTGAACCGCAATCTTGGCATCCTCATACTGTTCGACGAGCATTGTATGTATCCTCTCGTTGATACGGAAATTTCTCTCAAGCCTGGCCAGTTCTACCTCTCTGTCGGGAAGTAATGACATGCCTACTTCGTACTCATCTACTGTCTTTCGCAGAGCATTTACTTTTGATTCCGCAACATTAAGTTCAATTAGTGCAAGCGAGATTCTCTCAGTTAAACTACCGCGATAAGATAAGGGGTCAGGAGAACCGGTCTGAACGGCAAGAATCTTCTGTACCTCATTATTGAGATTAGCTTTAGCCGTCTCTAATTGCCGGTTCAATTGAATTATCTCTGGATGGTCGGGTGGATAATCGTTTCGAGTAATCAGATTAGTGATCCTTGTCTGGATTGAAACAACCTCTGCCCTGGCTTGTTCGATTATAGAGGATGTAATAATAGAATTTACATCGGTAAACCTCTCATCCTGCCTACTCAATTCGTTCTGCAAATACTCTATTTTCTGGACCAGTATATCCCGTTCGGTCAGAGCTTCTTCATAGGCTGCCTCTACATCTGCAACTCTGTTGATCAGAGCTCTGGTCTCTTCTGAGAGGAGAAAGACACCCTGATCAATTTTGTACATCCGGAGATCTTCCTCTGCAATCCTCAAACGAGAAGCTACAATTTCGACCTGCTCTTCCAGAAAGTCCTTGATATTATTCAACTCAGCTCTTTCATGCATGGTGATCTGTTCAATCAAAGCTTCTGCAACATAGTTGGGAACCAGGCCTGCTTCCAGAGGGCTTGTCGAGGAAAAACTGATAGTAAGAATATCTGTATCCCTCTTATGCTCTGTTTGAATAGACCTCAGATAGCCTACAGGATTGGAAGCAGTTGCGATAGGAAGAGAGGCATAATTGGGATCACGCCGTAAAATCTGATGCGCCAGCTCAAGTACCGGCCTGCTCTTCAGTATCTCTATCGTGTTGTTGATTGAGGTGTTGCTGAGAGTAGGAGTCATAAAAAGGTCACTCTGCCTTTTCGTTTCGATCAAGACCCTTGTACTCGCCTGATAAACCCGCGTTGCCCTTGCCGTATAAAAATAGGCTATCGTTAAAACGAGAATCAGACTGGCCAGTATTATCCATTTATATTTAAGGAATATCCTCAAATAACCGATAAGATCAATATCCTGTTCGGATGTACGATCATGTTCTTCGTAATTGGTATCCTGCTGGTTATACATATTACTCATAGGTTTCCCTGTTTAGTCCGATATGTTAACTATTGTATTATAAACACTTAGAACGATCACGACCTTCGAGAGAAAGTCGGCTATTTTAGAAAATGCATAGAATGTAGTACCAGAAACAACGATCGTATCACCAGGTCTTAATATAGGTATAAGTGAGGAATCTCCTGTTTCTATATAATCTTTGAGATTTATCCAGATGATCTCCTCTCCGTAATTGGTAGATCTAACGAGCCGAACGCGTGTAAGTTTGGCATTTTCGTTAGGCCCGCCAGCTAATGAGATCAGGGTTAGAAGATCAGTATTATCCGGCACCAGATACAAACCCGGATTTCTTACCTGGCCCCATATATAGGTATAAATTTTTAGTTGATCGACCACACCGCTCGGTCCGGAGTATATATATGCTGAAGATGTTGCAGTAGTCGGTGCAGTCTCTGTTTGTGCCAGGCAGACAGAAGAGATCATAATTAAGAAAACAACAA
>CAZBDV010000066.1:0-3967 GCA_964490765.1 uncultured Candidatus Cloacimonadota bacterium | reverse complement strand
CATAATTCTCATCAGGAGCCCAGATCTCGATAAAATCCCAGCCGACATAGGTATTGGCAGCATAAGGGTAGGTCATTTCAGCAGTTGTTCGCCCTTCGCCGCCGGAACTTGTTGACTGACCGGATGTTTCGGTATTCCAGTAGGAACCAGATACTGTTGAGCCTGAAAGATTACGGCCAATCAGGCCGCCCCAGGAAGAGTCGGCAGCACTTACACTCCCGATGCTGTAACTGGTCATAACAGAACCGTCATGATTATCCCCTAACAGGCCACCTACAAATTTAATGCCCTGCACATCTCCCGTGGCATAAGAATCACAAATAATCGACAAGGAGGTGCTAAACCCGACAAGTCCACCAACCCAATCCTCACCACACACAGAGCTTTCACTATAACTTCGCTCGACGATGCCGTTATGTAACTCCCCTGCCAGACCCCCAATACGGTTATAACCAATAATGCTGCCGCTGCTGTAAGAATCTAAGATAGAAGAATCATAGTTGATCGCGACCAAACCACCACAGGAACCGAATGGATATTCATTAGTAACAATGCCGGAGAAATGACAATTGACAATCAGCGAATTCACTTCCAAAAAACCAACCAGCCCCGCTGTATATTGTTGATATCCGCTTACATCCCCAGTAGCATAACAGTCGGTAATAGTTGAGCCCTTACTGTATCCTGCCAGAGTACCGGTATTGGTATGTCCGGTAACAAAAGCGTCAATAATCCCCAGATCTGATATTGTCGCAGACTCTATAGCCCCGAAAAATCCGACGTTGTCCATCATCTCATTAGCAAGATAGAGATTACTGATGACGTGCCCTCCTCCTGCGAATTCACCTCGCAGAGAAGGAATGAAAAGCCCCGGATCATTACTGAGATCTATATCGGAAGTGAGCAGAAACCTGTATTCCTCATCATACCCGAAAGGAAGCATATTGTGCAGGTCGGCAACATCATTGATCAGGTAGAATTCTCCGTTGCTCGTGAGATAGTTGTCGATATCGATGGACAGATCGTTGTTCAGCCAGTCCGTAAACTGATCATTGTCTAAAGCAGCGAAACTTATGACCTGTTCCCCGTTTAGCAGGGCTTCTTCATAATTGTAAAAACTGTTCTGAACTGCAGCGCTGATCTCATTTCCCAATAAGCCGCCGAGGCAGGGATACTGCGAGCTGACGCTGCCGGTATTATAACTGTTTGTGATATAAGAACCATAGCCGGGATTGGCTATTAAACCTCCTGCGCAGGAGATAGCACTGACAGTGCCTTTATTGAAGCTATTATCGACTGTGGAGTAATACTGTCTACCGACAAGTCCACCGATCTCTGACGAGCCTGTTACATCACTTAAATTGCTACTATGCTCCACGGTTGATGACATATTGATCCCGACCAAACCTCCGGCACCAAATATTCCTTCTACTGTCCCGTTGTTACTGCAGTTGATAATGACATTGCTGCCTGAAGCGAACCCAACCAGGCCGCCGGTCCACTCATCACCTGTTACAGAACCGGTATGATAGCTATTGATAATTGTGGAACCAGAACTGTATCCGATCAAGCCGCCAACATCACCCCATCCATTAACCGTGCCGTCACTGGAACATGATTCTATTACACTCTCATCCAGATTAAAACCTGCCAGGCCGCCAACAGTCTGTTGCCCATTGATTACTCCCGACGTGTGACAGTTCATTATTGTTGAATTCGATACTCCACCGACAAGGATTCCTGCTGTACTCCTTCCGTTAATGACCGCATCGATAATATTGATGTTGGACAGGACGGCTTCTTCCAAATGGCCGAAGAGACCTGTGAAATTAAGAGTCGAGCGGTCTAAAAAGAGTTCCGTAATGGTGTACTCCTGGCCATCGTATGTTCCAGTGAAAGGGAGATTATCCTCGTGTTGCCATTGAATATAACGGCCTACCGGGCTCCAGCCCTGTCCGTCAAACCAGGTTTCTGTCTCCGAGGCATCAATATCGGTTGTCTGGATATAGTGGCTCGCCCAGCGGGTGCTTTGATCAGGTGTAGGAACCACATCATCACCTGCCGCTATCCAGTAGAGATTTTCCAGGGAGGCTATCTCCCAGGGATTGTTTTGCGAGCCGTCACCGACTGTAGGTGCCGTGGCGGTCTGAGCCTTCAGGTAGATACTTACAAGCAGAAAGATCATGATAGATGTGATGATCTTCATAATGACCTCCAGCTAATATATTTGAGAGTGATTTACTGTTTATATTTTCTTATTAACAATTGGGGTCTTTTGTCAAGATATAGTTAGGAATTCTTTGGAGCGGAGCAGGAAGGGAATTAGCCACCAAACCAGATCGAAGGAGTTGAATACTGAGTACCAAGCAGAGAATGACTACCCGGGGCGATACTATTTTTTACTCATTCTTTAACTTTCTGTAAAACGTGGCTCTGGAGATACCAAGAGAATCAGCAGCGGCAGATTTATTATGATGGAAGTGGTCCAGAGTAGATTCGATTACCATATTTACGATTTCATCCAATCTTTTCGTGCCCAGTTTGATCAAAAGCTGCGGTTCATCGCTGGAGTTTTTCCTGCTATCTGAAATAAGAAAATCGAAATGTCTGGCCAGGATAGTACGATCCTGGCTGGTTATAATTACTCTTTCTATAGCACTCTTTAGTTCTCGAATGTTTCCCGGCCAGTGGAAGTTCTTAAGCAGATCGAGTGCTTCATCAGAAATACCGAGCTTGGTAATTCGTTTCTCATAAGAAATCTCATCGATAAAAAGGCGTGTCAGAGGTTCGATTTCTTCCTTTCTTTCTCTCAGCGGTGGAATGTGAATATGTCCTGTAACTATGCGGTGATACAGGTCTTTTCTGAAATTACCATTCTCGACTTCTTCAGAGAGTTTTCTATTTGTAGCACAAATAATCCTGATGTCCAGATCGATACTATCTTTTCCCCCTATTCGGTTTATCGATCTGTATTGAATAGCCCGGAGCAGTTTTGGTTGCAGATTGGCCGGCAGATCCCCGATCTCATCGAGAAAAAGGGTACCACCCTGAGCCAATTCCATTTTGCCTATATTACCACGTTTCTTAGCACCTGTAAAAGCGCCTTCGGAATATCCAAAAAGTTCACTTTCGAACAGGCTTTCTGATATAGCTGAACAATTGATCACCACAAATGGCCCATTAGATGAAAAATCGTCTCCATAGTGGATCATTCTGGCGATTATTTCTTTACCGGTTCCGGTTTCTCCTTCGATCAGGATCGGGACTTCTCTTTCTTTATGATATATTTTAACAGTATCCACGATCTTCTTCATTGATTCGGAAAAGAAACCGACTTTACCCAGGCCGATCTCTTTTGATATCAGCTTGTTTATGGCATGAAACCGTTTCTGATACTCCAGTTTATTTTCACTCAGTTTTTGCTTTTCCTGTTCAATTTCACGTGTTTTCTTGCTGTATTCCTTCTCTATCGAAGCGATTTTTTCAGACAATTCTCTATTTTTTTCTGATTGAGAAAGTTCGTGATATAATCTATGATATTTATAAGCTAACTCGAAGTTATCGCTGCCACGATAAAATTCACTCAGTTGTTTATACAATTTCATTCTCATGTTATGATCTTCTATTCTTTCTGCTATCCGCAAAGCTTCCAGAAGGTTATTTAAAGCTTTGTCAGTCTGGCCGATATCACAATAGTAGCATGCCAAATTCTCTAACAATACGCACTTATTAACGGTCTCCGGTTCATCCGCAATCAATTCTTCACAATACTTCAGGTATTTATAAGTCTGTTCCGGTTCATTCAGATGCGTGTAGGCAATAGCCAGATTGTGCACCGTGTTGAATATCTTCTTCTTTTCTATATTACTCGTTTCGAGTTGAGTAACAGTGCGCTTCAAATATGAGATAGACTTGTCATATTCTTTATTTTCGAGATAGGCGGAGCCGATGTTTCCCATAATAAAGG
>CAZBDV010000065.1:0-4079 GCA_964490765.1 uncultured Candidatus Cloacimonadota bacterium | reverse complement strand
GGGACTACCCTTATATGCTCTCGGAGTTCTCACCGGCAAGGAATGCCGGGACTCTTGATATCCCGGACTTCGAGTTCCCGGAATACGATCTGGCGGGTAATCCGAGAATTTATTGCAACTCCATCGATATGGGAGCTTACGAATGGAATCCCGATGTCGGCGTGGAGAACTATGATGAGGTTATTCCCGATCTATCTATTCACGATTATAAGCTGCATAATTACCCCAACCCTGTGGTAAGTATGAAGGGTATGGGCAGAGGAGAGGGTGTCGGTACGACGATCAGTTTCGTCATGCCGCTGGAAGGAGAGGCTGTGATAGATATCTATAATCTGAAGGGACAGTTTGTGAGACGGCTGTTCAATGCTTTCGTTCAGAAAGGCGAATATGAAGTACTCTGGAACGGCAGGGACGAGCAGGAGCGGCTCGTCTCCACCGGCTTCTATATGTACAGGCTGCAGATTAACGGTGAGACTGTGGCAACGGGAAGATGTACGTTTGTGAAGTAGGGGTAACAGGATTAATGAATAATGAACAATGAATAATGAATGCCCTAGATAGAGTCAAAGTAATATGGAGCAATTTATGTATGCTTTGAAAAAATATTTGTTTACACTGATGCAGGTGTATTGGTGATGTTTACAGGTTATAGTCCACTTTCTGTCCAGTGTAATGTGTTTAATCAACCAATCGATTCATTTCGGAGGGGAAAATGAACTATATGAATAGATATTTTTTTCTGCTGATAATCTGTTTATCAGCAATGGTTGTTGTTATCAGTCCCCTTTCTGCCCAGTTTGCCGACGGAGACGGGACAGAAGAGAATCCCTATTTAGTAGCTGATGCCGATCAGCTCGATAATGTCCGAAATTATCTTGATGCTTGTTTCAGACAAGTTGATCATATAGACTTGAAAGATTATGCCAGTGGTCCAGGCTGGGAGCCGATAGACGGTTTTACAGGCGTTTATATAGGCAGTGGTTATTCTATCCAGAATCTCGTTATCAACAGACCTAACGAAAACGATATAGGTCTGTTTGGTTTTGCTAGCGAAGCGATATTTGCCAGTATAAGACTGATTGATGTATCAATAATAGGAAGTAGTAATACTGGCAGTATAATAGGATATAGCGATAACAGCACTTTATCGCTCAGTCATGCTGCAGGATCTGTTCAGGGAGAGAGCAATACTGGTGGCTTGATCGGTCTACAAGTTTTCGGAGAAACATCAAGAAGCTATACATCAATGAATGCTTTGGGAAGTATGAATACTGGTGGTATAACAGGATTGAATAATGAGGGTTTGATCGAAAACTGTTATGCCTTTGGTGAAGTTGAGGGTGAAATAAACATTGGCGGCCTGGTAGGAAATTATGATGGAGGCATAGTAAGAAACTGTTACTCTGCTGGCATTGTCAAAGGAGTAGCCAATACCGGCGGACTTATAGGTTATGGATACGGGACAGTAACTAACAGTTACTGGAATGTTGAGGAGTCCGGCCAGATATCATCAACTGGTGGTCATGGGCGTACAACTGCCGATATGGTTTACCCATATGATCCCGATACTTATGAGGATTGGGATTTCCTTTATAGATGGGGTAAAGACAGTGATTATACTATTAATGGATATCCATTTATACGAGGTGTGACTCATAGAATTTCGAATGACGATTTTGGCGGAGGGAATGGGTCAATAGCTTTACCTTGGCTGATAGTGGAAGCTAATCATCTAAATAATATCAGAAACTATTTGCATCCAGACTTTGCTCATAGTCATTTCTTACAAACATCAAATATTGATCTGACTGATTATACTGGAGATGGTGGTTGGCAGCCAATTGGAGATAATAACTTACCTTTTAGAATGACATATGATGTTACTAATAATCATACTATCTCTAATCTCTGGATATATCGACCCAACGAACCATATCAGGGATTATTTGGATATTCATTTGTTGGTTCGATATCAAATGTAAGATTAATAGATGCTAACATCACTGGCGATAATTATGCAGGTGCTTTAGTTGGGAGACTAATGGGTCCAGGAATTAGTAACTGTTCAAGCACAGGTAGTGTTATAGGAAATTATTGGATAGGCGGGTTGGTTGGTTCGTCTGGTAACTTATCTGTAATAGAAAATTGCTATAGTACTGCAAATGTTGTTGGTTTTTCTTTGGTAGGTGGTTTGACAGGAGTTAATGAATATAACTCCATTATAGACAAAAGCTACAGTACAGGTAACGTAAATGGCAAAGTTTATGTTGGAGGATTGGTAGGGGATTGTTTTAGTTCCAGCATAGTAAATAGTTATAGCTCAAGCAATGTTATTGCTGATATTGGATTTTTTAATCAATATGTAGGTGGTCTGGCAGGAAGGAGTGTAAATTACTCTAGCATAGAAAATTGCTATAGTACTGGAGATGTTGAAGGTACAGGTGCTTTTGCCGGAGGATTAGTAGGAGTAATGACTAGAACCGACATCGAGAATTGCTACAGCTCAAGCAATGTTACATCCTCAGGTGATTGCGTTGGAGGCTTGATTGGTAGTATTTCGGATTCATCTGTTATTAACAGTTACAGCACTGGTCAAGTTTCAGGAAATCAACTAGTCGGTGGTCTTGTAGGCGTACAATATTATGGAGCAGTAACAAACAACAGTTACTGGAATATAGAATCTTCAGGTCAAACCACATCAGCGGGAGGCACAGGCTTGACTACTCGCGAAATGTTGCAATCCGACACCTATACCGGATGGGATTTTTCAGAGACCTGGAAGTTGATTGATTTTAATCCCTATATGCGGAAACATTACCCTGCCCTGCAATGGCAAGCACATAACACATCCCATAACCGCATCGACAATTTCGAAGGCAATGTACATCGCTACCGTGACCGTCAATGGCAGTGGAGATCATTCCCCAGACTTGAACAACAGAATGATAACACCTATACAGAAGATCTTCTCTTACAACTGGAAGGTATCATTACCAAAGTAGTATCTCAAGATGGAGGTATGGAATGGCTTCCCCCTGACGGATGGACTGGTGATCCGATCGGTTTTCAAAGTGTTAAAGGTTACAAACTTGAATTTGCAGCTTGTGTATATCAGGATGATCATTATCTTCATGTCAAAGGAGAACGGACATCATTAGATACGGAGATAACTCTGCTTCCCAATCAGGAAAACTGGATCGGATATTTTATCCCGAGAACCCAGTGTGTGTTTTATGCTTTTGGTCTCGATGTAATGGATCAATTGCAGGAAATCCGCACCGATGAATGGGGAATGTATAAGCAATCTGACGGTACATGGTTAACCAGACACTCTACAGATCCAATCTATACCTTCGGTAATGTTGCTTACGGTAAGATGTATTCGGTTGTAACTGACGGGGATTCACTTTCCTTCACCTGGAACCTTCCTCCTGACTGGCCTGAGTATGAAGATGAATGGACCCCCATACCAAGGTCTGTATTTTTCTCATACAATGAAGGCCCGGACTACGAATCTTTCTTCATCGAGGAGATAGCTGATGATGAAGATGTACGGGAAGTCGGTGTCTATGCCGGAGACGAATGCGTCGGTGCTGCTGTCTTTCTTGGTGACTACCCGATGGAGATATTGGCTTATACAAATGTTTCACATGCGGGAGAAGAGATCAGTTTTGTAATCCACCGGGACGGTGTCAGAAACGATCCTGAACGGATCCATGTTCCTCTGGTAATGGATAACGAGAGTGGTGAATACTCTTCCCGGATACTGCAGCCCGGAAGACAGCGTTTTACTGTTGTTCGTCTGGGAACGGGTGAAGAGGAGATAGAGACTATTATCAAACCTGATATCACCCTTTCACAAAACTATCCCAATCCCTTTGTCTATGAGGAGAGCAACCGCTCAAGGCTTACCGGGATACCGTTCTATGTTGCCGAAGAGCGAGAGGTGACTCTGACCGTCTATAATATTCGTGGCCAGGGGGTAAAGACCCTCTTTAAGGGTACTGCGACAGCAGGTAAACACTCCATTGGCTGGAACGGATTGAATGAGCAGAACCGCCCTGTCGGTTCCGGAATCT
>CAZBDV010000064.1:0-4394 GCA_964490765.1 uncultured Candidatus Cloacimonadota bacterium | reverse complement strand
AGTAGTGTTTTTATTTAAGTGACTCAGTTGTATTAAGATATGATAGATGTGTCACAAGGAACTAAGAGAGTTAGAAAGATTTTAAGTTCGTAATCAGGGTTTTGCTACGGTGGTAAACAGAACAACGATGAGGTTTTTTGGTGAGGTACTTGTAAGTAAATTATTTTTATCTGGGTTCACTATGCAAAGTAAAGAACAAATATCGCAAACAGAGTTTATTTCTTTTTCTTTAATATCGCAGGGAAAATATCGCTTCTGGCGATGCTGTCACTTTATTTTTTCTTTCAATATTCGAATGGTATCTGAGCTGATACCACAATCTGCAAAACATTACGAAAAAAACTCTATTATTTTAGAAAGGAGAAACGTATGAAACGTAATTTATTTTTAATCCTATCCCTGACCCTGGTGTTGGGATTATTTAGTGCTACTTCTTTGTATGCTTTGTATGTAGAAATCGGAACGGGTACTGATTCTAATTCTTACGTGCCCTGTTATGGATTGTATGATTATAGCTGGTCACGAGTAATCTACCTGCAAACGGAAATTGGGCAGGAGATAGATATCACAGAGATATCTTACAATGTGGCTAATACCCCATCAAGTTATCAGATGGTTAACCAGATGATTTATATGAAGCATACTACCGATTCAGTTTTTGCTACCGGTGATTATGTTGACACAACGGGTTATACTCTGGTCTATGATGGTAGTATTACCTGGGATGGTTCAGGCTGGCATACGATTACCCTCGATACACCGTTCAGCTATAACAGTAGCGATAATTTAGAGATTTATTTTATCAACAATGATGGCAGCTGGTCGTCCGGATATCCAAACTTTTATCATTCGGTGCAAACAGATCGTGCAGTATATAAATATGCTGACACTACCTTTCCAACAACCTCAGGCACATTAAGCAGTTATGCAGCTAATGTAAGGTTGCATTATATGCAGGAAGGAGCTCCTGGAGCACCTACAAGCCCATCACCGGAGAACGGAGCAGTTGCTGTAGCTATCGATACAGGATTAAGCTGGGTTAATGGAGAATCAACCAACAATATTGAAGTACTCTTCGATACAGAAAATCCGCCACTTACAGTAATTTATGATGATACAGCTATTACCAGTTTAACCAATGTAGAAATAGGTGGTCCTTTAGATCCCAACACTACTTACTACTGGCAGGTCATAGCCAGTAATGATGATTACAATACTAACGGACCGATCTGGAGCTTTACTACCGAACTGGCTGAAGGTTATCAGATTGGTTTCGATACCATTAATAATACTACAACAGGTTATCCTGCACCTTATGGTAATTTCTATTACGGTGCCCGCCATCAGATGATCATACCGGTATCAGAATTGAATGACGCCGGGATAGTTGCTCCCGGGTATATTAATGCTCTTGGATTTGATGTAGCTGGAGTTCAGGGTACTCAATTAGAAGATTTTACTATCAAGCTAAGAACTACTGATGTTACTTCTCTAACAGATTTCATAGTTGATGATCTTAATACTGTCTGGGGACCAGCTCCCTATATTGATATTGCGGGATGGAATGTCCATACTTTTTCTACTCCTTTCTTCTGGGATGGAGTCAGTAACCTTCTCGTCGAGACATCATTCCACAATACATCATATACCAGCAATGCGATCTTCAATCAATCGGCGACAACCGGTTATACTTCTACGATCGTTTATCGCGCAGATTCGACTTATAACTATGATACACCAACTGTCAATGTTTCCTCTGAACAACGTCCGAATATATTCATGATGTATGATCCTCTGGAACCGGATTATGATAATGATATGGCTGCTATAGGCATTTCGGGTCCAGATGTTGTTAATGTTGGAACATTATACACCTATACAGTAAATGTTATGAATGCTGGCCTCAATTCTCAAAGTGTCTTTGATATTCAGTTACTTGTTGACGGAACTTTAGTAGCTACTGAAACCTATGATGGTGTTTCACTGGAAACTTATGAAACAGCTCAGATTGAACTAGACTGGACACCTGTGTTAGAAGGTAACGTCGAAGTTACAGGAAAGGTAGTTCTTGCCGGTGACGAGAATTCTGAAAACGATGAGACAGATCCGCTCAGTATAACTGTGGTAGGATTACCTGTCAGCGGTACTTTCGAGATCAACGGGGATGGCACGGGAGATTTCTTGACCTTTGCTGCGGCAATAGATTATATAGCTCTTGCCGGTATTGACGGTCCGGTAGTCTTTAACGTCGCGCCCGGAACTTACGAGGAGCAGGTTATCATCTCTGAGATTATGGGTGCCTCTGAAGTCAATACGATCACTTTTAACGGCCTTGACACCCGCCAGGATGCGATTATTACCTATACACCAACAGAAACGGGAGCCCGTCACATCATCAGATTTGACGGAACAACACATTTCAGGTTGAATAACATCAGTGTTGTAGTTGGTGATGGAGCATCTTACGGTTGGCCTGTACATATCATGAGTAACTCTCAGGATATTGAGATTACTGATTGCCAGCTGATAACGGATGATCTTGCTACAAGTTCTACGTTTTGCGGTTTAGTGATCTCAGGAAGTACAACGAGTCCCACTACTGGTGCTAACAATGTCAGTGATATCCTTCTGGAGAATAATACTATCGTAGGTGGATATTATGGCATCATAGTTAGAGGCAGCAGTTCAACAGATACTATCCAGAATTTACAAATACTCAATAACGAGATATTGGATCCATACTACTATGGTTTATATTCATATTATACAACATCACCGGTTGTGAAACATAACACGATAAACGTTCGCCCGGTTCATACCTCTGGATATGGCGCTTACCTCTATTATACCTACGGTCCTTTTGATTTTAGTTATAATGATGTGTTTAATATGGCTCAGTATGGGGTCTATATTTATCAGGCTAATAATACAGAGCCCGAACCTTCTATGGTATATAATAACTCTATAGGTGGTGGATTTAGAACTACATCAACAGGTTACGGCATCTATATTTCTACTTCTTCCAATATTGAGTTCTATTATAATAGCGTTAATATAGATTGCACTACAGGGAGAGGTGTTAATACATTCTCTTCGGCTACTGGCCTGACTTTTGTCAATAACTCCTTTGCTTTTACAGGAACTGGAGCCGGCTATGCAATGTATCATAGTGATCCTACCGCCAGTATAGTAGCAAATGATTATAACAACTATTATGCCGGAGAGAGCACAAACTTCGTATACTATGGTTCTGCTGCAGCTGATCTGGCTGCTTTACAGGCTATAAACATTCCGGAAGGTAATGACGCTAACTCACTTCAGGGCAATCCAATGTATACCGGCGCAACAAACCTCTTACCTTATGGACCTCAACTCTATCAGGTTGGTACACCAATTGCCGGAATTGATGATGATATACTGGGCACACTTCGTGACGTTACAGATCCCTGCATCGGTGCTTATGAGTTTGAACTCCCGGAGATACCCCAATTAGTAGTAACCCCTGAATCCGCTCATTTCGAAGCTACTGCCGGAGGTGAGTCATCACCTGCAGAGTTTACAATCACAAATGTTGGCGGAGGGACTTTAACAATCGCCGCAGGTGGAATTGTGCTGGATGGCCTGAATGCAGATGAATTTTATCTGGATGACATAGTATATCCTATAGAATTAGAGATGGGTGGATCCAGCCAGATTGGTGTTATCTTTGCCCCCTCAACTGGTGGTGACAAAGAAGCAGTAATTGAAATTACACATAATGGTGATAATTCACCAAATTATATAACTCTAACAGCATACGCACATCCTGAAGGGACAGTCTTCTTTGGTGAAGGAACAGCAGTTAACGGTACAACTACTGCTGCCCCGATAAATATCTATTACAAGAGCTTACGAGGCCAGATGATCTATCATGCTGATGAGTTACTGGCTGCAGGTATTGAACCGGGATCCTGGTTAACGCATTTCGGTTTCTATGTCGAGCAATCACCACTTTATGCTTTACCCAATTTCCGTATCAGAATGGTTCATACCGCTGCTGAAGACTGTTCAGCTCATATTGAAGCTTTACCAGCAGATAATGTGTATGTTAATACAGCCTATATGCCGACAGCAGGCGGATGGGATGTTTTGGAGCTTGATGAGCCATTTGCCTGGAATGGTGTGGATAATATCCTCGTTGATACTGCTTTTGGATTGTTGGATAATTATAACTCATCCGGACAGCAACGTATATACACTGTTACCAATGGTTTCCGTTTTGTCCGTTCCGATGGATCAAATCAGTCTGAAGTGACAACAACTACAACATCATCCAACAAGCCACAGGCACTTATGTTGTTTGCGCCACCTCCGGTACCGGGAACAATAGAAGGTACTGTATCTCTCGTTGGGGG
>CAZBDV010000063.1:0-5136 GCA_964490765.1 uncultured Candidatus Cloacimonadota bacterium | reverse complement strand
TGATAGTCAGAGGTACTACTTCCGGTGTGGTATATAGTACATCCTCGGTTATGGAGGGTGGTGTTACCGCTATATCGATGTTACCGAGTGTGAAATTCACAATAGTAGCCGTATCGTCAATTACCTCTACTCCCGTCTCGCTCTCAGTCTGGTAACCGTACAGAGAAGCGGTTATATCGTAAATCCCCGGTTCCAGTACAATTTCATAATAACCATCAATACCGGGATTTACAGTGATGTCACCCACTGTTACCTCTACATCGGTAACGCTACCATCACCACCGAGCAGGGTTACAGTTCCTTCAATGCTACCGGGTACGATTCTTTCCAGAATATTCGAGAAGGCCGGTTCCGAAAGGACGTTATTCGTATAGACTGCCTTGACGGCATAACGATAGAACCCGCTGAGCAGTTCATCCCAGCTCTGATCGGTATAGGTAGTATCTGCTACAACAGTAGCAAGTTCTGTCCATAAATTCTCGTCTTCGATATCATCTTGATCAAGACGATAGACAATATAGGTGTCTTCGAATGCGCGAAAAGCACCGCTGTTGAATTCGGAAAGCCGGGACATTAGATCTATACCTCTAGCTGGCACTTGGTCTTCCGGCCCGATATAGACATCATCAATATACCAGCCGGCATAATTAACAACCGTCGAGGCATAGTGTTCAAAGACAATCTCTACTTCTGCTACTCCATCCCAGTCGGAGAGATCTATAACTACTTCTTTCCATGTCGTATTAGTATAATCCCATTCAGGTCCCCAGACCAGAACATCATTAACCCAGACCTGTCCGTAATCGTAACTACCGAAAGAGTCGTTCCAGCTCCAGAAAGCCAGTGTGGCATCAGTAAAACCTGAGAAGTCAAATGTCTGAGAAAGGTAACTCGATCCACCTGAATTACTATGATTAGTTAACATGACTGTTCCCCACATTCCTGTACCAGAATGAGCGGCAGGTGGTGGTGTAGCGGAAGTTGAACCGGTATTTGTCCAGTCATTGACATCATAACTATCAGTCCATTCCCAGTCACCCACAGGGTCCCAGGTAGCTGTAGGAATCCAGTCTCCGTCATCATCTTCGAAATCAAAGAATTCATATCCGATAGATAGTGGAGAGTTCCAGATCAGATCGACATATGTCATATCATCACCTTCTGTAGCCACAACAGCGAGAGGTGGAAATGCTATCTCCTCTACTATTATAATGCCCAGATCGAGATCTATCTCTCCTACTTCAACCGTATCAGTATAGGGAGAGTAACCCTCAGCAACGATAGTAAGGAGGTAGTTCTCATTAACATAGACACCCGGTATGGTGAAATATCCGTTCATATCAGTTGTGGTATAGTAATCATCATAACCTGTCAGACTGACCTCTGCTCCCTCTAAACCGACAGCCGGGTTGTCACTACCCACTACCTGCCCGGATACAGTAACATTAGTCAACTGCTCCAGATAGAACGTGATACTTGTTAAATCGTCTTCGATTATAACCACATCAGCGATAGTCTGTTCATTATAACCGAAGATACTGGCAGTTACACTATAAGTTCCCTGGTAAACATAGGGCATGACAAAATACCCATCCTCATCTGTTGTTGCAGAATACTCCTCTCCAGCAACCTGAACCAGAGCGCCAGACAACGGTTCCAGGGATGTCTGGTCATAGACATATCCGTCGAGAGAGCCGAATCCTTCCAGTTCAACCTCATAGGCACCGATGGTGGGACTTGTAGGATTTCTCGGGAGTCCCTGGATATCGTAGTTAATGCCCGGTATCGGTGTTCCGGCGAATATAAGAGGGGATAACTCATTGAGGTTAAGATCATAAATTCCAAGATACAACGGATCTTCTGCCAGTGATGCCAGATCGTTACCGGCCGGCACATTGACAGCCTGTAGTGCAGCCAGATCAGCTACTGCTGAACCATAGTAGACAAAATTTGCACTTGTTCCTGTGTAGTAATTATTATAGTTCTGTTCTACTACACTGCCGGTCGAAGCAATATACAGAGCGCGGCCATCACCCGGTCCGTCATAAACGAAAGAGTTGTTCACCGATCTCAAATCAGATAATCCACTGGTGGCATAGAAAACATCACCTGTGCCGTTATCTACATAGAAACTGTTGTAGTAGAGATTAACATACGAAGTACCGGAACCGAGATAGATTGCGCGAACCAGAGAACCTGTATTTCTATAACCTCCGGCAAACTCATTGTTATAAACCCAGTTAGGATTTTCTTCTGAACCGTACCAGTATAAACCATAAATACCGTACTGGCCTGAGTTGATGATCGTATTGGAGGCAAATTCCATACCATCGTATATATAGTAAAGATAAGCACCACGAGCGGAAGAAGAACCCTCAATATGGAGATCAATCAGGTTATGCGTGATTACCGGAGTTGTGGCATAGTAAGCATAGATTCCACCGTAATAACCATTTAGCAATTCATTATCGATGATCTGAATATTGGTGGGGCTGTCAGTCGATGAGCCACGCATCGTTATTCCATAATAACCACCGACTATTGTGTTATTCTCTACTAAGATATCGCTTACATTGGAAGCTGCAGTAGTATAACTGGTCGTGCTGCCAGATATGACTAATCCATTATAATTACTCGAGGTTGAACCCTCAATTGTCAGGAGATGACAATTAGTGATCTCAATATCCTCACAATTATCCATTATATGAACAGGCCAGCCATAGCTTGCAGTTTCCAGTACTTCTATCGTGAGATTATTAAAACGGAGATGTTTAGCACCAATTAGACGAACAATATATCTCTCATCGCTAATTGATGTATCATACTGCAGGATTGCATCGGTACGAACTTCATCCAATCCTGTAAATGTAACTGTATTAACCTCAGATATACCAGGAATATCCTGATCGATGAGGAGTTGTTCTGTATAAACTCCGGGATGTACCTCGAAGACAACAGGGCCGCCTACACCGGCAGCCATCATATACATTACGGCTTCGTTGAAGTTCAAGAAATCCCCCGTGCCATCCAGATTGATACTGTAAGTCCCTTCAAGAGCTTCAGCAACAACTGTTACGTCGAGGTTAGCGGTAATATTATTGTCAGGATTCTGGTCACCAGCCAACAGCACTTCTCCATATACATAAGTTATACCTTCTTCAACTGGAGTCCAATCAAGATCAACATCCACAGTCTCTTCCACTGCTAAACTCAGAGTCATGTCAACAGAGGCCAGTTCGATATCTCCCTCTTTCATCAACCTGACAGTGTAATCATCCTGCGTATTCAACCCAATATTCTGTACTGTTATTGTATAGGTAGATATCTCACCAATATAAGCCGTTCCGGGTCCGTCTATAGCAATTGCAGCCAGGTCATTAGCCATAGCTTCGAACTCATCAGCACCTATACAGGGTGCAACCGGATCACGAGGATCTCCGTCAATATCGTCAGTTATTTCTGTGATTGGAGTTCCTCCCTGCCATAACTGGACACCTTCGGCATGCAGATCAGTAGGGCTGATATATCCAGGATTACCTACACGTGAGTTCTGATCATTACCGAGAGGTTGTCCAACAGCCTGTAGCGCATCGAGGTCGGCTAGGTCAGTACCATAATAGACAAACGATGAACTACCTCCCGTGTAATAGTTATTATGATCCTGTTCATCAACACTATCTGTTGAAGCAAGATATAGGGCACGGCCATTCCCCGGGCCATCATAAGCGAAGGAGTTGTTCAGTGATCTCAGATTCGCTAATCCCGTGCTAGCATAGAATACATCACCGGTTCCATTATCAACATAGAAACTGTTGTAGTAGAGGTTGACATAGGAAGTGCTGGTACCGAGATATAAAGCTCGTACTGTAGAACCGGTGTTACTGTAACCACCACCGAAAACATTGTTATAGATCCAGTTCGGATCTGTTTCGGTTCCGTACCAGTATACGCCATAAATACCGTACTGGCCTGGATTGATGATCGTATTGTAGGCAAATTCCATCCCGTCGTAGATGTAATAGAGATATGCACCGCGTGCATAAGTGGAAGTTGTTCCTTCAGAACGTATGTTAATAAAATTATGTTTCATTACGGGTGTAGTAGCATAGTAAGCATAGATACCACCGTAGTAACAGTCCAGTAGTTCATTGTTGATTATCTGGACATTGGAGGGATTATCTGTTGACGATCCTCGCATAGTTACACTATAATAACCACCGACTATTGTGTTATTCTCTACCAAGATATCGCTTACATTGGAGGCTGCAGAAGTATAACTGGTATAACTACCAGAAATCACTACTCCATTATAATTAGATGATGATGAATCATCAACTGTGATTAGATTACAGTTGGTTATCTCAATATTCTGACAGTTATCCATTATATGAACAGGCCAGCCATAGCTTGCCTCAGGACCGGCTACAATGCTCATATTATCGAATTTTACGTGCTGAGCACCTTCCATCCTGACGATATAACGGTCTGTACTATCATCTGGTTCATAAGTCAATTCTACGGCATCCGGAATAGTACCCATACCGGCAAAAGTGATAGTATTAGTATCAGAAGTACCTGTAATTTCTGGGATGTAGACCTGTTCATTGTACGTTCCAGATGCTACTTGAAAGATCACCGAATCACTGATACCGCTTAAAATCATAGCATTTACGGCAGCAGTGAAACTGAGGTAATCTCCATCGACAGGATTGATGGTGTATACCCCTGCCAACGGTTCACTAACTGCAGTGGTTATAATTTCTATGGAGTCACTAACTTCTATGTCGCCCTGTGAAGAAGCAGTAAAAGTAATTGTATCGGTTTCACCCGAGATTGCTTCTGCTGGAACACTCACTTCCAGATCAATCACTGCAGTATCATAGGCGTCTACACTGACCGATGCCGGATAGTTATATACCCAGTTATCATTTGAAACACTCAGATTATAAGTATCGTTCGAACTTCCCAGATTTGCTATTTCGATCTGATAAGTTCCCGTCGTTCCTGCCTCTACATTCAAATCACCGGATAGATTGGTAACCTCAACATCATAGGGTGGAACATAGATTTGTGGCCCGAGGAAGTCATCTACATAAAGATACCAGTCATAGGAACCAATGTATCTTACTGCAAGAT
>CAZBDV010000062.1:0-5357 GCA_964490765.1 uncultured Candidatus Cloacimonadota bacterium | reverse complement strand
AATTACTCATATAGTAATTATCCCCGATTAAGCCTCCTACATACCAGTTACCAATTACATTGCTATTACTGTAGGAATTCGTTACCGTGGAACCATAATCATTAAATCCAATTAAACCACCAACTTCGTTATGACCCTCAACAAAACCATCACTGTAACATTTGTTCACTGCAGACCAGAGATAAAGGTGACCTATCAGTCCACCTACGAAATCATTCCCGCTTATACTCCCTGTAGCAGAGCTATTGTTCAATTCCGATTCAAGGTGATATCCAATCAGTCCGCCTACATAGTCATTCCCGCTTATATCGACATTAATCACACTCAGGTTCTGAATAACTGCTGAGTTGACAACGCCAAACAACCCTATGTAATCAGTAGCGGGACGATTGACATAAAGCCCGTCAATAATATGCTCCTGCCCGTTATAGGTTCCCGTAAAAGCAGCTGAACCATTACCGATCGGTATCCAGCCCTCTCCCTCGAACCAGATTGAAGTGACAGAGGCATCGATATCTTCTGTCTGGATATAATGATAGCTCCAACGTTCAGGACTTTCTGCGATCCAGAAAAGGTTCTGTAAGTTGGCTATTTGATAGGGATTTTCATCTGTGCCACTACCTGCTGAAGGTAATTCTGAAGGTGGTAACTCAAATTGTAATTGCCATTGCAGAAAGGGATAACCATTGTTATAAGTAAAATTATCTACTCCCCAGATGTTGGTAAAATTCCAGTCAAAATAAGTGTTGGCAGCATAAGGATAAGTCATCTCTACAGTTGTCCTCCCCTCACCACCAGCAGAAGTTTCCCGACCACTGGTTTCTATGTTCCAATAACTATTATCTACTATTGCGCCCTGTTCGGAAACTCCGATTAATCCACCACCCAATCCGACCATACCTGTACTGTAACATTTACTGATCGTCGAATTACTGTTTCCACCTGATAAACCACCAACTGCATCAGAAAATCCTCCCGAGACACTCACAGTACTGTAACTATTAAAAATGAGGGAGTTATCTTCGTTGATACCTGTAAGCCCACCGATGTATGAATGACCGGTTACATTTCCTGAACTATGGTAGCAATTGCTGATCGTCGAATTGTCACTGTTCTTTCCTACCAAACCACCGATATACCAACCATAAGCCAGAATTCGACCAGTGCTATAGCAATTGCTTACAGTCGAATTAAGATTATGTCCGATAAGACCACCAGCATCTCCATAAACAGATAGATTTGCAGAACTATAACAATCATTGATTAAGGAATTATCATTCCAACCAACCAAACCACCAATGATATTGTTACCACTCACAATACCCGAGGTATAATTATTGACTAGAGAGCTGTTTCCCGTATTAAGACCTACCAAACCGCCAACATAAGAAGTACCTCCAACATTTCCGGTAACACTGCAATTGCTAACGTCCGTATCGTTCAAACTGCCTGATAGTCCGCCAACATAAACAGAACCGTGGATATAGACATCTATCAGGTCAAGATTCTCAATTGTAGCTCCACTTGTAACTCCTAATAATCCAATATAATCTACAAAATGTCTAATATATAAATCCGTTATTGAATAACCCTGTCCATTGTAAGAACCGGTAAAATTAGATGTTTCATTACCTATAGGAACCCAACCATGTCCCCAGTACCAATACTCGGTTTCTGAAGCATCGATATCTGCAGTCTGGATATAATGATCTCCCCAGCGTTCATCACTTTCGGCAATCCAGCAAAGGTTTTTCAGATTTGCTATCTGATAAGGATTGCTTTCAGAGCCGTCCCCCATCAGCGGTTCCTGAGTAATCGGTGGTAACCATTGTAGCTGGCACTTCAGATAGGGATAACCAGCATTAACATCATGTTCTTCATCTGCTCTCCAGTTATCGATAAAGTCCCAATTAACATAAGTATCTACCGCATAAGGATAGGTCATCTCTGCTGTAGTTCTTCCCTCACCGCCGGCAGATGAATCCTGATAACTGGTTTCAGTGTTCCAGTAACTGTTATTAGCAGTGGAAGAATAACTGAAACCTATCAGCCCCCCGGCATCCTGATCACCAGAGACAATTCCGTTAGAGTAACTGTTATTAACTAAACAGTCTTGATACAGTTCACCTACAAGACCTCCTACATATATAACACCTGTAGCCAACCCCGTACTATAGCAATTATTAATAGAAGAACCGAAAGTGGTTCTCCCTACAAGAGTACCAACATAGCTGTTTCCTACAATTATCGAATTAGAGTAACATCTGTTAATAACAGAATTGTTATGGTTAGCACCAACCAATCCTCCAATAAAGTCATTGCCTTCTAAGTAAACCTCACTATAGTTATAATCAAGAGTGGATTCATCTATACTTCCAGCAATTCCTCCCAAACCATAAGCCCCAGTTCCGGTTAACACACCCTTACAGGAGACCTGCAGGAGGTAGCTGTTATTCATTGCATATCCTGCTATCCCACCTACAAAAGATGCACCAGTAATATCCGTATTAATGAGATTCAGATTCTTTATCACTGCATCACTTATACTTCCAAAAAGACCTATATGATCGGTTTCTGGACGGTTTATATATAATCCGTTAATAGCATGTAACTGCCCATTATAAGAACCGTGGAATAAAATCTGGCCATTTCCGATGGGAATCCAGCCAGCTCCACCAAACCAGTTTTCTGTTGAAGAGGCATCGATATCAGCTGTTTGGATATAGTGATAATCCCAGCGTTCAAAATCTGCGGCTATCCAGTAGAGGTTCTCTAATGTTGCTATCTGATAAGGATAATCCTCTGATCCGTCTCCTGCTGAAGGTTCGATGGCAGTAGGCACTTCCCATTGCCATCTTTGATAGGGATAGCCATTATTGAAGGGGAAAGTATCGACAGCCCAGACATCGTTAAAATCCCAATCAACATAAGTGTTGGCAGCATAAGGAAAAGTCATCTGTTCTGTAGTTCGGCCATTGCCCATGGCACTTGTTGCCTGTTCGGAGGTAACTGTGTTCCAATAGTTATCTATGTCATAATTACCACCATAAGTGATAAAATTGCCTACCAGACCTCCAACATTTGAAACACCAATTACCAGTCCTTTTGAGTAACAATAGCTAATCGTCCCCAGATTGTTATCGCCCACTAAACCACCAATATTCGTAGGTCCTATTACACTCCCTGTGCTGTAGCAGTTTGTAATTGTGCCACTTACATTAGACCCTGCCAGTCCACCTCCATTAAATTCTGTCGCTATAACCCCAGCGTTGCTGTAACTGGTATTTATCTCAGATGAATGAGCATGACCAATGAGACCACCTACGTTACTATTCCCGGTAACTGAGCCTGTACTGTAGCAGTTGGTAACTATTGATTCATTCCTGTGGGTACCAATTAGTCCTCCCACATACTGAGTCCCAGTAACATTTCCTGTAACATAGCAATTCTCAATTTCAGTACTGTCAGTGTATCCGGTCATACCTCCAGTATATTCAGTTCCTATAATATCAGCGTCGGTAACTCCCAGGTTTACAATCACAGCTCCGGAAGTTCTGCCAAATAATCCAATAGTGGCGTGTGAACGATTGATATAGATACCATAAATTGTATGACCCTGTCCATCATAGTTGCCGGTGAAATATGTGGAAGCATTGCCAACTGGGAGCCAGCCGTGTCCGTCATTCCAGTATACTCCTCCCTCTCTGGTCGCATCATAAAGATCAATATCGACAATCTGGATAAAGTGCTTGTCACTGTGCCCTGTACTGAGATAATTTCTAACATTATTGAGATGTTCGGCTGTCTCGACTTGCCATGGATCGGCCTCAGTACCGGAACCACCAGCAAACTCCTGGGCAAATAAGAATCCCATAACCAGCATACTAAATACAAATATAAAAAATATCGGCCTTGTAAATCTCTTCATTTCTCCTCCCGATTTAAAAGGTTTGCCTGGATATATGGCTCTGGAGTTCTGGTTGCTTGACCAGATTACAAAGATGTATCTCTGAAGCAACACTCGAGAACTGTTTAATATATAAAGAGCTGTGATGCCTGCCGCCATATCTTAATGGTATACTATGTAAAGTCGATAGAATACGCGAAAATTTCATTGATTCCTCACTAACATTATAGTTAGTTGGGTATGATAGCTTAAATCAGCTTGGAATGATCTTATTTATCCAAAGAAGGTAATTTCAGGATTGCTTGGGGATGAATAAGGAAAAAATCATTGTTCACCCGAAGCTGAGTAATCTTTGACAGTTTTGATCTTAAACAGAATGCTAACTCAGAGTCTAAAAATCTGGATTAATAACCCCTAAAACAAGAAATGATAAAAGAAACTCTTTAAATGAGTCTGAATGAACACCAGATCATCCACAACAAACGGGTGCAGGATATTGGTCATTTGTAACAGATCGGGAGTAGCCAAGCCGTTTTCTAGATGTGATTCCTCTATCAGCATTAAAGAACTGATTGAAATAGTGAATAACGAAAATAAAATCAACCACAGATTCTTCATAAACTACTTCCAATCTCAGCTTTATCTATCTCAATAACAAATATTTTTCTTACAATCAGTTATATACAACCTGCAATGCTATTAAATACATCAACTATATGCATCTTAACCAAATTCTCTATCTAATGCAACAATTATTATTTTTTTGTGTTCTTGTCAAGTATTATTTTTGTTGCTCTACTTGAACGGCTTGCAAGGCATTAGCATTAAAACCGTTTAACTTTTCGCTGCAGTAAGAATCTGTGCGAGAAGTGTGATGAGAGTTAATGGTTATTCTTACAAACAGAATTAGAACTTTCATACTCTTCCCCACCAGCACCGTACTCAAGTGAATCTTTCCTGGACTCTTCCAGTTGATATTCGGTCTATCATAATTAACAATGCTCTACTCTATTTTAAAATTCATCAGTAATTCAGCAAACAAAAATGTGATGCATATATAGTAGAGGAAGTTGAAATGAAAGAGGCACCCCAGAAAACAGAACGGAAACAAGAAAGGTGGCAGAAGAACAAGTGAAATCAATAGTGAGGAAGAAGATATTGGTTCTCATCCTTCTAAAGAAGAAATGGCGGAGATGTAGGGATTGACTGTGTAACAACACTTCGTGTTATTACACGCCGATACTGCGTCATTCACAGAGTGAATGACTTGTGTTCAAACGGTTCTCATCCCTCTAAAGAAGAAATGGCGGAGATGTAGGGATTGACTGTGTAACAACACTTCGTGTTATTACACGCCGATACTGCGTCATTCACAGAGTGAATGACTTGTGTTCAAACGGTTCTCATCCCTCTAAAGAAGAAATGGCGGAGATGTAGGGATTCGAACCCT
>CAZBDV010000061.1:0-5646 GCA_964490765.1 uncultured Candidatus Cloacimonadota bacterium | reverse complement strand
CTATAGAGTGGTTGCTTCTACGGAACAACCAGGTGCTGCCCTGCTGGGTACACCATCTTCATTTATCCCAGCCGGTAATAGCAGGCAGGCAGATAATTAACCGTTAATCATAAATAGTACCGACCCCTTCTCATTTGAGAGGGGGTCGGATTTATAAAAACAGGTCAAGTAGGTAGAAAACTACTCTGGAAGAGCGCTTTGTTTGTGTTGTGATACCGATAAATATTAAGGGTGATTTTAAAAAAGAGCAATATAAAAGAAAAAGCTTGACATACGCAAAATACTTGGCAAAAAGGGAGTTGATAGGTGAAGATTTTTTTTTGTTTGTGACCCATTCAGAGGATTGTTACCCAGGTCACAGAGGAGTTTGGCTCGATGTATGATTAGCTGATTAGACGGCGTTGAAATGTTAATTCGTGTTCGATAACTATGAGGTATTTGCTGGTCGGTTTTTTAATTTTATGAAAGAAGGTGAAGATCCATTATGAAAGAGAATCGCTTGAACAGTATTTTTTTTGTGTTACCTGTAAAAAACAGAAGATCCTGTCGTTCTTTAAGGTATTCCTGTTATACTTCTGCTGCTGTTTCAAGTGCCCGGATTTCTATGTCACTACATCACAAACATCCTCATACTTGACGAGTAGTGTTTTTTTGATTATACAGGAGGAAGAGAGTAATGAGAAAAGTTTTTTATTTAGCAATGGTCTGTATACTTATGTTCGGGATTCATACCGGTCTAATGGCTAATCCGACAGATTCCGGTAAAAGTATTACTTATACGGAGATTCTGCAGGCAAGTCAGAAGCATACATTAACGACACCGATCCATTCCCTGCCTGATAGATCGTTGGCAAATAGAGAGATTGTATATTATGAGGATTTTGCCGGATCATTTCCTGCTGGATGGCAGAATGTTGTTATCAATGGGCCGGCCGGTTTTCCGGGTTGGGAGTGGACTGATGTTGGTGGAGATTATGGTGGGCAGTTGAATTCTACCACTGCTGCCAACGGTTACATGATTCTCGATTCTGATGCTTATGGTACAGGAGTTCCAGAAGAGGCTGATCTAATAAGTCCATCCATTGACTGCAGCGCTTTAACAGGAGATATTTTCTTTTCGGTAGAGCACTGGGCAAGGACTTTTGGTGCTGCTGATATTAGAATCTTGCTCAGTACCGATAATTTTGTAACCGAGACTGAATTATACAGATGGTATGGTGGTGAAGTTAATTCTGCGAACGGTACTAATCCGGTAATCTCAAATTTTGATATTACAACTTTAGTCCAGGGAGAGAGTAACGTAAAAATCAAGTTTAAATGGATTGGAGCGTATGATTACTGGTGGTTAGTAGATGATTTCACTCTGTATGAAGTAAGCGAATATCATAATCTGACGATGCTGGAACCAGATGGTGAAGGGACAGTTATACCCACTCCGGGTGTTCATTCCTATCCTGCTGGTCAAATTGTCAACCTATCTGCTGTCCCTGCTCCAGGCTGGACATTCGATAGCTGGACAGGCCCGGTAGCAGATCCTGATTCACCAGCAACAACAGTCACAATGAATGATGACTATACTGTTCAAGCTGCATTTTTGCCACCAGATCTTGATCTTCTCTGGTATCAGGGAGTTCCCGGTGAGAGTGCCAATACCTCTGTAGTAGATGGAACAATCAATTATAGAGTAGCCGATAATTTTGACAATCCCTATATTGATGAAATCTCCAGGGTAGTAGTATATGGCCTGGTAATAACCCATGATGGAACAGGCTGGATTCCCTGGATACCGGGAGATACAGAACCTTTTATCTTGAGGATTTTTGACCAGTATGCTGACCAACCTGACTGGAATAATCCGTTATACCAGTTTAACATCGATGCGGAGGCTACATATATACAAGAGGTCTGGGGTGCTTATGACCTCTATAAATTTGAGTTAGAACTTGATACTCCAATTTCGCTCAACCAGGGCTGGATATCTCCACAGATAGATGTTGATGCCGGAGCTGGAGGCTGGTTTCTCTGGATAGAAGCAATAGAAGGTGATGGAGATGATATAGCCTGGCAACAGGGCCAGCCTCAACTGGAATATGACTTAATGCTTGAGCTCTGGGGTTCTGAACTTGCCTTTATGCCCGGTTCTATTTCCGGAACCGTTACCCTTGATGGACCGGGTAATGTTGAAGATGTCCTGGTCAGTGCTACCGGCCATCCTGCTGTTAATCCCCACCCTGATGGTAGCTATCAGATTATTATCGACTATCCGGGCACTTTCAATGTCACAGCATCTCTTCAGGGATTTCAAACAGAAACTCAGCAGGTAGCTGTAGCAGAAGGCCAGGATATTACCGGAGTTAACTTTGAGCTTAACAATATACAGATAGATGTAGATCCCGCAATGATCGTCGAGCAAGTAGTATATCCGGCGTCTGAAACGGTTCAACTGGAGATAATAAATAGCGGTACCGGTGAGCTGGAATACAGTATATCCGTATGGCACGATCAGGGAGAGGAGAGTCGTAACCTTCGTTATCCTGCCCTCCCCAGGTCAAGTGTGCCTGAAAATCCCGATTATCAATCTTCAGACCTGTCATCATTGACTATTGAAGCTCTTCATAATAATATCCATAGAAGTACGGAATCTGAGCCACGTCCTGTAGAATTATCAAGAGAACTTGGCTGGAACTGGCTTTTCCCGGGTGTATGGGGAGATATTCCCGATAATTCTATTGGTCTGAACAACCCGGGTATCTGGCTAGGCGGCGCTATCCTCGACCTGAGCGATGATATCGGTTATGCCATCACCAGTATCGGCGGCTTTGATTATCCGGAATCCGGTGCAGCTAACAGTATAACTGCCAGGGTTTTTACAGGTGATTATAACGCACCCACTGCACTGGTTGGTCAATCAGCACCCTATGTTCCCTCTTTGAGTGGAGAATATTTTGAGCTGGAGTTATTCGAACCGGTATTCATAGAAGCTCCGGGTATATACTGGATCGTCTTTAGAATTGATGATCTCGGCGATGGGTTTTTCCCATTTGCGACAATAGATCCGCATGTTCAAAATGCCGGGAAGATAATTATCGGTGATAATCCCTTCGGAACGTGGGGTAATCTGATCGACTATGGACTAGATGAGAGCTGGTTAATCGGAGCCTGGGTAGAACTTTCCATAAGTTTTATCTCTGTTGATCCGATAGCAGGAACAGTTCCTGCAGGTAGTTCTGTATTTCTGGACATCACACTCGATACAGAGGGTCTTGATTTCGGTACCTATAACGGTGAAATCATTATCAGCAATAATGCCCAGCAGGAACCGGTAATCGTACCTGTGGAAATGACCGTTGTTGGTGGAGAACCTGCCCTGTCGGTTAACCCTTCATCCTGGAACTATGGTGATGTAGAGTTGATGAATCCGGCAGCAAAAGAGTTTATTCTGGGAAACCTCTCAAATATAGGGACCCTGACAATTAACAATATCGAGCTTGAAGGAACCAATCCGAGCGATTTTGTTCTGGAAGCACCCGGTTTACCCTTCGATATTACCGACACGGAAACAATTCCGATTACTGTAACCTTCCTTCCTCAATCTCTCGGTTTAAAAACTGCTCAATTAAGAATTGCAGTAGCCGGAGAATTCCCTGCAGATTATCCCCTGAGTGGAAACTGCATACAGGAAGAGGTCGGACAGCCTGTAGGATTGACAGCCGATCTGATTAATTATGATAATGTTCTCCTGCAGTGGGGGCTTTCATACGGTGCTGTCGAAGGGTGGCTCGGATGGAATACCGGTATCACTGATGACGCAATCGGAGGGCCTGAACTTTTCAATGCAGCTATCAAATTCGGTATTGCCGATCTGGGCGGCTATCAGGATGAAGGATTCGATCTGACCCACGTCAGGTTCGAGCCTTACCTTGCTGAGGGTGCTACACCAGCCAGCTATTCAGTTCGTGTCTGGACAGGCTCAGATGCTCAGTTAGGGCCGACTACCCTGCTCGTTGACCAGGCTGTTCCGTCAGTTACTTTCGATGAATGGAACGAAATAGAATTAACCAACCCTGTTCCCATAAGTGGAACCGAACCACTATGGGTTGGAGTCTATATAACCGCTGCAGTTGACCAATATCCACTCGCCTGTGATGCAGGGCCGGCTGTTCCGGGGAAAGGGGGATTGATCAGTGTGGACGGTCTGACTTGGGATCAGTTATCAGATTTTGGTATCAACAGTAACTGGATGATAGAGGCTTACGTAGAACCGGCAAGCGGCAGGGGAGAGAGAACTCTCCTTTCGCTGACTGCTCCTGATTATGCGGAGAGGATAGATCGTCGAACCGTAGCGAGACCGGAAGCTCTCGATCTGCAGCTTGCTGCCGATAATACGCGTCAAACACGGGCGTTGAGAGGTTATGATATCTACCGCAATGGAGCTCTGATCGCTGAACTCGTTCCAGTGGCCTGGTATCTTGATGAAGAACTGCCAGAAGGTGCATACGATTACTATGTCGAAGCGGTTTACTGGAGTCAAACATCTCTACCTTCGAATCTGGCTTCTGTTATTATCGATCTGCCTGATCCTCTGCAGTTACCTTTGATTGAAGGATTTGATTCGGAAAGCTTTACTGCAAATTATTGGACTCGCTGGAATAACTGGTTCATAGTGACCGATCTTGGCCAGCCGGAACCGGCAGCTATGTTCTATTATGACCCGCATCAGACGAATTACAGTATCAATCTGACCAGCTGGGAACTCAACGGAGTAGAGGCCAGTGAGATCACCGTGCAGTTCGATCTGCTCCTGCAGGATTATGTAGAGATTACTACTCTCGAGCAGCTCTCTTTCGAAGTCTTCGATGGAACGGAATGGCAGATTGTAGATACCTTTAATAACCTCCTCGGTGATATAGCCTGGACAAACAATAGCTATGATATTTCTGCTCATGCTGCCGGCCGTGTATTCCAGATACGTTTCCGTGCCCACGGTGAAGATAACTGGAGTATAGACTGGTGGGTCATTGATAATATAGTCGTCGAAACCGGAGCAGTTGCTCTTGATCCACCCGATAACGTCACCTCGGTTATTACCGGAAATAATGTTGTTATTAGCTGGGATATTGTAGATGGTGCTAATTCCTACTATATCTATTCTTCTGCTGATCCCTACACTGAAGATTGGGGGCTCCCCATCGCTCAGGTAGGCCTGGAAGAGTTCAGCGAACCGGTTAACGAGAGAAAATTCTATAAAGTTACAGCTTCTACTGATCAACCAGCTGCACTGCTGCAGGAGAGTCCTTCCCAGGCTTCACAGCCCGGAATGTTAAGAAATATAAGATGATAAATTGATAATTCTCCTTCACGCCGTCCTCACGGACGGCGGAAAGGGGTGCGATAATGTAAGGGTAGCCCTGAGGGCTGCCTGTGAGGATAGAAGAATGATCGTTATATTTAACGGGAAGAAGAACAGAATTAAATCGTTAATGTCACAATCGAACACTTTATTTTTCTTTACTGTAAAGAACAAACACTAATTCGGAGGAATTATGAAAAAACTCAATTTATGTATTTTGGCGCTCTTTCTCTTTTCTGCTTTTCTATTCGGGGTGGAATCGGATCCGAGCGAGATCGTGGGCTATGTAGCCTATG
>CAZBDV010000060.1:0-6361 GCA_964490765.1 uncultured Candidatus Cloacimonadota bacterium | reverse complement strand
TCTGGTAATAGCCTGTCTGATCCACCATGTAGCATAAGTACTGAATTTATATCCTTTACGATAATCGTATTTATCGACTGCTTTCATCAGACCGGTATTTCCTTCCTGTATAAGGTCAAGGAAGTCAAGTCCCCGGTTATTATACCGTTTAGCGATACTGACGACGAGCCGGACATTTGCTTCGATCAGGTCGTTCTGAGCATGTTCTTTCATGCGGGAACCACGCTCTATCTCATCGAGGATGAAGATCATCTCATTGGCTGTAAGTCTGGTTTCCAGTTCTACACGCCGTATCTTTCTTTTAGCGTTTTTGATCTTTCTCAGGGTTTCAATGAAGAGATTGGGGTCAACACCTGTCTCTTTGCGCACCTCTTCCATATCCTCATCGGATTTTTTTGCTCTTCTTCCATAAGTACAGATCTCATCTATTGAGAATTTTCTTATCCGGGAGAGGGCATTGATCGATTTGAGACTCTCTTTGATTCTGCCGACAAGGCTGCGCATACGGTAAACCATACGCTTGATCAGTTTATCGTTGAAAGCGGTATTGAAGAGTATCTCCCTGATCTGTTCTCTGTGTTCATCTAGTTGCAGCTGCAGGTCCAGGGGAATTTCCTGCTCCGTATCGATATTATCTATAATATTTCCGATCTGATCAAAGAGATTGTCCAGCCGGCTGATCATATTATCGAATTCTTCAACCAGTTTCTCTTCCTGAGCCTTTTCCAGACAGGTTCCATATTCTATCTTGAAGATCTGGTCGATACGAACCCTCTTCTCCTTATAGCGATGATAGAAATTATGCAATTCACGCAGGGTGCTGCCGGAGATGAAGATGTTTCTATTGATCATCCTTTGGGCACTTTCGATTTTCTTTGCCAGGCGGATCTCACCCTCACGATCAAGGAGAGGGACTCTCCCCATTTCACGGAGATACATCCTGACCGGATCGTCATAATATCGTTTGTTCTTGAACTTTTTGACTTCAGCCTCTTTCCTGGCACCTGCACCACCCCGGGAGAAACGCTTTTGCGTTTCATCAACTATCTCGATTCCCTCATTATTGATATCGTTAATGATATCATCAATTCTGTCGAGGAACATAGGGCTGATAGGGATCACATCGTTGATCTGTTTATATGTTAAGGTTTTACTCTCTCTTCCCATGGAGAGCAGCTTTTCTAAACATTCCTTGTAACTTAACATGAATGCTCCTTATATTCTATTTTTATGTATAACTTTTCGTGACGAGTTACGCATCTTTTCCAGAAGTTCTTTCTTACGGCGGAAGTGGGATACTTTATCCTCTGTGAAAGCAGCTGATTCGTCAAGGTTTCTTAATTCATTTTGATATTTCCGAATCCGGAGGTCATTAACAATTGCCTCGAACGGTACCGGTGGCACGTCAGCTAAAGAAAGTTCACTGATAATTTTTATCTGCATAGCATCTTCTTCCTCTAATTCGGCTAATATTGATGCAATTTTCTCATTATCTATAAGATAATCAAATTTTTGCAGGGTTTCAAAAACTTTTTTATACTGCTCGTTAAAAAAGTAACTGGCATCGATATCACCAAGTTCGCTGATATCCTCTATTATCCCGTTAAGAAGGCAGATCAGCAGATTCTCTTCTTCCATAAATCGTCTCAGGATTTTTTTCTCTCGAGTAGCCGTTTCGGTGTTCTGTCCTGCTGTTCTTCTCCGTCTGATGCGTTGAGTCAATGATGGCAGGGAGATCGAGAAGACGCTGGCGATATCTTTCAGAAAGAGTTCTTTTTCCAGAAGGTCGTGCATTTGATTAGCTGTTTCCAGTAACATCTCCAGCTTCTCTTTCACTGTCATTCCCAGATCTGAGTTCTGGTGCAGATAGGTTACCGGTGGGAGAGCATTCTCTATCAATTCCTTCAGCGCTTCACTCTGCTGGGTTTTCAGGAAACTATCGGCATCTTCACCATCTGGCAGGTTAACTATCTTTGGATTGGCCCCACTAATCAGGAGATTCTCTGCGGCCTTTATAGCAGCTTTTCTTCCGGCCAGATCTCCGTCATAGAGGAGATAGATATTCTTCGAGTAGCGTGACAGCATCTTGATCTGTTCTTCGGTAAAGGCTGTTCCAAGTGTCGCTACGGAATTGAGAAAGCCACTTTCATAGAGGCGAAGAAAATCGGTATAACCTTCTGTAACGAGTGCGTAATCGAGTTTTCTTATCTCGTGACGTGTGAGGTGAAAGCCGTATAACTCTTTCCCTTTTGTGTATAATGCAGTCGTTGGTGAGTTAATATACTTACCACCCTTCTGATCGGGAAAGAGTAATCGAGCGCCAAAAGCTACCACATTACCCTGAGCCGAATGAATGGGGAAGATCAGTCGTTCCCGGAAGAGATCAAGCAGACCCTTTTGAGTTGTGACAAACAGGCCCGATTGCTTCAGTAATTCACTATTTATTTCACATTTCTGCAGATAGTTAAGGAGACCAGTCGTTCCATTCAGGGCGTATCCGAGTTCGAATTTCTCTATTGTCTGGCGGGAAATACCTCTCTCTTCGAGCATCTTGAGAGTGGTATCACCAAACCGTTGCAGGTTATCGACATAATAATCTTTTGCCAGGTCATAAATCTTCAATAACAACTCCTGGCGTGTACGGACTTTACTCTCTGTTGCCGTCTTTCGTTTCGTAAGCTTTATGCCGGCTCGAGATGCCAGCTTCTCCAGTGCTTCGAAGAAGGGTATCTTTTCCATCTCCATAACGAAGTGGATGACATTTCCCCCCTTGCCACATCCGAAACATTTGAAGATCTGTTTCTTCTCACTGACGACAAAAGAGGGGGTCTTCTCATCGTGGAACGGACAGCAGGCTTTATAATTTGTACCGCTCTTTTTAAGAGGGAGGTACTGTTCGACAATAGATACAATATTGTTCCCTTCGATTACCTGATCAATAATACGCTGGTCCATTATCTAACCTTTCTCCCTCAATTTATCACAATGACTGTGACACCATCGCCGCCGGCTTCTGGTGCTGGAGAATAAAATTCTTTAATCCTGTGTGATCCCTTCAAATAGTTTCTTATCTTATTCCTCAGGGCTCCTGTTCCCTTACCATGGACTATTCTCAACTTATTTAAGCCGGCTGCATATCCTTCGTCAATGAAAGTTTCGATAGACGGTAATGCTTCTTCGAAGGTCAGGCCCAGAACCTTCAGTTCTGTCTTTGCCTTGCTGCTGCTCGGGGTTACAGGTCTGGCCGGAGTTTTGTTAACCCGCTTACTCTTTTCACGGTAGAAGAGATTATCAGTATCAGTCAGATATAATATACCATTGAAGTCAACTTTAACACCATTTTTTTCTATTGTAACGATCTCACCTGTCCCGCCGAGGTTTCTTATCCAGACCGTTTCGCCTATTTTGGGTTCACTGACCGGGGTAAGGTTATCAGAAAGGAGTTCATGTTCCTCCTGCACGAGGTCATTGCTCATTTTGGAGATCTTTTTCAGGATTTGACGGCTGGCTGACTTCTTCTTCTCTTTCTCCTGTTCCTTCAGGCGGTCAAGATCTTCGGTCAGTTCTCTCTGCAGATTAGTAAGATAGTCTCGAGCCTCTCTGACTGTATTCTGCCTGATGCTCTTTCTGTCGCTCTCCATCAGAGCGAGTTTCTCCTCATATTCACCGATCTTCATGTTGAGCAGTTTGATTTTCAATTCATATTGAAATCTGTTCCGGGCGAGTTCTTTTTTTTCGTTGGCGATTTTCGTGAGGAGGTCGGTCAATTCGATATTCTGCTTACCCGCAAGTTCCCTGGCCCTGTCGAGGAGGCTCTCCTGCAGGCCGAGCTTATCGGCTATCTCCAGAGCGAAGCTATTACCGGGCAACCCGAGCATAAAACGAAAGGTGGGGATGTGCCTGTCAGGATCGAACTGCATGGCTGCATTCCGGCAGAGTTCTGAATCCATAGCGTAGATTTTCAGGGGGGTATAATGGGTAGTAACGACACCGACAACCCTCCTGGTGATTAACTCCTCTAAAATTGCCTGAGCGAGAGCAGCACCCTGTTCCGGGTCGGTTGCAGCACCGATTTCGTCTATGAGGATAAGGGTCTGATCATTACCAATCTCCAGCATATGCCTGATGTGGTTCAGATGGGCTGAGAATGTACTGAGTGAATCTTCCAGCGACTGCTGGTCGCCAATATCTGCCAGTATATGCTGGAAGAGTCCGAATTCAGAATTCTTGGATGCCGGGACTGGAAATCCGCTGAGTGCCATCAATGTCAGCAACCCGATGGTTTTCAGGGTGACTGTTTTTCCTCCCGTATTGGGTCCGGAGAGGATGAGTATTTTGTAATCTTCACCGAGCTGAAGATCAAAGGGGACGACCTTATCCCTGCTTTTCAGTGTATGAAGCAGTAAGGGGTGTCTTGCCTCTTCCAGCTTGATAACCATCCTGGATGATATTCTCGGAATATTACCCTGAAAACTGTTCCCTAACCTGGCAATAGCGTAGTGGAAATCGAGATCGGCCAGGATTGCGAAATTCTCATTGATCTCGTCCTTATGCTCCTGGATTGTTGCGGTGAATTCTTTCAGGATCCTGAAGATTTCCTCTTTCTCCTCTTCGCGTAGATGGTGAATATCATTATTGAGTCCGATAGCCTCGTTCGGCTCGACATAGATTGTGGCCTTACTACCGGAATATCCGTGAACGATACCTGGCATGGAGCTGATAGTTCCCTCTTTTAAAGGTATAACATAACGATCATCCCTCAGGGTTATGATTTTGTCCTGAATTATATTTTCCAGCGATCTGTCCTGGATCTTCTTCTCCAGGAGTTCGAGGACATTCTTCCTGATACTGGATTGTCTCTTTCTGATTCCTTTCAGTTCCGGGGAGGCAGTATCGAGAATCTCTCCCTCAGCAGTAAATATTTCTCTGTAACGTTTGATGATCTCCGGTAAAGGGGTCAGCTTGTCCACTATCTCCACATATACAGGAGAATCTGTAAAATCATCTTCATTCTCTTTCACTATGTTAATCAGTTCCTGCGCCATATTCACGATATGATAAATCTGGCGTAATTCGCTGTGAGAATATGTCAGATGATCATATTTATCGAAAAGAGGTGTTATATCGGTTATATCCTGAAAATTGGTATCGTGTCCTCTCCTGATTATCTCCTGTAGTTCACCGACAAGTTTCTGTCTGCTGATAATCGGCTCTGGTTGCTGCATCGGTGTGGCAGCTAATGCCAGCTGCTTAGCTGTATTGGAGTGGCAGAGATTAGCCAGAATTCTCTTTATCTTATCAAATTCCAGTTGTATGTATGAATCCATCTATCTCAGTAAATTTCTGTTATCCTTATGTGTGATTTATAATGGTATGTGCGGTTCGGGAATGCGGACCCAGCCCTCATCAGATGTTCTACCCGGGATTTCTCCTAAATAGTTATTGATAATATCGTCCGCTATTATCCGCGCAGAGTTGTAGATTTTAGAATTATCTTTCACTTCGCCGAGCGAATTGGAGAGTGTGGATATCTCCAGGATGAGTACCAGAATTACTATCAGGGCAAAACAGAATAGCAGGTTTACAATACCACCAACAAGGCGGTCTATCCAGCCAAGATGTATTAAAGCCATTAATTTCTGAAGTACCAGGCTGATTATCTTAGCCAGGATCATAATGATAATAAATATCACTATGTAACCGAGAACAATGGCCCATGTGTCTGAGATACCGAACTGGTGATGTATCCCCTCACGGATCACAGTACCGAACTGCCTGATCAGGACGATAACGAGTACGATACCAAGTAGTTGCAGTAAGGAGAGAAGGAAGCCTCTCTTATATCCGAGAAAGAAGAACACCAGCAGTATGAACAGGAATATTATGTCGAGAAAATTCATTAAAACCCTCCGGGAAAGGAAGTTCGAGATTATGCTGCCTGAGAGGAAATGGTTCCCTGGATCAATTCGGGGCAGCTGCTATCGAATCTCTATCTGGTAAAAGACCGGACTGGACTATATGACAGAAAAAAGGGAGAAAACTCCCTTTGTCTTTGCTTAACGATATGAAATCTCTACTCGGTTACACTTCTTTCTAAAATAGTGACTCTATATCTCTATACAGCAATGTGGCCGCAACAGCAGAAGAGAACTTGTTATGAATACATCTGCATCTTACGGGCTATCTTCATTGCTTTCCGTTTGGCGACATTACGCTTTCGCTTTCTCTCTTCGCTCGGCTTCTCATAAGCCTGGTGTTTCTTTATGTCAGAGAGAATAGCAGCCTTTTCACATTTCTTCTTGAAACGTTTCAGAGTGATCTCAAAAGGCTCTCCATCACGACTATAAACTATCGGCACTAA
>CAZBDV010000059.1:0-7183 GCA_964490765.1 uncultured Candidatus Cloacimonadota bacterium | reverse complement strand
TCAGCGTCTCTTTTATATTATCTTCACTGAGTTTACCCTGACCTCGAAGATTCTTAATTATGCGTTCCAACCGACTGGTGAGGTCATTCAACATTTCGTAAACTCCTTATCCTCTCAGAATAATCTTCGGCTCCGAGTATATAAGCGCCGGCAACCAGTATATTGGCTCCGCATCTTGCAAGTTCCGGAGCATTCTCGTTATTTACTCCCCCGTCAACCTCGATCTCAAGGGAATCATTTACGCTGGCCATTGATCTTACATGTCTGATCTTATCATAGACATTGGGAATAAACTTCTGGCCACTAAACCCTGGATTGACACTCATCAGTAATACAAAATCGAGATCTGCAATAACAGGCTCGAGTATGTTCTCCGATACACCTGGATTAATTGCCCAGCCTGCTTTTATCTTCTTCTCTTTGATAGCATGGATAAAACGGTGGTTATGAATTACCGTCTCCGGATGGTAGGAAAGATACTTGACCCCGATCTCAGCCAGATCGTCCAGATAATCTTCTGGGTTCATAACCATCAGATGTGTATCGAGCGGTAAATCGGACAGCTGAGCTATCCTCTTAATAATTGGCATCCCGAAGGTTAAATTAGGCACATAATGACCATCCATCACATCAAGGTGAATGAAGTCTGCTCCGGCATCTGCCAGTTTTTCTATCTCTGCTGCAATATTGGTCAAATCTGCTGCCAATATTGAGGGTGAAACTTTAATTCTTTTTGACATCGTCTTTGATAAAGAATACTATATTCTTGATTCTGATTTTATACTGTTTCCTGATGATCTCTTTCAAACTGTCTCTGTTCAAAGAGAGTTCCTGCATAATTACACCGTTAGCTACACCAATATAGAGCACTCCGTTATCTATGTTATAAACATAGGAGTTTTCCGCCAGGTACTTCCCAACCAGATTATCCCAGTTCAAAGAGAGGGTGATATAATCCTTGTCATCTTCACCCAGAATCTTCACGAGAAGATTCTGAAGAGAACTGCCCAGCTTGACGAACGCCATGCTATATCTTGATGTATTTGCCGAGTGTGCTGATCCCAGTCCAGGAGAGGATACTGACTATCACTGCTGCATAATAGGCCAACCCCAGGGCATGATAAGATTTATCGTGTTGCATCATCAATATCGCCGGCATACAGCAGACTAGAATAAGAATAACATAACCGATAAGGCCTGGGACGAAGCTGTTCTTGTTGATCAACCTGATGGCTATGAATGCAATCGCTATTAAGATTAAGGTAACAAGAGTGAGTATAATGTACATCCCTGTCGAGAAGCCAATACCTCTGAAGAAAAAGTAGGGCATCAGGATTCCAGCAAGTAGCAGGATAGCTCCCAGTATCTTTGTGAGCAGGGGTGATTTATCCGGTCTTGTATCAACAACTCTTTTCCTCCTGCGGACTATGATGAACAGTACTGCAAACAGAACCAGAAAGATAAGGAAATAGAGTGGTACCATAAGCTGCGGGTTCTCAGTACCGAAACCAATAGATGCAAAAGCACCCAGCAGCACTATCCAGCCGATTACCTGAATGATTTTTTTCAGTATATCTTTCAATTTAAATCCCTCCTTATTATTCCTCTTTTTCAACCATAACCCTGATACTGGCTGAGATCTCACTGGCAAATTGGATCTCAATATCATAGGTCCCGATAGCTTTGATATGCTTCTCGCCTCTGATCATACTCTTATGAACTTCAAATCCCTTTTCGTTCAATTCATTAGCTATGTCGTTGTCAGATACTGAACCGTAAAGATGATCATTTTCGTCTGCCTTTCTCCTGAAAACAAGCTCAGTGCCATCTACCTGCTGTGCCAGTGCTTTGAGGGCATTGGTTGCTTCCAGTTCCTTCTGCTCGGCTTCCGTTTTGATCGTCTCAAGCTTTTTCAGGTTGTTTTTATTAGCCATAATTGCCATATTACGTGGTATCAAATAATTTCTGGCGTAACCGTCTGCTACTTTTACTACTGATCCTGCTTTACCCAGTTTCTCCATACTTTCTAACAATATAACTCTCACGGAGCCTCCTCATATTATCTTACTATTTATAATGTTAACCTATATCTGATTGATTTTCCTTATGTCAAGCCAATTATCAATCAGTCCAAGCAATGATACCATCACTGCGAAAAAGACGTTAAAAAACATCAGTATAACTGCGGCCAACAATACAAAGCGGCTGTTCTTCAGATACTTTTTGCACCAGAAATCAAGGATCGCCAGCCCCTGTATCAATAGAACTGCGGCCACTATCATGACACAATTCAACCCGAAAAGGCGGGTGCTCGGAATAATAGCCAGCAAGAGTGCAGCCATAAATATATAGACTACCGAATAGGGGAACCTGATAAAATGATGCTGCCACTTAACAGGTATCCGTTTAGCGAGGAAAAGGGTAGCTATATATACGGCAAAGATCATCGATATCGTCCAGATAGCCATTTGATAATCAATCATAATCTTCTGCAACTGCTCCATTATAAGATCGAACTGACCATTTCCATTCTCAGCTATGCTGCTCCCCATCAGGCTTTCATATCCGGTAAAGAGTGTCCCTATCCTCTCCCTGTAGATCTCAGAAAAATAGCGAGTCCGGAAAATACCGTAGGCTATCTGGCCCAGAAATCCATAATAGAGAGCTTTTGTATGATTATGAGTTCTTAGCAGAACAATCATAAATATCCAGGATACGAGCAATACTGAACCTACCAGATCAGCGATTTCCAGAATTGATATCGTATTCAGAGCATAGAAAATTATCAGCCCGACTGATATGACAACAAAGAGCATCACTCTCTGTTGATATTTAAGCAATAACTGCCCACCGCCGATGGAAACGAGAAAGATATATCCGAAAAATGGGGAGAGCAGAGATATGAACAGTGTTGCTATAGGGATGAAGAGCACTTTATCTTGCCGATACTATGGGGATATTCCTGCTTCTACTCGCCTACAAAGGGAATTAGGGCCATAATTCTGGCTTTCTTAATCTCTCTGGTCAACCTTCTCTGATGTTTGCTGCAGGTTCCTGTCAGACGCATCGGTTCTATCTTGCCACTTTCTGCTGTAAAACGCTTCATTATATCGACGTTTTTATAATCAATCTTGAGCTCCTGATTCTGGCAGAAGGCACATACCTTCTTTCTGTAAACCTTTCTACGACTCGGATTGTAACTCATTATATTTCTCCTTTAATTCTAATTTTAATACTACCTCTACCTGGCGACAGATAAATTGAAACTGTCACTTATGGTTCTGTTTGGCTGGTTCTTTAAACCTGTTGATTAGATGTCAAGATAAACCGGTTCAATCAAAATGGCACGTCATCATCGGTGACATTTTGATTTGAAGAGTTTGTGTCATACCCGGTAGGAGATTCAGACGGTGGACCGTCTTCATAGCTACTGGTTTTCTCGAGATAGTGTACTCTGTTGGCAACAATCTCGACGAATTTCCGCTGCTGGTTCTCCTTATCGGTATACATGGAGGTCTTCAGATACCCTTCAAAGATAACCGGACTCCCCTTTCTCAATCTCTCAGCTGATAGTTCAGCCTGTTTACCCCAGACACTGACATCCATGAAACTGGATTCCTCTATCCAGTTACCTTCGGCATTTTGATAGACTCGATTGAAAGCAATACCGACTCTGGCTACCGGTGTCCCTTTGGGTGTATAGCGGAGTTCGACATCTCTGGTGAGATGTCCACTAATCAGCACAGAATTAAGGCGGGGAAACTTGATTTCCTGGGCCATCTCCTTACTCCTCTTCGGTTCTAAGCAGATTGTAACGTAAGATATTCTCGTTAAGCTTGTACTGGTTCTCTAACTCTGTAATCTTCTTTGTATCGAGACGAAAATAATTGATCAGATAATAACCTTCTCGTTTCTTTTTAATCTCGTAAGCTAAAGTCCTTTTACCCCAGTCATCTGTCTTGAGAAACTCACCACCTAATGATTTTATCAGGCTGAGTATCTTTTCATTCTCGGCCTGGAGTTCTTCTTCAGTAAAATCGGGGTTAAGGATTATCATGCTCTCATAAGTATTAACTGTGGGATTCTCCGTTATTGTATCGGAGACTGTCTTCTTTCGACTCATTCATTTCCTCCTTTGGTCTTCGATTCCGAAAGTTCTTTTATTCTCCCGGAATAGGATAAATTATTCTTGCTAAAATAGTCTACAAGTTGCTTATAATTACCAATAATAAATTGCTCGGTCAGCCGGCAAGCAAAATCTTTTGTTTCTGCCAGGATTGATAACTCATCCGCATTAAATGGTGCCAGAACATAATCTGAAAGCTCGGAATAAACAGGATTGCCTATCCCGACCCTCATCCTGGTAAAATTAGCCTCACCGGTTGCTTCAATGATCGATTTCAACCCATTATGACCACCATCAGAACCTTTTTCCCTTATTCTGATCTTACCTAACGGGATATATATATCGTCACAGATCACCAGCAGTGAGGTTGGAGAATATTTCTTCCGGGCTTCTAAAACAGCTATACCGCTTAAGTTCATATAGGTTCTCGGCTTGAGAAACAGTGTATCGCCCAGCTGACAATACCAGTAATTTTTTCTCTTTTTAAATCTGGCATCCTTCTTCTCAAGCAGGCTGTCGAGAACCATGAAGCCGATATTATGCCTTGTATTATTATACTTTTTCCCCGGATTCCCTAAACCAACAATCATTTTCATAGTAGCGGTTTCTAGCTCAGGTAGTTTTGCCATGAGACCTATTGAAATAATTGTCTCTTCGTAACAGGGTTAAAACTATCATCTCTCAAGGCTATTAAGAACGTTGCTGGCGACTTTCTCACTTTTCCGGTTGATATCTGCAATATCAGGCAATGTTTCCGGTTCTGTTACAGGCCTACTCTTCGCCCTCTTCACCTTCGGCAACCTCTTCGCCCTCTTCACCTTCGGCAGCCTCTTCCTCTTCCTCTTCCAGGAGAGATTTCGGTGGATGCACTATAGCAAGCGAAATATCTGGTTGCAGGCTCAACTCTATATTTTGGAAATCGAGTTCGCCAATCTGAATACTCTGCCCAATTTCCAGGTTTGAGAGATCGACCTCTATATCTTCGACAATATCTTTCGGGTAACAGGTTATTTCGAGTTCACGTATCAGTATCTCCAGTACTCCACCGTCTTTTACACCTACAGGTGAACCGACATACTTGATAGGTAAATTAATCGTAATTTTGCTATCCTGGCGTAGTTCCAGAAAATCGACATGTTGTATCTCTCGAGATACAGGATGTATCTGTTTATCCTTAATCACGGTCTGAAACTCATTCTTACCGATCTTCAATATGAAGATAACCAATTCGCCGATTGTTTTGCGATACTCCTTGAGAAACAGATTCTTCTCTAATTTTATGGCAAGAGGATCACGGCCGGGACCGTAGACTACACCCGGTATATAATCACTCTTTCTCATTTCTTTCAATTCCGATTTCGTTCCAATATCTCTCTCGGTTGCTTCAATGACAACTTTCATCTTTCCTCCGCTGAATTTTTTGTAGTGAAAGGGTGGAATGGTGAGACAGGCTCTTCCACTGGTAGCGATTCCCTTTCTTATGGCACCTTTCTACCTTTTCACAAACCATGCATCCTCTCAGATAAAACTATAGTATACCAAACATTAAAAACCCCGTATCATGTCAACCTAACAGTAGGATTTTTTTTATTCTCCTGCTACTGTTACGCAGAGAAATGAATACAGCAGTTATATCAGTCGCTCTTCGAAATATCTCGACTGTTATGATGGGAAAAAATACTATAAGCCAGCTTACCTGAAGAGTATGCTAATTGACTCTTCCAGATGTATCTTCTTTACGGCAATTGCTAAAAGCTCTGCAATGGAAAGCTGAACTATTTTCTTACACTTCTCCTTCTCTTTTGAGAGCGATATAGAGTTGGTAATGAACAGTTTCTCTATAGGAGAATCTTCCAGATTCTGGATAGCATTATCAGAGAGGACTCCATGCACGCAGGCAGCATAGATCGATACCGCTCCATGTTCTTTCAAGGAATGGGACATCTTTGTCAGACTACCACCAGTATCAATTATGTCGTCGAACAGTATTGCTGTCTTCCCTTTTACGTCTCCAATAACATTGAGTATCTCAGATGAATTGACATTACCAATCCTTCTCTTATCACCGATAGCGAGACTGCAATTTAATCGTTTGGCTAATGCTCTTGCTCGGTTCGCCCCTCCAGAATCGGGTGAAACAACCACTACATTGGCCAGATCCAGATTCGTCTTGAAATACCGTGCAAATATCGGTATTGAATAGAGATGATCGACTGGTATGTTAAAGAACCCCTGAATCTGATCTGCATGCAGATCAAGTGTCACAACTCTATCAGCACCGGCAACGGTAATCAGGTCTGCTACTAACTTTGCAGTTATCGGAACTCTCGGTTGATCTTTCTTATCAGAACGTGCATAACCATAATAGGGAATGACACAATTGATCCTACGTGCTGATGCTCTCTTCAGGGCATCGATCATTATCAATAGTTCCATCAGGTTGTCGTTAACCGGGTAAGAGGTAGGTTGTATTATAAACGTATCATTACCACGGACATTCTCATTGATTTTTACAAAAGTATCATCGTTAGAGAACTTAAAGATTTCGGCATCACTAAGCGGTATCCCGGCAAAAGAGGCTACCTCTTTTGCTAATTCTGCGTTTGCTGTTCCCGAAAATATCTTTAACCTCGTATACATCAGTCCTCTCTTATCTTTTACGTTCTGGGAAGTACTTCCCCAATTTTTCCTCAGCTATTGAGCCTGGATTCATTTGCTTAACCATACCTGACATCTTGCCAGGAAGGCTTGTTAAACTTTGACCAGTTGGATACTATTAATCTTCCTCTTCTTCTTCCGTATCCGTCTCGGAAGTATGATGGTCAGTATGGCTGTACTGGTCATCCTGACTCTCACTCAACTCTTCATTATACTTGGCCAGAATCATCTCCTCGAGCTGTGTTCTGGTCTCCGTGTTCAATGGATGTGCAACATCCTTATATTCGCCATTCTTGAGCTTATAACTAGGCATCGCTATAAACAGTCCGTTCTTGCCCTGGATAATCTTGATATTCTTCACGACGAAAGAATCATCAATGATGATCGTTGCAAAACCTC
>CAZBDV010000058.1:0-7369 GCA_964490765.1 uncultured Candidatus Cloacimonadota bacterium | reverse complement strand
AGCAACTGATTCGTAATCAGTAGGTCGGGGGTTCGAATCCCCCTTTTAGCTCCAGGTGCGTATTTACTAAGATGGTCATTCCCAATAATTATTCAAGGCCGGTCTTCATTTTCCAGAGTGTTTCTGTTAGATTTATTGAATCTCTCTTCCTGATGGAAGATTTCTTTCCCCTCAGCACTTTAGGCAAAGTTCTGGGATAGATTCGCACATATTTTGCACCAGAGACCTCTATGATCTTATCAATCAATTTTATATTCCACGTCCCCTGACATCTTTCCACACTCGGATTAATAATCATCAAATCTATTTTAGCTTTCTTGATCTTCTCCGATGCATTTATAACAGATAAGTAGCAGGGATCTTCCATAAGATTCTCATATCCCCCCTTTAATGGTTCCGGATAGCAATCTGAAATCATAATGATGATATTTTTCATTCCTTTGATATTGTAGCGTTCTCTTGAGAATATCTGTAATGCCAGGTTTAAGCCGTCTCCCAGTGGTGTGGCACCTCTGGTTTTGATTTTATTAACGGTTCCTATGACCTGTTTCACGTTACGGGTTGGATAGTGATGTATCTGAGCCCGGTCGTTTTGAAATGTAATCAGACCAAGCCTGTCCCGTAAATGAAAGGTTTTGGTTGTAATGTGGGTTATTATGGCTTCAATGTTATGCATCATAGAAGTAATTGACCTGCTGGTGTCGAGTATTAGCATCATATTGAAACAGACGCTACTCTCGAACTTCGGATAGAGGAAATTCTTCGGATTAATGTTAAACCTCTTCTCCTCCAGAGAATAGTTGCCTTTCTTTACAGCATTGAGCAGAGTTTGGGTAAGGGCGATTTGAGTTGTTTTTTTGTCGGTAAATCTAACTATTCTGCCCTTGTCTGGAGATGGTTCTATCCTTGAATCAAACGAGTAGTCAATCCTTTCCCTCTTCGTCATACTAAGCTGCACTTTCTGCAGGTCATTAACGGTAATCGAGAAATTTTTCTTTTGCTCTACCGGGTCATATATTCCATTTTTGTATATGGTTCTGAATTTAGGGACACTTTCGGATAAAACCTTAATTCTGTTGCTATGTCTTTTTATTCGCTCAATGAATTTCTCAATCACTTTATTCGGAATCAGGTCATTGAACGGAAAGGGTGATCTGGAATCCTTCAATGATGAAGAACCCCTTTTTTCATCGACTTTTACTTTCAGTTTGGGGATCTCATCCGTGAAAGAACCGAAAGAAGGTAGATAAGCCCGCATTCTTATCATTTCTCGTAGCAGGGCAATCTCTCTTTTCGACAGACCTGTCTCTTCGGCATATCTGACCGGTAAATCGGGTATCTCTGACTTTATCTGTGCAAGGCCTTGAGTTTCAAGCCAGGTTATTACATCACTAAAAGCCTTTACTACTTTTTTTTCCAGCTGTACCAGATCCTCTTCTGAGAATAGACCGATATCTCTGTTGATATCTATCTTACCGGATGTTTTTGCTCGTTGAAATTTATTCTGGTTGATTTTATCAAAATAATCATCGATCTCTTGTGGGGTTAGCGGTTTGGTAAGCCCACCCTCCCGGGTTCGATGGCACAGGAAAAATTTTGCTGCCTGTCTTATATGGCGAAGCTCAACTTCTGTTTTCATTTCAAAAGCTGCGTGTGTACTGGCTGTTTTGATAATTCCAATATCTGCACGGTGACCATCGATGTTGTTGGCTGAGCAAAACTCGGCAATAAGGTCATAAATGGTGGGAGTCACTTGAACTTTATCGAGAAATGTCTTGCTGATCGTAATCAGGTCTTTCAGATTATCAGTATCTGTCCTGAAAAGATCGATAAAGTCTGCTGGATTCTCTTCGAAAGCAAGGTTACGCTTTATAATCTCTTTCCTCAAAGCTGGATCGGTGACAGAAGCTATAGACACGGAGAGGGGAAATCTATCCAGGATCTGAGGGCGAAGTTCTCCCTCTTCCGGGTTCATTGTTCCGATCAGAAGAAATTTCGAAGGATGAGAGAGAGAAAATCCCTCCCGCTCAATGTAATTCCAACCGGTTGCGGATACATCGAGGATGTCATCGACGATATGATCTGGAAGTAGATTGACCTCATCGATGTAAAGGATCTGACGATTCGCCCGAGCCAGGATTCCTGGGATAAATCGATGCTTACCCTCTTTGAGAAGCAATTCTACATCAACGTTACCTAACAACCTGTCCTCCGTTACACTAAGTGGGACCGGAACCAATTTTACCCCTTTATTAATGACCTCTTTCGGGGGTGAGTTATTTTTCCGGCATTCTTCGCAGAAAGATTCCGGTTTCTCAGGATTACAGTTGAAATTACAGCCCTCAAAGGTCTCGATTTCAGGAATGAGTTCATTCATCGAATACACTGCGGTGCTCTTACCCGAACCTTTGACTCCCTGGATAAGTAAACCACCAAGTTGGGGATTGATGATGTTGAGTATTATTCCGAGTAATAGTTCATCCTGCCCTACAATGGCAGTGAAAGGGAATTTTTCTCTCATTCTTTTGCCAGATATCCTTTAATTACACATTCCTATATCGGTTGGATATGCCATAGGGCCGTACTTACCGATTTTTGTTTATCATTAACTCTTCGAAGTTATCGATAAAGGCTTCACTGAAAACAAACTGAGATTATGCCAAATCTCTGAATGCTCTATTATAAGATTTTCTTTCTTATTAGAACCCTTTATCTAAGGCGTGTCAAGCCAATTTCTTCCCGTCAATAACTGTATTGATTGCTTTTTTTATTTTTAAGATGGTTTTGTCAAGAGTTGCTGTTTTAATATCGCTTTGATTATCAATCACCGATAATGCCAGACCTTTGTAATGCAGGGTTTCAATAATTTTACCAGGCTAAGCGGCCTGGGGAAAATCAAGAAATACTTGACTACATAATACCCCTACCTCAGGAAAATTGGTTATGAAAAGAGTTCAGAATCACGAAAAGTATCTCTCATTGTTCGAGTGCTATTCACATAGTATAGCGGTTATCTATTCATCATTAGAGGGCCAGTATGATGGAGAGTTGTATGTTAACGAGGAGAATAATCCACTTTTCGCCATCCTGTTTACCCCTTTCAATTTTCACTTTATTGTAGGAGATCCGGAAGTTGTGGGTGTAGCTGATTTAGTGGACGAGATGATATTTACAAGATATCTTAAAGATACTAATGGAAAAGAGGCGGTTATCTTCAGTCCGGAAACAGGATGGAATGATGTACTTGATAATGTCTTTGCCCGGCATAACGGGATAAAGGATCTACGTAAGATATATCGTTTAAATATAGAAAGGTTTAAAGAGATACAGAAAGAAAAAGCTCCAATTGAAGGTGTAGAACGGCGTTTAGCATATGAGCAATCCTATGGAGCCCGGAAGAAATATCCTGTGTGTCGAGTCTATAAAGGTAACAGATGCGTTAGCTATTGTGCGGGATTTATGCTGGGAAAGGATCATGCCGAGATAGATGTCGCTACAGAGGAAGGGTATCATGGTCAAGGATATGCAATGGAAGCCTCAATTGGTTTGATAAGTTACCTGCTGGAATCCGGAATTGAACCGGATTGGGCTGCATGGCCTTATCGAACCGGATCCCAAAATCTTGCACTCTCCTTAGGCTTCCAACTGGAAAAAGAAGTCTCTGTTAATATCTGGGTGGAAGCAGAATGCAGCGAAATCTGATAGGTGCCTGCGAAGATACGGGGAAAATTGTTGCTTTAGCAATTTTCGAACTCCGTTTTAGATATATCTATATCGTAATCGTTCAGAATTGTCTTTCTATGCAACCTTAATCCTATCTTATATAGAGTAGAATTTAGCGACTGGAGGTCAGTTAAGGATTTTAATCCCTGATAACGACAGGGATTCTCAAGGGCTAGCTCTGAGAGAAAACTTATCGTCCCTATTCAAGAGAAAGAACTTAGTAAACTATTATATTTATCGTGAAAACCACTCTTATAGCGAAATACCTTGTATCCAGGCAGGTTATAGGGCAGATAACTAACAAACAAAATGATAATGTTCTGATACCTAACGACTTGACAGATCTGCCTGTCAGGAAAAAACTGGTACAGTTACGGGTATGAAACATTTTAACCTGTTTGCCTGTATAGATATGAAAATATTCACAAGTCATCTGGAGGAAAAATGAGAATAAATTATCCCTTTACTGCTATTGTCGGGCAGGAAGAGTTATTGCTGGGAATTATCCTGAATATAATCAATCCCGGGCTTGGGGGGTTACTGATACAGGGAGTTAAAGGTTCGGGCAAGAGTACGGCAGTTTATGCAATGAACGAAATCATCCCAGAAATCAAAACCTTCCAGAGCTGTAATTTCAACTGTGATCCTGAGAAACCGGAGTTATTATGCGATGAATGCCGTAAAAAGTATTCCGAAAAAGAAAAAGCTATCTCAAAACAGGTTAAACTCGTACCGGTTCCCCTGAGTGTCACCGAAGACAGGCTATTGGGTAATCTGGACGTAGAATTGCTGCTTAAAGAAGGCAAACATCGATTTATACCCGGAATCCTGGCTCAGGCGAATCGTCAGATCCTTTATATAGATGAGGTCAATCTACTCCCAGATCATATAGTTGATGACATACTCGATGTCTCTGCTACCGGATGGAATTACATCGAGCGGGAAGGTTTTTCTGTCTCTCATCCTGCAAAATTCCTTTTGATCGGAACAATGAATCCGGAGGAAGGAGAGCTGCGGCCTCAGATCCTGGATAGATTTCCCCTTGCTGTTTCTCTATCTTCAGTCACCGATTCGACTTTAAGAAAGGAGATCATCAAGCGTAATCTCGCTTATGAACAGGATCCGCTCGGTTTTATCAATCAATTCCAGGATGAGACAGATAATCTGAAAAACCTGATTACGATCAGCAGGACATTTCTCGATAAAGTCGAAGTGAATCCTGCCTTTTATGACCTTATAGCAGAGTTTTGTTCTGCTAACAACATCGATGGTCACCGTGCAGATATTGGAATTATCAAAACAGCCAGAACACACGCAGCTTTTGAAATGAAAACAGAAGTTGAGCTTCGCCATATAAGACAGGCAGCAAAATTTTTCCTGTGCCATCGAACCCGGGAGGGGGGGCTAACCAAACCGCTAACCAAAAAAGAGATCGATGATTTTTTTGATAAGATCAGCAAAAATGATTTCCAGAAAGAGAAAGCTGCTGACTCTACCGTTATAAACAAAGATATCAGTATATTCTCAGATAAGGCTTTGATCCAGCAAGAAAAAAAATGAAGAGGGCTTTGGGTCATGTGTTTAATTGGCTCGAATCCCAAAGCCCGGAACAACTAGAGTCGGATACCCTTACTCTTCCAGTCAGATTTGCTGAAGAAACGGGATTATCGGAAAAAGAGATTCTTCTGTTGGAAGAGATGCTCAGGCTGTTTAATGAGAAAAAGTACTTCAAAATGTTTATGCTCGAGTTAAAGACTGCCACTCATCTGATGTCGAATCCTGATACAGAAATTTTTGATATCAAGGAGTTGAGCAAAAATTCGTTAACGATGTTCGATGAGTTTCCTTCTGTCAGAAAAATTACCAATATGTTGCTGAAGCTGGTAAAAAATCGCCAGAAAGACAGGGGGATGCCCCAGTATCAACCTAAATACAGAACTGTCTTCCAGGATATTTTACACAAAGAGGGAGAAGAGAAGCAAAGCTTTTCTATCGAACCAAAGGATCTGCAGAGAATGCAGAAACGGTTTATCAAAAGAGCTAAGACAAAAAATAAGCCTGGTGATAAGAACAAGCTTTCATCCGACAGGGGCAGAGTAATAAGGTATTCTGAAGAAAAGACCGGTAATATTGCCCTTTCACCAACCATATTCCAGGCAATAAAGCAGGGTAATTATTCTTTAGAGAAAAGAGAATTCGCTATAAAAACGAGTGACTTTCTCTATCCACTACACGAACGAAATGTAATCTACAATATGATACTTGTTCTCGATACCAGCAAATCAATTACCTGGATGATTGACCACATAGAACTGATAATCTCCCGCATAACGACCAATGCTTTCCATTCCCGTGATAAACTTGGCCTGATTACATTTCAAGATAACCGGGCTCTTATACATCACTATCCCACATTGAATGTGAAACAGGTCATAGGTACAATCAACAAAATCGAAGCAAAAGGAGAAACACCATTAGGAGAGGGATTGAATCTAGCCTTACAGGTTTTCTCCAAAGAACAGTACAAATTGCCGGGGATGAAAAACATCATTATCATGATCTCTGATTGTTTCCCTGAACCCCTGGAAGGGTTTCATAAGAACTTGTTAGATGAACCCTGCTATAAAGCGGTTATCTCTGCTTCAGAAAAGATCAGGAAAGCAAAGATAGATTTAGTGATCATTAATCCCAGTGCCCAGGAATCCCCAAAAAGCTGGAACCAGAGATTGATCGATAAGATTAGAAATGTCACGGATGCAAAATATATCAGGATCCATCCCAAAATTCAATTCAACGCCGTCAGAGAGCCTGAAACATGTATCAGCATGGAAGATTCTCTTTACCTGACGGAAACTATCTGGCAAGTCAAAACTGGCCTCGAATGATTTCTGAGGATTATTCCTGCAATAAATAAAGTGCTCTTATCTCGTTATCATTTAAGGCTCTATTATAAATTCTCACTTCGTCTATAGAGCCTATCATATTATAATTACTGCCGTGATTATAGCCCCAGTTCCCTATAGCAGCGTTATAAGAAGTATGATAATGAAGTACATTAGCTATAGAGTCCGTATTGTAAGTAAAATTGTCAACTATTCCATTTTTGTAAATAGCGGTGTAACCATCCGTATTTCTCCAGACCCCAACTATATGTATCCACTTGTTCTTTGGGATTCGTGATACACCAGAAACGTTGTAATTACTGTAAGACTGGCTGGCATCCTTGAACCAGAAACCTCCCAGGTTGTTATCTCCATGGGTCTCCTCTCCATTGTACAACAGGAAAACATTGTCTTCCCTGGTGCGAGATCTCCATTTCCCAACAAATCCTTCGACTCGATTATCGGACATTTTCTTGATCCAGCAAGAAATTGTAATACCATCAGCATTTTCAAGCTGCGGAAGATCACCTATATCGATGTAAGCCTCTCCGTCAAAATAATAAGCGCTATTATGGTTAGAAAATCTATCCCCTGTAAGCTCTGCTTCATGAACAATACCATGATTGTCGTTACCGCTTTCGTCATTAGCATTTCCATTAAACGGATAATATGCAATGAGTCCAAAGCCTGGATCAAAATCTATTTCTTCGGTAGTGTCTCATAGGTTGGTGTAAATTAGTGGGATCTTGATGCAAAAAAAGATT
>CAZBDV010000057.1:0-7413 GCA_964490765.1 uncultured Candidatus Cloacimonadota bacterium | reverse complement strand
CGAGCCACTCAACACGTTCAGGATCTGTCAATCCTGACAAATCAATGCACGTGTTTCCGGGTAAATTAACCGGCATAGTTGGTGATGTAACCTCATAATATTTTAATGATTTCCCGGATAACTTTTCGAGAGTTTGAAAATCTTCTATGTGTTCAGAAAAGGCATATATTTCTTTATCTGCCTTCGCTAGAATGTTGAGAATAAAATAAGTCTTTCCGGTTCCTGTGGCCCCGGTTACTATTATATTCATCAGTTTTCACCTCTTTGTTCTTGTATTCGCTTAATGATTTCTTCCGCCTGTTTTTCTTCTTCGGTAAGCTCTTCCGTTTTATGTTGTACTTCATCGGTAGTTATTTCAGGAGCTTTCAGGAATAGACCAGTTCCGATCATAGCACCAAACCCAAGCATTAAAGATTCAGTTGTGCCAAGCTGCGATAGCTTTACACTACCTAGTGCTTTGTCAAAGCGAATGAGATAAAGAATAAACCGGTTGAAGCTGATGTATTTCTGTTTGAAAGCTTCTAGTTGTGCCCCTTTATATTTCTTCATCGATCCTATGAAATCCGATGCAAAATCAAGAAGGTCATCTATATCTACCGGTATAGATTCTTCTGATTCTTCCGGCTCATCTTCGGCGTAATGAATAGGTTCGTTTAGGCCTGTATCTTGTAAATCATCAAGATTTAATCTCTCCATACTAACCCCTCCCTTCAAAATTCTATTGCAGTAACATAGTTTGCTGGCCTATAATTGGCTGGCTTTTCAGTAGTAGGCAAAGATTCTGCCTTGTTTGTGTTAGTTCTCTTTAGTGTAAGAAGAACAATAATTGCAACCAGCGTCAAACCACCATACAATAATATCTTGTTTGGTGAATTTTTTTGCGGTAAACCCTCGTCTTTAGGCTCTTCTTTAGGTTCTTCTATAGATTTTTCCGGCTCTAACTCAAGTGGTTTTACTCGTTGATTGAGTTTAGAAATAAGTTCACCCGGTATATCTTTCTTTATCTCGTGCTGTATTTTCTGAACCGTCATAGATTCAGCCTTTGTTATTTGTTCTTCTTCCTGCTTTTTTGATTCTGCAATGAGGTTATAATAATTGTTTCTGAAGGCTTCAGGAGTATTAGAGTTTTCTAGTAGCACATCAAGGTTCTGGCCTATCTTCTCTAAGCGTTTCGCCTTTTGGGAGCGATAACGATAAAAGGAAGGTCTAGCAATACCAAAATCTTCACACACTTCCTCGATAGTCTTTTCTCCCTTTTTCGTTTGATCGTAAGCCTGAAATATGAGATCTAGTTCTTGTGGTTCAGATAATGCTTTCCTCATGCCCATTTTATGCCTCCTTTTGTGGCGCTGATTTTATTTATATCTCAGTCTTTTGATATGATCTTTAATAGGACAAACGACAATACCAAAACGATTACAGTATTTCCCACCGATGATATTGACTCTTCCAGTTTGAACCATTCCTCGCCGTCAACCGTAAAAGCCAAGGTTATAATCGTTGACGAAATGGCAAGCGTGATAATAGTTATGAGAAGTAAAGCCCCTCCGGTCTGTATATAATCGCCTGGCCCATCTCCAAAGCCTCCGGTTCCTCCGCCTCCACCTCCTTCTCCGGAAGTACCTGCTAGAGTTAATGCGTCAGGCCCCGGCTTAATCTTTACTTCTAAAGTAAAACCTTTCAGATTAAAGTAGTTTGAATCGATTTTCTCAGTGGATATATTCGATATATCGGTATCTGTTAGAACCCATCCTACTTTAGTAAACTCTTTTTCTAGTTTGATTTTGAATAGAGGACGATATACATTTTTGATTGCGTTGTTATCCGGAAAATCAGCAAACAACTTTTTGTTATCCTCAAAGCTGATATGTATCTTTCCATATAGAGGCTCTTTTGCTTCAAAAGCACCAGTTATTTTTTGCATATACTTAATTCCTCCCTTTGTTGAATTTATTCCACAATTCTATATAGTCAGGATCTGGCATATATTCACCTGAATTACTTCCCTCAAGCAAAAATTCATGTGCAATCTCCCTTAATTCTTTTTGAGTAGGGTATCTCTTGAACCGTTGATAATAATCTCTAAACCATTGCGCATTGTGAGACACTGCACCTCTAGTATATCCCCCCGAACCATCAGGAATAAGAAAGACATCAACGCCTTGACGAAAATCTTTTTTTAACCACAAAATCATATCCGCTATCATTTTATCGAGAGCGGCTTTTTCACCAGAGTTAATGTATATAGGTATAGAATTCCCTGATTCGTTCCATAAGCGTTTATTGTCTTCTCCTGATATTTTCTTTATCATTTCGATCGGTTCCCCTGCGATCATTCCCCTGCGTAAGGCTTCCTTTGGTTTTAATATTTTGGTTTGCCTGTATTCAGATTTGAATGTTCCCGGAGACGTTACCCCTTTGAGCTTGAGTATAAATGTTGGTTCCTCCGGTATTTTTGTAGAAAAGAAACAGTCGGACGTATTTTCATCCAACTTTGAAATGTTCCGCCATTCATAAATTTTTGGCGCATGACCTACTAACACCCCATAGCCTTCTAGCTTAAGATCACCTAATCTATTTGATGTAGGCATTGGTGTATCAGTAATAAGACTATCAGTATCAGTATAAAACACTTTGCCGCCTTTTTCCAAGACAGAGTTTACAGCATTGAATAACTTAATTCTAGCTCCTGATGTTGTGTATGATGCTAACGAGATAATATCGTGTCGGCTATTTTCTTCTATAACCTTGCCATCTTTGCCAACTTTTTTCCAAACACCAACGTTTAGATCCCTTATAGATTCAAACGTCCAGCCGGGTTTATCATCAAAGATAAAACCGGTTTCTTGCTTTATTATCTTCTGTGCGAATTTTCCATATAAGCTATTCATGAGAAGTTTATAATATAGAGATTCGCTCGCGTGGCCCTTCTTTTTTGCTTCCTGCCTTTTGTGATACATGAATAGTATGTATTCTTTGAATGGATTCCAAGTGTGTTCAGAATAAACAGATTTTATTATCCTATGAATCTTCGCTCCTGCTGATAATGCCATTCTTAACTCATTGTGGTTATACCAACCAACCCATCGACCAACAGGAAAAATTAGTTTATGATCCTGTCTTACTGGCAACGGAGGATAAAACATTTCTGGCACCTCAATATCTACTTCAGAGGTTCCCTCATAATCGAGAACATCAGGCATAGGGCGAGTGGTCTGCTTTAGTGATGATGGTTCAGGATAATCAGTATGAGTCATCACAGATGGATAAAGACTATTGAAATCATAGTAATAGACTCCTGCTACTTCCCGATCCTTCGATAATAATAATTCAGTTCGACCACCATAATAAGACTCTCTAAACTTTAGATCATTCCATGAGACGTGTATATCGTCCTTTTGCATTCTCAAAAAGATACGTAATGCAGTTGTGGCAACAGTTGAACCGGGTAATGTTTTCCAATTCTCGAAAGTGAATAAATAAAATTGCTTAACCGCTTCTAATACGATCCTTACATCTTGACGGCAATAACTTACATCGTCTGTGGTAACAGGTTGTTTATCATCTCCATTGATAAATTTTTCTGGCGTATCCCCTTTTGGAAGTCCTAGATCATGCCCTAAGTTTTCGAGACTTGATGGAAACAAGTTCAAAGAGTCCAGAAAATATATTTTACCGCTAGTGCTTTTATACGTAGCAGAAATAAAACGGCCACCATTAAAGAGAACACGAAAGCGAGGATCAGTTATATAATTCCCAAATAGACCTATCATATCGTAGCCGCCTGCATTATGCCCATACCAACGATAACCACGAAAAGAAGTTGAAAGCATAAATGAAGCCATTTCATCACGATTGAAAAAAGTTTTGTAATTCTCTTTTTCTTCACTATCTAACCAACCAACTACACCAAAAGCAAACTTGTTTGCGTTCAATCCCCATGTTTCAATATCAAATGCTCCAATCTTAAGAGATAGGTTCTTTCTAGCCTCTTTACATCTAATAATTTTCATAATCCCACCCCTTAACACAGAAGAATGTAGATACTTGCGTTACATAGGCATTAGATTGGCCTAATAGAGTTATAGCCTCATTCAAACCAGCTATTAACTCACCTACGAGATCAATAAAAGAAAAGCTTTCCTGATGCCCTGTTCCATATTCACCAGATAACTCACTCTCAACTTCTACTGATTGCATAGTAACTCCCTTTTTGCCTTTCTTAGGAACTTGAACCGTTTCTATTTTCACGCCAGAATAGGTCGAATAGAAATAAAATCTCTTGTTCTGATATTTTTCAACATACCTAGCTAAAGCCTTTGTGTAGCCTTCTAACAAAGCGTATTGGTCATTAGTTATGCCAAAATACTGATATTCTGAGACAAAATGAAAGAAATCAGATACATTAAAAGAAAGAGTATTTACATCTACTCTCTCAAAATTTTGTGTTGTAGATTTTATTTTTTCCTCTATGATTTGATCTCTTTGGCGGTCAGCTATAACGTGAGAACGATAATAATTACCTGACTTCGATCTAACATAAGTATTACGGTGCGTAAATAAATACTCTTCTGCTTGTTTATTACCTACGAACCGACCTTTAGAATCTCTATACCTTTTTGATTTCGAGTCATAGAAAATAGAAACAGCAGGAGGTAATTTGTTTGACATCTATAACTCCCCCTCTATTGGTCTATAACTCTTAACTCCTCCAAAGTCATGAACGGCTTTCCTGATAAATAGTGATAATGGTAATTGAACCGGTCAAAATATGCTTTGAATCCATCGTATCTATCCATATAACTGTTTGGTGTGTTGTCTCCGTGCTCTATTAAAGCTTTGTAGAACCATTCTACTTTATACTGGTAGTCCGCTCTTAGCTTATCTATAACTTCAATGGTAGGAGAATTTTGCCCGTTCTTATACTTGAATAGAGCGGCCAAAATAGCAATCTTCCCGGAAACATTAAAGTCCCTGTGTGCTCTATCCCTACATAAAGAAAGCCAGAAAGCCGGTATCTTAGCAGATTGGAGAGGAGAGAATATACCACCAAACGGTTCAGCTGTTCCATCTCTAATACTTTTCAAGTATTCATTGCGTGCCTCCATAGTAGTCAAGAAACTAATATCTGAGGTAAGATTCAGAATTACATAGGAGTCAAACGAAGATCTTGCTAGGCCATCTTGCTTGTAACTGCTTATCTGCCCTGCGCCTAATGAAGTGGCTCTGGTACCCAAAAAATCAGTTGCTATATCGCCTAAAGCGTGAAGATTGCCCATTGATTCTGTCATTATTAAAGACGTAAGGACATAACTATCTATCCCGAAAAAATTAGATTGTCTCATTATCTCATCCACAAACAGATCTATTTTCTTTTGTGCTTCAGAAGGAAGAAAATCATACCATATAGGAGTATCACCGGGTTTCTCTGAAAATTTGCCTTTTTCACGGATATAATCCCTGATATTCAATCTCTTGTTCTTTGAATAAAGATAGATTCCACCAACAACAGCTAAACCAATTCCGGCTATTATAAGACTGTCCATCATTTACATTCCTCCTTTTATAAATGTAACCGGGAGAGATTATCCTCTCCCGGCTCAGGGGCAGTACAAGGGTTAAAACGGTATTGTATCTTGACTCAAGTTTGATGCTAGCTCTGTGTTCAAAAACGCTTCATCTTCTGGCTGATACGATCCTACAATCCATGATTCATACATTCTACCATCTTTTGATTCTTTCTCTCCTTCATACTCCAAATAAACCCAATGCCCTACAAGATCCCTTTGTTCAATCGCACCAGATAGCGTCGTGTGAGACGGTAATACAATCTGTTCACCATCAAGATTATAACCTCTGTACCGGTTCCGATTAAACTTGTCAACCTCTTGGCCCGAAATCTTAATTATCATCGAATCCCCGGCCTTCTCCGGCTTCCAAAATGTTATGTTCTTCGCTGCTTCTGCTGCTTGCTTTCCTTTCTTCATCATTCCTTCTAATGCTTTCTTGTCCATTACCTCTACACCTCCATTTGTAAATTCCAAAATGTAAAACGCCTTTGTTTCGTGAAGCTTTTTGATTCTAGGATATGCTTTTAATATGTACTTAGGAATCAACATAATTCAATTGTACTATCTCACTGTTTTATTGCTTGTCCCATGAAGTATCTTCATTGTCTCTTTCTTCATTCGATAATTCGTTCTTGATAAGCAATAGTAATAACTCTTTCTGGGTCAAACCCCGGTCAATAGCCAACTTGTGAAACTCTTTCTTTATAGAGGCTGGCAAGTCTAGGCTTATCCGTACAGTTCCTTCTTTCATTGTAATTACCTCCTTTCTGCTATAATTTATATATGCCTTTTGCCTTGAGCCTCCAGACCGGGGCCCTACTCCCCGGTCTTTAACTATTTTTCCAGAGGTCAAAAAAAGCCTTATCTAATTCTTCAGCTATATACTTTTTGATTGCTTTCCTACATATATACTCGTAGCTTTTGCCTGTCCTGCGAGAAATCCAAGTGGAGAAAGTTTTATCTTTCATTGCAGATTCTGCCGCCGCAAGAATAGAATACGATTCCTGGCCATCAAAGTAATAGGAAACCGGTAATGTATTTATCCTGCTTGAATCAAAGCGATACAGAAAAATATAATCAGACATATTCGGAGTAAAGTCTAAGGTTGAATAGAATACCGATTTTCTCTTAGGATCAATAATAAATGTTATCGGCTTACCGGAATCTTCAATTTCAAAGCAAACTCTCGTCAATAACACCTCTTTCATTTCTTCGTAATTTCGATAAATTTCACGTAGATCAATACCTTTAGATAAACCTTTAACCATAACATCGCCTCCTTGTAAGCCCATCAAAATTCTGTTCTAGCCCAGTAAACAGCTCCCGGTGTCTGATAATAAATACCTCTGCGTAAACCTGATATAATATCTTTCTTCGACATTCTAGGATAATTCACTGTCAAAACCGCAAGAGCTTTATTAAGGGTTATTGGCTCCGCTTCTTCTTCATCAAAGTAATGCCGTAACACTGCAAGTTGATTTTTCATCTGCATACCATCCTTAATATATCTTTCGCCTTCTCAATCTTCCTTTCCATCATAACGATGTAATCATTGATTCCGTCTTCAGCAAAAATAAGATCATCAGAAGATACTTTTTCACCTGAAGTTGTAGTGAAGTCTTGAACTGGAAAAATAGTATAACTCTTAGCAGTGTTATTAAATAGATCCCTTTGTTCTGAATAAATCCGGTACAACTTTATAATCCCTTTTTCAAAGTCTGAAACCTTTAACACAATATCTCCTACTTTCACTATTCCACACCTCCTATTAAGTAATTTTGCCTTTCTGGTTCTGCTACAAGAATACTATACCAGAAAAATAACCATATAAGTATTTACGCTT
>CAZBDV010000056.1:0-7586 GCA_964490765.1 uncultured Candidatus Cloacimonadota bacterium | reverse complement strand
TATCGCTATTGAGTGCTTTCTTTATCTGTTCATATACCTTCTCTCCGTCATCCGAAGCAATGCAGAGAGAATTACCAACGATATTATAGACATTTATAACTACTTCTTCCATATATTAGCTCCTTATAATCATCTTCTATTCTTTTCCGAATCCAGTGAATATGAGTGAGGATCATCGGTTCTGAATTCAACCGTTACTACAGTTCCGGGAAAGGGATCCTGGAAAACATTCAAGGACTCACCTTGCTCGTTCATTTCATAGAAGCCCTCGTTACTGACAATCTGTAACATTCCCTTATTCAGGGTTATAAAATCCTTAAGGATGGCAAGCCCAATCCCACCCGGAATATCGGTTTTTGTCGAATGGCCATCCTGTATGGCCCAATTGATCGCTTGAGTAGCATTCAGATTTGATTGAAATGTCCTGTTGATCTTGTTCTTGAAGCCTATCCCGTTATCAGAGATCGTAAAGATCAGCTTATGCTTTTGAGGATAAAACTGGCCACAGACGTAAATAAAGTCACTCTCACTATGTATCTGGGCATTGACGAAGATCTCAAAGATCGATTCATAAATCTTTTTGGTCAGAGCTCTGGACATAGTCGGTAATTCCGGCCTGTTAAGTAAATTTTTAACAATGTAATTGCTGAAATACCTTGTCTCAGCAGGCTTTAGTTTAATATACTGAAGTGTAGTACGATACCGGTCTTCGATATTGGGATAACCATAATGAGAAAGAAATGAGTTTTTTTGGAGTATCTCTCTTATTCTATCTTCTACCGATAAATGGATAATCTTGAAATCTTCACTCAACTCATCAAGCACGCAACCCAATGTCGAACAAAGATTGGCATCGAACCATTCCATTATCGATAGATCGATTTCTCCGAACTCCCAGTTCTTAAATCGATGATATAGTTGAATTATTTGAGAATAACCACGATAATCCGAACTTACACTAATCAAATCATATTTTTTCATATTAGCTACCCAATCTCCAGTTTAGCAGAATGTTATTCTCTCTTTATTTTGTCAACGGGAATATAATGGACACCTATCTGTCCCAGGCTCTCAGTATCTGCAGTCATAAAGGACAACAGAGTTTTCTGTTATCTCTCCGGCAAACTGCGACGATGAACTGAACAGCAGAGGATGAGCTACTTTTCCTTGACTCACTACAGCTATGTGGACATATTGTCAACATACTGGAGGTGACATGTTTGCTAAGCTCAATCAAATACAGATACAACCGATAGACTATCAATATCTTACTCATCTGCTGTCTGATTATCGTTATCCGCGGAACAAGATCACAAAGTTATTAACCTCGGGAGAATTGATCTCCCTCAAGAGAGGGTTTTATGTTTTAGCAGATCATTACAAAGTACCACTTGTAAAAGAGGCTGTAGCAAATCTTCTGTATGGGCCGTCATATATTTCAACAGACTACGCCCTGTCATATTATGGTTTGATACCGGAAAGAGCGATCAATATTACTTCGGTGACGACTTCCCGGAGAAAGATCTATCATACACCGATCGGTCTGTTTATCTATCAGCAGTTGAAAAGCGAGTATTATGCCCTGGGTTATGAAATACGGCAGGGAGATGGGGTGACATTTTTGCTGGCTACACCTGAGAAGGCACTCTGTGACAAGCTCTATCTACTACCGGCCCAGAAAGGTCTAAAAGAGTTAAAGAAGCTACTCTACGAAGATCTGAGAGTCTCTCCGGATAGAATCAAAGAACTGCAAATGGAAAGATTGAAGGAGTATTCTATCGCTGCTAACAGTAAGAATCTTGATCTTTTGCTCAACTTGAGGGGGAATAATGAATAACCATCCGTTGAATAATCTTATCCTGAGGAATATGCCACAGAATCAAGAAGATTATAAATATTCGCTGCGAAGAACTATTCAGGAGATAACTCTTCTCGGACTATGGAGAGGTGGTTTTTTCGAAAAGGCAGCCTTCTATGGCGGAACTGCCCTGAATATATTTCATAACCTGGACCGTTTTTCTGAAGATCTTGATTTTTCGACTCTGATAGAGACAGAAGAATTCAGTCTGAAAAGCTATCTTGACAGTGTCAGGAAAGAACTCATATCCTGGGGAATCACGGCAGAGGTAGCCCCCGTCAAGAAAGTTACTGATAATATTGAGTCTGCTTTTGTTAAAGTCAACACTCTCAGAACATTCTTAGAATTAGCAGTTCCGCAAGAAATACTTGATTCTTTGCATAGAGAGGAAAAGATCAGTGTGAAATTCGAGATCGATCCTGCTCCACCGTGCAGTTTCGAGAGTGAATTCAAAATACTCTTGAATCCCCTGCCTTTTCAGGTCAGGCTGATGAGTCTGCCCGATCTCTATGCCGGTAAAATGCACGCTCTGCTGGCAAGAGGCTGGAGAGAACGGGTCAAAGGCCGTGACTGGTATGATTTTGTCTGGTTTCTCAAGCAACAGACTCCGCTGAATCTCGAGCATCTGGAAGCACGTCTGAAGCAGAGTGGACATATTTCAAAAAATGATAAACTAACTTTGCCTGAACTGAGAGACTTACTACACAAACGCATCAAAAAAGTCGATTTCTCAAAGGCTAAAGAGGATGTTATACCCTTTATCAAAGACTACCGGCAACTGGAAAACTGGTCGGAAGATTTCTTTGCCAGGCTTGTGGATCTCGTAGTCATTAATGGGTGTTGATTATTATTGATTATCGTCATTAAGAAGTGAAAAAAAAGGAGCAGCTATATTACCTCACCCTGGCTCATGTGAGTGAAAAACCTCCTCAATAAACTTCAAAAGCAAAGAAAGTCGGTTGAAAATCAATAGACTAGTTAAGCAATAAAGTGGTGCAATTTTTAGTTCCGCTGACATGATCTATGATTTGATATTATACCGGATACTGTTGACATGAGACTCAAGAAAACCTCTTAATCTGTTTTCCCAGAAGAAGCCAGGAGCATAATTTTCAATAACTTCGGTTAACTCATCAGATTCATATTTTTCCGGATATAGCTGAGATATACTATAGACTCGATACGACAAATTGACCTCAATGATCTCCCAGAAGTTATCATCTGGCTCTAAAGAATAGAACATAAGCCTGTCATAAAGTGCTTGAATCGGTTTCTGCATAGTACGTGCTTCATCTATAAAGATCGATATGTATAGGCAGATAGTTTTCATAACTTCTTGAACAAAAATTGCAGTCTCTACCCTGAGATTATGGAGAGATTCAATCATAATCTTATCATACCCATCTTTGTTTTCTAGATCTCTATTAATTCTTTCGGGAGGGATATTAGGATAATAATTAGACTGGATTATTTGATTTAGATTTTCGATAAGAACTTCCTGAACCTCGGCAGGATGTTTACAATTCTTCAACATCGAGTCATAATTCGAAGAGTGTCTCAATTTATTCAAATATTTTTCTCGGAGGTGCTGAATCTTACTTACATTCATACAAAATCCTCTGCCTATGATTTTTCAGCTAATTTTGTGATGTCTCTTCCCCATTCTATTATATGTTCCACTACATAGCGTCTAATATTGAAACCCGGTGTGAAGAAGGAAGGTTCTGAAGAACAATCCTTAATTTCATACTCCTCTGGATAAGACTGGGCTGTTGCAATAATTCTATTTGTGAAAATGCTGATTACTTTCTCCCAAAAACCATCGTCAGGATCAATCGTAGGGAACCTTAGGGTCTCTTTTACAAGATCAATAGAAAGATTCTTTAATAAAATGCGATGAAGTACCAATAACTCGATTTCAGTGCTGATTAAATTCATAAGAGACTGAGCAAAAGTACCTGCTTCCATAAGAAGTTTACATTCCGTTCGGATCATAACTAAATCGTAACCGTCAGCAAAAACCTTAGCCTCAGTAATACGGTTTTTAGGAACATTGCCCGGATAAACAGATTTAACTATACGGATAAGCTCCTTGTTAAGATAATCTTGAATTCCTGTTGGATGATAAGCCACAAACCTCAGTACAGCGAGATCGGGATGCTCACGATACCAGTCGAGATACTCCTCTTTTAGTTTGTATAACATCTGTGAATCCATCTTTTCTCCCTTAACAACTATAAATTGTAATCAGTATGAATAGCATCTTGGTACCCAAATTGATAGTTCACCATGGTTTTCTTTTAAAGAAAAAACTCATTTGCATTCAGACAGATCTTCTCTCATTGCATTGATCAATCCATTAAATGCTTTATTTCTCTCTAATGAACCTGGGATCGTATCCACGATTTCTTGGGCGTAATTGACAACATTTTTGGAGCCGAACAATTGTATGTTTGTTTGCCAAAGAGCGTATTCTTTCGAACTTTTATCGGAAGGTTCAACAGCAGCTTTGTGCAAAGAGCTCAGAAGACCCAAATATGCACTTCTCTTCTCATTATATATCCTTTCATTGATTTTCTCTTTTTTTCTGGATACTGTTGTTATTATTGTGGTTATAACTGACCCGATTCCAATCCCCCCGATCAATGATACAATAAGTGAAAAATTACCCATCTACTTCCCCTCTATCTAATTCGATTTATTATCTATCATATGCTCAAAAATCTGTTCAAAGTAATTGTTTACACAGGGATCGTATCCGAAAAGTGCACCAGTTTTTTCTGCTAAGGGTCCTTTTAATTTCCATTGAAACCTCTTACCGAAATATTTTGCTGGCTTACTATACCTATTCATCTTTTTTTTTGCATCTATGTCTCCCATATTTATACCACACTTTGAGACACTACCCCTCAGAAATCGCATACATTAATTTTAGTTTCAAATCTTCAGAATAATCTTCTTCATAAACGATAGAGTAAATCAACTCTTTTAGTAATTCTTTAGTTATTCTCCCAGCAGCTAGATGATAAGAGATCACTTCCATTTTGAAAAGAAAACGTCTCGCAGAGTTTATGTAACCGTTCTTAAGTAAGAACATAGAACCAAGAGTTATTGATATTCTCTTATTACCGTCCAGAAAGCAATGACTTTTATTAGCTGTGAAAAATAAATGCGTCAGTTTATCGATAAACTCGGGATAATAGTCATCGTTTTTTATTTGCTCAAGTGCACACTCCAAAGATGCAGTATTTATTGATTCAATACTGCCACCACCACTTGCTTCAATAGTCTTCTGATGGATATGAATTACTTCTTCGATACCGTTAAAGTAATTGATATTCATTAATCGCTCTCTTTGAGACGCTTCAAAATTTCTTTTGCTTCATTTAATTGCTTATCAAATTCTACACTTTGCTCTCCTAAAAATTTCTCGAAATCTTCAGGTGAAACAGAGTGTATATACTCTTCCAGTTTCCTGTGCATGGCATCTCTAAAATGTAAATCCCGAGAAGCCATTTTAATTCTAGCGTCGTTTAGATATGGTTCTTGTAATGGGTGTTCGGCAAAATTTTTAAACAGATGGTCTGTCTCAAGGGGTGTTAATTTTCTTCCGAGTTCTTTTGATTTTAGTCTTATTTCGTGAGCTAAACCTGTTTCAAATGAAGCTATAAGATTCAAGATTTCAGCATACATCGTATCTCTGACATTTTCGTTCTTTCTCATTCTTAGAATTTGTTTGTATTCTTTAGCTTTTTCACGGAAAATATAGAGGTAGATCTTATCGGTAAAGTAAGCATATTTGTAGTTACCCATCTCAACAAAACTATTGAGGGCTGAAGTAAAATCTCTACGATATTTACTTTCCCTGATGGCACTCGGTAAATAATCAGCATCCCTACGATTAATGTATTTTGTTCCACCCCCTGTTTTTTCATTGATAGTCTGAATAACGATATCAAGAATTTTTGATCGTAAATGTTGAGCATTTTCATTTTCCTTTAACAGCATACCAAGATTCAAAAATGAACGGAAATTAAAAAGACCGATCTGGGTAGTTTTGCTCCCGACATTAATGTCGGGAGCAAACCGTAACTTGAATTCTACAAGTCGTTTACCATATAATAAAGCATAACCGTTACGTTTTAACTCTTCTGAGTACCTCTCTAAATATCTTTCAATTGTTCTCTCATCTACTTCAAAGAATTCAGCTGCCATTTTTTTAGTAAAGCGATACTCATTTTCGAACAATAAACCGGTAAACCCGATATACTTTTGTATTCTTTCAACAGCAAAACGGTTGTTTAGTATATTCTGTCTATGTATCTCTGACTCAGTTAACTTGCTCATAACTTGCTCCTCTAACAGTTGCTCCAACTAAAAACATTGGAACTACATTATAATTATGCAGTACCATTTTCAACTGCCACTACATCAATTATTTAAATATTATTTACAACTTCGTAAAAATGTTGGATAAAGTCAACGATAGAATAACTTATAGCAGGTCTTTTAGTTCATCTTCAATCTCCGATAAACAAAACAGACACATATTCTCAGATCCTGAATAGGATTTCTCATCGCAAAATAAGCAATATGAAAGGTCTTGGCTATTTTCCAACAATTTATGGTTGAATTCATGTCCGTCTTTTTTTAAACATTGTAAGGCATTATTTATAGTGCTGGTAAATTTTCCGTGAAAATCGTTTTTCCAGCAATCAAATTCATAAAAACGAAGTAAATTTATGTGAAGATGGATCCGAAATATGCCGTTAATAACTGAAAGCAGCTGTGATGTGATTATATACAACTCTGTATAGTTCGATTGGAGTTCAAAGTGTTCTATATTATTCCTTAGTTCTTTACTGGATTTAAGTGATTCAATTTGAGATTCAGATAATAAGCCCGGAATTATTTCCAACGCCTTATTCAATGCTGCCCAAAAATTTATAGTTTTCTTCTTCCTGTTAGACGAAAAAATATCGTTTTCTTTTTTTGAACCTACAATATCTAGAAAAAGTAATTCTATTCCACGAGTAAAATGCTGAATCGAGAATAGTAGTTCATAATAATTGGGTGGGATGTAATACAAGTCATCTAAATAGAAGAACAATTTTCCGCCATCTTTGTAAGATGTCATTTGGTCATCATGGTCAAATTCGATTTCTTTTGAATAGTCATCCTGATCGTATTTATCAGCTCTATCAAAATGTACCAAACCTTGATGTATTGAATAGAATGCATTGTTTCTTATGTAAAGCTTTAATTCCTTATCCATTTTCCCTTCAAAAATGATATAATTTCTTATTATCCTCTCAAGAATCACCTCATTGTCAATGGAATTATGATTTGCTCCAGTATCTAAACCGAAAAGTTCACCACTATCAACCGGTAACTATAAATTAGCTTTTCGTGGTCTTGCTAGGAGAATCTTTCGACGGTTTTGGAGGTGGAGGTGGTGGCGGTTTTGGGTTAGTTATTTTTTGAGGTTTTATCGCACCTTTTTGTATAGATTTTGTAAATCCTTCATTTAATGGTTTCTTTTTACTCATTTTCTCCTCCTTTATCTAACAGGCTTGCTTCTATTCTCATCTTTCCTATAGGTTGGGATAAATATATGCTAGAGACATCATAATAGTGTTCTGAATCTTCATATCTATAGACTGAAACATCCGCAAGAACCAGCTCTTGTATATGATCATTCTAAGCATATGATATTAAACGTCCTCGA
>CAZBDV010000055.1:0-7869 GCA_964490765.1 uncultured Candidatus Cloacimonadota bacterium | reverse complement strand
CTAGACCCGCTGATTAAGAGTCAGCTGCTCTACCAACTGAGCTACGGATGCACTTCAGATTTCTAAAATCTTCAATCACCATTTTATGTCAATGGAAAATAATTTTCGGTAGTGATAATCGAGATAGCTAGGCCTGCTTCTGAGTTTCCGCTTAACCATAGTAGTAAGGAGTAGAGCAAAAAAAATAGAGGGTTCCTGCCAGTTATGGGTGGTAATCCCTAAATGGCTGTAATTAATGGAGTTAATGGCAAAACGTGTCCCCATATTTACCATAAAATATTCTTCATAATTCAAAACAAATGAATAATTACTTGACAAATCTATAGTGTTGAATACAAAGTTTTAATGAAGATTATAAATATCAGGTCAAGAAAAGATTAAGTCATTTAAGAGGATATAATAAAAAAGGTTATGGGGTATAAACGGTATGAAAAATGATTCGCCATATATTGATGTCTATATGGCCCGTTTTTTTCACTCATATCCATACTGGAGATGGATTTATTGGAAGTAACTCTCAGCTCTCACAAATAAGGGAGGAGAGAAATAATAGATGATATTACAGAGTGGTAGTGCCGGGACCCGGGAGTCGTGTATAATATGGTATCGGCAGTATTGCAGAGCTTGGTTAATGTCAGTAACCCGCATTGTCAGAAGACAGCGAAGTTAAAGTGAAACTAATAGTAACAGGAGGTTGGTTAGACTCGTTCCTAGTATGGGTTGATAGAATTCTTCAACTTCAATTTACAGGAGTATATCCTATGAGATCGAAATTTTTATTGTTAGTGTATCCGATACTGTTAGTAGGGTTGTTAACAGGTTTCTGGGTTGAGACCGTCGTTGCATCCATAAGTGATAGCAGTTCAGGGGAGAGTTTGAACGCTCATCCCTCTCTTATGCTTTCAGCTTTCACAGCTACTGTAACAGGTAACGATCAGGTCAGGTTGCAGTGGTTAAGTGAATATGAGAGAGAATTACTTGGTTTTAATTTATATCGTTATCTCAAGCCAGATGCCTCCGATTCATCGAGGATCAACGAAAAACTTATCACCGGGTATCAAGATAACGAGGGTATTAAAACTTACAGCTATCTTGATGATGCGGTAAGTACAGACAACGAATATTATTATATGTTAGAGGCGATAGATGAGGAGATGATCAGTGATTATTACGGTCCTGTCAAAGTTAATACCGTCTCAACTCCGGAGGTGCAGCAATCTGCGAAGGAACGGAAGACGAAACTGCTCGGTGTCTATCCCAATCCATACAATCTCGGCACCAATATTCGCTTTGAACTGAAAGAGTCATCAACGATACAGATTGTAATCTATAATTTACTCGGACAGAGGATAACAAGCATCACGCAGGCACTCGATTCCGGTGAGAGCACTATGTACTGGGATGGCCGGGATAAACAGGGGAACGTCTGTCATTCCGGGATCTATTTCTATCATTTTGTTACTGCTGACGGCTATGAAAAGTATGATAAGATGATTTTAATGACCTAACCCACCAAAAGACCGTAGAAAAAAGGTGAGAGGCAGGTCACCCGATCTGCCTTTTGCCTTTTCGGTAAACTCCTAAAATTTCTTGCTCCAGAGTTGAGTGATCTGCGGCAATTTCTCCAGAATCTCCTTCAACTGAGTAATATCTATCTTCTGTTGGGCATCACATTTTGCCCTGTCAGGCCGGTGGTGGCATTCGATGATGAGTCCGTCTGCCCCTGCACCTGCTGCAGCCCAGGCGAGCGGCTTGATCAGCTCTCTTCTGCCGGAACTATGAGAGGGATCGATTATCACCGGATAGGGCGTCATTTTTTTCACTATGGGTACTGCCGAGATATCGAGAGTGTTTCGTGTTGAATTCTCAAATGTTCTGATACCTCGTTCACAGAGGATTATCTGTTTATTACCACCCCTGGCAATATACTCCGAAGCTAGAACCCACTCTTTAATGCTGCAGGCCATACCTCGCTTAAGAATTACCGGTTTCGAAGTCTCACCCAGAGCAGAAAGAAGCCGATAGTTCTGCATATTACGCGTTCCTACGGTAAGTATGTCGATATACTCCAGCATGAGAGGAAGATCCTCTATGGAAATGATCTCCGATACCGAGACGAGGTCTAATTCTGTACATATCTCTTTCATATAGAGCAAACCCTCTTTACCAATTCCCTGATAAGAGTGCGGCGAAGAGCGGAGCTTATAAGCACCACCCCGCAGAAAGTCAATTCCCAGCTCTTTCAGAGCAGTGGCTGTCCTGTAAAGCTCTTCTCTGCTGTCAATGGTGCAGGGACCGGCGATAACAGTAAAACTATCTCTACTGATGGTGCGACCCTTGATCTCGATCCTTTTCTCTGCCAGGCGTTCGATCTCCGGCGGATAATCTTCTATTACCCTCTCGATAAAAGGAAAACGTTCCAGATCTTCCTGCGGGAGTGTCCCAGCCATCCCGACGAATCTGTTCATCCCATCTTTCCAGACAAAGAACTCGATTCCCCGATTGTCCAGATAGCGGGCAAGCTCTTTAAAATCCTTACCAGAAGTAACCTTATCTAACAGGATCAACATATCTTCTCCCAAAAATCTCTTAATCTTCTTCTTTATATATTTCCTGTTGCAATCAAACTGTCAATCAAAAGCGAAGAGAATATCAGCATCTGTATCATTGCAGACAGAGCTTTCTGTGATCTTGATAATGCAAAATATTCTCTGTATCAGCTCGATTCCAGCATTATCCCTTGGGGAGGATCGGAGTCGGTACCCATCCGACTACAGTCCTCCCCTAAGATTGACCAGAGGGTGTGGTTCTGCAGCGTTAATTATGGTTTTATAATACAACCAGCCTCAAGCTGCCCTGTGTGAGATTGAAAAGAACCCTTGACATTATTTGCACTTTATATATAAGAGAAATTGAAATTAGAACCTCCTGGAGAATAATAGCTTACAATTAAATTTTCTATAACATGTGGATTGAACGAATAAAGTGTATGGGGATGGCAAATGATAGTTGATATCCAAATATACCGGAAGACACCATTCTTCTCTAAGTTATTGACAGCATTCAGTATGGCACGTTACGGTATCGCTTGTTGCTCCTGCGAAGTCCTTCAAAAATCTTGGGGGACAGAAGATCAGGTCATATAATGTCTGTCCGGCCATAGCGGTGTCTATTTCTACCGCCTCTCTGCCGGCGAGCTAACAGAACAAGGCAAAATGATGCTGCTGAAATAGATATTAGCTTGAACAGGAATAATAATTATAAGAGGTATTGGTATTATGAGGAAAAATTATTACTGGCCGTCGATCTTTATTCTTGTCCTTCTGCTGATATGCTCCTGCAGAAGTAAACCGACAGGATATGACTGGACCGTTCCTGCTCCTGTTATAGACCCGCCCGGTGGTGTTTATACCGAGCCAATCACCGTTACAATGAGCTGCGAAATGGAGGAAACAGAAATAAGGTATACCCTTGACGGTTCCGAGCCCACAGAGAATTCTTTCCTTTATGAAGAGCCAATCACCTTTCCGGAAACAGATACGCTGCTGATAAAAGCACGGGCCTTTCGCTTTGTTCATGATCCGAGCAAGATTGTATCCGCAGAATATATAATAAACCTATACCAGCTCCCCAAACCGGTTATTGAGCCTGCCGGTTACAGCTTTACCCATCCGGTAACTGTCAGTATATCTTCAGATGTACCGGAATCCATAATCAGATATACTATTGACGGCAGTACGCCTGATATTGAATCCCCGGCTTATAATGAGCCTTTTTTGATAAATGAGAACAAGCTGCTCAAAGCGAGGAGTTTTCAGTATGGATTCATCCCGAGTGAAACAGCAACCGAAGAATACAGCTTCATCCCAAACGTTTCAGGATGGGGTTCCAATATATACGGCCAGTTGGTTATTCCCGGTACCTGTATCATTGTCGGCATAGCAGCAGGTGGTTATCATTCTCTGATTTTAAGGGATGATGGAAAGATCATCGGTTTCGGTTCTAACTCTCACGGCCAGATCAATACGCCAGAGAGCGATAATCATATTGCTGTTTCAGCCGGGAGCTATCACAGTCTGGCTATTCGAGCCGACGGTTCTCTTGTTGCCTGGGGCTGGAATCAATACGGACAAACCGATGTACCGGCCGGTAATGATTTTTCTGCTATATCAGCCGGACATTATCATAACCTGGCACTCAGGATAGACGGGAGTATTGTGGGATGGGGCTGTAATCTCTACGGACAGAGCGATGCTCCACCCGGTAACGACTTTGTTGCCGTAGCAGCCGGGAGTTTCCACAGTCTTGCACTTAGAAATGACGGATCAATAATCGGTTGGGGAAATAACTGGGAGGGGCAGATCGATACCCCGTCAAATAATGATTTTATGGCTATCTCAGCAGGTGGTTCTCATTCTGCAGGTTTGAGTATTGACGGCAGTATAACTGCCTGGGGTAATAATAACTACGGCCAGACGAATGTGCCTTCAGGCAATGATTATGTCAGGATCAGTGCCGGAATAACTCATAATATCGCTCTCAGAGCTGACGGTTCAATTGTTCATTGGGGTGATAACAGCTATGGTCTGGACGATGTAGCAACCGGAAAGAGTTTTCAACAGATCTCAGCAGGAAGAAGACATAACCTTGCTCTCTTCGAACCATAGGATAGATTATCTTACTCCCATAGATTGCTATTAGCCCGATTTTAAGAAAATAGTGAAAAATTAATTAAATGCTTGACACATCAGCCCGTTTTATATATTTGAATTTAAAAGCTGATTAATCGAACCTTAATGATTATAATACGCACATAATACATTTATGAAGCAAGTATAAGTATAATAAGTAGTTACAAGATTTAGAGGGTGCATGATGATTCGTAAGAACAGGTCAGTAGGAGTTACCCCCCCCCAGTCTAAGTTGTTGACAGAACAGGAATTAGACTATGCCGCATCTCCTCTTAACAGATCATATACCTGCAAAATTCTGCCTGGATCAAAAAACAAATTCATTCGGCATCACCTCTTTGCTGTCAGTACAGCAAAGAGGCATTACCAGCCAATATCGTCATATCTTATGACGCAACAATTTCTAATCAAGCTCAGTTCCAAAAGGAGGACAACATGAAAGCCATACTGGTATTTACGATGATATTGCTGATCACGTATCTCTACGGATATGATGTCGAATATACGGTCAGTTATGACGGCAGTGGTGACTACACGAACATATCAGCTGCCGTAGATGCTGTTCAACCGGGTCAACTGGCACGCATCACTGTTATGGGTCCGGGAGAGTACAGTGGAGTAAATAATCGAAACATCGAGTGGAACGGCAATGTCAAGAATATAACTTTAATTGGTATCAACAATCCTGTAATAGATTTAGAGAATCAGGGAAGAGCTTTTACCATAAGCAACGGTGCAACTAACGATATCATCAGCAGCTTCACAATTCGCAATGGCAACAGCTTCTCTTATTACCCGGTTTCCGAGAGACACGGTGCGTCAATCAGGATAATCGGAGGAAGTCCCAGAGTCATCAATAATACTATCGAGGACTCATCAGCCCTGCTTGAGAGTAACGGTGGTGCAATCTTTATCAGTCAGGGTAACAATGCTTATATTTCAGGCAACACTTTCAGCGCTAATAGCGGAGAGTATGGTGGTGCTGTATACATAGAAGACTCCATCAACCTTACGATCTCTGAAAACTCCTTCAGCAACAATACGGTTACTAACCGGGCTGGAGGATTATATGCCCGTTTAAGTGATAATCTCAACATAACTCTAAATAATTTCTACGGTAACAACGAAGCGCTGTATCTGCATGGGTGTCAGGCAGTAAAGGTGTCGGGCAATAATTTTCAAAACAACTATACCACCCGTTGTGGTGCTGCAATAACCTTTGAACCCTGGTCACCCGAACACAATTACTCGGGCGAGGTCAGAAACAATGAATTTGTTTCCAACCATGTATATCCTTATGGCGATTGGGGATTACTCATGCACCATCCCTCGGTGGTCCTTTTCCATAATGGTCACAGCGAGATGAATGTTCCGAACAGCATTGAATTCTCCTATAATATCCTTTCTGATAACGAAGGTTCGGACCGGGAATACATCTCAGCAGTTTGTTTCTTTAACAGGGGGAGCGGATTTGACAGCACCTTCGCCAATAATACTTTTTCCAGCAATGCGTATTTTCCCTCTATCATTCAAGACAGGGCGACTCCCGGTATTGCGAACCTGAAACTGGTCAACAACCTTCTGTACAACAATTTTCAATACAACTTCGATGACGCTCTTTTCGATGGTGACTTTGAACTGGAATACTGTGCCATATACGGATATGATGCCATGAATACGGTAAATACTCAGGTAACTATCGGAGATGGCTGTCTGATCGATGTTGACCCAGAGGTAGATGAGAACTTACAACCATTGTGGAATGAAAATACTTTTTCCCCGCTTATCGATGCCGGTCATCCTGACTCACCTCTCGATCCTGACGGGACAAGAGCCGATATAGGTGCTGTCAGGACTATAACTCATGATTATCACCCCACAGATGTCACAGTACACCACCATCTTAGATTCCGCTGGCGATCATTCCCCGTTATAGACCGGGATATCTACGAAGAGGGTGAAGATGCCCTCTACATCCTGGCCCCTATAGAAGAGCAAACGGATAATTTTGAGATCATTTATTTGAATAGATCGGAAGATGTGACTCAGGGTAATATCTGGGAAATACCCGAGGATGAATCTGAACCGCGATGGACGACGGTAGATATACTTACTATCGATTCCAGAAAAGGTTATAAGCTTCATTCACCCGATGATCTAATCATTCCGACCCCGGGTTTCAAGATGCCGGACAATGCACAGATCGAACTCTATCAGGGGATAAACTGGGTAGGATACTTCATTGAAGAAACCCTCCCCATCCATACCGCTCTGGCTGACATCTGGGACCATATAATAGCTGTTTACAGTGAAGACTGGGCCTATTATGCCGGGCCGGAACCACCGGAAAGTGTCAATATGATCTATGGTAAGATGTATAAGATCGTGGTTGACCGAAGTCTCATCTTCTCCTATAATACTAATGGAACACCTGTAATCCCTAACGAGCGTGAGATGGCCGAAGGATTTCTCTATGACGAGACCCCGATGTACACTGTGGTCAATATAGACGAGATCGGAGATCCCGAAGCTCTGGAGATCGGCATGTTCCTGGATAACGAGTGTATCGGCGGAACGGTTATAGGCAACGAACCGGTGCAGATCCTGGCCTTCCCTCAGAACAATAATCTGGAAGGGGAGGTCCATTTCGAGCTCTTTTACGGTAACCGGAACAGCAATAAGATTATCCGTGACTTTACCGTCTATGATCCTGAAACGGGAGGTTCGAGAAGCATCACTCTCGATCTGCGACCTTACAGGTTCAATTATCTCAGACTAGGCGAGACAGCCCCTGCGAGAGTAGAGTTAACATCGACCCATTACCCGAATCCCTTCAATCCTGAGACTGTTATTTATTACAGCCTGTCTCAGGATAGCGAGGTGGAGTTGACTGTCTACAATATCAAAGGGCAACGGGTAGCGAGACTGGTTAACAGTGAACAACCTGCGGGAGAACACCGGGTTACCTGGGACGGCAGGGACGAGAGAGGTAATCCGGTCAGCAGCGGGGTCTATTTCTACCGCCTCTCTGCTGGCGATATAACAGAACAGCGCAAGATGATGCTGTTGAAATAATCTTGTAAATGCAGGGGTTCAGGTTTTTCTGAACCCCTGTATTCTGCATTAAGGGGATAATAATATGCTCGGTAAAAATGTAATCATTATGATCATATACTTA
>CAZBDV010000054.1:0-8287 GCA_964490765.1 uncultured Candidatus Cloacimonadota bacterium | reverse complement strand
TATTTAAATGCGGCTTCGTCCTAACAAATTTCTCCTTTGCCATTTCTCCTCCTGCAAAAAAAGATCCATAAAAGTATCATAACCGCTTATTTGATACTTTTGCTCTTTAATAACACCTCTGAAACCGTGTTACTCGTGTGAAGGCTCAAAAAATATTCTACCGTTAAAGTGTCAATATATTTTTAACTTTTTTATTCCTGTAAGCAATATCTGTCCCTCTGGACAGCATTTAACAAGAATCAGATTAATGCGCAGATAAAGAGATAATAGAGCAACTCCCACCTGGTTTGCAGGAATGTAAAAAAATATTATAGAAAGTCAGATAATCTTCACCCCCGAGTTGGGGAGTAATTTTTTAGTTCTTGACACAGTAGTTATGGAGCTATTCGTTAAGACATAAATGATGAGAGATATTTGATGGAAAAGGATGAAGAAGAGATCAGCTTTACTGGTAGCAATAATTTTAACAGTAGCAGGCAACAGTGCTCTGTTCAGCCAAACCGTATCAGCATCCCGGGAAGGGATCAGTTTATCCGGTTATGCAGTAACAGCTTACGGGGGGCGTTATACAGATCGTCATCTTCGGGCTAAGATACTCAAACTTAAACCGATTTACTATGAGGATTCCTGGTTGCTATCCCTCGCTATCAGCAGGGTAATTCTGGACAGGTCAGACTTCTACCGGCTTGAGTTTGAGGCACAGTTTGCCGATCATGTGGGAGAGCAGAAACATTACGAATTCAATGCTCTGATAACAGTCAGATTGCGTTACCGGACAGAGGGCTTTTCCTTACCTGTCAGTTTCGCTGTCGGTAACGGATTTTCCTATGCTACAGAGACCCCCGCGATCGAAGAGCGGAGCAGAACGAATGTCAATGCCAGTAAGTTCTTGAACTATCTTTTATTAGAGATAGCTGTCGATGTTCCGGCACTGACAAATTGGGAGGTCGTCGGAAGAATTCATCACAGGAGCGGAGTTTTTGGGTTGTATAACAGCGTTCGTGGTGGGTCTAACATAATGACGGCCGGTATGAGATATAACTTTTAGGATTATTAGCGGGAGATTATTATGAAACTACAGGAAGCGATAGAACAGAGAAGGGCATACCGTTCACTGTTACCAGTCGAGATCAATGAGTCAACCATCGAGGAATTGAGCAGGGCGGCTCAACTGGCACCCTCCTGTTTCAACAAACAACCCTGGCGATATGTCTTTGTTAAGGATAAAAAGAGGCTGGAGGAATTGTTCTCTGCCCTTTCTGAAGGGAATAAATGGGCCAGGAAAGCCTCGATGATCATTGCCGTATTCAGTCACAGAGATTTCGACTGCAAGGTCAAAAAGAGGATTTATTATCTTCTGGGAACCGGGATGAGTATCGGTTTCTTACAGCTGAAAGCTACTGAGATGGGGTTAGTCGCTCATCCTATCGCGGGTTACGATGAAGAGAAGGCCAAAGAGATTCTCAAAATCCCGGAGAAATTGAAACTAATAACACTGATAATTGTCGGCAGACACAACCCGGAAATAGATCCGGAACTCAAAGAAAAGCAGCAGAAGGACGAGAAGAAGAGGCCAGAGAGAAAACCACTCTCGGAATTTGTTTTTGTTGATGAATACGATAAGGGGCTATCAGAATGAATTTAGCAGAACGAATAGAAGCGTTATACGAGAAGAAAAACAATTTCAATGATGAGGATTACCAGCTCTTCCTGGAATTCAGGAAACAACTCGAGCTTGGCCTGATCAGGGCTGCTGCAAAGATCAACGATGTCTGGGAAACTAATATCTGGGTAAAGAAGGGGATCCTTACAGGATTCAGGCTCGGTTCATTGACAGAAATGCCCTGGTCTGACCGGAAAATCTTCTGGGATAAGAACACATACCCCGAAAGGATGTTCTCTGCTAAAGAGGGAATACGAATTGTTCCCGGAGGCAGTTCTATCAGGAGTGGTAGCTATCTCGGCAGTAATATCACCATAATGCCACCCTCCTACATCAATACAGGCGCTTACATCGACGACGGAACTATGCTGGATTCCCATTCACTCGTCGGCAGTTGTGCTCAAATTGGGAAAAGGGTCCATCTGAGTGCTGGTGCTATGATCGGCGGAGTACTGGAACCGATCGGTAACAACCCGGTTATCATAGAGGATGAAGCTTTCATCGGAGGCAATTGCGGTATCTACGAAGGAGTAATTGTCAGAGCAAAAGCTATCATAGCCGCCGGTGTTATTCTGACGGCCGCTACCAGAATCTATGATGCAGTTAACAGAAAATTCCTCAAGACTGGTAAGGAAGAGCCATTAACAGTTCCTGAACGGGCAGTAGTGATCTCCGGAAGCAGAAAACTTGAGGGAGAAGAGAATATCTCGATGTACTGCCCGATCATTATTAAATACAGGGATCAAAAGAGTGATAACTCAGTCACCCTGGAAGACTGGCTCAGGTAAGTTATTCCTGCTCAATTTTATATTCGGTTGCTACTTCCTTTTTAATCCGCTCTCTTTCTCTGTCATCAATATGTAACTTCTTAGCTATATTATTTATGATTTTCAGCTTCTGATCAATATTCCTAGAATCAGTATATCCGATCATAAAACAGAGTCTCAGAAGAAAATATCTCTTATAGGGATTCTTTCTATAGACCATATTGATTATTCTCAGGTTATTATCCAGATCGTAATTATCACTCTGGATCTCATCCTTGAATCTCTCAAACAGGGTATTGATGATCTCTTTGTCGGCACTGCCAAATTTCTCTGATAAGGCAGAATGCTCATGCTGTCGTTGTTCCAGTTGATAGATCATTTCGTTTACAATGCGTTCCTTTTCCTTTTCACTCACTTCCTGATCACCCAGCGATACATAGACCGCCAGAGAGAGAGCAGATGAGACAAAACAGAAGTCTTCGTACTCTTTCGCTTCCTGTTCATTCTTCGGCTCAAAAGTCCGCGATTCGAAAAAGCTCTCTAAAAACCCCTCATCCTTCGTCTTCTCTACTGCAAAGTTAACACTATTGCCTATGTACTTCGACCATCTTGACATAATTCCTCCACTTTATTCTTTTGTCACTCTTCCTAAAACAATTTCCAGCATCCATTTAATGCAACGGCACAGAAATTCAGCCTGTTTCGGTTATGCCAGTCCGGGGTAAACAGGTTGAACCGTCAGTATTCTCAGCTCTCTCATCTTATACAATATATAATAGATAATATCGTTTATGTCAAATCATTATTAAACGGCACTTATGCTGAACGACTAATAAGTCAGGTACTCCATATCCCCCTGAACCTCTGAATTACCAGCCTGATAGGCCACCAACCATAATGTCAACCAGAGTGCAGGATCGTAATCGGAAGGGTTCCGACTATAAAGTTCCCAATTGTTTCCCCAAAGTCGAGTGCGTTGTCTTCAGAAAGTTTATTCTTGACACGAAATAGAACGAAGTTAGTTTTTTATTATGTATATAAGTTCGGAGGAATGACAATAAATGACGAAAGAGATAGTTATAGCGCTTATAGTAAGTTTTTTTTGCTTTATAAGCCTCAATGGAATGACATTTGATTTTGAGGTAGAACAACCTCAATTACGTAATAATGAATTTAAAACAGATCTACCGGTAGTTCTGGAACCCGGCAATCCAATGCTTCCCTATTATCCTCTGCAGATCCTGCTTCCCGGAGGCGAGAGATTTATAAGGTTAGAGATCGAATCGGGAGAAGAGAATCTATTAACAGACGTTCAAATAGATCATGCCCGTAATCCACAGCCAATTTCTCTTCACGGGATTGACAATACCCTGCCAAACAGTGCTGTTTACGCATCTGACAGGCTTTTCCCCGCTTCGGAGCACGAGGTGCTCGGTGTACAACGTAAAAATGGTCACGATATTCTTATAGTTAATGTCTATCCCTATCGCTATAACCCCGTCCGTAAGGAACTGCTATGGGTAGGATCATTCAGCTTCAGGGTTGAAACTGAAAACGATTCGGAGCTGACAGACGAGCAGAATCTCTATCTTCTGCAAGCCGAACAGGTAAGAAAAAATCTGGCCGATCTGGTAATCAATCCCGAAGAGCTCAACAGTTACAACAAGACTCCTGCAGCTACCAGATCCATTTTGACCGATCTCAACGAACCCTACCAGATGGTAATCATATCAACAATGTCAAAAGAGACAGTTTTCGATGAATATATCACCTGGCAGGAAAACAGGGATATCTCGACGGGATTCTTTGCTGTAGAAGATATTTATCAGAATTACAACGGTATCGACAATCAGGAAAAGATTCGTAGTTTCATAATCGATGCCTATCAAACCTACGCCCAGACCGACACACCTCTGGAATATATCATACTCGGCGGTGACGACCAGATAATACCGATCAGAGGTATGTTTGGTCAGGTCGGAAACACTGTAGATCATAACATGCCAGCGGATCTATATTATAGTAATCTCGATGGAAACTGGGACGCTAACGGTAACGGCATCTATGGTGAGCTGGGTGATGATATAGATTTATACGCCGAAGTGGCACTCGGCAGAATTCCTGCCTTTTCTGACAGCCAGTTTCAGAACTTTTTCCACAAGAGTATGTATTATGTAGATAACAATACATATAGTAATGACATAGCATATATGTTCGGCGAGAATCTCGACGGTACACCGACCTGGGGTGGCGATTATAAAGATCAGATCAGCCCTTATATCCCGGACGATTATCATCTGGATACTCTCTATGAGAGAGACGGAACGTTCAGTATAGAAAATATAGTCAATGCCTTTAACAACGGTTTAGGTATCATAAATCACATAGGTCATGCTAATTATTTCATCGTGTTTGGTCTTAATAATGGCCGGATCAATAGCTTACAGAATACAGAGTATGGCTTCGCCTACACTCAGGGGTGTTATCCCGCTGCCTTTGATTATTCGACCAGTCAAGAATCTGGTGCTGTCGGACAGAATCTAACTATAGCTTCAGGCGGATTATTTGCCTTCATAGGTAATACCCGCTACGGTTGGTATTCTCCAGGTAGTACTAATGGGGCCTCACAGGCTTTTGATATCACCTTTTTCTCCGGACTTTACGAACATAATATCAGAGAACTGGGCCATACACTGAACTATTCCCGAGAATCTCTTGCCAATGAAGCGATGTCTCATGGAGTTATGCGCTGGATATTCTACGAACTGGTTCTTTTTGGAGATCCCTCTATAGCAGTAAAAGATGCTAACGGGACATTCCCTTATGTCGAACCGGTTGAAGTAGTATTTGACGATATCACCGGCGATAATGACGGGTCGGTTAATCCGGGCGAAAGCATCCAGATCTATCTGGAGCTGGAAAATCTCCCCGGTTGGGCGGAAGCTAATAATGTCACTGCTTCTATCAGCTTTGAGAGTGACTTGATATATCTGATAGATGATACCGTTTACTTCGGTTATATAGCTCCGAACAGCAGTTCTATCAATTCGGAAAACCCCTTCGTAATAGAGGTAGATCCCAATATTCCTTATGCGCAGTACAGTATGATTGTCGATATTACCGCTGAAGGTCTGAATAACGCATCATTCTCCCGGTCTTACGAGTTAACCATGCCTGTTACCCTCACGCAGAACCACTGGCCCTGGGAATCAACATATCCTATAACAGCATCTCCAATCCTGGCCGATTTTACAGGTGACAGGATGGAAGAGCTGGTGATAGTCGATGTATTGGGAAATATAAATCTGCTCGATGCCAATGCTAATCTCATCCATGATCCATTCATCAATCAGGAGAATCTCTGGCGCAGCTTTTCCATGGGTGATATTACTAATGATGGTAACCGGGAAATCGTTCTTGCCAGCAGATTGCAGAATATCAAAGCCTTTAATTATCTAGGAGATCTGCTCTTCTCGTTTGAGGATTGCGGGCAGCAGATACTGACGCCAGTACTCGCAGACATCAACAATGATGGTAATTTACAGATTATCAGTCTTGGATTGAATAGAAACCTCTATGTCCTGGAAGGTAATGGAGAACTATCGGAGGGCTTCCCGGTGAGTGTTCCTCAGGCCTCCTCAGCAGACCTGGCAGTAGTTGATCTCAATGGTAACGGTAGAAAAGAGATTATCATTGGCACTGTTGATGGTAACATCTATATTGTCCAGCATAACGGCTCTATGATCGATGATTTTCAGGTCTCTCTGGACTCGGGCATCATTACCGCTCCTCTGGTACTCGACAATAAGAAGATTGCAGTAGGAACTTCCAGCCACAAGTTATACCTGATCTCGACTTCGGGAGAAATTCTCTTCGAGAAGACACTACCACAGAGAATTGCTACAGAGGTCATTGCCGGTGATTTCAGAGGTGATGGTGAACTTGAACTGGCTTTCGTTACTTATAACGGACTGGTCGGTATAGTAGATCAGAATGGTGAGTATCTCAACGGCTGGCCAATTCATCTGAACCAGTCCTTTATGCAGCCACCCCTGGCAGTAGATCTCAATGGAGATGAGGAATTAAACCTGATAGTGGCCAGTACACAGGGGAATATCTACGGTTACAACGCTGACGGTTCTATGGTTGACTCATTCCCTGTTCCCCTCAATACGACGGTATCCTCACCAGCTTCGATTGCTGATATTGATAATGACGGAGACTGGGATATTATCCTGGCAACCTCTACAGGAATAACTGTTCTCGATTATAAACTACCGAAGGGTGATATGCAACCCTGGAATTTATATCGGGGCAATATGCACCGGACAGGCTTCTACGGTGATAATAATATGATGGAGATAGATATACCGGAATCCGAGTATGTTACCACTCTCGAACAGAATTATCCCAACCCTTTCAACCCATCTACCAGAATCAACTTCTCACTCAGAGAAGACTCTCCGGTCGTAATTGAGATTTTCAATATTAAGGGACAGAAGATCAGAACTCTGGTCAATAAAGATATGGAAGCAGGCCAGCACTCTGTTCTATGGACTGGGATTAATGACCGGAATAGAGCTGTAGGGGCTGGTGTTTACTTCTATCGACTACAGACTGCTGATGCAACAATAACGAGGAAGATGTTGTTCCTGAAGTAAGTAATGCTCGATAAGTTGACTATATCCAGAATCCTGTTTCTGTTGACTATGCTCCTGCTTACTATTTCTTCCGCTACAGGGAGTGATTTGCTGGTCCCGGCAGAATTTCTCAATTTCTATTTCAGTGAAGAGAATGATTGGACTCTCTTTATCGCTGAACTTGCACCCCAGAAAGCTTACCTTGCCCAATTCAGCAAGAACCCACTTCAATACACCATTATACGGGAATTTGAGATCTCTTCCGGAAAACAGAAAGGGGCTAAACGGAGTGAATGGGACCTCAGAACTCCGTTTGGATACTATCAGATCACTCAATTCAGAAACCAGCAAACCCTGCAGGAAAAATTCGGTACCGGTGCTTTTATTCTCAATTACCCCAACCAGCTCGACAGAGCTTTGAAAAAGAGTGGCAGCGGAATATGGATACACGGAACAGATAAAATTGAATTTATCGATTACGACTCCGAAGGGTGTATCCGGATGAAAAATAATGATATTGTATTCCTGAAAAACTACCTCCGGCCCGGTGAAACCCCTGTTATAATTGCCGATAAACTCAACCGGAAAACGATCTCTGAACTGCTGAAGTTAAAATCCGATTGGGAAGATAGATACTACAGCTGGATCAGGGCTCAGAACTACGAGGATCTCGATAGTTTTCTCTCATTCTATCATCCGGCATTCCATGCCCCACACGTTAATATGGACTTCTCCAGATGGAGCCTTTATCATAAAGAAAACGGCCTGAATGAATATACCGATATGAAAATACAACATTTTATCTATCAGGATGAATCTATTCTGGTGCTGGAAATTGAAAAAAAGGAGCTGGATTCAGAAGAAACTGCATCGATAAGAGAGACTCTCTGGAAACTACACGACGGAAACTGGTTTATCACCAGAGAAAATTCGTCATCTAATTGAACCCTTATATTCCCATTAATATTACACTAACTGCTCTATCACTGAAAGACGAGTACTCTTTTATTACGGGCTGTTTATTCACTGTTAAAAGTAATCAGCAACAGTACCGAGCGTAAAAAAATATTTTTCATTGACAAAAAAAGGGTTAGATTGTTATTAGCACTCTTGTCAGTCAATTGCTAAACTTTGACAAATTTCGCGATAAAAATTTAAAGATAAGGAGGAAAGAAGATGGCAAAACAGATCAAATTTGGTCATGAAGCACGCAACTC
>CAZBDV010000053.1:0-8874 GCA_964490765.1 uncultured Candidatus Cloacimonadota bacterium | reverse complement strand
CCAACTTCTATTACCTGCCCGGTTTCGTCCACATCGATATCAAACTTGAACTCATCTATCTTCTGTTTTAATATCGAGCTTATCTCATCAGGTTGTATCTTCATATCCTTCCTCTTCTTTTTTTGAGAATTACATATAATTTTATAATTGCATCTGACAGCTACTGTCTGATCTTCTTGAATCTATCGAGGTTATGCCTGACAGAACCATCAAAAATAATCGAATTTACAGAGGCAATGAAACCACCAACTATATCGGGATCGATCTCAGTTTCTGCTATCAATTCTTTGCCGGTCTTCTTTCCGGCATAGTTAATGATTTTTTCTTTAATATCGTTACTCAATTCTCTGGCAAAAACGATTCTGATCTTTGCTTTATTTTTTTGCTGCAGTAATAATTTTTCAATCTCATCAATAATCTCAGAAGCTATCGGCATTCGGTGTTTAATAACCAGAAGATTAAACAATCCCCGCCATTGTTTTGGCAAGTTGAGAATGATACTGGGGGTATCTTCTGTACTGATAATAGCTTCGAGCAATTCCAGCCTCAACTTCCTGGGAGTGATAATAGACTGCAGAATCTTAATCAGCTCAGGATTTTCTCTGATGACAGTTCTCATTGTTGTGATATCTTTCAGCAATGAATCATGATCTTTCTCGGTTGTGTTATCAAGAAAAGCTTGAGCGTATCTTCTGGCTAACAATCTGTATTTCACTCTTTGTTCTCCTCCTCATTCAGAAGGCGTTCTATCATATCGGCATCCAGGGTCTCATCAATATGCTTACCTATAATGGTCGAGGTTAGATTAGCTATCATTTCTCCCAGCTCTCCCTCAATAGCATGCACAGCTTTTTGTTTCTCATTGGCCAGTAGCTTCTCCGTATCAGCCAGTATCATTCTCTCGCGGTTTCTGGCCTCTTTGATTATCTCGTCACCTTTCGTTTCCGCATCTTTCTTGGCCTGCTCTTTGAGTCTTCTGATCTCCAGTGCAGATTGCTTGAAATCCTCTTGCTGTTGGTTCAGCAGCTCTTCAGCCTCTCTTTTCGATTTGGCAGCTTCATCCAGATCGGCAGCAATACTATTCTCTCTTTCTGTGAGAAACTGCTTAACCGGCTTATAGAGCAGCTTGTTCAAGATAATCATTAAGAGTATGAAATTCAAGATCACAATGATCAGCGAATAATCAATACTTATCATCTACCATTCTTCTCCTTTTGAATGTTGTTACATCAAGATACATTGTACTCTACACGTTGCAGGTCTTCCTGTCAGAGTTCCGGCCACCAGTACTATACAACAGTGTGACTTAAGTTGAGAATATCAACAAGAGTGCAATAACCAGCGAGTAAATACCTGTTGACTCAGATACAGCCTGACCCACGAGCATCGTTCTAGTCAGAAGGGCTGAATTCTCGGGAGAACGGGCAATACCTTCACAAGCCTTACCGGCAACATATCCCTGTCCTATTCCAGGTCCCAGAGCACCGATACCCATACATATTCCAGCGCCCAGGAACGCTGCTGCTTTAGCAATCAATTCGATTCCTTCCATTTATACCTCCAATTGTGAACTTCTGTTCAACTCATTTGATTATATTATAGTGCATACATTAACAAGAATGCGATAACTAAAGAATATATTGCAGTAGATTCTGATACGGCAGCACCTACGAACATAGTACGCATCGTCAGGGTTCTCTGTCTCGGATACCGGCCGATCATATCACTGGCTCTCCCTGCTACATAACCGATTGCAGTACCGGGTCCCAGAGTCCCGAATCCTATACATAACCCGGCACCGAGATATGCTACAGCCCTGATTATCTGCTGGATAAGAGTGAGATTGTCGAAAGCCGGGATAGCATAGATCAGCAAGAGTGCGACAACGAGAGCAAAAATTGAACTTGCCTGAGCGAGAGCCTGCCCGATGAGCATATTACCGGTGATTTCATTATGTCGCTTTGGCATTCGGCTTAAAGCCATACAGGCATAACCACCTGTATATCCCGATCCGAAACCCGGCCCTACACTCCCGAGCCCCATAGCTATTCCTGCAGCCAGGAGAGAAGAAGCTCTGACGATTCCGAGACTACCTCTGTCAACTCCACCGAACAGGAGCAGGAGAGAAATAACGAGCGAAAATATAGCTCCAGTTTCGGTTACTGCCTGACTTACCAGCATAGACCGGGATAGCTGATCACTGGATTTCGGTTGTCTCATCAAGGCACTATTGGCCAGTCCTGCAGTGTATCCTTCTCCGTATCCGGCACTGACCGAAGCGAGTGAGACGCTGATAGCAGCTCCCAGATACGCTGCAATGTGAACTATTTCAATATTTTCCAACATATTTGATTTCCCTCAAACTCAATCTATATCTGTTATTCATACAGTTCGACTGCTATATAACTTATTGCCAGCATAGTAAAAACGAATGCCTGAATGGTTCCGATAAAGATGCCGAAGAAAAGGCTCAAACCCACAGGGAGCAGAATGAATCTGACCAGTGATGAGATCACGATCAGGATTATAGCCCCACCCAGAATATTTCCGAAGAGACGAAAGGATATCGATATGGCTTTGGAAAATTCACCGACTATATTGATAGGTGCCATAGGGAAGAATGGTTCGGTAAACCCTTTAAGATAGGGGCCTATCCCTTTGTTCTTTATTGCCATATAATGGACGATCGAAACTGCCATCAAACCCATCCCGAGTGGGACATTGAGATTTCTGGTCGGCTCCATGAAACCGGGAATGGGGATAACCCCAATGATATTACACGACCAGATAAAGATGAATATTGTTAATACGTATGGTGTGAAGTTGGCAAACTTTTTACCAAGAGTTTCAGATGTCAATTCATAGAAAAAGGAGTGAATCATCTCGAATAGTACCTGCCCCTTTTTCGGGATGAGAGTAAGTTTTTTATTCAGGAGTAGGGCAAGAACAAGCAGGGTGATATTCAGGATCAACAACATTCGGAGGAGAGAGAAGGTATTGATAGCCTGGTTTCCAAATATGTTTTCGAAAAATTGATATAGCTTTTCACTTCCATAGATCTTCGGTGTGATCCCTTGCTCTTTGACATATTGATCAGGCTGGAACTCTTCAATAATTCTGTCCTGAATAGTCATCGGGTGTGCTGTATTCCATATCGAGAATCTACCGCTCTCGGGATGGATGCCTATATTGAGTCTATAGTCAATTCCAATTGATAATATCGCCTGAATAATAAAGAAAATGAAAAACAATCTCAACATCTTTTTCTTCGTCATTTCAGAGTTCCTTTATCTTCAACTTTTATTTTCATCAGATTCTGTCCCGTTCCCTCTATTCGCTTTATCTCTCACGAGACTGTAAAAATAGTGGAGATAGATTACTATCTGGACACTTATCAATCCAGCGCCGAACATAATAATATCCGGTTTTAGCAAGATCACCACCAGTATGGAATAAATAATCAGGAAAAGGTAGCGCAGATAGAAGCCTTTATAGGAATGAAGGACAGCTTCCTTGTCACTGACAAAGTAGCTTGCTTTCATCTTCCTGTATAGCCAGTAAAAATTCAGCCCGCTTCCCACTGAACCTGTAATCCAGCCTGTTGCCTGATCGAATCTCGTTGGCAAAAACAAAACAGCAGCGATAATTGTCAAGAAAACAATAGTCAGTATCTGTTTAACGTAATTATCTGTCAGATCAGGGTTTTTTGTCATAGAAACGCTTCAAATGTTTATAGTTAAGGTAGATCCCGCAGGCAATACCGAGTATAATGCCTGCGAAGAGGAGTATATTATTGGTCTGAAGCTTACGGTCCAGCCACAGGAAGATCAGAAAAAAGATCAGTAATGAGACAACTATATTCAAGCCTAACTGACTTATCAGCGTGAGCCCTTCTAAAGTTTCACGATCCTTAATTCGAAGCTTTTGGAGTAACTTCTTCATCCGATTTGGCTGAGACATCCTTTATTACGTTAGCCTTCGTCTGCGGGTTCTTATCACCCATCTGGCAATTACCAACAATTATTGCCCCGGCATTCACTGTCAGTACTCTGGCTACTATATCCCCTGTTACCCAGGCGGTTTTATCGAGTTCCAGAGTCTCCGATACGTTGATGTTACCTTCTAAGACACCCGAGATAAGACATTCTTTTGCACGTATATCGGCCTTAGCTTTGCCTGAAGTTCCGATGACGACGAATCCGTCAGTTTGCAGGGTTCCTTCAATGACTCCATCAATTCTAATACCACCCTTGATCTGAAGATTACCCTTGATTGTACTACCTTTTCCTATTATTGTTGAAAGCTCAATTTTACGATTCTTGAGCATATGTCTCTCCTCTGTCATATTGTTATTTGTTGATTATCTCTATCGGGTTAATATTCTCGTCCTGATACATTACTTCAAAGTGAAGATGTGGATGGGTACTGTAGCCGGTATTGCCTACCAGCCCTATAGCTTCTCCCTTCTGCACGAAATAGCCCGGTTTATAAAATATCCTGGCCAAATGAGCATAAAATGTCTGGTAGCTGTTAAGATGATCTATAACAACTACATTTCCAAAATATCTGTCTTCATATACAGCCCGGATGACTCCGCTACCAGCTGCAAAAACTTCGGTTCCGAGAGAAGCAGCCATATCAACCCCTTTATGATTTTCAGAGTAAGACTGGCTGATGACTGATTTATCGATAATTGGCATCTGGTCGGGTATGAACTGCTGTTTCCAGCGAAATTCCTCTAACTCTTCTCTCAGTTCATCGGTCGTTATTGTCGTATCGATCAGATGATTCTGATTATTATTTGTCCGGAGATAATCATCGAGCAGATCTCTGATCCGCGTATCTCTGGAACTCTCTGTTGTTTCGCTTTTGGCTTGCTCATAGTTATCAAGCCTGTTACGTAAAGATTGAACGTAATTGGTCAGTGCTTCAATCTCCTCCCGTTGTTGTTCGATGATGACAGAACGGTTGTTGTTAATCATCAGAAGCAGTATAGCAGCTATTAACAGCAAAAAAGAGATGATTATCAGTGCAGTCTTGAACATACCTGTTAAGAGTTAACTCTGCTTAAGCAGCCGGGAGAGGAGTCTCTGTAATTCGTCATCGTTTTTATAGGTAAATGTTACCATTCCACCTCGTGATTTAGCAGTGATATGTACGTGTGAAGCATAATATCTCGTCAGTGCCTCACTCATCTCTGCCAGATATTCCTTTTTCTCCGGCTCGATACTTCTTTTCTCTTTCTTATCTTCAGTCTGATAAATGCGAGCCCGCTGCTCGGTCTGTCTGACAGAGAGCTGTCTTCTCAGAATTTCCCCTGCAAATTCGACCTGTTTGTCGGGTGGCAGTTGCAAGAGTACTCTGGCATGCCCCTGAGACAGTCTCTCCTCAGAGATCATCTTCTGGATAGCAGGTTGCAGCTTCAGAAGGCGGATAGAATTTGTAACAGTACTCCGCTCTTTCCCGACATATTTGGCAATGTCGTTATGAGTCAGATTGAACTGATCCTGGAGCTGCTGATAGGCCAGGGCTTCTTCCATTGGATTGAGATTCTCTCGTTGAACATTCTCTATCAGAGCAAACTGGAGTTGTTCTCGTGGAGAGACACAACGAATAATAACCGGCACTTCGATAAAATTGGCCAGCTTGGCTGCTTCTAATCTTCTTTCACCGGCAATCAGTTCGTATTCGGAGTTCTCTTTTTTGGTGACAATTATCGGCTGGATCATACCGCTCTCAGCGATCGAATGCGCCAGTTCCTGCAGCTTTTCAGGATCTAATGTTAATCTAGGCTGATAAGGATTGGGATGGATCTTGTCGATCCTTACTGTAGTAATACCGGTTGTTCTGTCTGTCGATTCCGAACCGGAAGGTATCAATGCGTCTAAACCACGGCCTAATCTTTTTGTACTCATCTTGCTAACAGTTCCGTTGCTAATTGTAAATAGTTTTTTGCTCCGATGGAACTGATATCGTAATGAAATATCGGTTTACCAAAGCTCGGAGCTTCTCCTAATTTGACGTTTCTATAGATTATTGTTTCGAATATCTTCTCCTGAAAATACCTCTTTACCTCCTTTGCTACCTGGTAAGAGAGATTTAGGCGTTTGTCATACATCGTCATTACAACACCGAGAATGTTTAGATCAGGGTTGAGATTTCTTCTGATCAATCTGATTGTATTCAATAATTGACTAACCCCTTCAAGGGCATAGTATTCACACTGGATCGGGATAATGACATCGGTACTGGCAGTAAGGGCATTGATAGTTAGCAGGCCGAGTGAAGGGGGGCAATCAATCAATATATACTCATAATCGTCCTGAATAGAGGCCAGAGCTTCTTTCAGCTTATTTTCCCGGGCAAATTCCTTGACCAGTTCGATCTCGGCACCGGTAAGATCGATATTACTGGGGATGATATCAAGATATTCGATCGACGTTTTATGGATCGCAGAAGAAGTCTCTGCTTTATCTATCAAAATATCATAGACATGTGCTTTTAGATTGTCCTTATCTATTCCCAGTCCGCTACTCGTATTACCCTGTGGATCAATGTCCACCAAAAGTGTTCTCCTTTCATAAAGCCCAAGAGCAGCAGCGAGATTTACAGCCGTTGTAGTCTTACCGACTCCACCTTTCTGGTTAACTATTGCAATGATCTTTTTCATACTCTGTCAATCTGTAGAATTGTCCGGTTACCCCAAATCTCCTTCGAGTAATGTATAGCTCGAGCCTCTTTCAGTAACCAGGATTCATCCACCTCTTTCCCTTTATATAGCAGAATATATCCGCCTTTTTTTATGATTCTTCTCATCCTCTTGAGGAGTTTTCCGGTTATCTTGACCGAACGGCAGACAATGATATCGATACCGTCAATATTCGGCAGTCCCTTAACAGGTAAACCCCACTTAATTTCTTCCAACCTATTATGAATAGGATAACAGTTTTTCAAGTCAAGTTTTTTGATTAAACTTTTCAACTCAAGTATTTTTTTCTCGCGTGAATCGAGTAAAACGAACTTCCCCTGTCGGTACAAAATAGCCAGGCATATTCCCGGTAATCCTCCACCCGTTCCCAGATCAAGAGTGATCTTGCCACTGAAATCGTATCCCAGAGAGACTGGTAACAATGAATCGCAAAAATGTCGAGTCCAGATATCATCGGGAGATGTCTGTCGAGAGATCAGATTCACTCTTTTGTTGGCTTCTATGAGAAGTGAGTGATAAAGGTCGAATTTTGCCAGGATAGCTTCCTCATCAAGATTGAGTTTCTGCATAAAACTTCTGAAGATTTCTCGATTCTTTTCATTCATTGGACTTCTCATTCTGTTGAATAACTTCGATAGAGCCGATACTCTGTCAAGGATATAACTGTTCCCGAATTATATAATGCTGGAGTTATATGCTGGATTCAGGCCTGTCCGGTTCAGGGGATCTTGATCCAGAAAAAAAAAGCCCGGAACCTCTAAAGGATCCGGGCTCTTTTAGTTGATTATATTGCTTTATTTCATAAGGATCATCTTCTTCGTATCGGTGTATTCACCACTCTGCATACGATAGAAGTAAATGCCTGATGATACTTCACGATTGTTTCTGTCTCTACCATTCCAGACGGCACTATGTTCTCCCGCTTCCATCACTTCGTTAACGAGAACTCTGACTCTCTGACCGATGATGTTGTAGATTTCAACGGTAACAAGAGACTGATTCTCCACGCTGAAACCAATTGTCGTTTCAGGGTTGAAGGGGTTAGGATAGTTACTGTGCAGTTTGGTAACGAATGGAGTAACAGGTTCTTCACCTACATTGTTGACGATATCAACGGTGACCTCGTCAGTAGGATCTGATTCACCTTCATCATAGACTGCCGTTACGTAATAAATGTACTGACCGGTGTCAAGATTCTCATCGAGATACTCAGTCTCAGTAACCAGAGTTGGATTGATGATAACTCCATCACGATAGACATTGTAACCGAGTAGAGCCCTTCCAGCAGTCCTCTCTGTTGTCACAGGGGTAGTAAGTAGAGAAGTACCTGTTGAGCGACCCGAAGTATTGGTCAACAGAATATCGCTCTGTGTAACAGGCATTGCTGCAAGCGGAGCACTTCTCAATTCGCCAAAATCGTGGCCATAAGCTCTAAGCATGAAGTTTGCTTCAAAGCCGGCACTCTCGACAGTTGACCACTGATTTCCTGTGTAATCAGCTGAGAAGTAGTGAGTATTGGCCTGGAATTCCCAGGGTGGTCCTATTCCGTCATCGGTTCCCAATCCAAGGAAACCGGTATAGCTCATGGCAATCATGAAACCGTTCGGTGCTACTACCGGATCCGGTAGAACGAACTCAGTCCACTGCATATCTACATTAGGGATGCTCATTTGCTGGAACAGAACATCATTACCGTTTGGCATACCCTGAGCGTTCAGGCCAAAGATGAAGAGATTTACCGTATTATGAGGGCCACCTTCGTTCGTGGTGAACCAGTGAACTTCATTAACCTCGGCATCGTTTCTATGGACAGAACCCATAACGCCGTTATTGGTTCCCCCCTGGAAGCCGAGCTGGCCATCCATAACACCATCGTCGTAACGGAATTCATCCAGTACTTCACCTTCCGGTTCTTCCCACATAAGGTGAACATTTACCTCATCTATAACCTCATAGGTAAGATTCAGTGGTGGATTGAGTTCCAATCCTTCTGGTGTGGCTTCCACTGTATTGGATGGATTTGATTCACCCTCATCATACACAGCAGTTACATAGTAAGAATAGGTGATGCCATTTTCTACATCTGTGTCTGTATATTCCAGTTCGGTTACCAATGCAGCGTTGATCATATCACTATCACGATAGACGTTGTATCCTTCCAGTTC
>CAZBDV010000052.1:0-9112 GCA_964490765.1 uncultured Candidatus Cloacimonadota bacterium | reverse complement strand
TTCTCTTTTAATTTCTCTAATCACTTGTAATAACCTCCTCTTGGCGGTTTAGTGAGGAGATCGGTACCTCCCGATCTCTGCATAAGGTGATTGGTTTCACTTATCACCTGCGGAAAAACTATATTTTGTTCTTTGTTATGTGACATATTAGAACTCATTTTAAATCTCTTTATCGGTCAGAAATTCTATATTGAAACAGAGTGATTTCAACTCACTAACCAGGACATTGAAGGACTCCGGGACACCAGGCTTGGATGGATTCTGGCCATTCGTAATTGCCTTGAACGCATTTGTTCTACCATCCACATCATCCGATTTAATGGTCAACATCTCTTCCAGTATCCTTGAAGCACCGTAAGCCTCCAGAGCCCAGACTTCCATCTCTCCCAGTCTCTGTCCACCATGTTGTGCTTTACCACCTAACGGTTGCTGAGTAATCAGTGAATACGGCCCGGTTGAACGTGCATGTATCTTATCTTCAATAAGGTGATTGAGTTTCATCATATAGATTATTCCAACTGTAACCCTCTCACGGAAAGGTTCACCGGTCTTGCCGTCATAGAGAACCTGTTTTCCGTCTAACGGTATTTTAGCTTTCTTCATCTCCTTCTCAATATCTTTGAGGGAAGCTCCATCAAAGACAGGAGTTTCTACCTGGAAGCCGAGAATCTTGGCAGCCATACCGAGATGGGTTTCCATAATCTGTCCGATATTCATACGGGAAGGAACACCAAGTGGATTGAGAATAATCTCGACCGGAGTACCATCCTCCATAAAGGGCATATCCTCTATAGGGGCGATCTTGGAGATCACACCTTTATTACCGTGTCTACCGGCCAGCTTATCTCCAACCTGTATCTTACGTTTTTTGGCGATATATACCTTGACCATCTTATGGACTCCATAGGGTAACTCATCGCCATGGCGGAGGCGTTCTTTCTCTTTCTTGAAGATATTATCACTCTCTTCGCTAGCATCTTTTACTTTTAATATGATATTATTGAATATCTGCTGGTTCTTATCCGGATCTTCTACGAATTCATAATCCAGGCTCAATCTCTTGAAGTTTATCTTTACCAGATCATCTTTGGTGATCTTCTTTCCAGAAGGGATAAAGAAACGGCCATCTTTAGAATCCATTATATTCTTGGCCTTCTCTCCAAGTAGATATTTCTTCAGGTTCGTCTCCAGGAAACTATCGATCTTCTTCTTACGTTCTGTATGTTCCTGCTTTAGCTTGTTCAAAATATCCTTCTTATCGAGTTCGAATTCAGTTATATCTTCCTGTTTCTTGAAGACTTTAACATCGATAACGACACCCTCCATTCCCGGCTTCGCTTTAAGGGAACTGTCAGTGAAGTTACCTGCTCTGTCTCCAAAGAGGGCCCGCATCAGGTTCTCTTCCGGTGAGGGATCTATATCGACACTCTTTGGTGTAATCTTGCCAACTATTATATCTCCCGGTTTGATCACCGAACCTACCCTTACTATACCTGTCTTGTCGAGATTTCGAAGGGCATTGATCGGAACATTAGGTATATCGTAAGCCAGTTCTTCTTTACCGTTTTTGACCTGTCTGACAAGTACTTCCTGTACCTCGATATAGATAGAGGTCATTATATCGTCTCGTGCTACACTCTCACTGAGGATTACCGCATCTTCATAATTATATCCGTACCAGGGCATGAAGGCAACGAGCAGATTCTGTCCCAGTGCCAGTCTGTCTCCTTCAATAGCAGGACCGTCTGATATTGGCTCACCCTTTTTGACTATATCCCCTACTTTAACTATTGGCCTCTGATTTATACAAGTGTCCTGATTCGAGCGGCAGAATTTCTTCAAATAGATCCTGTTCTCAGTGTGGATATCGAGTGTCTCTTCGCCATCTTCAATCTTTTTGAGATCGATATAAGCTGAAGTTACCTTCTCTACTTTTGCATCGTATGGTGCAATAGCAGCAGCACCACTATCACGGGCAACCACCTTCTCCATCCCGGTTCCAACTGTAGGGGCTGCTGGATTGAGCAGAGGTACTGCCTGTCGCTGCATATTGGAACCCATAAGAGCTCTGTTAGCGTCATCATGCTCAAGGAAGGGGATAAGGGAAGCCGAGACGGATACTATCTGCTGAGGTGATACGTCTACATAATCTATCTCATCTGGTGTTACAAGTATATACTCTTCTCCCTGTTTTGCAAAAACCTGTTCGTCTTTAATCCTGAGATCTTTACCGATATTGATATCTGCCTGAGCAATGATAAAATCCTCTTCATCGGAAGCATCGAAATAATCGACCTGTTCTGTAATCTTGCCATCGACAACCTTTATATAAGGGGTTTCCAGAAAACCCAATCTGTTAACTCGCGAATAAATCGCTGGTGATGATATCAGACCTATATTGGGTCCTTCTGGCGTTTCAATCGGACAGATCCTGCCGTAGTGAGAGTGGTGAACATCCCGCACCTCGAAACCTGCTCGTTCTCTTGTCAGGCCACCTGGCCCTAGAGCAGATAATCTTCTCTTGTGTGTTATGGCCGCCAATGGATTGGTCTGCTCCATAAACTGAGAGAGCTGCCCTGTAAGGAAGAAGGCCTGTATAACTCCGATAAGTGCTGAACTGTTTATCAGGTCACTGACTGTAACCTCATCAGGATTTGTTATCGACATTCTTTCAATAGCGATTCTTGATACTCTGGAAAGGCCGTTAGTATATTCATCTTCCAGCAATTCACCAATTGTTCTTATACGTCTGTTGGCCAGATTATCGATATCATCGATATCGTCTTTACCCCGATAGATATCGACCATCTTCTCGATTATGGCTATTAAATCCTCTCGTGTGAGTATACAGACATCTTCAGGAATATAGATACCGAGACGCTTATTCAGCTTATATCGACCGACCTCACCGAGGTTGTATCTCTTCTCATCAAAGAACATCCTGTTTACAAGGGCTACAGCCGCTTCCATCGTTGGTTCCTCACCTGGCCTGATAAGATTATATATCTTCTTGACTGCTTCTTCTTCATTCTGGGTGGAATCTTTAGCTATAGTCTTCTCAATTATCTTACGGTGCACATCAGAATCTTCTGATATGATCTTGACCTTCTTGTAACCAGCCTCGACAAGTTCATTATAATTTTCATCGCTGACCTGTTCCCAGGCTTCGACTATTACTGCGCCATTCTCTTTATCTATAATATCTTCAGCCAGATATTGTCCTTTTGCCTCTTCAAGCGAGACCTTTTTGGTGCTATAGAAGTGCTTTCTGATATCGCTATTGGTTGAAAGGCCAATACATCTGAGCAGCACGGTGACCGGAAGCTTTCTTCTCTTGTCTATATGGACATACATTGTATCATTGACATCCATACTGAATTCCAGCCAGGAACCTTTATAAGGTATGACCGTAGCCGATATGAGTGATTTCCCGCTTGGATGTTTCTCCTCTTCGAAGAAGGCACCCGGCGAGCGATGTAATTGACTTATAATTACTCTTTCGGCACCATTGACAATAAATGTTCCCTCGTCTGTAATTAATGGTATCTCTCCCAGGTAGACATCATTTTCGATGATCTCTTTCACTACCTTCTCACCGGTCTCTTTTAATTTCTCTTCGTCATATTTAGTCAGCTTCATCTTAGCCCTGATCGGTGATTGATAAGAGAGATTTCTCTCGATACATTCTTCTTTTGTATATTTTTCCTTGAGAACGGTATATTCGAGGAACTCAAGCAGGTAATAACCTTTTGTGTCCTCAATAGGAAACACCGAGTTAAAGACAGATTGTAATCCTATGTTCTCACGCTGCTGCGGATGAATATCTTTCTGCAGGAAGCGATCATAGGAATCGATCTGTATAGCAAGAAGATTTGGTATTTCACATGCCGGAATACCTAAATCTTCGATCGTCTTTTTTAAACGGGAATAACTTTTGATACTTTTCAAAAGCATATCTCCTTATGGTTTATCCTCCGACTGTTACCGTGGATACAGATAAAAGAAAGCGTGTTGGCGAGAAGGTCAGTTCGAACCTTAAGGCTTTCATTTCAAGGCATCCAGAGTAGCGGTCGGATAATGGGTGAAAACAAGTAATCTACATGCACTATGATATACCCTGACCACCCCTTTATGGATATTGCGAACAATATATCCTTATAAAGAAGTGGTCAGTTACTACAATCCCGTACCTAAACTCCGCTCGAGAGTTTACTGGTCATATCTGACAAAACAGAAAACTGCCCGGCGACAGGATGGTTATAGTTTTTTCTACGCTTACGCATTCGAAAAATAGTATTAGAGTAATATTACTTAATCTCGGCAGTAGCGCCAGCTTCTTCTAACTTCTTCAGTACAGCTTCGGCTTCCTCTTTAGCAACATTCTCAACAACTACTTTCGGACAGTTATCGACAAGGTCTTTTGCCTCTTTCAGACCAAGCTGAGTTATCTCTCTGATAACTTTAATCGTCTGAATTTTCTTATCTCCTGCTGCTGTAAGCATAACAGTGAATTCACTCTTTTCTTCTGCTGCTTCGGCTGAAGCAGGAGCAGCGGCAGCTGCTGCTACTGGAGCGGCTGCAGAAACACCAAACAGCTCTTCTAATTCTTTTACCAATTCTGACAGTTCCATGACGGTCATTTCTTTGATAATATCAATTACCTGTTGTTTTTTATCACTCATCTTTCCTCCAAATGTCTATTCTTTCTAATTTATTTCTCTTTGTTGCTTAATTCTCTTTCTTTGCTATTGCGTCAACAGCATATACAAACTTATTGATTATCCCGTTAAGGGCATAGACAAAGCCTGTTATCGGTCCATTAAAGCCACTTAACATCATACTTAACAACTGCTCTTTCGGTGGCAACTTGGCTAGTTCTTCCAGCTCTTTCTTATCGAACAGTCTTCCATCAACGTAACCCTTCTTGAAAGTCGGGAAGTCTTTATCCCCCATCATCTCTTTGATAAAGAGGGCAAGTTCTCTGGCCGGAGCAATCTCATCCTCTTTGGAGATAGCTACAGCTGTAGGCCCGACAAGAGATTCGTCCAGTGATGTAATCCCGAGTGTGTTCAGTGCTTTCTTGATAAAGGTATTCTTGGAGACGAAGTAATCGACTTGAGAGTCACGCATTCTACCTCTCAGGTTATCGACTTCTTCTATATTAATACCCTTATAATCAACGAGCACTATAGCTCTGGCATCTTTCATTCTTTCAGTCAATTCCTGGACTCTACTTACTTTCAGCTCATTATATACTGCTTCGTATGTCTGTTCTTGTTCCTTAACCATAGCATCCCTCCTATTTCTTCGCTGCAGCAGTTGTATCGGGTATATTCAACCTCATACCGGGGCCCATTGTTGATGTTAATGCCATACTCTTAATAAACTGGCCTTTAACAGTAGCAGGCCTGTCTTTAAGAATTGAGCTAACCATAGTCAGGATATTCTCTTTCAGCTTATCCTGGTCAAAGCTCATCTTGCCAACCGGGACGTGAATATTAGAGAACTTATCTACTCTATAGGCAATTTTGCCCGCCTTCGATTCCTGAACAGCCTTACCGACATCCATGGTAACTGTTCCTACTTTCGGGTTCGGCATCAGGCCACGAGGACCTAATATCTTCCCTAACTTTCCAATCTTTCCCATCAGATTAGGTGTAGCAATGACGATATCGAAATCAAACCAGCCACCGCTGATCTTCTCCATCAAGTCGTCCACTCCCACATAATCTGCTCCTGCTTCGGAAGCTTCTTCTGCTTTTTCACCCTCAGCAAAGACAAGTACTCTGACATCTTTTCCCGTTCCATGGGGGAGAACAATCGAGTTCCTGATTTGCTGATCGGCTTTTCTTGGATCAACGCCGAGGTTCATATGCAGCTCCAGGGTCTCGTCGAATTTTACTTTTGGCAAATCCTTCAATATCCCTATTGCTTCATTCAGTTCGTACTGACGTTGTCGATCGATCTTCGAAAGGGCTTCCTTATAACGCTTGCTCCTTTTCATCTCTTCTCCTTGTATCGTATAATCTCCTGCGGTTTGCCCTGCACCTGCTTTCCCAACCCCTCGTGGAGGCAACGAAAGCAGGTACAGGGTCGAAGTCTACCTCTGAAAAACAGAAGTATGTTTATGGCAAAGTATGAAAGACAATTAGTCTTCTATCTTTACCCCCATACTTCTGGCAGTACCTTCGATCATACTCATCGCAGAATCGATCGTAAATGCGTTTAAGTCTTTCATTTTGATGTCGGCTATTTTCTTAACCTGATCTTTTTTAATCGAGCCGACTTTTGTTACATTGGGTTCTGCCGAGCCCTTGGCCAGGCCGGCCTCTTTTCTGATTAACACTGATGCCGGCGGGGTTTTTATATCAAATTTAAATGACTTATTCTTATATACGTAGATAACTACCGGATAGATCATCCCGGGATTATCTTTTGTTTTATCGTTAAATTGCCTGCAGAAATCTCCAATATTAATACCTGCCTGACCGAGAGCCGGACCAACAGGAGGAGCAGGAGTTGCCTGCCCAGCCGGGAGTTGCAGTTTAATCATGCTTACTACATTTTTCGGTAATGCCATCTTTATTCCTCTCTTCTCTTAAGACTTAATCTCATAATGAATTCGTTTCTATTCCTTCTACCCGTAAAAGTTATTGCTGATCAGTTGCTAACGGTTCAGCCACTTTTGATTCTCTCCACCTGATCAATATTCAATTCAACCGGTGTTACTCTTCCGAATACCGCAACATTAACGGTCAGTTTATGGCTATCAAGATTTACTTTATCTATCACCCCATCGAAATCACTAAAGGGTCCTGAGGTTATCTTTACCATATCACCCGGAATAAATTGATAGTCTTTACCCGTATCATCTTCTCGGTCAGAAATTCCGAGGAGCCTTTTAGCCTCTACTTCACTCAGTGGTTGTGGCTTTTTAACCGACCCCAGGAAATGGGTTACGCCTGGTATGTCCGTAATAAAACTCATTAATTCGGGAGTAAGATTAGCCTGGATAATTATATAGCTATTGAAAATCTTCTTCTCGCGCTGAACCTTTTTCCCGTCCCGAATGTGAAATGTCTTCTGGGTCGGGATGAGGATCTCACCCAGATCCTTTTCCAGTTCTGTGCCGGCAACTCCTTTCTCTATCGCTTCTTTGATCCGTTGCTCTCTTGCCGAATACACGTGTAATACATACCACTTCATCGTTTTATATTTCCTTTACTCTGCCACTTAGCCTCTAAATAGTATAAATTGAATAACCATAGAGAAAATGGCATCTACGCCAGACAAAAAGATTGCCACGATGGCAGACATAGTGATAACAACAACCGTGCCTTCTTTAATATCGGCTTTTGTTGGCCAGGAAACATATCTCATCTCCTGCCGAACATCTTTGAAAAACTTAGTAATTGCTTTTATCATTATCCAGTATCCCCTTTACTTTATCCAGACATTAAACCAGGCAATCAAATCTGGCAGGACAGGCAGGAATCGAACCCGCAACCCCCGGTTTTGGAGACCGGTGCTCTACCAATTGAACTACTGTCCTGCACAATGTCAAAGCTGATTTTGTGTCTTTTGTCCTCAATATCGGCACCCAATTCTCAATGCGAGATTCTGGTTTAAACAGGACTATCTCGTCTGTTTATGAATCGTATGCTTCTTATCGTAAGGGCAGTATTTTTTGTATTCTACCCGTTCAGGATGCAACCTTCTATTCTTGGTTGTGGTATAATTCCTGCGTCCGCATTCCTGACAGGCTAAGATCACTGTCTCTCTCATAAGTTGATCCTTTTACTCTAATATCTCACCGACAACACCGGCGCCGATTGTTCTGCCACCTTCCCGGATAGCAAAACGTAATCCCTGCTCCATAGCTATCGGAGTTATAAGTTCTGCCTCAATTACAAGGCTGTCACCAGGCATAACCATCTCTATACCTTCTGGAAGGCTCAACGTTCCGGTCACGTCGGTTGTACGGAAATAGAACTGAGGACGGTAACCACTGTGGAAGGACTTCTTACGTCCACCCTCTTCCGCTGTCAGTATATAGGTGTTACCACGGAACTTCGTATGAGGGGTTACGCTCTTGGGCTTCGCAAGTACCATTCCACGCTCTACCTCATTCTTGGCCATTCCGCGTAAAAGGATACCAACATTGTCCCCTGCTTCTCCATAATCGAGTATCTTACGGAACATCTCAACACCTGTACAGGTGGTCTCGACTGTCTCCTTGATACCTACTCGCTCTACCTTTTCTCCTATCTTGATCTGCCCGCGTTCGATCCTGCCGGTAACTACTGTTCCACGGCCGGGAATGGAAAATACGTCTTCTATGGGCATCAAGAAAGGCTTGTCTTTATCTCGCTCTGGAAGAGGTACATAGCTGTCTACTGCATCCATCAATTCCTGGACCTGCTGCTCGCCCTCAGGATCGCCATTGAGTGCCTTCAAAGCTGAACCTTTGATGACAGGTATATCGTCTCCAGGAAACTCATACTTAGATAACATCTCCCGGACTTCAAGCTCAACAAGCTCAAGTAACTCCTCGTCATCTACAAGATCACATTTGTTCAAAAAGACTACCATCGCCGGTACCCCTACCTGACGTGCAAGAAGAATATGCTCTCGCGTCTGGGGCATGGGACCGTCTGCGGCACTTACTACAAGTATTGCACCGTCCATCTGGGCTGCTCCGGTGATCATGTTCTTTACATAGTCAGCGTGACCAGGACAGTCGACGTGAGCATAATGGCGATTAGCTGTCTCGTATTCCACATGTGCTGTGGCTATCGTTATCCCGCGGGCCTTCTCTTCCGGTGCATTATCTATACTATCGAATGTCCGAAAGGATGCTGCACCTGATTTACTTAAATATAATGTTATTGCTGCCGTCAATGTCGTCTTGCCATGATCTACGTGACCTATGGTTCCGATATTTAAATGCGGCTTCGTCCTAACAAATTTCTCCTTTGCCATTTCTCCTCCTGCCTTTTTTTCTCATCTTTTCTCATCAATTTTTCTTGCTATTAACTATGGAGCTCATGACCGGACTTGAACCGGTGACCTCCTCCTTACCAAGGAGGTGCTCTACCGGCTGAGCTACATG
>CAZBDV010000051.1:0-10007 GCA_964490765.1 uncultured Candidatus Cloacimonadota bacterium | reverse complement strand
TAGTAATCCTCTTCGTAATGCAGACAGCAGAGCAGTCTGCCACAGGGGCCGGATATCTTTGAAAGGTTGCCCGAAAGGTTCTGGTCTCTGACCATCTTTATAGTAACCTGATTGAATCTTTTCAAAAAGGAGGAGCAACAATATTTATAGCCACACATCCCGATTCCGCTTAATCTCTTTGCCTCATCCCTGCCGGTCGATTGATGGAGTTCAATCCTGGTTTTAAACACAGTAGCCAGTTCTCTGACAAAATCTCGGAAATCAATGCGGCTGTCGGCAGTGAAGAAGAAGGTGAGTTTGTTGCCATCAAACTGATAAATGGTCTCTATCAGCTTCATCTCAAATGGGTATTTTGTGAGTAGTGAATTGAACTTTTCGGCAGCAGTCAGTTCCTTTTCTTTGACTATTCTGAGTTGTTTGGATTCATCATCCTGGACGATTTTTATGATCTTGAGTATCTTGTTGTTCTGGTAAAGATTATCCAGTTCCGGACTGGATATAGAGCTGTGGATTACAGTAGCAATATCATAACCTCTCTCTACCTCAACTATGACAAACTGGTCCGGTTCTAGTCGTATATTATTCGGATTTGTGAAGTATCCAAGCTTTCCTGAACGGAATTCTACTTCTACGTAATGATTCATTATTTAACCTCGTATCTATTAGACCACTGATTGTGGGTCTGTTATTTTTGTTTCAATTGTTCATTAAGGGAGGAATATAACTCTCTCTCTATCCCGGTTAGATGGAGACCTCTTCTCTCTTTGACTGTACTGACGGTTTGCAGGAACCTGTCTATTCTGTATTGAACCAGATTTTCTGAATTACCCCAGCTGAAAGAAGGGATGAAATCCGAGAAGAGTTCTTGTCCATAGAGGTTGCATCCGATACCGATTACCGTACCGGTATTTATTGCGCAGTTGATTCCTGTTTTGGTATGATCACCTATAACCGTTCCCATGAATTGAGAGCCGGTATCTATCTTCTTCTGTTGAGGGTATAAATAAACCTTGATCTGCTGATAGTTATTTTTCAGGTCGCTGTTATTGGTGCCGGCACCGAGGTTAACCCACTCCCCGAGATAACTGTGGCCAAGAAAGCCGTCATGCTGTTTGTTACTGTAACCCTGAAAGATCGTATCTTCTATCTCGCCACCGATCTTACATAGAGGACCGATAGAAGTACCAGCATAGATTTTGGACCCTGCTTTGAGTAGAGTGCTTTTACCGATATAGGCCGGCCCGGTTATGGTTGAGTTGGGGAGGATCTTAGCATTTTCATCGACTACAATCGGCCCTTCAGATGCATCCATAACCACACCCGGCTTTAATTCGGTTCCTTCGCCAAGCCAGACGTTATAGGGGTTGAGAATCGTTACTCCCGGTTCCGTTTCATAGTAATTATTCTTATCATAGAAGAAATCTTCAAAGTCCTTCCCGATATATTCAGAGTTACTGGCAATAAGCTCCCAGATAAATTTCCAGCTGATACTGCCTGCTTTTTCATCATCTACTGCAGAGGGGAACGTTTGCCGGGAAAGGCCTGTAAAAAGAGTTTCGATATTCTCGGAGGAGATCTCCTGCTCTTCGGTCTTGCATCTTGCTGCCATCACAGTATCATCTTCCAGGAGGGAAGAATTAGCCGGCAAGTTCCTGATCTGTTCTAATCGGCTGTCATTGATGCGGAGCCTGCTGTTGATGAAAGTTATCTCACCAGCGGGGAGCTTATTGATCTGCCACTCCGGATGTCTCTCTCTGTAGAGTTCTGTCAGGCGTGCGGAGATTATTAATGGCAGGTTTTCTGCCTCTAAATAGGCGGAGATTCTCTGCCGTAATTTGAGAATACCTACCCTCAGATCTCCCGTAGAACGGGTCAGAGTTAACGGGTAGAAATTCTCGTGAAATCTATCATCAAATATTACATATATCATTGTTAACCTCGATAATTGAAAGCTCGGAGTCTACATCTTTTTCTTATAACCGTTTAAGTCAATGGAAATCATAACGGCCTCACTTCTTCACTTCCGGTTTCCAGGCGAAGAGATTTAGTAAGCCCATAACAGTTACTATCATGATGTAAATTGGTTGTAAGACAGACCATAAAGGGAAAAAGGTGAGCCTCTTCCGCTCCTGTTCGAAGAGAGAGAAATATCGGGATACGAATGAACATTCACCGATATACCTGGCTGCAAAGAGGACTATAGCAACCTGCCAGTTGATCATGATGAACAGCAGTATTGAGAGGTGTAACATGAACGTAGCGGCCAGATAGAAGAAAAACTGGGGATTGAGTTTCAATTGCCATTTGGCATTGGAAGCCCAGCGACTTCGTTGACTTATAAGCTGTCTGAATGAGTTTACCGGTCGAGTATAGACGAAAGAATGTTTGATGAGGGAGAAGGTGATCCTCTTCTTCTTTTTGCGGAAGAGCTGCATCAGGTTGACATCATCGCCGGACAGGAGATGTTTGATCTTCTCAAAACCACCCACCTCGAGGAAATCCTTTCGTCTATAGGCCAGATTCTGATTGGAGCAGGAAAAATATCTGCCTGATAGAATTGCTCCGGCTGCTGCCATGAACATCATCAGGAAGTCAAAGTACTCAAACTTGTTTAGCAGCGAACTCTTTTTCCAGTTCGAGATATGAATACGGGAAAAACCGGCTACCATGGATATATCATCTCGGAAGTTACTGACCATGGACTCGATCCAGTATTTACTGACCAGGCAATCTGCATCAGTTAACAGGATTATCTCTCCGCTGCTCTGACTGATTGCCTGAGAGAGAGCATATTTCTTGGGAGAATAGGATTCAGGGTACTCCTCTATCCGTATCAGCTTGATGATAGCCCATTTTTCCGAAAACTGATCTACTATCTCTGCTGTTCTGTCTGTAGACCTGTCATCGACAACGAGCACCTCGTACAGTTCCATCGAGTAGGATTGATTGACAAGCGAGGTAAGAAGACGGCCTATGTTCTCCTCCTCGTTACGAGCCGCTATGACCACGGAAATAGTATGCTTCCTGTAGCTTAACTCTTCACTCCTCTTCCTGTATCCGAAATGAAAGATCACTAAATAGAGCAGATAAACAGCAAGCGAGAAAAAACCGATAATCAGAAATGCCATAATTAGATAATCACCATTAATATGAGTTTATAGTTAGACAAGTGATGATCTGGAGTGCTATGGTCTCGGCCTGATAACATTGGGAGCGGAGAGATCGATGAAAGGTATGGAATCTTGAACTGTAGTTCTGCTTCTGCCACCCAGATAGACGATAAGGGAATCATAGACGTTCTCTCTATACATCGAAGGGTAGAAGTTGTAACGCAAGCTGTCCGATAAAGGTGTTGGTTCTGTTCCGGCAATAAAGAGTTCTTCGAGTGTAGGTTCGGTTCGGCTGCGTGGTAACAACCCTGTTCTTTCGGATATTCTTTGAGAAATGATACCCTCCGGTTGGGGTATCTCCAGTTCCAGAGCATCTATTATTGGTATACCATTTACTGTCCTCGGTGCTTTCCTCTCAATAGCTCTCTGCATGATCGGTGGCCAGGCAGGTAATGCCGCCACTGCACCCGATTGATTTCTACCGATTGATTTATTTTCGTCAAAGCCAACCCAGATACCGAGGACCATCTGTTTATTATAGCCGATGAACCAGGCATCGCGAAAATCATCAGTTGTTCCTGTTTTCCCGGCTGCATACCAGCGATAACCTCTGGTTCTAACCGAGCGGCCAGTTCCTTCATTTATTACACTCTCCAGCAGGTTAGAAACGAGATAAGCGGTTTTCTCATCTACTACTTCTATCTGCTCAGGAAGAGCCATCTCAAGTATATTACCCTGTTTATCCTCTATGCGGCGAATGTAGATAGGAGTTACACGTTTGCCGTTATTGGCCAGTGCTGTATAGGCTGTTATGAGTTCAACCGGAAACACTTCGAAAGAGCCAATAGCAAGAGAATAATAAGGACTCAGTGGTGTTGTTATCCCGAATCTTCTTGCATAGTCAATTACGAGTGAGGGTCCCAGATCACTGATAATCTTTACTGCAACCGTATTGATAGAATTGCTGAGTGCTTCTCTCAGTCTTTTATAACCTTCGAAAGTTTGTGAATAGTTACGAGGTTTCCAGAAGGTTGTATCACTCTGGACGAAGACAACAGGCTCGTCTTTGATTATCGTAGCTGGAGTATAGCGGTGATCTATGGCAGTTGTATATAGAATTGGCTTGAAAGCTGAACCGGGTTGTCTTCTGGCCTGGGTAACGCGATTGAATTTGCTGTGATTGAAATTCCGGCCGCCGATCATTATCCTGACATAGCCGGTCTCCGGTTCAATGCCGAATACACCACCCTGGATGTAAGGGGTGGGAATATCGGTTAGATTGGGTGGAAAATCTTCGTAAACATCGGCATATCTCTGTCTCTGCTCAAGTATAGTTAACTCATGATTGAGTAGAGAATCAGCATAAACCTGCAGGTCATAATCGAGAGTGGTATATATCTTCAATCCTTCGGTGAAGAGCCTTGTGGTTCCGTATTTCCTTTCTACCAGACGTCTGATATGCTCAACAAAATAGTCTGCCGTACCCTGATCTCCTCTCTGAGAGGGTGTTATAATCGGCTCTTCGATACTTTCCAGATACTCCTCTTCAGTTATCACTCCCTGGTCAAGCATTACATTGAGAACGATATTTCTTCTTCTCAGTGCCCTATCAGGAAACCTTATCGGGGAGTAAGCATTGGGTAACTGCAACAGACCGATGAGAACAGCAGATTCAGAGATCGTGAGATCTCTGGCATCCTTGTTAAAGTAGCGGTGTGCTGCTGCCTCGATGCCATAAGCGCCAGCCCCGAGATAGACCTTGTCAAGATACATCTCCAGAATCTCCGACTTGCTGTAATTCCTCTCTATCTGAATAGCCAGCATCATCTCCTTAATCTTCCTTGGAATCTGTTTATCGAGTGTGAGAAACATGTTCCTGGCTAACTGCTGAGTAATTGTACTACCACCCTGGGCAAAATCACGTCTGATAAAATCAATGCCTATAGCGATTACGGTCCTTCGGAGATCTACACCCCAGTGATTGTAATACTTTCTGTCTTCAACAGCTACCACACCGTCTATAAGGTAATCGGGCAGTTCCCTGATATCGGTACTTCTTCTATGCTCTATGGCAAAAACGTGTATGAGATTGTCATTGATATCGTATACTTCCGATCCGATCTTCATATCGAACCGCTGAAGTTCGGAAAGTGGTGGTAACTGATTGCTGTAGAAGTAGAACATACCGAAAAAGATACCGGCAATGAACATTACAATGCCGAATAACACCAGTAAGTATCTATTTAGATAGAATTTCATTTATCTCCTGCCATTCTTTATTCTGCTTACGACTAAGTAGGCTATATATCCTGTTATAATCCCCGTAATCATTCCCATTATTATTAACAAGGGAGTCAAATAAAAAATTTCATCCTCTCTGATCAATATTAACCTGACGGCGAGTAACTGCCCTATATTATGGGAAACAGCACCGGCAATGCTGACGCCAATAATACTGAAATTTAAGGGTAACTTGTAAGCTATGATCATTATTATAAGGGCAATTAATCCTCCACTCAGTGACAGGAATGTTGTGGGACTGAAAAGGGTGCCGGTAATGAAACCACCGAGCAATATCTTGGCTATTGTGACCAGTAGAGCTTCCCGGTAGTTTTTGTTTGTAATGAGGATCAAGGGGATTATATTTGCCAGGCCGAGTTTCATAAAGGGTAATAACTTCGGGATAAAGCTCTCCAGAAGGTATATAGTGGCTGCTGCAGCAGTGAAAAGTGCTGTCAGGATCAATCTTCTGTTAGAAGGTAGTCTTCTAAAATTCAAGAGTAAACTGTTATCATCATTTCTGCCCATTTAAACTTTTCTCCTTACCAGAAGCTGAAACTCCTACGGATGAAGACTTCATGCGAATTTCTTTCCTCTTCCGGCTTCAGATAGAACCTGTAGGACAATCTCAAGTGCAGGGGAAGAGTATAATGAAAGGTGAAATTATGATAGACCAGAAGGTCTCGTTGGCCAACTACATCTACAGGTCTTTGCAGAAGGAACTCATAGTCGGTGTAAAGGTCTCTGCTGAGAAATTTACCAATGTTTATTGAGAGGTTGTTCAGCAGGATATTCTTTCCGAACTGTATGATCTCGTTCTCCTCCTGTGGTTCTCTTCCCTGCTCGTTAAAACCGTAAGTCTGAACGAGATTCTCGATCAGACTAGGCCTGATAGAGAAGTAATCGACTTTGAAGAACTGTCTGGCACGATTGGCTAAGGGGAAGATCAGGGGGTCGACAATAGCACCGGCCAATCCCATACCGGCTAACTGGAGGAACTCGTCCTGCATCAGTGCATTTTGCTGTGAACGGGGGATATCCTCTAATCTTCTATTATATCTCAGTTTGGATAGGACATGCAGCGTAGTCCGATCTTCCGGGTTATCGGATTCGAGCTCGAATTTCATATTCTGCAGAATCTCTTTCGGGTCACCATTGGTCTCGTTATATACTTCAAGAGTAATGAGACTTCCGTCAGCTGCATATCTGAAAAAGGTCCCCTTAAACCGATAGTCATTCAAATCGTGATTGATATAAAAGTCGGCATAATCGAGGTTGAAAGTGGTTCCAAACATATCAAGAGATCCTGATTCCGAAGAGAAAAAGGCATCTGCAGGAATCCATTCGGTGTCCTGATAGAGCAGTCTGATGTAACTGTCCGGAAGCAGGAGGAGGTTCAGGGGGTAAGTTACATAACGGACCTGATTTCTGGCTATCAGATTAAGATCTAATTCAAAAGGCAGAGGTTGAGGATCTAAGCGTCTCCTTCTTTCCGCAGCTACATTGATGAGCTTGAAGAGGTTTTCCGTATCACGGGGATATGTGACAGAGGCATTGGAAAGATAGAGGTCTGCAATTATGAACATATCATCAAATGGTCCTCTAATTTCCGCTTCTTCAGAGTCTCTTCCCCTGACCACAACGTTACCAACCGAATTGTGCGGGAAGTAGGATGGTATATGAATCGTAATACCATTGTCTGTGGTATGGCTATAGAAATGGCCTAACTTAAGCATTCCTATCTCGAAATCGTACTCATTTTCTCTAATCTCATTGCGGACAAGAATTCTTCCCTCACCGATTCTGCTTTCAAATTTTTCGACTGACAGTCGATTGTCAGCAAACTGCAGAGCGATATGAATATCTTCTGCCCTTACCGGTTGGTTCAATACCTTCAGGTTCTCACCCTCAAGAGTGAAGTGACCGGACATGACAGAAAGTTCATCCTGCCTGATACCGAAATGTAGCTCTAACTCGGTAACAGAATTACCCTCCTCCAGGAAATCGAAGTTGTGAGCAAGTATCTTAATCAGATCACCTCTGAAATGTAGATCGACCTGATCATCTCCGGAATAGAAGCGGTTTGTTATCAGATTGTATCCGAGCGTTCCTTCGATACTGGCAGTAAACAGATCGTCTCCTCTCGCCTGGAATTCGTCAATGTAGAGAATCTGGTCCTGCTGTCTTGCTTCTGCCCTGAGCGAGTCGAGCCTTAACCCTTGATAACTTACACTGGAGGCTTGCAGATGAAATCCTATCTCATTCTCCCTCGCTGCTCTTCGATAATACCATTCAGAATCTACCAAACCCTGTAATTCGATCTCCGGCATCAATTCCTGAAGAGAAAGACTGTCGAGATATGCAGTTATATCAATATCAAGATCATTGTTTAATTGTACTATACCGGTTGCGAAAGCTAGTACATCATCCTGTAAATTACTCAGTCGGTTGCTGACTTCAACGACTCCGTCCCGGAAACTCTTTTGATTACCATCCTGGCTGTTAATCAGGTTGAAGACCAGTTCATTATTGTAAGGGCCGAGCTTTTTATAAGATATTCCTGAACCTCTTGCTCTGCCGCTAATTGTATGTGGAAAATCGAGTTCGATGTCGAGATCTATTTTACCACCAAAATGGTTCGCTGTATATGGTGTTATAAAATAGTGAAGATATCTTTGGAACTCAACATTCTCTCCGGAGAGATTGAATGAAAATGAAGGGGAAGGATTGATTTTCAAGGAAAGATTGGCCTTCAGGTCATCATTGATATGAAAGGTATCTATATCGAGGCTGTCAGTAGTTCCCTCACCCTGAAGTAAAATGCTGATAGGTTCATAACGGTAGGAGGCGTGTATAGTCTCGAGCGAGAATAATGAACGATCATTGAGAAAATCTATCTCGAGGTAGGAGCGGATATTACCCTCCAGTTCACCGAATTGCAGATTATACATTCGCAGGGCTGTATGGAGATGAAACAGCTTGTTTAAATACGATATCTCTATATCTCCGTTCAGGTGAGGATATGAATTTAACAACCTGGTTCTGTTTTTGATAAGGTTGTTGGTATTGAACCCCTGTAATCTCAGCAGGGCATAAAGTTCCTCATCTCTGTAGTTTCCCCAGGCTGAAAGGTTAAATCGCTCTCCCGAAACATCAATATCTATGTCGTCATTAGCCATTCTCCCCCTGAGAGATAATCCTGCCAGAGAGAACCGCTCATTGGAAATATCCAGGCTATCAAGAATAGCCTGCACTTCCAGGTCTTCACGCAGGAAGAGTTCGGCCTGTAGATCTGTTCTGAAATCGAAATCGTTATACCTGAATGAGAGTCCAGGCTCCTTCATACTCAAGAAGAGCCCCTCTTCAACTGAATAAACTCCTTCTCCGCTCAATATATTGTCCTGCCATAAAGCATGTTGCAAGTAAATTGTTACCTGATTTTCTGTATAGTCAGCCTCTATTTTCACATCCTCAATATTTTCACCATACAGGTGAATATGCTCACTCTCAGCTCTGAGTGTTCCGCTGGGGTTATCGAAATTTCCACTCAACCTTCCTCTTAGATCGAATCTTCCCCTGATCTGGGGCAGGTATTTTTCCATCGGTATCTGTTCTGAAACCAGTGTGGCATCAAAATGCGGCCTGGAAATTATATCACGCAGATCGATATCGACTCTCGTCTGATTACCATCGATAAAGAGATTATCAGTCTGAATAAGCCAGCGATCATCATAGGAAAAGAGATCGATTGTTTCTGCCGTTATTCCCCTATCACCGTAGAATGCCTGAAGATCGGAGATAATTCCCTCTGCATGAAATATCCCTTCCAGGTATGTACCTTCCAGATAGACAAGAAAATCTATATCTCCAATGTCCCTGAGATTCAATTCCATAGGATGGTAGTTTTGCAGTATAGTATGCAGAGAGAGTAGTTTGCCTTTATCAGCTTCCATTTCTACAGATAGAACAGGTAATGTCTTCGAAATCTCTCCGATATTCTCTTCTGCTGTGATCTTTCGTTTTTCTCTTCTCAGGTTAAGATTTATTGAGCTTGTTCGATCATTTGCTATATTCATTTCCAGGTCGAGGAATGAATCTCTATAGGTTATATGTTCACTCAGATACTCTATCGAAATAGAACCATCAACGACATTAAGCATTCGGAAATAATCGCTGAAATCTGGTATTTCGGATAGAGAAGGCACTCCGTCTGTCTGTGTTCCAGACTGTTTCGTGGTCAGATTATCTAACCTGACACTGATTTTCGGCTCTATGATAGAGATACTTTCGACTGCTTTGGATAGTTTGATATTGGAGAAGATTACCTTAAGGAGGTTGTAGTTAACATATATATGCGAGACTTCTATCCTGTATACTCCATTATTATCAGCGAGTACTACATCTGATAGATGGAGTTGAGTATCGGTTATTCTCAGGTTTCTTACAGTTGTAGAAGCATCGAACTGCTCTTCGACAAAAGCGGTCAGATAGTCGATCAACCACCTGTCATATCTGGCATATCGAGTGATGACAAAGAAGGATATGTTGATGAGAAACAGGATACCCAGCAGGATGAACAACCATCTCTTGTTCTTCAATGTCCGATCTCTCTCCTGA
>CAZBDV010000050.1:0-10780 GCA_964490765.1 uncultured Candidatus Cloacimonadota bacterium | reverse complement strand
AAGTCATCTACATAAAGATACCAGTCATAGGAACCAATGTATCTTACTGCAAGATATACAACCTGACCCACATAATCCCCTAAAGGATAGCTTTTCTGGACATAATCAGCCTGATACCCATCTCCCGATTCCAGAAGAATCGTAAACGATGATGGACTGGTATCGGTCGTAGATAAACGAACTTCCCAGGGATCAGAATATGAAGCACTGTAAGTCCTGAGCCAGAAGCTTATCTGATCCGTTGTTTCCGTCACAAGTAAGGGTGGAGTAATTAACCAGTCGTCGTTATCGAGGGTGGAGGTTTCATACCTTACCCGGGCAGCGTAACTGCCAGTGCGCGGATTAATAGTCGATGCTTCCCACTGATAAGAACCACCATCCTCATTTAGCACTGTCCAGTTATCGGGAATCACACCACCTTCGAATCCTTCATCCAGATAAAACTGTGCAGATAACGTAGTAACAAACAATCCTGACAATATAGTCAGGCATAGTAATAAAAATAAGTTTCGTTTCATAATTTCTCTCCTTATTCCGATATTTCAAATCTTCTGTGATTTTAACAGATATAGTGATCCCAGAGCAGGGTATCGGTCTGATTCTCGAAATGAAAGGGTATCCAACTACCGGTTAGTCCGATAGAATGACTGGACATTACATAATGAAGAACAGAATACTTACAATAAAAATGATTACAAACCATATCCAAACCTACAAATAAAACTAAGATAAACGAAACTTCTTCCACCAAAGAACCTCGTTGTTATTATGTCCCTTCCCCGTCGTAAATAACCTGCTTATGAAATGAACCACCAATTTAATCTCACATTCACAGCAGCAAACTACTACGATTATAGCCCGCAGCAGTATTAATATAAATTTATCAACTCACACAGGTTACGAATATATAATCAAACTCTCCCTGTCAAGATTTTTTTGTTGCTTTTTCTACTGCTACTTATATTAATCATTTCTGGATGCTATTCAGTAAATCCTGTTCTGATAATGAGAAGTCAGTATTTATAACTACAGTCTGTTAGTGTGGCCGGTTAATACAGAAGAGCTCTTGAGAGAGTTTTACAGTCCCTATGAAGTTAGTGATTATGGCTATATAATCCGGATTGGACACCAGGCCCGGTAACTTATAACTCAGCAGGTGTAACCTCTGTTTTTATTCGTTATAGTATATTGCCTCGATTGGATTGGTTTCGGAGGCTTTATAAGCGGGATAGAAACCTGACAGGAAGCCGATAACTATTGCAAAGCCAATACCAAGGAGAATGCCTTCTACAACGATTGGGAAGGTAAATCCGATTGCCATTGAGACTATTTGAAGAAGCAGTACGGCAAATCCGATACCGACTGCAGCACTGATCATTGAGATGATCATCGATTCGATTATAAAGTGAAGAAATATATCCCTGGAGGTAGCACCGACACTTTTACGGATACCGATCTCCAGCATCCTTTCACTGATGGAAATCAGCATCGTACTGAACAGGCCAAGTCCTCCGACAATCAACGAGATAGAAGCTATTGCGGTAAGGGTGATATTCCACTTCTCGATGAAGTCCTCTAACTCATTAGAGATAGTAACAACCAATGATCCAACATCCTGGAAGCTGAAATTATGTCCCATATTATGATTAGTCAGAAGAATCTGTCTCGTTCTGTTTTTCATATCGGGGAAGGTGGCTTCATCGTGACTCTGAATATATATATAATCGATGGCATTATCCTGTTTCAGATACCTGGCACCTGTACTAATGGGTATGTAAACGGCAGAGAGGTCCTGTCTCCGTTCCCACTCATTGAAATTCATACCTCCAACCCTATTAAGGACATCTTCTGAAAGGACACCAATAATTCTGAATCGATTGCTGCCAATAGTGATAGTTTCGCCAACAGGATCGGTCTCCGGAAAGTATTTTTGCGCTACGTGATATCCTATTACTGCTACCTTTGCTGCCACTTTCTCTTCATAATAATTAAAATAACGGCCCTGCTTCAGCGGATATGTTTTATTCACAAAATAGTTGTTACTCGTTGCCCGAAGCCTGATATTTTCCTGTTTATAGGGGAAAAATATCCGTGACCAGGTATCTATCATTGGATAGATATCTTTGTGCTCTACATTTGCTCTGACAGTCTGGTAATCATCAACATTGAGCGGCCTGACACTTCGACGCATGTACATAAACCTTCTACCCATTGCTCCGACTCTGCGGCTGACATTGGTTTGATGCCCGTCAGAAGGATAGACGATAATGGAGTTATTCCATCCGAGATTCTCCATATTCTGCTTCAAGAGTTGCTTGATTCCATAGACCGAAGAGAACATTATTACCACGGCAAAGATACCTATAATTATTGCCAGCATTGTAAGGACTGAACGAAACTTATGAGTAAAGATATTCAGAATACTGCTTCTGAAGGAATCAATCAGATACATAATCAGCTCATTTCTTTCTTACACTTCGGGCACCTGAGCTTCTTTTCAGATCCGGGACGGGAGACCTCTTCTACGAATTCATTACCGCAAGAGGGACATCTGGAAGGAACCGGTTTATTATAGGAACGGTATTTACACTCAGGGTAATTTGAACAGCTGTAATATGTCTTACCCTTCTGACTGACATTCTCGGTGATCTCTCCCTTACCGCACTCGGGACATTTAATACCGAGAGTGAGTTTTTTTGTAAACTTACACCTGGGATAATTACTACAGCCGAGAAATTTTCCGTATCTTCCCTGTTTAACTACCAGGGGTGCCCCATCTTCCGGGCATTTCTCATCAGTCTCTAGCGGCTTTTCCACCTCTATTTCACCTTTATCATTCCTCTGGAAATTCTTGATATTGCGGCATCCGGGAAAGGCGGAACAGGCCAGAAACTGCCCTTTAGGACCCCATTTGACTATCATTGGACTGCCACATTTATCACAGAGGATTTCTGTCTCCTCCTGTAAATCTTTCTTCGATTTACTGACATCTGTCTTGCCTATCAGCTCTTCGATTTTTTTATAATACGTCTCCAGTAAAGACTGCCAGTTCATTTCACCTTCAGCTATATGGTCGAGGCCGTCTTCCAGCGTCTTGGTGAATTTGACATTAAACAGGCTATCAAAATTACTGATCAAAAACCTGTTAACCGTCATCCCAAGATCTGTGGGGTAGAACTTCTTATCCTGTAAGCTGACATACTTACGGTCGAGAATCGTACTTGTAATCGATGAGTAAGTTGAAGGCCGGCCAATGCCTTTCGATTCGAGTTCCTTGATCAGAGCAGCTTCGGTATATCTGGCAGGAGGTTTGGTGAAATGCTGAATCCCCTCTATCGTCTTTGCATCCAGGAGATCACCCTTTCCATATCCGGGGGCGATCTTCTCGCCCAATTTGAGATTGAGATGTTTATAAACTTCCAGGAAGCCCTGGTTTCTGATTACGCTTCCTGCTGTTTTAAACAACCCATCCCCCGCTTCGATGGAGAGCGTTACTGTGTCTATCTCGACCGGTATCATCTGTGTCGCTACAGTTCTCTCCCATATCAGTGTATAGAGCTTCAGCTGTTCCGGTTTGAGATAATCTTTCAATGATTCAGGGGTTCTGGTGATATCTGTCGGCCTGATCGCTTCATGGGCATCCTGCGCTGTACTCTTATTTTTGAAAACTTTGACAGAGGGATTGAGCTTATCGCTGCCCAATCTCTTCTCGATCAAATTGCGTGTTGAATGGATAGATTCCTGTGACAGTCTCAGTGAGTCTGTACGCATGTAAGAAATAAGGGCAATAGATTCACCCTTGATATCTACCCCTTCATATAGTTGCTGGGCAATAGACATTGTCCTTTTGGAGGAGAAGTTGAAAATTCGGGAGGCATCCTGTTGAAGCGTACTTGTAATATAGGGTGGCAGAGGGTGAACCTTGCGGGAGGAAGAGGTTTTATCGACGATTCTGTATTCGGTACTCTTCAGAGCGTTAATAATGGCGTGAGTATCCGATTCTTTCGCCAGTTCTACCTTTTTCCCCTGCCACTTCTGCAATATAGAGTGAAAGGGGACCAGTTGCTCCTTGAAAAAATCGGCTTCGATGGTCCAGTACTCTCTCTCTTTAAACGATAAGACTTCCTCTTCTCTTTCACATATCAGGCGTAAGGCAACAGACTGTACTCTCCCTGCACTGAGCCGGGTAGTGATCACCTTCCAGAGCAGGGGGCTGATCTTGTAACCAACCAGCCTGTCCAACAACCTTCTTGCCTGTTGGGCATCAACCTTATTCTGATCAATGTCACCCGGATTTTCAATGGCTCTTATAACAGCATTACGGGTTATCTCGTTAAAGGTAATCCGGTAGATCTCTTTATCAGAGGCGACATCCCGCAGAACATAAACCAGATGCCAGGCAATAGCCTCCCCTTCCCGGTCATGGTCTGATGCCAGGTATATCGCATCACTCTTGCTGGCAGATTCTTTCAGGTCCTTGATAACCTTCTGTTTGGACCGGTCGATCTGATATATCGGTTTGAACCCGTCTTCAATTTTTATGCCGAGGTTTTTCTTTGGTAAATCTCTGATATGTCCCATGGAGGCTTTAATAGTAAAATCCTTCCCCAGGAATTTGCTCAGTGTTCGTGCTTTGGTAGGTGACTCAACTATGACTAATCCTTTTCCCATCCTATTCCCTGTTCGTTTTTTTAATGGATTGTATCATTATTCGTGATCTCATCTTCACATTCTTTGAAGATTGTAACAAAATCTCTGTTTTTTATCACCATATTATCGCAGAAGAGTAAGAAACTTACTATCTTCTTTGTCCGTTCCAGAGGTAATTTCTCCTCTTCATAGTAGGCGATACAGAGACAATAATCTATAAATCTTTCCAATTCAATGCTGTCAATAGTTCCGATATGATAAAGGCTGAGAAGATATCCAAAAGATTCTGTATCGAGCAGTTTCTGCTCATCTGGAGTCAATATCCGATTATAGGCCCTGTTCAACATCCTGCAATCTTCATTATATCTTCTCAATCCCATCTGTTTCAAAAAACTATCGAGTTTTTTTTCGTTCCCAGATATTTTTTTCATCTATGTTATTATAACTCCTTCGTTCTTTTCTCATAAATATAACCATTAACCTGTAAGATGATACACTACACCTGACAAATCTCTCGATCTATCTCTAACAGATATTGATGATCAGCGGTTTTCCACCGACCCGCAGCATTTCTTGTATTTCTTGCCACTACCACAGGGACAGGGGTCGTTTCTCCCCACTTTATGTTCTACTATTCTCTGTTGCACTCTGGGTGGTTCTTTTCTCTGCGGTGCAGCCTGATAATTGTTCTCTTGAGGAGTTACCTCAGCACTCTGATAATGGAAAGCAGAGAGGTCCGAATGACTTGCTCGGGCTGCTTTTAACAGATCTTCGAGTTGTTCTCGAGAGGTAATAAACTGGACTGTAAAGACACGTTTAGCCACACTATCCTGGATATTAGCGATCAGTTCCTGAAACAGGATAAAACTCTCTTTCTTATATTCTATCAGGGGATCTTTATTGGCATAAGCTCTCAAGCCGACACCCTCTTTGAGCAGATCCATCTCGTGAAGGTGATCACGCCAGTGATTATCGACTACCTGCAGAAGTGAAAGACGCTCTACTTTGCGCAGTTGCTCTGAGCCTATCTCTTCTTCCCGCCGTTCATAAGCGTTAAAGACTATATCTTCCACATTCGCTTTCAGTATATCAAGAGTCAGATAATCGCTCAGGAGGTCGCTCTCCTCAGTTACTATACCGAGATTCAACCTCAGCCATTGAACAACTCTGTCGAGATTCCAGTTCTCCTGGTATTCACCTTCGTGGATGTAACTCTCCACCATACGGTTAACACTCTCCCGGATCATCTCCTTGATCTCATATTGCAAGTCATAACCTTTGAGTACGCTTCTCCTGTATTTATAGATCACCTCTCGCTGCTGATTCATCACTTCATCGTATTTCAATAACTGCTTACGAATCTCGAAATTATGTGATTCAACCCGTTTCTGTGCCTTCTCCACAGCTCCTGTCATCCAGGGGTGAGTTATAGCTTCTCCCTCTTTCAGGCCGAGACGAGACATCATAGAGGCTATCCTGTCAGAACCGAAGAGACGCATCAGGTCATCTTCCAGAGAGAGGTAAAATCTCGAAGTACCGGGATCGCCCTGCCTGCCACTACGACCTCTCAACTGACGATCTATTCTCCGGCTTTCATGTCTTTCGGTCCCGATTACATGCAACCCATCTTCAGGAATACCGTAGGGATTATCGTCGGCAACGTGGCGGCTCATTTTTCGATATTCTTCCTGAGGAAGTGTAACCACACCTTTGCCGAGTTTTATGTCTGTTCCACGGCCAGCCATGTTTGTTGCTATGGTAACCGACCCGGGTTCTCCGGCATGCATTATGACATCTGCCTCTTTTTCGTGTTGCTTGGCGTTGAGTACGTTATGCTTAATACTACGCCTGGAGAGTAGCCTGCTGAGAGTCTCGGAAACCTCGACAGAGACCGTTCCGACTAATACAGGTTTTTGCCGTTCATACCAGTAGGAGATCTCATTCATTATAGCATCATATTTATGCTTCTTTGTCAGATATATCATATCATCATAGTCAATTCTTGTGACTGGCAGGTTAGTCGGCACCTGAATGACCGGAAGTTTATAGATTTCCATAAACTCCGCTTCCTCGGTAACAGCCGTTCCGGTCATACCGGCAATTTTATCATACATCCGGAAATAGTTCTGTAACGTGATGGTCGCCAGCGTTTGAGTTGCACCTTCGATCTTGACCCCTTCCTTCGCTTCCAACGCCTGATGCAGCCCGTCACTGAATCTTCTTCCCGGCATCATACGGCCTGTAAACTCATCGACGATTATTACCTGATTATTAACAACCACGTAATCGACATCACGCTCGAAGAGAGCATAACTCTTCAGGAGCTGAGCTATATTGTGCAGCCTCTCATTTTTATCGAGGAACTGTGCTGTTATCTCCTCTTTCTTCCTCATCTTCTGTTCCAGATTTAGATCTTCGCGCTCGTCGAGTTCTGTCAGGAGATCATCAAGCTGTTCCATAACGAAAAGATAAGGATCATTTTTGGAGAGTTCATCACGCCCTTTATCACAGAGATCCGCACTATTAGTCCGCTCATCAATCACATAGAAGAGCTCTTCGTCGAGAATATGCATCTTTTTATCCCGGAGATAAGCCCCTTCGATATCATTCACCAGTTTCTTGAGGTTGCTCTCTTTCATCAGTTTCTGGAAACCCTTGTTCTTCGGTGCTGCCCGTTTAACCAGAAGGAGTTTTCTCCCCACCTCTTCCCATACCGGCGCATCACTCTCCAGCATTCTTCTAATCTCCGACATATAGCGGTTAACAAGAGTGGTTTGGGCATATACGAGCTTAACTATCTGCGGCTTCAATTCAGCATAGAAATTCTTGCTCTCCTTTACTGGTCCACTGATTATTAAAGGTGTTCTCGCTTCATCGATCAGAACACTGTCAACCTCGTCGATAATAGCATAATAGAGATAACCCTGTACCAGCTGATCGGAATTAGTAGCCATATTATCTCTCAGATAGTCAAAACCGAATTCACTGTTCGTTCCGTAAGTGATATCACATTTATAAGCCTCTTTACGCTCCGTGAAATCCATTCCGGTGGTTATTACACCTACCGTGAGGCCATGGAAATCAAAGATCGGCTTCATCCACTCTGAGTCACGACTGGCAAGATAATCATTAACTGTGATCAGGTGGACACCCAATCCGGTCAGAGCATTAAGAAACATAGGCAGGGTAGCAACAAGGGTTTTACCTTCACCGGTAGCCATCTCTGTAATCATTCCCTGATGCAGAGCAATAGCTCCTATCAACTGAACATCAAAGGGAACCATAAACCAGCTCTCCTGATGCCCACGTACATCATATTCGGTTCCGATTAAACGGCGGCAGGTATCCTTTACTATCGCAAACACTTCTGGCAAATACTGATCGAGAAGAGATTGGCGAGCCTCTTTTATCTCCTCTCTTTTACGGTCGATCTCGGTCTCCAGCCTTTCCTTCTCACCCTCTTCCTGTTCGCTTTGAAAGGTTGCCTGCAGTTCCTCGTATTCGTTTTCGTATGGGCGTAGATACTCTCTCAACTCAGCTCGAATTTCTATCACTCTCGCTTTGAGTTCAGCGTCCGTCTTACTCTCTAATTCGGAATACTGCTCCTTTATTCGCTCCAGTATTGGTTCGATCTTCTTGAAATCACGGATGTTCTTGTCTCCGAATAGTTTCTTCAATACTTTATCAAACATAGTTATATATTACCTCATCTGTCATTGTTTTTTCATTGGTTGGTATGTCAAACTATTTTGAAAACGTCGGTAGTCACTGAATGTTACCGAAAGGGGTGTCTTAATTCTGAGCAGAGAAAGATCAGAAGATGCTTGTAATTGGCAGGTCAATCCTGGAATATACTGGCTTATGAATCTAAAGGAAGCACTGGAGTCGGCACCCGGCCGACTTCAATGCTCCTCAGGTGTAAATCCTGAGAAAGAGTGGTTAGATTGAGAAATTCGAGTAACTCTATCTGTTGACTCTTTATGGTTTTCTTGATATTGTCAGAAATAGCTGCCTGTTGTTTCCTGTTTATGTTAACTAACTGGTTGTTTCTGTTTCGCTTTGAAGATCACTGAAGTAACGAACTCGATCAAGAAGCCGTAGATAACTCCCATTACCAGAGTGGCAATGAACATTGATGCCGGTGTAAACCCTTCTACATCGGCCATCATTCCACCAAACGCAGCAGGGATACCGACAATTAAACCCATTAAGGGCCCATTTATTGCCCAGTGGATACGCAGAGCACTAATACCGATAACAAATCCGATTAAAACCCTTCCTGTTAAAATATTCATAAAGAGGGGAAAGGATAATGGCCCGCCGGTAGATGCGAATCCGGCACAGATAAGCCCACTCACAACTCCCATTAAAGTTGCAATGAACACTCTTTTAAAACCTGTCATAATACACCTCCGATAACTCAATACAGATCTTCAATATATATTGTCAAGTATAGTCTTAAAATTAACTGGCTACAATAACTGATAATGTGGATTTACCTCCTAGCAATCGAGAAGGCTAAAGAAAATTTTTGTTTGATGCGAGATAAAGAGGTCTCTTTTTGAAGATAAATGAATTGACAGGAAAGACTCAACCTGGCTATTTAGTAAAGTCTATAGCTTTGCAGGAGGATAGATTATGCTCAGAAGTTTGATAGAAAAGAATCGGAGTTATCGGCGATTTGATGAAGAGTATTCCTTAGAGATCAAAACAGTCCGCGAGCTGGTAGATAACGCCAGATTATCTGCATCAGCGGCTAATCTTCAACCTTTGAGATACATTATTTCTTCAAGCAGAGAAGTGAACAGACTTATCTTTTGCTGCCTCCGCTGGGCGGGATATCTACCAGACTGGAAGGGACCGGTCGAAGGAGAAAGGCCTGCAGGATATATAGTCATACTTGGTGACAGAGAGCATCCTGAACATCACCATTATGATGCCGGTATAGCTGCGCAAAGCATTCTCCTGGGAGCTGTTGAAAAGGGGCTGGGTGGCTGTATCTTCGCTTCTATTGATCGTAGCCTGTTACAACAGAGCCTGGAAATTCCTGAGCAACTCGATATCCTGCTGGTCATAGCCCTCGGTAAACCGAAGGAAAAGGTTGTCATAAAAGAGATCGGCAGGCAGGATGATATTAAATACTGGCGGGATGAGAATGGCATCCATTATGTTCCGAAGAGACGACTGGAAGATATAATAATAAAGGCCTACGATTGAGGGATCTGGTGATTCAAAGCAGAGATAAATTTCCGGGTAGGATATGAAGTTACCACTTAAGAAGATAGTTATTTTTGTTGTTTTACTGGTGATTGTTTTCTATCTCTACAATCTAATAGAATCTTCAGGTAAAGAGGATCTATTGAGAATTATCAACTATGTGGTAAAGCTGATCTGGGGTATTACTATCCTCACTGTTATTCTTGTCCTGATTCTGGAAAACCGCAGCCCAACAAAAACCCTATCCTGGATTCTCATACTCGTTTTCTTACCCATCGTCGGGTTTATCATCTATCTCATCTTCGGCCGCAATTTCCGGAAGAAGAAGATTTATGCCAGAAAGGAATACAATGATTACGAGAAATTAAAAAAGATAGAGAAAAGCAAGCTGGATCACAGATACGATATCTCTATCCTGGGACAGGAGAGGCCGGCAGTATCATTAATATCGAGATTGTTCGAGAATAACAACAAAGCTTTCCTCACTTACCGTAACCGGGCAGAGATATTCTCAGACGGGCAACAGGCGATTGAAGCGATATTTTCTGCCATTGAACCCGCCCAAAAATCGATCCACCTGCAGTTTTTTATTATTCGAAGTGATCGCATCGGACAGTCCCTGAAAAAACTGCTGATTAAGAAGGCTCAGGAAGGTGTGAAGGTAAGATTACTCTACGATTCTGTCGGCAGCTGGAATATCGGCTGCAGGTATATCAAAGAGCTCCAGATGGGTGGTGTGGAGACTGCCAGCTTTTCACCGGTCAGTTTTCCTTATATCAGCAGTAAGATGAATTACCGTAATCATCGCAAGATAGCCATAATTGACGGGAAAATCGGTTTCCTGGGTGGTGTTAATATTGCCGATAGATACATGCATAAGAATAAATATTACGGTTTCTGGCGAGACACACAC
>CAZBDV010000049.1:0-12029 GCA_964490765.1 uncultured Candidatus Cloacimonadota bacterium | reverse complement strand
TTGAACCGGTGACCTCCTCCTTACCAAGGAGGTGCTCTACCGGCTGAGCTACATGAGCCCTATACTTAATACCTGTGAAAAACGACTGTTATATAAAAATGGAGCGGGAAACGGGATTCGAACCCGCGACCCTTAGCTTGGAAGGCTAATGCTCTAGCCAACTGAGCTATTCCCGCTTCAAAATGGTGGAGAGGGGAGGATTTGAACCTCCGAAGGCTTCGCCGGCAGATTTACAGTCTGCTCCCTTTGACCACTCGGGAACCTCTCCACGCTTATATTCTGGAGCCGATGAAGGGAATCGAACCCCCAACCGACTGATTACAAATCAGTTGCTCTACCGTTGAGCTACATCGGCTTCGGTATGGTTATCTCTTGAAGGGCATCAGTCAATGATAACACCTAAATAACCTTTCATTTACATCTTAAGTACCATTTTTAGTACTGAAGAGACAGAAAATAATACTCTGTTTTAATGTCAACAATTTTTCGATAAAACTTCTGTTCTGATAGATTTTTTTTCTCGAGTCGAGTTGAAATCAGAAAATCGGGATCGCCCTCTGATTGCCAGAAATCTTTTCTATCCTGCAAGAAAGGATAATCTTCAGTCTCATGCTATTCACCAGAAGCATTACAGGAAAAATATCAAACTGGATAGATGATTACTACACTTCGTCAGGGGAAAAATACTATCACTCATCCCGGGACCATTTGGTCCCCTCGGGAGTATCCTGAAGAATTATCCCCAGTTTCTTCAGATCATCTCTGATAAGATCGGCATACTCCCAGTTCTTCTCCGCTTTGAATCTGTTCCTGTAAGAGATGAGAAGTTCTATCAATTCCTCACCGCCACCACTTTCATTCTCTCTTTTGAGTTTATCACCCAGGTTCTGGTAGAATCCGAGCACGTTTCCGAGTTTTTCCAGACTGAGGCGCAACTCTCTTTTAGTTCCTGCAGAGGAGGCATTGTTATAAGCTTTTGCTATATCGAATAGGAGAGCAATTGCCTTTGCTGTATTGAAATCATCGTTCATATTTCTGATGAATTCATCTCTATACTCCCCGATAATTCTGAGACGGTGAGATTGTCCTTTCTCCAGATTCACCTGTTCTTTGAAGGGTTGATATAATCTTTTAACTCCGGCTTTTGATGCCTGTATTGCCTCTTCATTAAAATCGATGGGGCTTCTATAGTGTTTTGCCAGATAGAAATGCCTTATAGTTTCTGCAGAGTACTTTTTGAGTATATCCCTGACAGTAAAGAAATTTCCGGCACTTTTAGACATCTTCTCCCCTTCGATATTGATAAAGCCGTTATGCATCCAGTAGTTTGCTAGAGGATTACCGGTAGCTGCTTTTGCCTGGGCGATCTCATTTTCGTGATGGGGAAAGACAAGATCTGTTCCGCCACAATGGAGATCAAATGTCCCTTGAAATATATCGAGTGACATTACAACGCATTCGGTATGCCAGCCTGGTCGTCCCATACCCCAGGGGCTTTCCCATTGTGGTTCGCCACTTTTTCCCTTTTTCCAGAGAACAAAATCTGCTGCAAATCTCTTCCGCATATCTGCTTCTACTCTCGCTCCTGCCATCAGGTCATCAATCTTTTTCCCGGAGAGCTCTCCATAGCTATCGAGCAATTTGACGGAGAAGAAAACATCACCATCGACATTATAAGCAAATCCCTTCCTTTCGAGCAGAGCAATGAAATCGATCATTTTATTCATATATTCGGTAGCTCGGGGATAATGATTCGCCCTCTTTATCTCCAGAGCTTTGATATCTTGATGGAAGGCTTTGATATATTTGGCAGCGATCTTCTTCATCGGCAGGTTTTCTTCTCTGGCACGATTTATCAGCTTGTCATCGATATCGGTAATATTCTGGACGTATTTTACCTTCAGACCGAGAAACTTTAAATAGTTCCGGACGACATCGAAGAAGAGGAAGGCTCTCCCGTTACCAATATGGAAATAGTTATAGGTGGTAGGACCACAGACATACATTCCCACCTCATTATCATTTATCGGCTTGAATTCCTCTTTTTTTCTGGTCAGACTGTTATATATTTTGAGCAAAAACCCTCCTCTTTTTATTGTAAGATGGTGACCAGTGTATCACCGTATCTTTTCTGTTTCGTGATCCTGGACGACAATTCATCTCTGATCTTTTCCTGCAGTGAATGCTCCACTACGATAGTTCCCCTGTCAGCCAGGATACCAGCCTGAATAATGGCATTAATAGTGGGGTTGATCAGATTCTGCCCGTATGGGGGGTCAAGCAGAATGAGATCGAACTTCTCAGATGTTGTTTTAAGAAATGCTTCAACCCGCTGTTTATGTATCTTCACTCTATCTTCATACTGCAGTTTTTTCATATTCTTCTTGGCGGATTGCACAGCCTTCTCTGAACGGTCAACCATCTCCAGGGATCTGGCGCCCCTGCTCAATGCCTCGAACCCAAGGCCACCAGACCCGGAATAAAGATCCAGAACCCTCATCTCGTGGCAATCGTATATGATCGAAAAGATAGCCTCTTTCACATAATCTGTAGTAGGTCTGGTTTTATTTCCCGTCAGGGAGATTAATCTATGTCCCTTTTTCTGACCGGCAATAACCCTCATGATAGTACCTCCCGGTCATTATTTCTTTCTTTTACGCCCCGGTTTCTCTTTCCAGAAGTCAAAAGCGAGCTGATAAGGTTTATAGATATAGTGGGGGCAGTTGACCAGCTTGACGCTCTCATCCTGCTTACAACTATTGTAGCAGTGTTCACACAATTTGTTTACCTTCAGCTTCTCTTTTGCCTTCATCCTTCCTAACTGTCATCGGTTTGATAGTTATCCAGAAAATCTTTGATCAATTCTGAGAGTTTAACCTCTTCTAGATTACCCTGCTTTTCCTGGCAGGCCGAAAGAAACTGCAGCAATTCACTTGCTCTGATTTGCTCCCATTGTTCCATCTCGATAGGTAAGACTGTTTTCTTCATCTTTTTATGCTTGTCAGGTTCTTCCTCTATCATCTCACGCCACTCTTTCCCTATCCCTTTACCGACCTTCTCAAAATCCTCATCATCACCTGTTTCAATGCTGCCTATACCCTCCTGCTCGTCTCGCTGAAGTTCTGCTACTGCATTCTGAAACATTTTGTAATGACTCTCCGGTAGAATACCTAACTTTCGGATCTCCTCTTTACTGAATATCTTATTGGTAGTAGAACTCACCCGCATTTCCAGGGTATCAAATATTTTATTCTTTATCTCTTCCAGTTTCTTCTTATAATCTTCGTTCTTATGAGTAGCATAGAGAAACCAGTAAACTGCGAAAGCAGCAAAATAATGCTTCTGTGCTTCATACAGCTCTGCTATGGCTGCAGTTAATGATATGCTGAATTTCTTATCCGTCATTGTTTGCATAAAATAGCTCTTTTATACTCTCTATTGTTCCTGGTCCAATTCCTCTGATATCCAGTAATCGGTCAATATTTTTAATCGGACCATTTTCTGTCAGATAGTCAATAATGTTTTCTGCCCGTACCTGGCCAATACCTCTGACACGCTTCAAATCCTCTATGGTAGCTTTATTGATATTGATTCGTTCTACTTTCTGAGAAGCGGAAGCAGTCCGTTCCTTTGTCATTTCAGTATGGTTGCTTCGTGGCAAAACACGCTCGCCTTCATCTTCCATTAAATAACCTCTGATATTTTCGAGCGTCTTTTCGCCTATTCCCCTTACATTTATAAGATCGTCAACCTGAATTGGCCTATTGGCATCACGATACTCAATTATTGCCTCCGCTCTGACAGGCCCGATTCCGGAAATGGTTTGCAACTCTTGAAAAGTAACTGTATTAATATTATACCTGATCTCTCTCGGTTCTTGTATAACCGTTTCGAGTGAATCGACTATCTCATCCTCCCCCTGCAGTCCGGAAAAATGGATCATCATACCAGCTGTTCCAGCAAGGAGAATAAAGAAGATGATTTTCTGTTCGTCGGGAGTAAGACATCCGTTAATATAATTCCTAACCCCTTTCATCTATGATCTCCATCAATAAAGTTATTAATCTCCGAAAATTAGCCTTTATCTGCTGAATCTCAGGATCCTGAACGTTATAGATTCGGTTCTCCAGCTTCACTAGATTAAAAACCTCGTAGAGGATATCCTCACCCGCATCTAATGGCCTCTCTTCAATGCTGTCGTCAAACTCTGGCCAGCCACGGCTATATGCCCTGCTCCAGACATCATATACGGCATCAGGTGATTTCTGGTATGAATTATAATCTATGGGTATTCTTACTTCTTCGCCAGGAGAGAGCCGGAGCAGGAATGCGAGTTCCGGGTCAGGCCTATGATAATTCTCTTTAAACTCCCTGTAGGCGCTGCTGCTGAAATTTTTATTATTCGCTCTGTTGCTGGTAGAGAGAAAGACAAAGTCCACTCCGAACTGTTGTGGTTCATTCCGGGAAAGTATCTCTGCCAGCTCGAGCATCAGGGCAACATTAAAAGCTACCCTTCTCGCTTCAATCCGGAATTCTTTATCCGCTGAAGAAACTACCGGCCTGTAAGGTGTTAAAAACATCATCCTCCTGCTTCGTAGTGGATAGAAACGACTTACTATGTGCATATCAGGTTCGACCACAACTCCGTCTCCAGCCTCTAAGCTGGGAATCAACTCGAGTAACCCATTGGTCTTATTGAGATTGTTTATTATGAATTGACTTACTATACCGGATTCGCTGTACTCTGCCGAACCTGCATAGAAGCCGGTGAGTCGGTCATATCTATCATAAGCCTTATCGCTATTAACTGATATTCTACCCTGACAGGAGACGAGTAGCAGCAGAATGCCGAATTTCTTTAATAAATTCATAACGACACGACCGTTTTTTTATTAGCAAATAATCATACCCTGTTAATACCTGTCAACTCAAAATATAGTTACAGGTTCGCTGCATCTCTCAGGTCAATAAATCAGAGTAATCTATAACATTCATTGCCCGGTTACTGTTAAAACAGAGATCAAGCTTTCGGGAGCATGGGAGCCGGCCGGTTCCGACTCCCATGCTCCCAATAGGTTATTGGGTATTACTCAGCTCCCTAAGGAAAAAAATCTGGCTTTTGCCCTGGCATAGATATGCTTCTCATCGCTTATCTCGGCTTCTGTTTCGATAATTCTTTTTCTGATCCGGATTATTTTCCCACTTACCCTGTATTCCCGTTCGGGTCTTAGTGGTCTTTTATAGCTGATTTCGATGCTGCCTGTTACCGCTTTGATATTGTTGTGAAGGATAATCTTAGCCATTGATTCATCGAGAATAGCGGCAACGATCCCACCGTGGATGATATCGTCATAACCTTCGAAATGTGAAAGTAATCTGAAAGTAGCCAGGGCACAATCATCAATATAATCGAAATTCATTTTCAGGCCGACAGGGTTATCTTTACCACATACGAAACAATTATCATATCTTTCGTCCATAGCGACACTCCTTATATGTCAAACACCAGGCTGTCATCAAGCTCTGGAATTTTCAGGCTTGACAGCCAGGTGAACGATAATTTTTTCATCCTCTAAAAAGAGGTGATTTATGAGACCTATTGAATACAAGATCTTAAAAAAACTGGAGAAAGGGAGCCTGACCTTCGAAGGGATCGAAGAGATCGTCGACGGCACGAGCCGTCAGGAATTAAAAAAGAGTTTCCCCGACGACTGCCACTTTCAGACCAGCAAGTACTTCGCCCGAATAATAATTGAAAGCCTGCTTCGGAGCAATTTTGTCAGAAAGGAAGGCAACAGGTATATTCACCGAAAACAGGATGAGAAAGAGAAGAATTCTGATTCTGTCTGAGATTTGACATTTAACAGCTGAACCCGAGTTCTTCTTCGTATCTGCTCATTGCTTCCAGAGCGAGTTGCAGAAAATCGTTGAGCTCCAGGCCGAGTGCCGTGCAATCTGCCATCTGTTCACGATTTGCCCCGGCAGCAAAAGATTTGGTCTTATACTTCTTCTTCAGAGATTTCAGCTCTATTGTACTGATTTTCTTATCGGGACGCATCAGAGCAGCGGCTACTATCAATCCATTTACCGGATCAGCAATCCAGAGTCCTCTGTCGAGTTTGGTTTCTAAGGGTACCTGTTCGTTATGTGCCTGAATGGCATGTTTCATCTCTGGTGTTATATCGGCATCCTGCAAGAGTTCCATTGCTTTGACACCATGCTGGCTAAAATCATCACCGATAACCTCGAGATCTATATCGTGCAGCAGACCAGTAATGAACCAGGTCTCTTTATCTTCTCCCAGCCGCTCTGCCAGCCCTTCCATAACGGCAGCAGTGGCCAGACAGTGTTTGCGCAAATTATCGCTTCTCAGATATCTGTGTAATAGTTCCTTTGCCTCTTCTCTTCTTATCATTCAATCCTCCTTCTCTTTCTCTATCATTTTCCATTGTCGCAATATTTCATAGCAGGCCATTCCATAAGCTACACCTACATTCAACGATTCCTTCCACCCGGAGAGAGGAATCTCCAGTATCTTATCAGCACTTCTCAGCAGCTCTTCGGGTAGTCCAAATGCCTCATTCCCAACAAGTAAAACTGCCGGTTTCTTAATACTCGTTTTATGTAACGGCAGGGATTCAGGAGAAGTTTCCAGGGCTATAACCTCCATCCCTGCACTCTCTCTCAACTCCTTCAGGAGCAGAAAGATATCCTCTCTTTTCTCCCAGTATATCCGCTCCTCTGTTGACATGGCGGTCTTTCTGACCTTGCTGTTCGCAGGAGTCGGGGTATAACCGGTCATATATATTTTGCTGATCCCGAGACATTCGCTTGTTCTAATGATAGACCCGACATTGAATGCTGAACGCAGATTATGCAGAACTGCATAGAGTGGAACCTTCCGTTCTGCTCTGTCTTTATAAGTTATCGACCGGAATATATCATAATCAGAGAGATCATTTCCGTAACTGGAAAGAAAGCGGGAAGTTTGCTGCATAAAAGCTTCGCGTGTGTCGTGCTGTAGATCACCGAGCAGGTGGGCTATCTCCTGCAGTTCCGGCCTGGGTGAATCCTGCAGAATGCTCAGGCATTTGTAGAGCTCTGTCAGGAGCCTCTTGCGTTCAACAGTGTCGTTCCAGGAGTGGTAGATAGTTTCGATAAACGAAACTATAGTCCGTATCTTCCTCTCATCGTCGAGGCTTTCGAACTTCTTCCTGGAAAACTGCATTATCTTTTTCATTATATCATTAATCCCACTGTTTCCGAATCTCTGTTATCATCCGAAAACTCTCAGTATCTCATCACAGATTAGTCTCTGATTGTCAAAACAAAAAAAAGATTGTCGTAAAGATACCGGGATAGAGAATGTCGTTGGAGGAAGAAAATGGTATTCGAGTACAGGCGTAAGATTTTCGGTTACGAATGTGACATATACGGCCATCTGAACAATGCTGCCTATCAGCATGTATATGAAGAGGCCCGATCTGCAGCCCTGGATGACATGCAGTTACCATTAAAGGATTTGGCCGATCTCGGGATCCAGATTTTTGTGAAAAGGATAGAGATCGATTTTATCAGTGGTATACCTTTCGGAATAGAGATAACGGTCAGGTCACGAGTCATTGAATTCAGCCGGGTAAAATCGGTCTGGACTCAGGAGATTTATAACTCCGACGCCAGGCTGTTATCACGCGCAGTACTTACAGGAGTCTTTACCAGAGAGGGGAAACCATACCGGATCGACAGGGAGATTGCCCAGAATTTGTCCCGATATCAGGAAACCGAATAGACAATCTTTTCAGGACCAGTAATGTGGTTACAACAATAAAAAAGGCGGATAGTATCCGCCTTTCATAAACACTTTCAATCACAGTTAAAAGGATCAGTAACGGGATTTCTCTTTTACCCGGGCATCCTTCCCCTTAACTCTTCTCAGATAGAAAAGCTTGGCCCTTCTGACATGGCCGTAACGGACTACTTCCATTTTATTGATCATCGGAGAGTTCATCGGAAAGATCCTCTCAACAGCTATGCTATTGCTTATCTTTCTAACAGTAAATGATTTAGAGGCACCAGAACCCTTCTTCTGAATAACGATTCCCTGATAGACCTGAATTCGCTCCTTGGCACCTTCTTTAATTTTATAGTGAACCTTAACAGTATCACCGACCCGAAACTCCGGCAGATCGGTTCTGATGTTTGATTTGTTAACTACTTGCAATAAATCCATTCTTTCCTCCTGTATTTTTCGGAAGCATTCGATCCAGCACAATTGCTACGGCACTACGGACAGAGAGATGATTATAATCTCCCCTTCCGGTAACGGGTTTCAGGACAAAATCGGCAGAATGATGTAACTCTTCTGCCAGTCCGTATCCGGTACCGAAAATAATGAATATCGGTCTCTGCTCTTTGCTAATAGAGGGGTAGATATCGTATCCGCTCTGATTCGACCACTCTCTCGCTGTAGTTGTAATAATAACTGGTTCCAATCCTTCCTGATTTTTTATATACTCTTTCGCCTCTGCCAGCGAACTGAAAAAATCGATCGTGTCAAGGGCTGTTGCCCTGTCACCCTGATATTTTCTTCCGGTATCACTCTGCCAGAAGTTAACAATTTTCCGGAAGAGCTCTCTCTGGCTATCCAGAGGGTTGATAATCAGATAATGACTTACCCCGTAAGTCTTACAGGTTCTGGATATATCGTGGATATCCATATTTGTTATCGAGGTTACCACGATCTCTTTCTGTTTGTTATACACCGGATAATGTACTAATCCGACATAGATGTTAACTTCTGCCATAATACAGATCCGGCCTTCTTTCTCTGGTCAATTCCAACGCTCTCTTCTCCCGCCATTTATCGATCTCGGCATGGTTACCCGAAACCAGAACATCGGGTACTTTCATCCCGTTGAACTCTGAGGGACGGGTATAATGCGGAGCACCTAACAGTCCCTGCTGGTGCGAATCTGACAGAGCAGATTCTATATCACCGATCACCCCATCGATGAGCCGGGCTACAGCATCGATCATCACCATAGCGGGAACCTCTCCACCGGAGAGGACATAATCACCAATCGATATCTCATCGGTTACCAGCGTATCTCTGATTCGCTGATCGATCTCTTTATAATGTCCACAGAGCAGGATTATCCGCTGCTTGCCTTTGTATCGGTTTACAATATCCTGATTCAGCAGCCTCCCCTGTGGAGTAAAGTATACTACCGGAATTTCATCCTCTTTCAATACTGCAGTTATGGCAGCGTGTAAAGGTTCCGGTTTCATCACCATTCCTGCACCACCACCAAAGGGATAGTCATCGACCTGATGATGCTTGTCTTCTGTATAATCCCTGATATTATGAAGCTCAACATCCAGCAGTTTTTTTTCCCTGGCTCGGTAAACGATACCGTTATCCAGGAAGCTGTTGAATAACTCAGGGAATATTGTCAGGATATCTATCTTCATAACTCTAACAGTTCCTGGATATTCCGGACGATAACACGTTTTCCGGCTATATCTTTATCAACAATATATTCAGTGACATCGGGTATCATAATACTGTCATCTTTGCTGTCGAGCATCACAACCAGAACATCGTGGGCACCGTTATTGAAAACATCCGCTACTTGTCCAATCTCCTGATCCTGAAACCAGAGGCTCATTCCGATAACCCCTCTTTCTGGAAAGAGAAGATTTTCATAAGTTTCGCTGTCTATAGCCAACCAGGCTTTTTTGACCTGCTTTAATTCTCCTGTTATTTCGGGGTCATCAAATTTCCCGTAGAGATGCATACCATCGAGCCTTAGTTGTCCGGTTCTGGCAAAGCGGATCTGTTGATTATCTATAATGATAAAAAACTCACTCATCTTGAGCAGACCTGTCTGGAAATTCTTTGTGATACGAATCTGAAAAGATCCGTCTTCGCCGAATTTATATCCAAATCTGCCTATTTTGATCAGATCCTGCCAGAGCGAATTATCGGTTTGTTTCTGGCCGTTCACTATTCAACGATTTCTAATTCAGCTCTCTTGCCCTGTTTTGTTGACACGGCATTCAGAATAGTTCTCATTGCACCAGCAGTTCGACCACGTTTACCGATTATCTTACCAATATCTTCCTTTGCTACTCTCAGCTCATATATAGTAATCTTATCTCCGATGACCTCTTTTACCTCTACCTGGCTCGGATCATCAACAAGTGCCTTTGCTATATATTCCAGAATCTCCTTCATCTCTCAACTCCTTGTAACCGTTACGATTCCTTTTCGGAAGATTCTTCATCCTTTCCGTACTTGAAATCATGGAATTTCTTCAGCACGCCAACTTTTCGCAGTAATGAACGTACAGTATTGCTCGGTTGTGCTCCATTCTTAAGCCATTTGATTGCTATTTCTTCATCAACTTGCAATGTATATGGTTCAGTCTTGGGATCATAATATCCTAATGCTTCGATATATTTACCATCTCTTTTCCATCTGGAATCTACTGCCACAATCCTGTAAAATGGCTGATTCTTAGCTCCCATTCTTTTCAATCTCAACCTAACCATTAATTCTCCTTCTTCAGTATTTATTTTTCGTATATTTACTCTAAGTTTACCTTTCTTATCTCTGGACAAAAAGTCAAGTGATATTTAACTGAGAGAGGTATCATATTCATTAGAGCACGTTTTTACCCGCTAAAAAAAACCTAGACCGGGGGGAGAGTCAGTTATTATACCAGCGATAAAAGACCGCACTCAACTTACATAAAGTTAAACATCCCTTTCTTAATGTTACCCTGATTAAACCTCTTCAGCATCGTTTTCATCTGTTCATACTGCTTTATCAATCTATTGACACTCTGAATATCGGTTCCGCTACCCGCAGCTATTCTTTTTCTCCTTGAACCGGTTAAGATATCGGGATTTTCCCGCTCTTTTCCGGTCATAGATGATATGATCGCTTCGGTTCTTTTGAGTTCAGCTTCTGAGAAATCTGCCTGCCCGAGCATTTTGGTATTTACTCCGGGGATCATCTGCATTATCTGCTGCATGGAACCCATCTTCTTCAACTGTTGTATCTGGTTGTAAAAATCATCGAGTGTGAAGATATTCTTCTGTAACCTCTTCGATAATTTCTCTGCCTCCTCAGTATCGATTGAAGCTTCCGCCTTCTCAATCAGAGAGAGGACATCACCCATACCGAGAATACGGGAGGCCATTCGTTCCGAATGAAATTCTTCTATATCGGAGGGTTTTTCCCCAATACCGGAATAGGCTATAGGTTTATTTGTCACCGCCTTGATCGATAACGCAGCACCACCCCGTGTATCACCATCGAGTTTAGTCAGAACCACAGCATCGAACTCGAGTTGCCGGTTGAACTCTTTGGCGACATTTACTGCATCCTGGCCGGTCATAGCATCGGCCACGAAAAGAATATAATCAGGCTTGACCTGCTCTTTCAGGCCGACAACCTCGCGCATCATCTCTTCGTCGAGATGCATCCTTCCGGCAGTATCGAAGATCAGGAGTGTTTTATTGTTCTTATCGGCAAAACGAAGACTCTCATCGGCAATCTTTTTGACGTCGTTGCTCTCATCGTATACCACCGGTATATCAAGTTGCTTACCGAGAGTCTGTAACTGTTGAACGGCTGCAGGCCTGTGAATATCACAGGCTGCCAGAACAGGGAGAGCACCCTTCTTTCTGAAATGGTTGGCCAGTTTGACAGAGAAGGTCGTCTTACCAGACCCCTGTAATCCAACAAGCATAACTTTTGTCAGTTTATTATCGTAAGTCTTGAGAAGGAATTTCTCCTTCCCCATAAGATTGATCAGCTCTTCGTGAACAAGTTTTACCAGTTGCTGGCCTGGAGAGAGGCTCTTCATAACCTCTGTACCGATTGCTTTTTCCTGCACTGTTGCTATGAAGTCCTTCACGACCCTGAAATTAACGTCCGCTTCCAGCAGGGCACGCCGGATTTCTCTCAGCGTCTCTTTTATATTATCTTCACTGAGTTTACCCTGACCTCGAAGATTCTT
>CAZBDV010000048.1:0-12395 GCA_964490765.1 uncultured Candidatus Cloacimonadota bacterium | reverse complement strand
CGGGTAGCGTACACGACTGGGGGTCGTGTGGTCGCTGGTTCAAATCCAGTCATCCCGACCATTTATTTATCCAGAACAATTAATTCTCTTATTATGGCTTCACTCAGTTATCTGTACAGAGGTATATTTTTCGGCTTACGGTTCTTTATCGGAATCCCGGATTACCAGTTTCCGATTGACAGAATCAAGGACTGGCTTAAATAAAGTCGAATAACGCCAGTTTAAGGAGATCCTATGGAGACTACGAAGAAGAGAGTGCTCTTTATCTGCACCCATAATTCTGCCCGTTCCCAGATGGCAGAAGGGCTTTTGAACCATCTATTCAAAGATGGTTATGAAGCGTTCAGTGCCGGAACGCACCCCTCATCGGTCAATCCCTTTGTATTCACGGCTATGAACGAGATCGGGATCGATCTCTCCAGCCACTATTCCAAGAGTATCGACGAATTCAAGGGGGAAAAATTCGATCTGGTGGTCACCGTCTGTGATAATGCCAAAGAGACCTGCCCCTACTTTCCCGGCGGGAAGCAGTATTTACATAAAAGCTTCCCCGATCCCTCGAGTCTCGAGGGTGACGAAGAGACCATTCTACAGGGAGTACGGGAGATCAGAGATAAGATCAAGACCTGGATCGATGAATTTTTTAGTTCATAAGAGCGCTTATTCAGAATAGTTATAAGAGCATTTCAATGAGGAGCAAGATTTGTGAGTCAGTGGTATATAGAGCTTTTTGATAATTACAGCCGGAAGTACGATCAGGAGAGTTACACTTCAGGAACAGCAGGTGAGTGTGATTTTATCGAGCAGGAGATCGGTTTTGACAGGAGTGTACGTATACTCGATATCGGCTGCGGAACCGGCCGGCATTCCATCGAACTTGCCAGGCGTGGCTACCGGGTAACCGGCATAGACCTTTCAAAATCAATGCTGACAAGAGCGGAAGAGAAGGCGGCAGCTAAGGGTCTCCAGATCGATTTCCGGCTAATGGATGCCCGGGATATGGATTTCACAGAAGAATTCGAGCTGGTCATAATGCTCTGTGAGGGGGCATTTCCCCTGATGGAGACCGACGAGATGAATTTTCAAATTCTGCAGAATGCCAGAAAAGCACTCAAAAAAGGGGGTAAATTCATCTTTACTACCCTGAACGGGCTCTTCCCACTCTTTCATTCGGTGAAGGAGTTCTGTAACAAAATCTCCGGTGAAGAGAATACCCTCTACAAAGAGAGTAGTTTCGACCTGCTTACTTTTCGTGACCGAGATGTAATGATTGTAGAGGATGATGACGGTAACAAAAAAGAAATTCGCTGTAACGAGAGATACTATGTCCCTCCCGAGATTACCTGGTTGCTCCAGAGCATTGGTTTCAGGAAAATCGCTATCTACGGTGCGGAGCTGGGTAAATTCTCCCGCGATCGCCGGCTCACACCCGACGATTTTGAGATGCTCATCATCGCTGAAGTGTAGTATCTCTTCAAGATATAAAATTTGTGATTGATCTTTTGATAGAGGAGAACCTCAGGGGAGGATGGGAGTCGGCCCTATCCGGCTCGTGGTTTACTCTATGATTATCCCGGAGAGTAGGAGTAGATATGGAAGAAATGAGAAACCAGAGAAGGCTCTATAACGACTTGTCTCATCTATGGCATCTGGTAAGCCCTTTAGAAGACTACCTGGAGGAGACTGAGAATATAGTCGAGATCATCAGACAGAAGAGCCGGCGAGACTGTAAGACATTACTCCATCTCGGTTGCGGACGTGGGCATAATGACTATGTATTCAAGCGGCATTTTGGGGTTACCGGCGTCGATATAAGCCCCACCATGCTGAAATGGGCCGCCAAACTCAATCCTGAGGTTACCTATCTGCCGGGAGACATGCGAGATATCGAGTTAAACCAGGCCTTTGATAATGTCGTATCGGTAGATTCGGTCGATTATATGACGACATATGAGGACCTGAAGTCTCTCTTTTCCAACGCTTATCAACATCTTAAACCTGGTGGTGTCTTTCTTTTTCTACTCGATAACACGAAGGAGAATTTCAGTCAGAACGAAACGATTCTTTACACTAATTCATCTGAAGATGAGATCTTGACGGTGGTTGAGAACAAATACGACACCGATGTAACTGACACGGAATACGAGATGACTTTCGTCTATCTCTATCGGCGAGAAGGTAAGCTGGAGGTTTTGACCGACAGGCATATCTGTGGATTATTTACAGAATCTCGTGTGAGCAGACTACTCTCATCTGCAGGATTCGAAGTGGAGGTCATTAACTATGAACCGCCTCAATCGGCTTTCGGAAGCTGGGAGAAATCGGAGCATATCACTTATCCACTCTTTCTGGGTTTGAAGATCTCTGAATAGCGAGACTGGAAGCAACGGGAGATCAGCACCGAGGAAGAGAAGAAGGGCTCAACGAATTGAAGATACAACATAGGAATAAATTGCGAAGGGTAAAAATAAATCTTGCTATAGTTAAGGTGAGTAGTTTTTTGTATTTTAATGGAAATAAGATATAAGCTCACTGGTTATTTATTTGCCCAGGTCTTAAAACAGCGGGAGAATCTATGAGTGAGAAAATCGTAGTCGATAGCAGAAATCCTTTGATGCAGGCCAGATGTCTGCCTGATGGCAAAGTAATCTATATCAGCGAGGTTCTGGGAGATTATCTAGGACTCGATCCTCGATCAATAAAGAGAATTAATCTCTTTTCACTAATCCACAATGATGACAGGGCCACTGTCGTCAAACGTCTGGGCTATGTAGATGATGTTGATAAATCTATCAACTCCAGTCACAGGGTAGTTATTGGTGAGAACAGGGTTCGATACAACCTCTGGCAGATGAATTCCGAGATAACCGAACTGGGTAAAGTCTATAATATAGTTGTTTCTGATATTGCAGATCACAGCGAGGACAAAAATCAGAAGGTCATGAAGCGAGCAGGGGTAAATTCCAATCCGGAAGATGAGATAGACAAGAGAGAGCAGCAGCAGTATAAAGCCAGATTGCAAGCGGCAGAAAAGCAGTTGCACTGGCAGGAATCTCTTCTCAACCAGCTAGCAGAGAATTCTCCTGTCGCCTATCTTATAATCGACGATAGAACCCAGGATATACTCTATTTCAGTGACCGGTTTTGTGAAGTCTGGAACTTAGAGAGCGTAAAAGACCGGCTCAAGCAGGGTGAGTACAATTTCCGTAAATTGATGGAGGTCTGTCTCAACCTAGTAGTCAACAAATCTCTGTTTATCAAGTCTTTCGTAGTGCCGTCGAGTGAGGAAAACATACAGCTGGTAGATGAACTGGAGTTTGTCGATGGTAAGTTGATTCGAGGATATTCAAGGATTATAGAGGATGAGGAGGGGGGATATTTAAGCCGGATATGTGTTTTTGAAGATGTTACTGAACGACGCAGGTTGATTAATGAACTTATTCAGATTCAGATGCTGGAGAGTATTGGTGCTCTAATCGGAGGATTATCAGACGATTTTGGCAAGATATTAAAGAGTATAACAGGACAGGTGAAACATATAAGTGAGAATAGCGGCAATACAGGTGTTGTGGTTTCAGAAAGTGAGAAGATCAACGATGCTCTGAAGCGTGCCGAAACACTGGTTAAGCAGATCCAGATATTTGCTCAGCGGACCAGGCCACAGCTTGAGAGTGTCAAAGCGACTCAGATAATAGTCGAACTGGTCAGTCTTTTAAGAGAGATATTTCTTCGCAAGATCTCGATTGTACTAGATCTGGAACCGAATCTACCCCGGATCAGTGCTGATAAGAATCAGTTAAGCCAGGCATTGCTGAATATCTGTATCAATGCTCGTGATGCCATGCCTGACGGAGGCAAGATAACGATCTCAGCGAGAAGAGTGGCGGGTGGAGTAGTCAGGAAACACTTTAAGAATGCGCAACAACCGGAGTATGTCAGGTTCGATATCAGTGACACGGGCTATGGTATGGAGCGAGAGACGCTCAAGAGAATCTATGAGCCCTTTTTTACGACAAAGGGGACAGAGAAGGGAACAGGACTCGGTATGCCGGTTGTAAAGGGTATCATAGAGGCACATCAGGGTTACATCGATGTGAGGAGCAGTTACGGTAAGGGGACAGTATGCCATATCTATCTGCCCAAATTACAGGATATTGAGACCAGCAGAGATGAGCAGAAGGTCAAGAATTTAACGAAACAGAAGAGGGATACAATCCTTCTCATCGAGGATGAGGTAGATCTGTTGGAATGCCTGAAGGAGCTTCTGGAGATGGAGGGATATAAGACACTAACAGCTACAAATGGACGTATTGGATTGGAGCAATACAGGGAACATAAAGATGAAATCTCACTGGTCTTTTCTGATATGGGTTTACCCGGCCTGGATGGTGAAGAGGTTCTGAAGCAGATAAGGAAGATCAATCCTGAGCAGAAATATATATTAGCCAGTGGTTTTATCGAGATTCCCACAAGCCTGAAAACTGGGCAGGATAAAAGCCTGATATATCTGCAAAAACCTTACAAGATGGATCTTATCATCGATAGTGTAAAGGAACTGCTGAAAAAATAACAACTTACTGGTTGAGAGTTATCAGGACTTCGATCAACTCAGCTGGATCGTTACAGGTAGATATAGTGGTTTTCTGAAAACCGGTAAAGAGGATTATCTGTCCTGTCTTACCCCTTTTTTTGTCCATTTCTAGTAATGCCTTCCCCGATTTCTGTAGCCTTCTGTGGTATTTGATATCGAGTTTCCCGGGAAATTCCATTAACTCTAAGGGCTTGATGATTCTTTCTTCTATCTTTACAGTAATCATTCCCCTCTTCAGGCTTAATCGTGCTGCTGCCCTTATGCCAATGGCCACAGCCAGGCCGTGCGGGATCTCATAATCGGAAGCAGATTCTATCAGGTGAGCAAAGGTATGTCCGAGATTGAGCTTTTGCCGTTCCCCACCATCTGTCAGATCCTGTCGACAGAAGTGATACTTGCTGAGAATTGCTTCCCTGATGATATCGGCTGTGATCTCTGAATTATCCTTCAGAGTCAGGTCATAGAGTTTTTCTGAATGGAGGAGTGCAATCTTTATGCATTCAGCCCAGCCGTTTTTGATCTCCACTTCCGGCAGGGTATGGAGAAACTCGGGAACAATCAGGATAAAACTGGCCGGATAGAAGCTGCCGAGCAAGTTCTTGAATTTCAGATAGTTAATCCCTGTCTTACCGCCTATAGCAGCATCAATCATAGCGAGAAAGGAAGTGGGGACGAGAGTCAAGTTACATCCTCTCTTATAGATAGAGGCGGCGAAAGCTGTTATATCGAGCGTTATCCCACCACCAATCGCTACAATGTTATCTTCTCTCGTTATCTTTTTGAGGGTCAGGAAGTCGATAATCATTCGGAGAGTAGTAAAATCTTTCTTAGATTCTTTCGTCTGCAATAGCAGGATGGGTGAAGAATTTTCTTCACCCATCTCATCGAGTAGTGACTTGAACAGATCTTCATAGAGGTTGAAAACGTTCCGGTCGATGATAAAAACTTTATTACTCTTCTGTTCAAGCCATTCGGATTTCAGCTCTTCCGGAGTAATGAATAAGACTCTGGAGGAACGGTCCGATGCTGAGAAAACGAGAGCGGTATCACTGCCAGACAACATAGTAGTTTCCGTTAAGATGGTCGGGATTCATTGTATAACCGGGCTGAGAGTGCTATCGCTATCTGACGAGGGCTATTGTTCCTCTCGAAGTTTCACCATCTTCAGAGGCTACCACATAGTAATACACTCCGCTACCGCATTTCTTACCGTCGCTGTTTCTCCCATCCCAGGAGAACTTGAAGAACCTGTCCTCTTCGAGTGTTATAATGAGTTCACCACTGATGTTGTATATCCGGCATTTGTTCTTTCCCTGAGGGAGGATCGTATCGTCGTTATTGGCAATTATCAACGTCTCACCTTCGTCAGGTTTGAAAGGGTTGGGATAGGCTATTGTGCTGCCGAGAGCGAAATCTTCATCCTTGAATAACCTGCCTATCTCCACAGCATGAAGTCCCTCATCACTACCGATATAGAGATTACCTGAATAAGGTTCATGAGCCAGAGAGGTAATGTTATTGGAGAGGAGTGGTGAATTTTCCCGATTGTAGATAGAATAACGATCACTATCCAGATCATAAAGGGTCAACCCATTGGTTTCAGTTCCTATCCAGATACGGTTGAAAGGGTCGCATAAAACAGCTGTCGGAAAGGTTGGGGCAGCACCATAGAGACGTTCCTCATCAATGAAGTAGCGACGATCTATTATCCACTGGTTTCCACTCCAGAGTTCTCGCTTGATACTAGTTCCGTACCGATACCATCTCTCTGTGTTGGTTTCGAACATGAACAGGCCGTTTTCTGCAGCAATCCATACCTCTTCGCCGAAGTGGGTTTTTCGTGAGGTAATATCATAGATATAGGTATCACTCAATTGGGAGAATGGTGGTTTACGCCAGTGTTGGCCGGTCGGAGATGTCTGTGGGAACGAGGGATCATCCCAGAATCTTATCCCCGAATATCGGGAACCGAAGAAGGCCTTGTCGCTCGTGATATGGATCTTTATAACGTCGGATACCCCGGGATACTGCGGGTCGTAGAGATGGAAGGAGGCGAGAGAGGGAACATTGTTCTCTTCTTCGATAGCATCAATAGCGAATATAAACATACCTCCCGTATAGTTCGAGACCCAGATATTACCTTCATTGTCGGTTACTATCTCACCGATCTCTCCGACCGAGAGGCCATTATCTCTATTCAACTGATACCAGCGATCGGCATCTTCATCATATATCGAGATACCACCACCCCAGCCACCAAACCACTTACGGTTATTCTGATCTACAGCAGTACGGAAGATGCGATTGTTGGTTAATGGGGAGGACTCTGCCCGGAAGTTGATCCATTCGAAACCATCGAAACCGGAAATACCACGGGTCCCTTTCCGGTTGATATCACCACCGATATAGCCGTTGGCAATCCAGGCTCTTCTGTTACTGTCAATACTGATGTCAACAATATTATTTGCGACTATACAGTTGGGGCGTCTGTTATGCCAGTATTCCCCCTCGAGAAAGAAGAATCCGAGATCCCAGGTATAGGCGTGGATCTTATTGTTTATCTCTTTGAATCCTTTGATGTCGGCAGTTGTTATTCCATCTTCGCCATTGAGCCAGGTAGTAAATTCCCCATCAGGAGAGATCTTTATGACTGCATAAATAGCCGGATTATCCTCCGGGTTCTGCTCTTCGGGATCGAAATCGGGATAATCGATATAGAGGACAGATTCGTTCCAGATCCCGTAGGAAAACCAGATATTATCCCCTGAATCGATAAATGCTGTCAGAATCTCTCTTGATACGATTTCGGGGTAGTAGCTGTTGCTATCATAGCGAACCCATTGAGATTGATCGTTGATATCATCGATCCTGAGCAGACCGTTTCGGGTGGCTACAGCATAATGGCCGTTATTGACAGATACACTGTTAATACGGTTGTCTCCCAGCAGTGAGTTGCCAGTATGGAAATGCTGCCAGGCATTGACATCGAACATCTGTGATGTATGGACAACAGCCAGCCCATTATCCGTACCACATACGATTACTCCGTCCTCGCTGAGTGCGAGAGAGCTTACCCGGTTGGAGGGAAGACCGTTGTGGGTAGCATAATGACCGATCGGAAGAGGGTAGGGAAACATTTCTACATCCTTGAATACCGTCAAACCTTGATCTGTAGCAGCATAAATGAGCGAATCACTGTTCACAATCGCGTTAACTTTGTTGTCTGCCAGACCGATGATATCGTTGAGCGGGACAAGGAAATGATCATTCTGAAGACGGTTGATACCAGCCTTGAAAGTTCCCATCAGAATTGTCTCCGTTTGCTCCTGATAGGAGATTGTCCTGATATCGAGATCCTGAAGCCCATCGACGGTCGTATATTCTTTAATGAAACTATCTGTTGACAGGTCATACACATTCAGCCCACCCCAGGTCGCCATATAGATCCTATTGTCGATCTCGGTCATATCATAGATATGGGTAGTGTTTGTGTACTGCTGCCAGTTTCTCAAACCTGCCAGATTAACCAGCAATAATGTCGTCAGTAGAAAGATCAGCACTATCCTATTCATTTTAATAGCTCCTTTTTTGCTATTATGTATAGAATGATAAAAACTATAATTGCCAGACAGATAAGAATTGTAAAGAGAATATTTTTATCGGCAAAAGAGAATCCTATTGCTATCAGGCCAAAAAGAAATGTTATGAAGTAGAAGATGAAATTAATGGTCCGGGGAGCGAGACCTAGCCTGAGCAACTTATGATGAAGATGGTGGTGGTCACGGGTAAATATCCCTTTACGATATTTGAGTCTTCTTAATACTGCCAGTAATGTATCGGCGAGAGGAATGAACATTACGAGGATGGGAGCCAGGAGGGTCATTGCCGTTATTCCTTTATACTGAGCACTACCGGCGATTGAGATAGCTGCAATAAAGAATCCGATGAACTGGCTGCCTGTATCTCCCAGGAATATTTTTGCCGGGGGGAAGTTATGGTAGAGAAATCCGAGGCTGGAGGCTAAGAGGAAGGTAGAGAGTGCAAAGAGATAGAGATTATGGAAGCGAAACGCGATCAGTATTAGAACAGCCGAAACGATAACAGCTATCCCCGTCGCCAGCCCGTCAATTCCGTCGATCAGGTTGAAAGCGTTAATTATCAGAAGAAACCAGATCAGGGTGACCGGGAAGGAGAAGTAACCAAGAACAAGAGCATCGTTCCAGGGGTTAGTAAGGAGTTCTATTCGGAAACCACCCCAGTACATAAAAATTGCAATTATGATCTGAAAGAAGAGTTTCCAGCTAGCAGAGAGATGGTATTTATCATCAAAAAATCCAGCGATGAGTATAGTGAAAGAACCGATAATGAGGGGTAGCAGGCTCGGGAAATCAGCGGGAGCATATCCGATCAGATAAAGAACGAGCAGTCCAGTTATAACCGGCATAGCGAGAGAAAAGCCGCCACAGATCGGCCTGACCTCTTTATGGGTAGAATTCTCTGAAGGATAGTCGAGCAGCTTTAACTTTTTCGATACAACTATATTGAGTGGTACGAGAAAAAGTGTAGCAAAGAATATTAAAATTGCATATGCTGCGACAGTGAATACGCTGATATCCATACAGTCCCCCTGATTTTAGCTTTTTTGATCATCGCCCTTACGAGGGTCTTGATATAATTCTTCATATCTGGCGACAAAATCAGTCAATCCAAACTCTATCCGGGATCTGGTCAATGCATTTCGACTCCAATTTTCCAGATCGCTTTTCCTTGATGGCAATTCTGACAGTGTTTGTCGCAAGCGAATATGGTCGTCAAGCTGAACGAGGATACCGTTCTCATTAGTAACCAGCTCATTATTCCCTTTTATATCGGAAGCGACAATGGGCAGGCCATAACTCATTGCCTCAAGGATGGAAATTGATAAACCCTCCCAGCGTGAGTAGAGTAAGAAGACATCCATGTTCTGTAACCAGTAATCGACATTACTCTGCCAGCCCGGCATCAGTATCTGTTTATGCATCCCGGCAGAGGCAACCAGGTCGTAACAACTGTCCCATAGTTCACCATCTCCTATAAAGACGAATTTTATCTCCGGATTGGCACGACAGACCAATATTGCAACTTCGGTCATATTGATAACATTCTTAGCTCTGGTAAAACGAGCGACCGATCCAATGACAAAGAATTCCGACAGCTCCGGATTGTTTTTGGCAGGGGCTATAAGGCCTGTTGATCCGTATCGGCGTGGTTCTATATTCGGATTGCTCTCTATTCCGTTATAGATCGTGCGTATCTTTCTGGCAGGAAACAACCTGTTCTCCTGGATCTGTTCTCTTTCGTAGTTATTAACGATTACCAGATGATCACAGAATCGGGCGGCGATAATCTCCAATGCCTGATAGAAATAGCGGGCAACAGGCAACTGATGTTCGTGAAAGGGGAATCCGTGCACGGTATGGATTATATTGGGGACACCGGCTATTCGAGCGGCTATACGGCCTAAAAATCCTGTCTTGGAAGAGTGGGTATGCACGATATCGAAGCGATACTTCAGGCAGAGAAAGAGGATCTGTAAGAAAGCAAACAGGTCCAGGATTGAGAGGTTACGGCGGAGAGAATTCACAGGTAGATAATGGTATCCCGAATCCTTTAACTTCTTCACCAGAGGCCCTCCCGGACGGCAGATAACAAATATCTCGTATTTATCTCTGTCGAGGGAATCGAGAAGAAGAAGCATCATCTTCTGGACCCCTGAAAGGAGAGGTAGTAATTGTATGTGGAGTAGTTTAACCTTTTTCATAGTGATCCATCTTCAGGGTTTTTAAGAGCGAGCCTAACCTCTTTGCCTGGTTCTCTCTACAGAACTCCCGGAAGCGAGAATTGTTACTGTATCCTTCTACCGGAGAAGAGGAGGTTCTGATGCTCTTGCTATCGCTGTAACTTTTAATGAGCAGTTCAGCTATCTTTTCTCTATCCTCCATAGGGCAGAGGTAGTGTTTCGAATCTTGCTGCAGGATCTCTGCAATTTCCGAGTGCTGTGGAATCATGGCAAGGATCGGTTTTCCACTTCTCAAGTATTCGAATGCTTTGCTGGTAAGAATACCATTACCACCCTTAACAGAGAGAAGCAGAAGCAAAACATCGCTCATCATAATCTCTCTGATAATCTCTCTGTGGGGAAGATTGGGGGTGATAGTCAGATGAGAAGCGAGTTCACTGTCCTGAAGAAGGTTAAGCATATCTCTATGGTAGTTACCGATGAACCTGACCTGGAGATCTTCCGGTAACTTACCCTCTTTCTTCAAATACTTAAGGGCTTTCAGGAGATACAGGGGGGTTATGGGCGGATAGAGGCTTCCTGTATATGTAAAGATGACCTGGTTGCCGGGAGAGAGTGGTTCGCGAGACGAGTCAGTCCTGAGACCGGTAAAATCTTCTTCATCGTAACCGTTGTAGATCACGGATACTTTCTCCTCTTCTGCTTCGCAGAATCTGGTTATTAATTCCTCTTTCATAATCTTTCCTACCGTGGTAATGAGAGAGGCATGCTGCAGGATCTTTCTTTCCAGCGACTCGGCACGTCTGCGATGGAATCCTGTAAGAAAAGCGGTATGTGGATGCAATGTCCAGTGATCCCTGTAATCAATCACGAGTGGTATATGCGACATTCTGCTCAATTTATACCCGACAATTCCGGCTGTGGCAGGTCCAATACTGGTCATGATCAGGTCATAATGCCTGTTTCGAAGTAACTTCCTGCCCTGACGAAAGGCAAAGGGGAACCAACCGAGCTTTTCGTCAGGTATCAATACTGTTTTGAAGAACTGCCGGAGTGAATCGGGTAGTGAGAAATAAATACCACTCTTATTGGTCGATTGTCTATCTATCCTCTTCTTACGTCTGAAAAGGTTGCGTAGTCTGTTAAACCAGTAGAGAAGAGAAATAACTTCCAGGCTGTTGGTTCTGTAAATCCTGCCTGGTTGGCATTCTTTCTCCAGATCATAGTCCAGTGAATGATAGATTATATTCTTGATACTGATGACATCTATATCCCATCCTGCCCGGCGGAGATACTTTACTGTTTTGCCGAGTCTTATAGAGGCCGGGCCACCCAGTGGTGGGAAATAGTAGGCTATCAGCAGGATTCTCTTTCTGGAAATATCGTCTGAACTCTCTCTCTTAGCCCTCATCATCCTTGCGTTCATTGCTTTATGATTTCTCAATATATCTATTCCTGCAGGGTTATTCCTCTTCAATATCGAAGTAGATCTGTTCATCTAGAGGAACTGAGAGGGTTATAGTGTCATCCTGTCTGATATCTCTGAGGGTAACCTGTTTTCCTTTAATATCTCCCTTGCCACCAGTGATCTTTTTGACCGTTCTATTTCCCCAGATCGTCAGTGTTAATCTCTCTATGGCATCTGGAGAATGAACCTGAATCTCATCTCTTCCGATTTTAAGCTCTACCCGGGACCGGGCGTTCCACCATTCGGCAACTTCTGCGTATGTGGCATTGTAGCCGTTACTCTGGGATAGGAGGCGTAAGGCAAAATCGAGCAACTGGTCATTGTAACGGATATCATTGAATTGCGACATAGAAAAATCGAGTGTGAGCAAACCATTCGTCTTCTGAACATGGCCTGCCAAGTTCTTTATCAGGGTCTGTGCCCGCTCTTTCGAGATTACTGTATGCCTGCTCAAACGGAGGACATTATCAGAGAAAGCTAGTGGTATTTCCAGAATCTTTACCTTTCTCTCGGGATGAAACAGACGGTAGGGGTAAGCTATGCCGTGTCTGAAGCCG
>CAZBDV010000047.1:0-12867 GCA_964490765.1 uncultured Candidatus Cloacimonadota bacterium | reverse complement strand
AAATTCAGTACTTATGCTACATGGTGGATCAGACAGGCTATTACCAGAGCTATTGCCGATCAGGCCAGAACGATCAGAATACCTGTCCATATGATAGAATCGATCAATAAACTGAATAGAACGAGCAGAAGATTGATGCAAAAACTCGGCAGGGAACCATATCCGGAAGAACTATCCGAAGTCCTCGATATGCCGGTAGATAAGATCAAGAGTATTATGTCGATCTCCAAAGAACCGGTCTCTCTTGATAAACCTATCGGAAGCGACAGTGAAGACAGTATCCTCGGTGATTTCATAGAAGACAAGAGCACCATTTCTCCTGAAAGAATGGCCGAACGCTCTATTCTGAGCAAGGTTGTCGATGATGTACTTAAAACTCTCACACCCCGTGAAGAGAGAGTGATAAGACTACGCTTCGGTATAGATGACGGCTATCACCGTACTCTCGAAGAGGTCGGTAATATCTTTAATGTAACCAGAGAAAGAATCCGCCAGATAGAAGACAAAGCACTGAAAAAGTTGAAGCATCCTACACGCAGCGACGGCTTTATGAAGATAATCAATAACTATAATATCAAATAAGACCTTCGGGAAACGGGATCGAGCAGTAGATATTAAGTCCAAAAAAGGAATTAAAGATTACTTTCGAGTTGTGTCAGTATAATTACCTATCCCTTAGGGAGCTCTTTCTTCTTGACAAAAATAACATCTTCAACGAATTCGTTCGTATTAACAGAGAACAAGGGCCTATAGCTCAGTTGGTAGAGCCCCCGGCTCATAACCGGGCGGTCAGAGGTTCGACTCCTCTTGGGCCCACCATTTTTTCCTTTCTACTATCAAACAACTGTGAGCTGTACTCCTTGATTCAGTACCTGATATCATACGTCAATCATCCTTCTTTAGATATTCATTTCAATTGTTTCAAACTCAAATTAGCTTGACATCATAGTTATGACTCTATCCTTAAAAATAACAAGGGGTTAAGACTTATGCACAATATTAAAAGTACTATGACATTGATCAGACACACAATTATGGAGAAGAGTTACCGGTTAACAGCTCTGCAAGCTATTCTGATTCTCTTCTTATGGACACTGTTCCCGCTTGTATCTCTGGCCGGACAGAGCTGGGAAATCTATAACACAGCTAACTCCCCCCTGCCTCATGATAATGTCCTCTCTCTGGCTGTTACTGAAGATGGGATTAAATGGATCGGTACTCAGAGTGGGTTAGCCAGATATGACGGAACAGACTGGACGATTTTTACGATGCAGGATTCTGGTTTGCCGGGGAACCTGGTCCGTTGTATTGAGATCGATCTTTCGGGAGAGATCTGGATCGGGACCAATAACGGACTGGCTCACTACGATGGGATCAGTCAGGGTCAGGACGGTAGTGGTAACTGGATAGGCTGGACTGTTTATAACATGAATAATTCGGGCTTACCACGCAATGTTGTGGAATCTTTAGCAGTCGACAGCACTAATTCGATCTGGATTGGCACTCTCGGCGGAGGTGGGCTTGCCAGATTTGATAGAGTATCCTGGAATACCTTTACTACAGGAAATTCGGAACTGCCGAATAACTACATTTATGCTCTGGAGATCGGTGAAGAAGACCAACTCTGGATCGGAACGAACTACGGCCTGGCGAGTTATGACCTTACAGATTGGAATGTTTATAACACGAATAATTCCCAGCTACCCGACAATGCAATTCGCTCTCTCTCGGCGGGGAGTGGAGATCTACTTCATATAGGTACAGAAAATGGTGGTCTGGCTGTCTTTGATGGCTCTTCCTGGTCTATATATGACCAGAGCAATTCTCAGCTACCTGAAAATAGTATTCCGACAGTATTCGTGAAGGATACAGGTGTAGTCTGGTTTGGAACTTCACTGCACGGTCTTATACGAAAGAACAATGTCTCCTGGTCACTCTACACTGAAATGAATTCCGATTTACCGAGTAATGAAATCAATGTCGTAACTGTGGAGAATGAATCTCTCAAATGGGTCGGCACTGCAGAAGGGCTGGCTTCTTATGATCTGATATCGGTAACAGGTATAAACGTAGAACCGGAATTTCTCATCATGGATGTTGGTGAAACATTTCTACTGACTGCCGAGATAATACCGGAGAATGCCACTGATCTGGAATTCAACTGGTATTCCGGTGATGAAGAACTGGTAACTGTCGACACTGAAGGTATCGTTACCGCTCATAATTCTGGTTCTGTTACGATCTATGCTGTAACTGAAGATGGAGCCTATATGGATACCTGTCAGATAGAGGTCACTGGTATTGTTGCCTCTCCGGAATTCTCACCACCTGCCGGTGAATACAGTTCGCCACTTAACGTTTCGATAACAACAACTACTGCAAATGCGATTATCAGATATACTGTTGACGGAACAGATCCTGACGAAGATTCCCCACTCTACACTGAACCAATTACCATTGATTCTACCACCACAGTCTCTGCTCGTGCTTACAGGGATTACTGGGATGTGAGTGAGATTTCGGTTGCAGAATATATAATAACCAGTTCGGTCGGTGATGATACCGGCCAGTCTCGAGTTTTCTGCCGTGTATTCACCAATCCGGTTCAGATCAGAGATAGTGTGAGAGGAGATGTAAAAATATCATTTAAGATTGAACTTCCTCATTCTGCTCCAGTGAATCTGGAGATCTTTGATATTAAGGGGAGAAGGATTTTTTCCGAGCGAGAAAAGAATCTGCCGGCGGGAGAACAGATAATCGAACTGCTGCTTACCAACGTTTCGAGTAGAACCTTGGCGAGCGGTATCTATTTCTATCGTTTTCAGGCAATACAGGAAGTCGTAACAGGTAAATTCACCGTTATAAGATAACAAATTCTTTCTCGAGTAATTGATGAACAAGCGAGAACAGTACGAAGACAAACTCACCGGTGTCATAGAACGGATTATTTACTACAATGAGGAGAACGGATATGCTGTCCTCCGGATAAAACCGCAAGATATCCCCCGTGAGATAGTAGTTACAGGCCTGCTGCCTGGAATCAACATCGGTGAGAAACTACATCTGAAAGGGAACTGGATCATACACCCTGAGTATGGACAGCAATTTCAGGCACTCTCTTATCAAGTCGAACAACCAGCAGATGCTGAGGGAATCACCAGGCTACTGAGTAGCAGCCTCATCAAGGGTATCGGGCCAAAAACAGCAGAGAAGATAGTCTCAACCTTCGGAACAGAATCACTCGACGTAATAGACAGGGAACCGGAAAGACTGGAGGAGATCGAAGGTATAGGTAGATCTAAACGAAAACTGATAGAGAAAGGTTGGCAGGAAAAGCGAGAAATAAAGAATATCATGCTCTTTCTGCAAAAGTATGGAATCACAACTAACCTGGCTGTCAAGATCTACAAAACTTACGGAGAAAGGGCTTTTCAGATCCTTAAGACCAATCCATACAGGCTGAGTGATGACATTTATGGCGTAGGTTTCAAAACCGCAGATAATATAGCACGTAGTTTCGGTCTAAGAAAAGATTCCAGAGAGCGGATTAAGGCAGGTCTTTTCTATCTCATTCTCCAGTTTGCGGAAGAGGGACACTGCTATGCCAGAAGAGAAGAACTTCTGAAAAGGAGTGAGGAACTCTTGATTACCGGAAGAAAGAAAATCGAACCTGTTCTGGAACAACTAATCGATAGCGGTGAACTCATTGCTGAAGAAGATGCAATATACCATCCTGTTTACTATCATACTGAACGAAAGGTTGCTCAGAGAGTACTCTCTATTCAAAATTGCCAGGCTACTCAGCTCTCCGCGCTGAAAAGTGTAGATTGGGATGTAGTCTTTCAGTGGCTGCATGACAGGTCTCAAATACCCTTTTCAGTTCAACAGAAGAGCGCTATAAAGGCATGCCTAACCAATAAGATAACTGTCCTGACTGGAGGTCCAGGAACAGGAAAAAGTACCATTACAAAAGCTCTGGCTACCGTTCTGCAGGCTAAACATTTCAAACTTATTCTCACAGCACCTACCGGCCGGGCAGCTAAAAGGCTGACGGAGGTTACCGGACTACAGGCAAAAACAATTCATCGGCTACTCGAGTTCTCCTGGCAGGACGGTCTCTCATTTCATCGTAACGAGAATAATCCCCTCGATGCTGCTATGCTCATTATCGACGAAGCCTCCATGCTCGATATTAATATTCTCAATCATTTGCTAAAAGCTGTTCGTAGCGACATCAGCATCGTCTTTATCGGAGATGTGGATCAACTTCCGAGTGTAGGAGCCGGTTATGTTCTGCACGATCTGATAGTATCGGGTGTCATCCCGGTTGTCCGCCTGCATCAGATCTTTCGACAGGAGAGTAACAGTTCGATCATCACTAATGCACATAGGATCAGAAAAGGTGAGCATCCTATATTCTCTCGCCATGATGGAGATTTTTACCTTTTCCCGGCAGAGAGTCCTCAGAGAGCTACTGATACAATTGTTCAACTTGTAACAGAAAAGATTCCTGAAACCTTTAGTTTCGAACCGCTGAGGGATATTCAGGTACTCGCACCAATGCATAAAGGAGAATCGGGGATTAGTGAACTGAACAGAAGATTACAGGCGGCTCTCAATCCCGGTCATGGAGAAGAGAATGAACTATTACTGGCTGGGAAGATATTTCGAACAGGTGACAGGGTAATCCAGCTCAACAACAATTATGAAAAGGATGTCTTCAATGGAGATCTGGGGATTATAAAGGCAATCGATAGGGAGCTCCAGACAGTACGAGTCTCGTTCGAGGAAAAGATAGCAGAATATGAGTTCAGTGAACTGGACCAGTTAAACCACTCTTATGCCATCACTATTCATAAATCGCAGGGCTCGGAGTTCCCCGTAATTGTTATACCCCTCCTGATGCAGCACTATATAATGTTGCAGCGCAATCTGCTCTATACGGGAATAACAAGGGCGAAAAAACTCGTTGTTATCGTTGGTAATCTTCAGGCATTAGATATCGCTCTCGGTAACAATAGAACCACCCGTCGCAATAGTATGCTGACTCAGCTGTTGCGGGAAAAGAAATTCAATCTGTCAGTTTGAGCAATTTGTCTATACCCTCATAAAGTATAGCATGATTAGAACTTTTACTATCGTAGATCAAATCCTTACACTCTTCATAAAATGGCAACCTTCTCTTCCAGAGTGCATATATTGCCTGACGACCGAGATCCTTCACCTTTGGTCTGCCACTGTTAGATATTCTTTCGTAAATCACCTCGAAAGGGGGATGAAGCCAGATAACAATATTGTCATTCCGCTTGAGAAAACTACGGTTCTCAGCTCGTTCAATAATACCCCCACCAGTGGCTATTACTGCTTCTTCAGATAGATGAAGAAGTACCTCACTCTCCCGGGTTCGGAACCACTCTTCCCCTCTGACAGAGAAAATATCTTCTATTGATGTGCCTGTCTCTTCTTCTATGATTAAGTCGGTATCGTAACAGGATAATCGGTATCTACTTGCCAGCTGCCTGGCAAGACTGCTCTTACCGGACCCCATAAAGCCGATGAGAATAAGATGCATTGTAACCCTCAATATAAAACAGACGGTACCAAATGGTACCGTCTGTTTTGTTTATTATTACTTATATCTTATAGAGACCCATTCCACTGATTATCATTCTATCTAACCAGCTGAGACTCGTTTAGTTCTTCTCCTTCTCTTCTGGTTCTTCGATTTCTTCTTGCTGAGCAGTATCAGGTTCCTCGACAATTTCCTTCTTTTCTGATTCCGGCTCTTCGATCGGAACTTCATTATCTTCAGTTGATTCGGCAGCAAGTTCCTCTTTAACCGGTTCTTCTGCTGGCTCTGTCTTTTCGGTCTCAGTTGCTGGCTCTTTTTCTTCTTCCTCGTTTTCTGAGTGTGTCTCTTCCAGTTCCACCTTTTCTTCCTGTTCGACCGAAGTCTCTTCTTTATCCTCTACTTCTACTTTAGCATCTTCAGAATCTTCACCTTCATCAACGATCGCCTTTTCGGTTTCCTGTTCGTTCTCTTCTCGCTTTTCAGCTTTCTTCGCCTGCATACGCATTTCTGGCTCGTGCTTCTTCAGGAATTCCTGTAAGGCTTCTCGCTCTTTGGAGAAGAAGAAAGCTTTGATACTGAGGATCAGTCGCCTGTTTTCCATATCGAGTTCGATGACTTTCATCGGAATCTCGTCACCGATGTTAAAGGCTGTCTCTGGCCTGTCCAGCCGTGGTATAGCCAGATGTGATATGGGAACAAATCCTTCAATCGGATCGCCATCTACATCGATCTCTACAAGAACACCTTTGGGAATAATCTTTGTGATGATACCGGTTACTTCTGTATTTATCGGTAGCTTTTGATCCAATTCTTCCCACGGATCGTCAGTAAGCTGTTTCATACCGAGAGCAATTCTGTGTAAATGTTTGTCCACTGAGAGAACGATTGCTTCTACTTCTTGCCCTTTTTTCAGTACTTCTTTGGGATGATAGATACGCTTGGTCCAAGATATATCAGAGATATGGATTAAACCATCGATATCCTCTTCGATCTCTACAAAAGCTCCGAAGGAGGTCAGACTCTTCACCTTACCCTTGATTACTGTCCCTGCCGGGTATCTCTCGTCGATTACAAGCCAGGGATTTGGTTCCATCTGTTTCATTCCGAGTGATATCTTCTGTTCATCTCTGGAAACAGAGAGGACGATCGCATCGATCGTATCACCTACATTGAGAATATGTCGGGGATTAGTAATCTTCTTTGTCCATGACATCTCAGAGATATGAACGAGCCCCTCAACTCCCGGTTCCAATTCGACAAAAGCTCCGTATGGGGTGATATTGACCACCTTGCCAGTGATCTTGGTTCCTTCTTCATATTTGATCTCAACGTTTTCCCAGGGGTGTGGTACCAGTTGTTTCAGGCCTAATGATACTCTTGATTCTTCTTCATCGTAGGCAATTACCTTTACCTTCAGCTTGTCCCCAATATTGAGCATCTCGGAAGGATGGTTTATATGTCCCCAGGACATGTCAGTTATATGGAGCAGACCGTCAATTCCACCGAGGTCTATAAAGGCACCGTAATCAGTGATATTCTTGACTTCACCGTCAAGCTCAGCTCCGACCTCGATCTTTTCGCGTAATTTCTTAATCTTCTCTGATTGTTCTACTTCCAGAACCTTCTTGCGTGAGACTATGATATTCTTTTTGCTCTCATCGATATTGATTATCTTGAACTTTACCTCTTTCCCGATGAACTGGTCGAGATTCGGTATAGGCTTGATCGAGATCTGTGAACCAGGTAGAAAGGCATTCAAGCCTTTTACTTCGGCAATCATACCACCCTTTACCCGTTGTCTGATAACACCTTCGACCGTTTCGTTCTGCTTATAGATCTCTTTGAGATCGCCCAGTGCAAGATGAAAATCTGCTATCTTCTTCGAGAGGGATACTTTTCCTTCACTGTTCTCTACTTTATTGATATAGACCTTGATTTTGGAGTTAATTTTGATATCTTCAGTACTGCTGAAATCGCTTATTGGAATAGAGCCTTCAGATTTGTAACTGATATCAACTAAGACTTCTTTATCATTAAAGCCGACGATTGTCCCTTCAATAATCTCTCCCGGTTTATAATCACGAAATGTCTCTTCATATTGAGCCATCTCTTTTTCCAGGGCAGCCTCTTCAGGTGTTTTAGGCTCGTTGGCTTCTTCTTCTTTTTCTTTTATTGTTGATCTCTCTATGATATCAACCGGTTCACTCTTTTCCGAAGATTCAGGTTCCTGCTCGGAATCATCATCCTGCACTAGCTGTTTCTCTTCGGATTCTGCTTCGATACTCTTTTCTTTCCCTTCTGAAACCCCTTCCATCTCTGTGTGTTCGTCTTCTTTCGACTTCACACTCTCTTCCTGCTCTTCGCTCTCTGTCTCTGCGGGTTTCTGATCACCTGTTAACTCTGAACTATCAAAACTCTCCTCTTCAGAAGATTCGATAGTCTGTTCTTCTTTCTCAGTCTCTTCTTCTGGAAGAGGCTGTTCTTCCTCATCACTCTGCCTCTTCCCTTCGGTAGGGATAGAGTCCTGCTTTTGATCGTTTAAATCTTCGGTTTCTTTTTCGATCTTTTCGACAACCACTTCTTCATTCTCTAATTCGTGATTATCTTTCTTCTCTTCGGTTTGATTATTGAAATGCATTCATTCCTCCTTATTCCCGGGAATCTCTTCTACACTGCTAATCGATTGCTGACCGTTCCCCAGACATTTCAAAATTTTGTTATATACTTCGACAATTATCCAATCTGGTGTAGATGCTCCAGCTGTCAAGCCGATGTTTATTTTTTTTTCTAACCAGGCACAATTGAATTCCTCGGAAGTCTCTATCAGATAGGTTTCTACTATACTCTGACAAATTTTAAACAACATCCTGGTGTTTGAACTATTCTTACCTCCGATTACAATCATCAGGTCACTCTCTCTGGCAAGTTGGTAGGAAGATTCCTGCCTGACACTCGTTGCCGAACAGATGGTATTTATTATCCTGAGTTCTTTCGTACAGGGTATGAGTGCGGTAACAATCTCCTGCAGATTCTCGATACTTTGTGTAGTCTGACTGATTACCGCCAGGCGGATGAATCGTTTTGGGGGAATTTCTGCCGGGCTGGAGATGATATAGGATTCACCTTCGACATAAGACCTTAAAGCTATTACTTCCGGATGATCCCTGTTCCCGACGATAACTACAGGGAAATCCTCTTTGCTCAACTGCGTTACATATTGTTGACTGCTTGCTACGTAGGGGCAGGTCGCATCAATAATAGGGAGTTTAAGATCCTGGAGTTCTTCTTTTAGCTCTCTTGTAATACCGTGCGAACGGATAATGACCGGTTTGTTGCCTATGTTTTCAATTGATTCGATCGGAATTATACCCTTATCTTTCAGGCGTTGAACCATCTGGGGGTTGTGTATAATCGGACCTAAAGTAACGGTTTCCGGGTATCTAGCAGAAGCATCTTCGGCCATGTTTATGGCTCGCTTTACACCAAAACAGAAACCGGAATTCTTAGCTAATCTGATTCTCATCGGGTAACCTCTTGATTGTCTCTAATATATTATCAGCAATATGGCGATAAGTTCTCTTCTCTGCCGGAAGAGATGCATAAACCTTGGGTTCGATCAGATCCCCTATATAAATTTTCACGCGTTTTCTCCGTAGTAGACAGGCAAAGAGTTTATTGGTGTTTTCTATATAGATCGGTAACACGGGAATCTTTAATTCGTGAACGAGGATTCCTATCCCCGGTTTAGCAGTATGTGATTTTCTGCTCCCCTCGGGAAAGATAAGGATCGAACCGCTTTCTGACAATATGCCCTTCATCTGTTCGAGAGTATTACGATCCAGAACTCCTCTCTGCACCGGTATGGCATTGAAAACCCCTATGAGCCAACCAAACAGAGGTATCTTAAATAGTTCAGATTTTGCCAGAAAATGTATCTCTTCCGGCAGGATAGAACCAATAAGGGGAGGGTCGAAATATGAGATATGATTGGCAGCTATGATACAGTTCTTCCAATCAGAGAGTCGCTCTCTTTCGATAACAGTATAGTTGCCGACTATCTTCATAAAGAATCTGATTATGAGGGTTGCAATTCGGTACTTAACTCTCATGCTCGTTCTCTTATTATGTTTAGTATATGCCTAACCTGATCCTTGATCGTCATCTCTGTAGTATCAACCTCCAGAGCGTCTTCAGCTTTGCGCAGCGGTGCTATCTCTCTCGTACTGTCATTATGATCTCGCCAGATCAGGTCTTTCTCTATCTCTTCTATAGTTATATTATCATTATTAATCTCTCTCCAGCGACGCAGAGCTCTTGTCTTCATTTCAGCGATCAGAAAGAACTTAAAATCGGCATCAGGAAATACAACCGTTCCGATATCACGCCCATCCATTACTATTCCGCCACCACGTCCCATTACACGCTGCATTTCGACCATTCTCTCTCTCACCGATTTGATTACCGCTATCTCGGAAGAGAGCCTTGTTATGTCCTGTTCCCGGATACGTGAAGAGACATCCTCTCCGTCGAGAAAGATATGCTGCTCGCCGTTCAGCCGTTTGAACTCGATTTCGATCATTTTCAATATCTTCTCCAGTTCTTCCGGATTCTTCCAATCTACAGACTCTCTTATTAGCTTCAGAGCCACAGCCCGATACATTGCACCCGTATCGATGTAGGTATAACCCAGCAGTATGGCAAGTTGCTTTGCAGTTGTACTCTTTCCGGAAGCAGCCGGTCCGTCGATAGCAATAATATAATCTCTCTTCATATCACCCAGATCCAAATAATATTGTTTTTCAGCATTTTAAGTAGAGCCAAGTAGTCAATAAATTTCTATCTCTGCAGCAGTTAGCAGGCAATTTACTGGCCCATTCGTTTCACAGCCTGTTAAGAATAATTGAGAAAGGTTGGGGGAAATAGGTCGAATTACAACAAAAGGATTGACAAAAAAAGGGGGTAACTAGTTTATAGTCAAAAAAATAAAAGTGTCGGAGGAAGAATGCCGAATACCAAACAATGTGCAAAGAGGTTACGTCAGGATGCGAAGCGACAGGCACGTAATAATTATGTCAAGAAAACGATCAAGACCCTGTCTAGGAAGATGGAGAGCGACATACCGGTCGAAGAGAAGACCGAATTGATCAACAGAGTTTATTCTGAGTTAGACAAAGCTGCCAAAAAGGGAGTGATACATAAAAGAACCGCTTCACGACGTAAATCGAGGATCTCTAATTACCTCAATAAACTGAAGGAAACCTCTGCGTCAGAGAACCAGTAAACAGGGCATAAAAGACCGGGATAATCTTTCCCGGACATGATATAGAATTAATTTCTGAACGAGTTTTGAATAACCGCAAAAGAGTATAAACAGAACAGACCGGATGACGGATATAGGATCCTATATCCGTCATTTTCATTATAGAGGAAGATTGTATGAAGACGATCATAGAGAGACTGAGATTAAAACTGGCCAGGACGAGAAACGGATTCGTAGCCAAACTGGCTGAAGCGATAAATGTCCGGACGAAGATCGACGAAGAGTTGATGGAAGAGTTGGAAGAGATACTGATTCAGTCTGATATAGGGGTATCGGTCTCCACTCATATTATCGATGCTCTGAGAGATAAGATCAGGGTCGACAAACTAACTGACAGTTCTGAGGTTCTGGAAGCACTCAAGAATATCATTATAGAGATGTTACACAAGGACTATAATGAATCTCCTGACAATTCTCTCCTTATGAACGGAGAGATAAGCATCGGAACAGACGGGAAAACACAACCCCTGGTTATTCTGTTTGTCGGAGTTAATGGTGTTGGCAAGACCACGACGATAGGAAAACTCGCCCGCCGTTATCGTGAACTGGACAAAAAGGTAATGATGATTGCAGGCGATACTTTTCGTGCTGCCGCTATTGATCAGCTCGCTGTCTGGGCTGACCGGGCAGAAGCCATACTGATCAAGCAGCAAAGCGGTTCTGATCCCTCAGCAGTGATCTACGACGGACTAACCTCCGCCCAGCACAGAAAGATCGATATCGTCCTGATCGATACCGCCGGGAGATTTCATACCAAGGTCAATCTGATGAACGAATTGAGCAAGATGAGGAGAACGATCTGCAAGGTCATACCGGAAGCTCCTCATGAAACCCTGCTGGTAGTCGATGCTTCAACCGGGCAGAATGCTATCAATCAGACAAAACTCTTCAATGAAGCGACCCAATTAACTGGATTGGTTCTGACCAAGCTCGATGGAACGGCCAAAGGTGGAATAGTCATAGGCATAAAACACGAACTGAACGTTCCGGTGAAGTTGATCGGTATTGGTGAAAAGATAGAGGATTTACGCGATTTCGATAGTGAGGAGTTTGTAGAGGCACTCTTCAGTTGAGGAGATTAAACTTTCATTGAATCAGAGAATAAGACAACAATCTTAACACAAGCAAGGATAAGGAATGATGAAATTTTTCGAAACACATTGCCATCTGGACTTCCGGCAATTCGATAAAGACCGTGAGAGCGTGATAACCAGATGCCATCGCGAGGGTGTAGAATATTTTATAAATGTCGGTATAGACGAGTCAACTTCCAGAGCGAGCATCAAACTCGCCGAACGGTACGAGCAGTTTTATGCCGCTGCCGGTTACCATCCACACGAAGCAGATAAATTCGATGAAGAGAAGTTGAGAAAACTCCTCTCCCATTCACAGGTTGTTGCTCTAGGCGAAGTAGGACTCGATTACTATCGTAACCTCAGCCCGAGGCTGGTTCAGCAAAAAGCATTCGAAGCACAAATCATCATTGCGAAAGAGCTCGACCTCCCTCTGATTATACATAATCGAGAAGCTGATGAAGACTCAATGAAACTCCTGAGAAAACATACACCAGAGAAGCTCGTATTTCACTGTTATTCGGGAGATTTAAGCATGGCAGAAGAGATATGTGAACGGGGCTGGCATATTTCCTTTACTGGAACTGTCACATATCCAAACAGCAGGATGGACGATATAATCAGGGCAATTCCTTCTGAGAGGATAATGATTGAGACGGACTGTCCCTACCTGGCACCACAACCGCTGCGAGGTAAACGTAACGATCCTTCAACTTTAAGATATGTTGTCGAGAAGATATCCGAATTGCGAAGAGTCCCCCCTGCCATAATAGCCGAGACGGTTTTTCGGAATTCATTTGAATTCTTTCTAAGAAAAAACTTGAACAAAAACTGATGTTCTGTTTTGTGACATCAGACAAAGATAAGGAGGCGTATTATGGCAGTAAAAATTGACGCTGAAA
>CAZBDV010000046.1:0-12872 GCA_964490765.1 uncultured Candidatus Cloacimonadota bacterium | reverse complement strand
TCCGCGGACAGCTCGTCAGGAGACTCATCCCCTCTACTCCATACCCCGCCGGCGAACATCAGATAGTCTGGGATGGAACGAATGACCTCGGTAAACCGGTCACTTCCGGTGTCTATTACTACAGGATGACCACTCCGGACTTTGATAAAGCAAACAAAATGCTATTACTGAAATAGAGTAAGAACAGTTTATTTCGGTTAAATTATTAAGCATATTGTAGAAGGACATGAACTATTTTAAGTTCAACCATATTTTATGTTTGCTGAGATAATTACTAGATTCACCGCAATTCCCGTTCTTGTAGAACATCTTAAGGATAGCAAACTAAGATCGGCTGCAAGCGATTCTTTGGTATGCTATTAGGAAGAAGCAATTCCAAGCTTACATGAGTTTCTCAAACAAGCAAAGGGAAGTAAAGAAAAGTAAAGGAAAACTTGCAGTGAAGATTTTTGAAAAAATTAATCAAAAGATCCCTGTCGATAAGACTTAGCAATCATATGCAGTATGGAAGATAGCGTGTCATCTATATGATTGTAAGATGCTTACAGCAAAGTACTAAAGATTCCAAGGGGAAAATTTCTTCTCACTAAACACTCTTTCATAAAGTCCCACATGATGAAACAAAACCATTATGACCAGCTAGTATGAGTATGGCTAATAGGGGAACTCCAATTAGTTTCTAGAGAATACCTATGATGACTAAAGTTAGTGACAACTTAGCCTAGATTATCTTGTAATCAAAATAGAATGGTTATTCTCCCGAAGGGTGTTCTCTCGTATTAACAGATCCCAGTCTCTTTCTCTGATCATAAGGAATAAGCAATACTGGTTCTTCTAACTCATTTGTCGAAGCAACAACCCTGAAGAACCTTCTCTCTTCTGAGATCAATTCAGAATAACCTGGTTCAGATACTATGGCTATTTCTTCCCAATCAACATCATCTGTATAAGGTAAATCTGATACATAGATTATATAGGAGTTGGCACTTTCTACTTCATCCCAGTTAAGATATACGTTCCCCTCAATTACGATAGATGTAACTATTGGTGTATTTAACCCTTCCTCCCCAGTGGTAAATGACCAGATAGGGCAATTATCTGTGTAAAAGTAGTCGTTTTCACGAATGATGTATTCACGAGTCGGGCTTTTGAGAGATCTTGAAGTATGCGGTTGCCTTGCCCTATTTTCCTCCAAGATTAGATAGGGGATAACCTGCCAATCATATTCTGTATTGTATGCTAATCCTGTTACTTCGTAGGTAGTGTCATCTTCAACATCGATCATATCTTCAATTTCAGGAGGATTTTCTTCAGCGTCCCAGTAAGCGAATAAACATCCTTGAGGAGCAGGATATGCAGAATCGGGATCGGTTAGCCATTCGAAAACAAGTTCAACAGGGATATTGATAGCATCATTTTCAGGGAAAAAAGCTATTGCAGGTTTTGGGGGTATTAAATCCAAAAACTGTAAATATGGATAGCCGCTGTTAATTGTAAATTCATCATCTACTGCCCAGTAATATGTAAAATCCCAATCGAGATAAGTATTAGCCGCATAAGGATATGTCATCTCGTCTGTATTGCGGCCTTCTCCTCCGGCACTCGTAGTTTGGCCAGATGTCTCGATATTCCAATAGCTATTAGCGATTGTGGAACCTGTTAAAAGAGACCCCACAAGACCACCGATACTACTACTACCACCTGCAACACTTCCCGTGCTGTAGCTGTTTAGGAGAATGGAATTCGAAGCTTGTCTTCCGACCAAACCACCTACATTAGCACCAGTAGCTGTTGCACTTGCTGTGCTGTAGCTATTAAAGATTGCGGAATCAGTGGCTACTTCGCCAACCAGTCCTCCTACAGAATGGGCTCCACTCGCACTTCCCATACTGTAACAGCTGCTTATAGTTGAGTTTCCTTCCTGACGTCCCACTAGTCCACCAACATACCATAAAGCTCCTGTGACACTTCCTATGCTGTAACAGTGACTGATAGTGGATTCATTCCTGAGTCTCCCAACAAGTCCACCGACACCCACTCTTCCGTTTATACTAACATTTGTAAGGCCAAGGTTCTCTATCAATGCTCCAGTTGCATAGCCAAACAGTCCGATAGAATTAGCTTCCGGCTGATTGATAAAAAGTCCTGCAATTGTGTTGCCTTGTCCATTATAGGAACCAGTAAAATCCCCGATTGCTGTCCATCCCTCTCCATCAAACCAATTACTTGTCTCAGAAGCATCAATGTTTGCGGTTTGAATATAGTGGCTTGACCATCTTGCTGATTGATTAGGATTAGGGACAACAGTATTACTCGCAGTTATCCAATAAAGATTCCCTAATGTTGCTACCTCATAAGGGTTTCCTTCTGAACCGACACCTGCAGCTGGTGCTATTGCAGTTTGTGCAATAAGGCCGGTACTTGCTATCAAAGTGATAAAAATCAATGTCATAGTTTTCATGATCTCCTCCTGATTGTTGTTATGATTATGTATAACATTTTCTGTGATTTATAAGCAGAACTATCGTAACTTCGTATAGTAGTCGTGTTCAAGTGCAAAATAAAAATCTTCATCTGGACCTCTGCCTAAAGTATTCAGCATTTGACTTTGGTGTATATATTTTTATTAAGATCTATATGATGATTCAGTCAAGTATAATCTGATAAATTTTACTAAGAATATTATAGCATCAGTATTACTAACTTGTTCTAATGACGAATATAAGCATAGACGTAGATGTCCAGATTGTTTTCTTCAATGGTTATGATGTTGAGAGCGGTTTTTTATTTCTTGTCCATCTCTGAAGACACTATTCATAATCATCTTACAGTTGGGCAATGGTCGTCATGTATGTTCTATATGGTCAAGGCGATCGTCTTCTACGATCCTCCGATATTAAAGAAGAGTTATAGTCCACATTTGATGAACGAAAGTGAGGTTTGAGTTGGGATTATTGATATTACGATTTATTTTGTTTTTCTACTATCAGTGGTTACAGGAGATGAAGAAGAATTAGTTGACAGAATTGGCATAATCCCGAATACCCTGGTTTGATGTCATACACAGTATGAGTATCGACCCTATGTATAGCAAAATTATGCGTGACTTGTGCCCACATAACGGTTATTTGCATTAATGTTGACGTAATTGAATAAGTGACGTCCGGATAAAGAATAGATGAGGTCAAATAAATGAATTTCAGAATCTATAACAACGGACAGGATTTTCTCATAGAGGCAGAAGATTTCATAAAGAATAAAGAAGCCCTGAACAATCTGATTTATTCTTTAGCTGAATCAAATCTCTCTGTAAGTTCAGGAAATGATAAACCACCTCTCTTTTTCTCAATAAAGGATGATAATCAAGTCAGAATGGGTGCTGTCATGACTCCTCCATACAGATTGGTCATATATGCAGAAGGAATCAATGACGAGCTATTTAAGTTTGCCATTCATAATATTATGGAAAACCGGATCGAGCTTCCGGGAGTTCTGGGGCCTAACGATTGTGCTGTTAATTTTCTGAAATCTGGAAACAAACGTGTGCAGGATCATATAAGATCGCAATGAAGGAGAGGGTTTACATGATATCAAAGGTGAATGAATTGACCCCGGCAAAGGGTCAAATCAGAATAGCCAATGTCAACGATTTGCCAACTCTTCAGAAGTGGACGTTAGACTTTATGAAGGAAGCTCTTCAGGAATCAGGTACAGAAGATGCAATTGAGAGATTTGTAAGACAAAAAATAGAGACAAAATCGATATTTTTATGGGAAGATGGGCAACTGGTCTCAATGGCAGCAAAAACACGACCAACGAAGAAATCCATTTCGATCAACCTTGTGTACACACCTAAAGAATACAGGAAGAAAGGATACGCAAGGAGTTGCGTAGCAAGCTTGACTGAAAGACTGTTGAGAGAAGAATACAAATACTGTACGTTATACACAGATCTGATGAATCCCACATCGAACAAAATTTATCAGGAAATTGGTTACAAAGAAGTTGGAGATATATTAGCTATAGATTTCAGCGAGAAGTAAGAAGATAGTCAAAGGAGTTTCTTCTCCTTACCATTTAAAATACTATCGATATAAATAACTTTTTCCGGTTAAAAATGGTGCACTTTTCAGTGCCGAAACTGGTGCATTTTTCAGTATCGCCGACAATTGCTATGGATCGCCTCATTATAATTAACTTTCGATTGATAGCAGGGGATAGAAACCCCCTGCACCCGCAAAATTGACTCGTAACTTTTGATAGTTCTGCTTTTCCCATAACTTTGGTTACCATAATACCATCAACAAAAGGCAAAAAAGTAAAAAACTAAAAATTAAGGGACAACCCTACTGATTCGGAAGCCGAGGTCGCCGCTCGTGATCGTTGGGCTGACGTTGAACATTCGAATCGAAACTGTGCAGCTGTAGGCGAAGCTGAACCAGCTACCGCCGCGAATCACACGGTAGGTACCGCTAACAGGTCCTGTAGGATCGGTAAATGAACCACTGGGATAAGAAGTCTTTATATCCCATACCCAATTCCAGACATTCCCGCTCATATCATAAAGTCCTAACTCATTAGGTAATTTTGTGCCAACCGGCATAGTTCCAGTTCCAGAAGGTGAGTTATTACTATTATACCAGGCATAATCTCCTAATTGTCCAGGATCTGTACCCGCAACATTGGTTCCAGCATAAGTGTCATTAAATGTCCCAGCATTCTGAGCAGGTACACCACCACACGCTGCATACTCTCGCTCCATCTCGGTTGGTAAACGATACCCTACTGCTGACCAGTTGCAGGATACATTTGTATGATTATCATTACTACTGTTCCAGCCTGCAGGCCAGTTATCTGGATCAGTACCATAAGTGCTATAACTGTATGCTGGAGTCAATCCTTCCAGCATACTGAGACGGTTGCAATACTCAATAGCATTGAACCAGGAAACATTGTTTATAGGATGATCAAGGGGATTACCAATCGTGGAATTGCTTCCACCAGGATTTACCTCCATAACAGCCAGATACTCTGCCTGGGTAACTTCATATTTACCGATGTAGAAGTCAGATAATGAAACATTATAGTTTTCTCCCCCTGATGCACCCGGATTGAAATAGCCTAATCCACCAGGGTTAAAAGAAACTCCTGCTGTGCCTTGGACAAAGACCATCTCTCCAGGTGTAACTCCTCCAATAGTGTATCGTGCGGAAGCTATATTACTCGGGGTCCAACCGCTTCTGAATCCTATTGCTTTCAGTGTTGTTGTGGTTGTTATCTGGATAGCATTTGTATAGACAGAAGAAGATTCCGTTGGATTACTACCATCGGTTGTATATCTGATAACTGCTCCTTCGGTTGAGCAAGTGATTGTTACACTCTGGGATGTTGTGTAGGTTCCACCCTGTGGATTAAATACTGGCTTAGATACCTGGTTTATTTCAGGCTCTGTTGACTTTTTCTCACTGCACGAAAAGATTATCAAAACCATACAGATCACAACAATAAAGAATAACAGTTTTCTCTTCATAACTTCCTCCAACTTTTCATCCTACATGGAAACATTTGCATGCCTATAGAAGCGGAAATCATCAAGAAATTTACAAATATCTTCTAAGCAAGGACATAGAAACAATCCTTATTTAATCCTGTCAAACTTTTTTGTACTGCAAAATACTACGATTATCATTCTTGCCTTTCTGGTAGCAGATTTACCGTATCTCCAAGCACTTAGTCATAAGGGCTGACTGAGACATTTCCAATCATTTCTTGACAGAAACACAGAATATATTAATAGAAATTAATACACCAAGGTCCAATGCTGAATACATTAGACAGAGGTCCGGATGAAGATTTCTATCAATTTTCCAGGTTCGAAAGACATCGAAGTTATGACAATTCTGCGGATAAATCTCAGGCACTGGCCTATCGAGGCATTACCATGATTGGGAGGGGATAATGAAACTTTTAACAATTCTTCTTTTAGTCCTGATGGCAAGTGCCGGCCTTATGGCACAAACCGCAATAGCTCCTGCTGTTGGTGACGGCTCGCAAAACAATCCCTGGGAGATAGCCTCCCTGGAAAATCTCTACTGGATAGCGGCAGGTGATGATGTGGTTCCTACACCTGATCAAAGCACCCGCTGGGCGAGCCACTATATTCAGACAGCCAATATTGATGCCGCGGAGACCAGCACTTGGTTTGCTGGAGAGGGTTGGAGTTCCATTGGATACTGGCTTAACCTGGAAGACAATTACCCGTTCACCGGCTCTTACAACGGACAGGAGCACACAATTGACGCTCTTTATATCAACCGGCCAGATACTGACTTTTTAGGACTTTGGGGCTTCTTAGACGGAGCATATATAGAAAACCTCGGTGTAACCAATGTTGATATAAATGGAAATTTTAATATCGGCGGATTGGTGGGAGAGCAATCTTGGTCCACCATCAGCAACAGCTACAGCACAGGAAGTGTGAGTGGTACTTGGTGTATCGGCGGCCTGGTGGGGAGTCAAACATCTGATTCCACCATCAATAACAGCTACAGCACGGGAAGTGTGTCTGGGTATGGTATTGTCGGGGGTCTGGTAGGGGGTCAAAGTGGTACCACCATCAGCAACAGCTACAGCACAGGAAGTGTGAGTGGTGCTTTGTTTGTTGGCGGCTTGGTGGGTGCTCGATCTAGTTCCACCATCAATAACAGCTACAGCACTGGGATTGTGAGTGGAGATAATTATGTCGGCGGCTTGGTGGGGTGGAATCGTAATGATTCCACCATTAGCAACAGTTACAGTACTGGTAATGTGAATGGAGATTATTATGTCGGTGGCCTGGTGGGAGTTCAAGATACTTCCACTATAACCAACAGCTATAGCACGGGGAGTGTGAGTGGAAATTCTAATGTTGGCGGTTTGGCGGGAAGTCAAGTGGATTCCACCACTTATAATAGCTATTGGAATACAGATACATCGGGTCAAACAACATCGTATGGTGGAGAAGGCAGAACCACTGCCGAGATGACCTATCCTTATGCTGATAATACCTATGTCGGCTGGGATTTTATCGAGATCTGGGCTCCTGATGAGAATTATGATTTCAATGACGGTTACCCTTATCTGCGAGAGCCTGTAGTCTCTGTCGAAGATGACATCATCGCAGTCGTCGAGCCGGCCAGACTCTCTAACTTTCCCAACCCCTTCAACCCGGAGACGAGGATTCTATTCAGCATACCCAGGGATGTAGAAAAACTGGACCTTAAGATCTATAATATCCGCGGACAGCTCGTCAGGAGACTCATCCCCTCTACTCCATACCCCGCCGGCGAGCACCAGATAGTCTGGGACGGGCTCGATGAGAGAGGAAGACCTGCCGGCTCTGGGATCTTCTTCTCCAGGATGTCCACCCCGGATTATACAGAGACCCGCAAGATGCTTTTACTTAAATGAATTCTTCTTTCTTTTGCACCGGCAAAAGAAACGAAGCAAAGAAAAACTCCCGGCGTACAATATAATAGCTAAAAACTATTGTTGACTCACTGAAACTATTCGAATAATCGGGTTACTCTATAAAACGTTAGTAATCCCCATAGAGTAAATCAGATATTGTCGTCTAACTCGGAAGCCACGGAGTAGAATTTTCCTCAGTGCTCGAACGGTTTTCTTCACGCTGTTAACTGTAATGCCGGTGAGCGTAGAAGGAGTGACAGAAAGAAAATTTGTCGATGACAGAGATTTTTCAAGTCAGGAAAATGAAGCAGAAAATATGCAAGATTTGATAGTCAAAGAGTTTCATAAGCTGGAGAAAGAGAAAGGCATAAGGATCCTCTATGCCGTAGAGAGTGGGAGCAGGGCCTGGGGTTTTGCTTCCCGAGACAGTGACTGGGATGTAAGATTTATCTATATCCATCATCCGGACTGGTATCTTCAGATAGGAAAGGTAAGAGATAATATGGTAGAGATCACCCCGGACAATATTGACTTTGTCGGCTGGGATTTTAAAAAAACTTTGCAGCTGTTTCGCAAATCAAATCCCCCTTTGCTGGAATGGCTGAGAAGTCCGATAGTGTATCATCAATACAGTCCGGCAGTCGAGAGGATGAGAGAGCTTAGCAGGATCTACTTTAACCGTAAAACCTGCCTGAACCACTACTATAATATTGCCGCCAGCAGTTTCGAGCAATATCTGAGCAATGGAAAGATGAAGATCAAGAAGTTCTTTTATGTAATTCGCCCCCTGCTTGCCTGTTCTTGGATTCTGGAAAGAAATATGCCGGTGCCTGTAGAGTTCCGGGTGCTTTTACAGGAGCAGGTTAAAGATAAAGCGATCAAAGACCGGATATTAGATTTGATGGAAATCAAAGCTGCCGGTAACGAACAGGACCATATCGAACAGAATACTCATCTGCACGAATATCTTCTGGATATGCTGAAGGATTATAAAGAGAAACTAGGCTCATTCCCGGATACAAAACCGCCGGACCCGGAACCATTGAATAAACTCTTCCGGGAGGTAATCTTTGGGAAAAGCTGGACTATCTGAAGTTACGAGTCAATTTTGGTGGAGCATGGAATTTTAACCCTTGCTCTGCCCCCCTTGGTCCTTTCAAATTTCAACTCTCAACAAGTTTTCCCCTTGCTCAGCCCCCCTCCGGTTTTTCCACCAATCACGCATCACGAGTTACTGGTATCTTAGAAACTATATTCTATGCCAAATACCGGCAGCCTTCTCCACTGGTATATTTTATCGACTTTTTGTTCCTCTATGTTCCAGAAATAATCTGCAATATTCTTACGATCGTAAACATTCCATACACTCAGGAAGAATGTTAAAGTTGATTTCTTAAAGAATACTCTCTGATCGTATCTGATATTGAGAGAGTGATAGTCAGGGTAACGGAGTTCATTGATTCTATTTGAGTCATATACTGGACGGTTATACTCGCTCGACAGCTCGATATCGAAAGGGGTATAAGGGACCCCACCCGCATAAACCCAGCGGATACTGAAATCCCTGTAATGGTTAGGTTTATACCCCCCCTCGATACTCACAGCAAACCTGTTATCATAACCTCTATCGTACCAGACTCTGTCTAAAGATCTGTATCTCGAACGGAAATAGGTAGCTCCTGCTAATCCATATATCTGATCCAGCAACTTCTTCTGAAAGACAACCTCGACTCCGCGTGACAGAGCTACTCCCTTATCAACCAACGATTCGTAGAATTTGAAATAGTCTTCATCTATAACAAAAACAGCGGGTTGATTGATATCTATTGGGAAATTCTTGTATCTCTTTTCATAGAGTTCGAGCGTTAATTTGCTGTCTTCTCCTAACAATCTGTCGACACCAGCTATGTAGTGCATTGCACCTGGATTTCGGAGCTCTTTATTGCTCTCAGATTGTGACATAAGAATAAGGGGAATTTGTTGCTGGTAATGACCGATAGAACCTCTTATAGTGGTCTTGTTATCTAAAGCATAAGATGCAGAGAACCTGGGTGAGAGCGAAAATGTTTCGTTGTATGCATAATAATCAGTTCTCAGACCTGTATTGGCAGTTAGCCGGTTCGACAGTTTGAAAGTGTTATTGATAAACAGACCCGCATTGTACGATTTTGCTGTTTTATCCATCACATACTCGCTATCTTCGTCACCGCTAAAAGAGGTAGTTTCTCCATAGTAATTATCATAGCTGTTTGTTATGATCCTGCCGTCAAGCCCGTATTCCACCAGATAGTTATCAGATATCTGCGAACTGATGACACTCCGGAAGTTAACGCTCTGCTCAAATGAACGGTTTCTGATGCTTAAATCCTGAGTTGCCAGATCATACCAGTCTTCATCAAACTTCATACCTGTGTAAGATACCGAAGTTTGGGAGAATGATCTGTTACTCAACAGAGCTCGCCAGCTGAGCCCTATTGTTCCTTGATAGAGGTCCTGGTTGCCGAAATGAGACATCTTATTCTCCAGAGCTACTTTCCGGGAAGGTGAATTATGGTCATCGGCCCAGATCCCGAGAAGTGTGAACTTGTGCCGGGGATTCACCTCATAGACCAGTTTTGTCTGCAGGTTGTTGTAACTGGGGGCTACTGTCGAGCCCACATCAAACCAATCGACTACATAATTCAGATAGCTTCTGCGATGTGATAATATAAAGGAGCCTCTGTTCGATGGAAGAGGCCCTTCAATGAGCCCGCCAAACCCGATGAAACTCAACTCCAACTGCCCTTCGAGCTTTTTTCTGCTCCCTTCACGGAATGAAATATCCATTATTGAGGAGAGCTTGTCCCCATATAGTGCTGAGAATCCACCTGACGAGAATGAAACATCATTTATCAGTTCAACATTAAGCATACCAATGGGACCACCAGTTTTCCCCTGATGCGGGAAATGATTGATGTTAGGAACTTCGATGCCATCGATATAGAAAGCATTCTCGAAGGGATTCCCCCCTCTTACTATAAGACTGTTACTTTCATCATTGACCTTAGCAACACTGGGTAGCGTCATCAATATCCTGCTGACATCACCAGCTGAACCGGGAGCTCTTCTAATCTCCTCCCGTGAATAGGATATTGTTTTACTTCCGGTATCTTCATCATCGAACAGAACATCCCACTTCAGAGAAATTCCCTCGACATCAAGTGCAGCCTTTCTCATCTCGATATCAACAACAGTAGCTCTATTTGGCCGAACCACGATATCGGTTTTAATTCTTCCCTGATAACCTATACGGTGAAAACTCAGGTAATAAACACCGGGTTTAACATCCTTGATCAGAAATTCGCCGTTTTCATCTGTCTCGGCAATCCTGTTGATCTCTCGAATGAATATCTGGACAGCGTCCAGTCCTGCCCTGGACTCCATATCAACGACCTTCCCGTTGAGCATGCCGGCTGTCTGGCAAAATAGAAGGTCAATGCTTATTACAAATAATGCCAAAACTGTTGCAACGCTTCTTTGAATACAAGTTCTCACAAATTGTCCTCTATCCAGGGAAAAAAATACTGATTGGCTATTGCATGAGCTCCTTCCTGCACATGGTCTGCTGCAGTTGTCTCGTTTGTGAACAGCAGGTAGTCCTTTGCCCCCTGCAGATGATCGTAAAGCAGCTTTGGCTGAGGCCCGAAAAAGAACTCACCCTGTGAAACTCCACGAAGTGGTGCTGCTTTGCAGCATTTCACGGGGCAAGTGCAAGTTACAAAGAACAAGTGTCCTTAAAATTGAGTCCTGACACACCTGAACCCGAAGTAGAGCCTGACTATGGACGGGTTTTCGAGATCACGGATCCACGAAGGCAGGTAGTTGGTGTGGTTGTACCAGCTACCGCCCCGCACAACACGGGTAGTATGCCATGATCCACCATACCAGCTATCTGTCCAATTCCAGACATTGCCTACCATATCATAGACTCCATAAGGTGAAGGGCTGTCTGTTGTGTCAAATGATACACCGTTCACTATATGCGTCTCTCCGTTATAAAAACCGGCAGGGGTAGTGCCGTTATCATAAGGATCTCCACTGTCCATGTAATTAGCCTGGCTGCCGTCTATCATGTTACCCCAGGGATAATTATAACCAGTCATACCACGGGCTGCCTTCTCCCATTCATGCTCGGTTGGCAGTCGCAAGCCATAATAATCGGCAAAATGCCAGGCTCCAAACCAACTCACAAGTCCTACCGGATGATTGAGATAATCATCAACGGTAAATCCTGATGGAGCATTCAAAACAAACTCTCCATTGCTGAATGATATCTGGGCATAATTGTAAGTGAAAGGGGCCCCAAGTCCATATAAAAGATAATTCCCTGCTCCCCAATGCTCATCTCCGGGATAGTAGCCCTGCACTTCATCACCCGATACCCAGATATCCCCTGCGGCATAAGCCTCCTGAAGATACGCTAAATACTGAGCATTAGTTACCTCATACTTCATTATCTCATAGTCATAGTCTATGTTCAGGATATCGTTACTCTCTCCATAGGTATAGTCTCCAGCAGGGATGATGCGCCATTCAAAAGATAGCTCCGCTGAACTGAATGTTATGCTTTCGATGTGATTGATATTCACAGTTACATTCGGTCCGTCGGTTTTATGAATAATCATCTGAGTTGCTGTTGCCGTTGCAACCATACAAAGTACTATCAAAACTATGGTTATTCTTTTCATCTCTCTATCCTCCTATTTGACCATGATCATTTTGCTTAGATATTCCGAACCATTGAACGATACGCGGTATAAATATACACCGCTGGATACAGGCACGTTTGATTCGTTTCTGCCGTTCCAGACAATCGTATGACTGCCGATATCCAACATATCATCCAATAACACACGAACAAGCTGACCTTTAATGTTATACACCTCGACTTCTGTTCTCCCTCTCTGATTAAGCTCAAAAGATATCGTCGTTTCCGGATTGAAAGGATTCGGATAGTTCCTCAAAAACCGGATCGGGATACGACTGACAAGCTCGACCATATCTTCGGCTGAAGTCTCTTCACTAAAGGTAATCTGAAGAATATCTTCGGTAGAGAAATCTTCTGTGATTCCCGAAACCAGATGGATGTTCAGCTCATCTTCGACAAATGTCATTTGCTCGATATCCGCAAGTGCAAAATGAACCGCCCCGGATGCCAGATGAACAAACATCGTACCTGCTGATAGAATGGAACCCGTGAATACAACCATCAGCATCAAAATCAGTAGCGTTTTCATATGCTTTATCTCCTTTCTTCAAAAGAAGCATTTTATTGGTTAAACTTTCTTCTATATTTAATCGATAGAAATAAACTCCAGACTTTCTACTCAGTCAAGTCCTAAATGTTGGTGTAAAATTATAACTCATTGTTCAATCTCCCACTT
>CAZBDV010000045.1:0-14852 GCA_964490765.1 uncultured Candidatus Cloacimonadota bacterium | reverse complement strand
AAGTGGGAGATTGAACAATGAGTTATAATTTTACACCAACATTTAGGACTTGACTTTTTTGTATCAACAATGTTCACTATACATGAATATCATACACCAATTAAATTTTTCATAATAACATAACGCTTACCGTAAAACAACTCCAAGAGAGAAAAAAAATACCTGTCCAAAATGCCCATCGTGAAAGGCTCGGAACGATTTTTCAACGACTACAATAAAGGTTGATGTTTACTTTTTCCAAAAAAGTTGTATAATAACTATCAGTGTTGTAGGGATAAGATAAGGAGAAAGATAATATGATGTGGGATGGTTGTGTTTATTGCATGGATGATATAGGTTTATCTTCTTTACTAATGAGTTTAAAGTTTTTAAAGTCTTTTCCTTCTTCTATGATGAGTATCCTGAGAAATAAACTCCTTTAAAATTATGATAATTTAATGGGAATAATTAAGTTGCGTTCTTATCGTAAAAAAAATGTTCTCCAACGGGAAATAACTTTACATTACCCCTTTAGACGTTACAATATAATAAAATCTGTCAATTATATGTCTGCTTCAACTTCATAAACTTAAACAACTTACCTTAACCCTTTAAAACCCTTAATGGAGTTTCCTATGATACTATTCTTTTCGTTTTGTATTACCGCTCTATCCATTTCTCCTACTTTTTTAAACCCGATAAGTGATCTCGTATCCCCAGACCAAAAATCCAGGAGGTATTAATGAAACAAAAATCTTTCAAGAATCCTACTGATATTCTAGGAATTATTGTCAAATCTTTTGAAGATGTAGGAAAAAAGAAAGTAAGAGTTAGAATTACGAAAGATTTCGGTAAGCCGATAAATAAATCCCAAAGCGTTATCTCAAAAGAAAAAGCTATATCCTCATTCATCAGTTTACCTCAATTCAAAAAATACAAATTAAAACCCAAAGATGTAATGGTCATAGCCTTTTTGTGGCGGGATTTTCTAGAGAATTACAAGCCAGGGATCACTCTAAGAGACATCTGTTCCAGAATCAAATTTAATATTCTCGAAACCAACAAATGTCTAGATTTCTTTGAAAGTCTACTTGAGCGTAAGATCTTGCGATTAGAAACCCGCAGAAGTAAGGCTTCCAAGCTGAGCCCCATCAACATGCTGACTTGTGATTACCATCTTTCTTCCGAACTGATGATGAAGATACTTGATAGAGATCTGAAAAGCGTCATCGAAAAAAGACTGGCTCTTGGCTGGAATAACGATAAAGAATTCCTCTATGATCTACATAGGAGTTTAGATTACCTCTACAGTACTCATGAAGAATTTGAACAGGCTTCTGATCTCTATCCGGATGATGTAAATTCTGATCTATTTTATCAGACTCTCGAGCCAATAATCAAGAAACTCTCTCATAACAAAAACAGACTCAATATCAACGGAGTAATAAAAAAGTATTCTTTCAATGAAACCGAAATACACATCATTCTCTTAATCATCTATCTTCAGGTATGCAAAGGTGATGATATTTCGTCAGAAGCTATTCTTAAAATCATAAGCAGAGATACTGAGGAGTATCAGAAAAACAGCAGTATCTTCGAAAAGGATTCGAGGCTGTTCAAGGAAGAGGTATTAGAAGAGACAGAAAGAAATATGTTTGATGACGAAGTTGTTCTCAGATTGAAGTTAGATTTTGTAAAACAGTTAAGTAAACAGAAAGAAGAGGAGCAGCCAGATTCAACGAAACTCACAGTTTATCTGAAAAAAGTTAAAGCCTTTGAGGTCATTAAAACGGAGCAGAGAATAGATAACCTTATACTACCTGAAGAAGATAAAACCCTTTTAGAGACCTTTGTAATGAAAAACAAAAACCCTCAACACTTTGACTTGACTGATTGGGGTTTCGGAGCTAAGGTGACCGGTAATTCTGAGAGACATAAGGGTTTCATTGGCCTCTTTTACGGTTATCCCGGAACAGGAAAGACCTATGCTGCTTGTGCTGTTGCTAATGAACTATCCAAAGATATAATATCTATAGACTGCACTAAACTTCATGATTGCTATTATGGAGAATCTGAGAAACTGGTTAAGAAAGCCTTTCGGATGATGAGCAAAATGTCGGTCGAGATGCAAAATCCTCCTGTCTTTCTGATCAATGAAGCTGATCAGTTAATCTACTCCAGAGAGAAGAAAGCTTCATATACAAGCAAGGTTGAGAATAAGATCCAGAACATAATTCTTCAAGAGATGGAAAACTTTGCAGGTATTCTTATTCTCACGACCAATATGGATCAGATGATTGACGAAGCTTATTTCAGGAGATTTAACCTCAAGATGAGATTCAATCTACCCGATTATGAATGTCGCCGGCAACTCTGGGCTCTTCATCTTTCACCAAATATACCCGGATATCAGAACATTGATATTAATTATCTTGCCAAACATTATGAGTTCACTGGAGGACAGATATCTTTGGTCATACAAAATGCCTGTACAGAAGCTATTGTCCGCAAAGGGAAGAAGAGAGAGCTGACCATGGAAGATCTGATAAGATACTCTGATCTTGAACTGCCCTGGCAGAAAGAAAAAGTAAATGATAAAAAAAGCATTGGTTTTTAAAATATCCTGATATGAGTCTTGCTCTGTTCTCGTTCTTCAATACTTTTCGGAGTTCTGCCGGATTACTGACGACATGGCTCCTGAATCTACCCTCTTTTTTAAGCCAATTATTTAAATTAAGATACAGTTTAATTATACTACGATTAAAACCTTATCGACTATGGGAGGTGAAGTGAAAAACAATGATGTTGATAAAATTCATGAGTACAACAGGATGAGAGATATCTATACCATATCTGTCAAGCCAGGATCAGAGAAGAGGATCATCCAACTGATAAAAAAAAATATTGAGGGTACCCCTTTTCAAGATAAAATTGACAACGTGTTTATGAAAACTCAAAAGAGTTCCTATTATCGAGACGGAAAGATAATCGAAAGAGAGAAAAGTCTGTTCCCCGGATATATCTTTCTGCAAGCAGATTTATCATTTGAATTGCATCAAATAATCGGACAACTTCCCGGAGTGATAAGTATTCTGACAGCGATTAAACATCCGGCTAAGCCCAGGAAGAAGAAACCGGCAGTAAAAAATGATAATGATAAAGTGCCTGTTACCAAGAAAGTTATCAAAAAACAGCCTGAAACGCCAAAAAAGCTCCGGAAAAAAACTATCCGGCAACAAAACATCAAGAAAAAACCTAAAAAAATAAAACCTAGTATCAGATTAAAACCTCAAGCTCTTACTCAAGATGAAGTCAACAGGCTTCTAGGTATCTCAGTGATTAGAGGTGCTGGAGAAAGAAATGCTCAATTTATCAAGGGAGATTCAGTAAAGATTATCTCCAGTCCATTCAAAGATTTTGATGGTATAGTTGATAAGGTAAATAATGCCGAGAGTACATTAACGGTCAATGTAGCGATCTTCGGTAGAGTTATCCCTGTCGAGCTCAGCACGGATGAAGTTGAAAAATATAGTTAAAGGAGGATAAGATGGATTTCAGATATTTAAAAAAAATAGGTATTATGACTGAATATTTCTACGACGAGTTAATCCAGATGGCTGAAAGTGGAGATTCAGAAATGCAGCATCTTCTGGGATTCTGTCATTTTGAAGGTATCGGTATGAAACAGGATCTTCAGAAAGCGATAAGTTGGTTTGAAACCGCTGCGATCCAAAACCACCCAGAGTCGTGCTTCTGGTTAGGTTACTGCTTTTATGAAGGATATGGTATTCTCAAAGATTTTACCAAGGCTCTCAGATATTTCAAAGTCTCTGCAGAAAATGGAGATCATCAGGGTCAGTATTACTTGGGCAGATGTCACCTTAAGGGGGAAGGAACCGAAAAGAATCCTGTTAAAGCTCTGAAATGGTTTAGACTGGCAACTAATCAGGGTAATGCCGAGGCTGCCTGGATGCTTGCCATCTGCTATAGATGGGGAATAGGGACAGATAAGAATGATTATGAATATCATAAATTCAGTGATTTATCCTCTCTTCTGATCGGAGATATCAACAGGTCGTATCCGGATGAACGAGGAAAGAGTGTAGTTGAAACAACTGATTTGGTTGATTCCGATATTGAAGAGGAAACCGATCCGATTAAAGAGTTGAAGCATATGTGGAAAAGGGCTGAGATAGAAGCTCATGAAATGTTCTATGACATAGAAAACGGAAAGAGAAAAGAGGAACTAGGAAGAGGAAGAGGAAGAGAAAGATTGTCATTTCCGGTTACTTTTGACCTGATGAATCTTATATTAGATGATGATTACGTTGACTGGCCGCTCAAATAATAGATGTAGACTCATTGATAAAAGCCTTAACAGATAAGTTATCAAGCCGAGAAATTCTATGTTCATATACTCGCTTAAAATTTTCATAGCAGTTTCCTGATATTTAAAGGTTGTCAGATATTAATGACCATAAATAATGGTAAAAATAGGAGGCAATATGAAAAAAAAGAATATATTAGTTGGTAACAAACAGAGAGAATTTGATAAAATACAAATAGATCAGTTGGGACAGTATGTTTATGCCTTGAAAGATTCGAGAGACGGTAATATTTTCTATGTTGGCAAAGGAAAAAATAATCGTTTATTCTCTCATTTCAATGAAGCAGAGACATACTTAAAAAGTAAAAGAGGCATGAATAGCGATAAAATCAATAAAATTATTGAAATCTGGCATTCAGGCAAAAGTGTCGATTGGGCAATTATTGCTCACAATTTGGGCAATGAGGTTGATTGTGTTGAAGCTGCTGTCATCGATGCTTTAAGAGTCTCTCCTAATAGAAAATTATTGAACACAAATAGGGGTAAACATTCATCTTACTTGAACAAGTTAGATGTTGAATGTTTATCAGCAAAACCTATAAATCCTGGACAAGCAATCACTGTTTTTGTTTTTCCTATTCATAATGAATTAGAAAAAGGTAAAAGCTTATATGATGCAACAAGAGGAGATTGGAGGGTTGGCTCAGTTTACAGAAATATTGAGAATGCCTATGCTGTTGGATTGACCAATAAAGTTTCAGTCAGTAGTTATCGGATAGATAGTTGGCAGAAAAGTAGAGATGGTAAGTTCTATTTCGATGGGAGAGAAGATAAGATATCTAAATCACTTCTATTAAAAAACTGGAACAACATTATATCCAATGCAGGAAATTGGACCTTCGGGCAATACGTAATAGTCAACTTCGACGAAAATGGACATTTCGAAATAATTAGAGGAGTAAGTGAAAATAAACGTATTAAGCATCATTGCCTTTAATTATATATCTAATTCCTAGATAGGCAACGAAATAAAATAAGTTGATCAAAGGAGTGGAATAATGAAAGAAGATCGGGATTTTCTATGTCAAATTATTTTATACCGCCTGGAGATTTATCTAAAAGTTGATAATAGACATACTTATTGTTAGCTGGTGCAAATAGACCCTAAGGAAAAAATGAAGAGTAGATATCATAGGATAAATAATCCCGAATCAATAGCTCATCGCATAACCAAGCTAAAAATGTGGGAGTTGATCAATAAGTATCTTACTTATAGAGACCCCTGCTCCATCGACGATAACGATGATACCGCAATATACAGCTCATGGGAAAATCGTCTCAGTTTTTTCGTTTTCGATTGTTTCTATTCAGTAATACCGGGTAAGACAAGCGATGATTTTCAGAGAAGGTCAAGGATAAGGTTCAGGCAATTGTGCGATGAGTCGACCTACATTTTCTATTCGACACCTGAAAAAATCTACATCTATGAGAGAAATGACGAGACACTACTTGCTGAAGGTTGGAAGAGAATTCGAAACAAAAAAAAATAGTTTTTCGAAGTCCCGATGAAAAAACCTCATAGAGAACGTCAAAGAGATAATGGGAAAGGAAAATATCAGATAGGCCGATTACAAAATCAGTAAATTGTAGCGAGGTAAGCAATGAATAAAGATGAATTCAACTATTGGGAGAAACGACGAAAGGAGACCGAAGAATCCCAAAAAAAGGAAAAGTTAAGAAGAGATGCTCTGAGGAGAGAGAGGGAAGAGAAGCGGAAAAAGGAACAAGAGAAGCAGAAGAAGATAAAAGAAAAGATGAAAAAACAGAGAGAACAGCGAGAAGTGGATAAGATAATCAAAGATCCCTTTTACCGGCGATGATTATAATATGTTGAAATGGACTAATTAAACGGATGTGATGACAGAGAATTAAATGTTTTGTCCGCACTAATGATGGAGGAATGAAGGTAGAAAAAGCAGATTCGCTTTTATCATATATAGAGGATGGAATAATTATTTCAAGCCTAACGGCTAGAAAGGAGATTCATGCTTTTGTTGATGAACTTAACATGGAAGAGAGTTGGAATATCTTTGAAGAATTAAAAAACAAAAAAATATATTATAGAGAAAGTATATGGAATGTTAAGGCCGAAAAAACAGAGAAAGGAGGTTAAAATTATGACGAAAAAGCTCTTACTTAAGTTAAATGGGACAAAGAACGGATCATTCATAGAATGGTTGAATAATTTTGAAGGTGAACCGAGGATATCATGGTATCCTTCTGCCGGAGAGGATTTCAGAGATTTATTATACCTTAACAGTCGTTACTATAATCATAATCCTTCAGATGGACTGGAACCATTCCCCCCCAATATATTCTTGCATACTGACTATTTTCCCTGGGAAACATCGTCCTTTCTGGATTCACATACTGTTTATTCAGACAGAAGAACGTGTATCAGATTAAAGGAAATCGAAAAATTGCCGGAGCTTAAACTACCGCTAGATGAAAAAATTGTTTTTTTTCCTGAAGGCTCTGTAGCAACAAACCACGTAGTATTCATTAAAGCTGAAGTTAATAGCTCTGTTTTGGGAACATTTATAGTACCCGTTGTGTATGCTTTTGTTGAGAATGCTTCGTTCTGTTCAGACGTAATTATTCCTAATAATTGTCCTATAAGCCATATTATTCATGTTCGTTATGGAGGAGGATGTGGTGGTGGAGGATATTCAACGGGCTCTTGGTTACTTAATGTCTTGCAGAAACTCGAATGTGAATGTTTCATAACGGATGGATGCTTGCAAAGAGCGTCCGGAGATGAAAGGGTTTACGAATTGTTTCCAAATCTAAGAGGCAGTGAGGACATATCCAAACTAAAACCAATAAGAGAGATGCCAAGTTATATCTGGTCCGAACATGGAGATATAACATGGAATATCATTGATTGATTTGTTTACCTGTGTTTACTTGATCGGGCTATGTAGATAAGCAGAATAAATGTATAATTAAATTGGTGATTTGCAGTTTAATAACTGCAGTATATCGAGACAAGGCAGGCTGAATAACTACTTGAAGAAATCCTTTATCTTATCTCTGATCTTCCGGATTTTTTCATCACCGGACAAAAACAGATAAACAATATAACCGGCTATGAAGACACCGCCCATAATGAACGGGAAAACCCATATAGACGGCTTATCCGCCCTGAAGTAGAGCAATTCCCTCCAGAGAAACATCGCTCCCAAAGCCATGAGCAGTAAGGGGATAACACACTTTATTCTCTCCACTGAAGTTTTTCCAGCGGTACAGTGAAGTAATGAAGCAATCCTTCTTTGACAGAATAAACGATATACAGGTCTATTCTAACAATCAGGGTACCTTTGTTATGGACAGAGGTTATGCTGACAGGAAAGTATTCAGTTTGCTATCGGAACACGAGGCATCATTTATCATCAGGGGAAGAAGAGGCAGGAATCTTTACTATCAGGGCCAGGAACTACCTTTTCAGGATTTGGTAAAGAGTGCTAATTTAAAACACAGATATCAATCCGGAAAGGCACGCCTTAAAGCAGGAATGATCAGGGTAGGTGTCAGGCAAGATCCTTTCCCCAGAAAGAATCCCAAGATCATCTATCTGGATTTGGTCATCGGGTGTTACACGAGCACAGACACAGAGGGCATATAGTGTGATAAAGGCTATTTTTACCTTTACTGTAACTTCCATTCTTATCTGCAGGAATCTTCTGAACAACAGAAGATAGAAAGAGCCCTGTCCACTTATCGTATCAGGTGGAAGATAGAAGAAGTTCTCCGGCACATAAAACAGGTCTAAAGATGGGAAGATATGCGGGTGATGAAACTTGAACGGCTGAAGGCATTAGACTCACTTCTTATGATCGTAGTGAGTTTTTTGTATTCCTTAGATCAGCACAAGTATCAACTGGCTCATCTCTATTCAAACCTGATTCTGGACGGAAAGAATCACTTCGGCAAGATCAAGAAGTTTATCTTTTAGTAGCAGCTGAAATCTTCAAGGGTTTTAAGCGGTACAGCAAGATACCATACCGGGGAATAGCAACAGGGGAGGTGCAGTTGTCATGCTTTCAGAAAAAAACGGAAAGATGGCAGTTTCATTATACCTTGACATATAAGTCTATGGCAAGTTAGAAGGATGTTTATAATTTCACTCTCAATTATAGTATTTTAATCGAGGTGTTTATGAATGAGATATGGACTGGAATAAGAAGATTTATCCAAAATACTCACCCCGTTAGGCTGGTAACAATAGGTTACCTCTCCTACATAATATTTGGTTGGATCTTACTCAGTTTACCGTTTACCCATAACAACGCACCGGTATTCGGATTGGATGCCTTATTCACTGCTACTTCTGCCATCTCAACGACCGGTTTGGTAACTGTCAGCACCGGTAATGATTTTAATCTGTTTGGACAGATCGTTATCCTGATTCTGATACAGATCGGTGGTTTAGGATATATGACTTTCGGTTCTTTTGTAGTTTTAACCAGGAGCAGATCTTTATCTGATACAAGGAAGCAGATAGGAGAAACAGTTTTCAGCTTACCGAGAGAACTCCGGATAGATAAATTTATCAAAAGTGTTTTAGTATTTGCCTTCATAACTGAATTCATCGGAGCAACTGCACTTTTTATTACTTTTGTCCACCTTGGAATTTCCGACCCTTTATGGTCTGCAATCTTTCATAGTGTCTCGGCATTTTGCACTGCTGGGTTCAGTCTTTATGATTCCAGCTTTATCCTGATGAGAGATTCCTTCTGGGTTAACCTGATCATAGGTACTCTGAGTTATATGGGGGCTATCGGTTTTATCGTATTTGTCGATATGTGGAGAAAATTTACAGGTAAAATTGACAGCATTACCTTAACCAGCAAAGTAATCTTAACAACAACCCTATGGGTCAGTATTGCCGGCTTTTTTCTCTTCTTCCTGGGGGAACCGAGTATTAGAAACCTCCCATTGTGGGAGAGAATAGTATCAGCTGGTTTTCAGGTAATGACCTCTATCACGACCGTCGGGTTTAATACCATAGATACGGGTCTGATCTCTAAAGCATCTCTTTTTCTGGTTATGATGCTGATGGTAATAGGAGCATCACCTTCAGGAACTGGTGGTGGTTTGAAAACAACTACATTCAGTGTTATTTATGGAGTTATTAAGAGCACCGTCAAGGGAGAAAAGAAAGTGACTTTCTGGAACAGGGTAGTACCTGATGAAAGGATCTGGGTTGCCATGTCGAGTTTAGGATTTTATTTAACGACTCTGATTATCGGAAGTTATTTACTGGCTTTAACAGAAACGTTCGGTTTTGAAAGAACCCTCTTTGAGGTCGCATCTGCACTCGGTACAGTTGGTCTCAGTACCGGAATTACAGCCCAGCTCAGTGAAATCGGCAAACTGGTAGTGATACTCTTAATGTTTTTAGGTCGTTTAGGTCCCTTATCATTTGGTATTGCTCTCTTCGTACCATCATTAAGGAGTGCTATTAAGAGTGAACATGCAGATATAGCAGTGTAGCATTCGAGAAGAGGTCACTTATAGCTTAAATCTTTTCACAATAACAGTTTCATGTGTTTTTCAAGCCTGTTAACTCTATCTAGATAGTTTTTTACATTTTCTATGTTCATTCCTGGTAAGCGAATTTCTATTCATTATCAACATAAAAAAGAAGGCAGCCATCAGGAATTTATTTTAGGCGAGAGTATAAGTTATTGAAGAGTAATGAAAAGAGTTACCAGAATGCCCGTAAAATTCTTGAAAAAAAGAGCTTCTTTAATAGTTTGGTTACAGTAATAAGCAACAAAAAGGAGCCCTTAATTATGAAGACATCAAACAATTTCCTGCATAACTTGCAAGTAAAAATTATGACAAAAAACGAAAGAAGCTGCCGGAGACCTTTCAGTAAAGGAACAAGTTGTAACGGATACAACATCCTGGATGCGATCAATGTTAATATCGGGGATGATGGAATAAGAATAGCACCCCTGGTACCCGAGTTACATACCAACAGAGAAGATACCGGAGTAATTATGGACAGTACTGCTATTATCGCCAAGAGCAAAAACTCTAACACTTAAACGGCTCCTGTTCTTTATTGTTGTTTCATCGTTATCCTCAAGTATGCTTCATACCTGAAAACTCAGGGATATTTCATTGTTATCACTTCATTCGTCAAGTGTTACCCCCTGGCATTCTGAAAGGCTGTTACCCTGTTCTGGAATTTTATTGACCATAATTAAATCATAAACTCATTGGATTTATTAGAGTTAGATAAAGAATAATATAGCCACCGAAACCCTAGTGTAATAGATGAAAATTACACAGGGCAGGCGACACCGAAGACGCCGAATAAAAGATGCCCCAGCGGGGGTATGAGCAAGGAAAAGGTACGGGGGTTGCTTGATTGCTTAGTTGTTTGGTTAAAGAACCAGAGGCAGCAAAGCAAGAGCATGGGTGGAATGAATAATGAAAAATGAATAATGAATGTCCCAGCGGATGTATTAGCAAGAAGGGTTTGAGCCACCGAAACCCTTGTGTAATAGATGAAAATTACACAGGGCAGGCGACACCGAAGACGCCAAAGAAAGGATGCTTTACCGGATGCTTGCTTCAGGGCAGAGAGTCGATTTGCTAAAGAGGAGAATGAAAATGCCTGTTAAAAAAATATCACCGTTAAAAGCAAGCACCATATTCATCGTGTTTACAGCTTATTTTTTCGTTCTATTGCATACTCTCTTACCGTACCTGAAAGATAATTGTATGCTCAATCCGGCATTGTATTGGTTTATTACCGGATATTTTCTTTTTATCCCCTTGTTTGTATATTCAATAGCGGCAGTCCGCAAAGAAGGGAATAACGATATTAAGAGTGTTTTACAGGCATTAAATGTTAGAAGGCTATCCAGCAAGGATTGGATCTATTCCGTGACTGGTTTGCTGCTCGTATTTATTTTTACCGGAATAATATTTGCCGTAGCGAGTTTATTAAACAGATATTACGGCATAAGACCATTATCTACAACACCATGGTTTATGGAAATACATCCATTTCAGGGAAAGGAAATACTTTTGCTGTTTGTCTGGCTGCCGATGTTCTTTTTTAATATCGTGGGTGAGGAATTGTTGTGGAGAGGTTATATCCAGATAAGGTTGCAGGGTAAATATGCCTGGTTATTATGTTCGCTGCTCTGGCTGATATTTCATATACCATTTGGTCTCGATCTAATGATCATGCTTATTCCGGTCATATTGATCATCCCTTATGTATATGCAAAAACGAATAATACTATGACAGACATTTTTATCCACGGGATATACAATGGGCCATTATTCATCATAGTTGCCCTGGGAATAATAGGATAATGGGCTTGGGAGATCATAAGAGAGCGGTTAACTTCACTTCTCATTATTACGTAAAAACTTCGCAGAGCCGCAGGCATCAGAGCTTATGCCTTGCAGTTCCGCATTAGATCAAGCAGGATTATATGACTGAAAATTATCGTTATAAGAAAATTGCCCGTTCGAGAATTGCAACCTTTGATATCTTCTCCATCGGCTTAATCAAGCATCATGTAAGCGCCATGTTGGAGTTTGATGTAACAGAGAGCCGCATAAAATTAAGAGAACTGCGGAAGAAAGGTCTCGGCATTTCATTTAACGCATGGCTCATAAAGGTTATTGGCTCTGTATTACAGATGCATCCCGAAGCAGCAGCATATTTTTATAATAAAAAGAGACTCATTATTTTCAAGGATATCAATGTCTCACTGCTTGTAGAAAAGAGGCTGAACGATACCAGAGTTCCCATTCCGATCGTTATTGAAAAAGTAAATGAAAAGTCTACCCTGGAAATTGCTCAGGAGATAGAAGAGGCGAAAGGCCAGGAACTGCAGGCCGATGATATTGTCCTGAAAAAACGTACAACCTCTTACGAAAGATTGTATTACCATTTACCCGGTTTACTAAGAAGAGCGTTCTGGAAAATTCTGCTGAAAATGCCCAGATCAGCCTATAAAACCATGGGCAATGTCGCCGTCACATCTGTCGGAATGATGGGTAGAATTAACGGGTGGTTCATTCACAGATCTGTTCATCCCATTTCTTTCGGTGTAGGCTCTATCCTGAAGAAACCTGTTGTTGTCGAAAACGAAGTAAAGATCAGAGAGATGTTAAACATAACGATCCTGCTTGATCACGATGTACTTGACGGAGCTCCTATGGTTCGATTTCTGAATGACTTGACAAAATTTATAGAGAGCGGAAGAGAAATTGATAACACGAATGTATGACAGGGAGAGTATAGCAAATAATCCCGTCAGAGTTATCTCAATAATTAAATTGCCCAGGAGTTGTAAGTGAAAATTTCCCGGATTGTTTTGCTACTTGGTAGTCTAATATACCTTGCTTTCGGAATATTGTTTTCCGTAAAACCGGATGTGATTACCGATATGGACGGAATTATTTTGCCCACCAGAAGCAGTGCGAATCATATTCGAGCCGTTTTGGGCGGGATGGAAATCGGGTTAGGCATCTTGTTGATTTATTTTTTAATGCATAGAGAAAGAATCATCTATGGTTTGATTGTGTTGTCCGGATCAATAGGCATGGCCTCACTTGCAAGATTTTATGGAATTATTTTTGACGGTGCCGGCGATACATCAAACTGGATAAGTTTCATAGCAGAGTTTAGTTTTGGTATGACGGCATTTATTCTTTATATAATTGAAAGAAAAAGGATGAAATATATGGAGATAAACAGCGAGCGGTAAGAGGTTAAAGAGCTATAAAAGAATGCTTTAATACTCGCTACCTTAAGATATAGAACAAAGAAAGCTAAGAAGGAGTAAACTATGAGTCGGAAAACAACAAATTTGTCCGGTTTTAAGACCGGTTGGAGTGTACTATGACCTTAGCGAAAGCAGATGATATGCAGATCACAAAAGGGAGGTACTGGCACTTTTTCGATAATCTCGCGGTGGAAGGCTCGGCCGAGCTGCGGTTGTGGGTAGCGTTGCCACCAAATCATCGCGGTCAGCAAGTAACCATCCTGAATATCTACCCCCGGCCAGAGGAGATAATAGAGGATAAACTTTCAGGGAACCGTATTATCTTCTGGCGTATAACTGATTTCACCAATCCAGCTCAGCTTTACTGCTACTACGACTTCCAGTTCGGGAGGGAAACGGTTTTTACCAATATCGATCCCGAAAAGATCGGTCCCTATGGCCAGGATTCGGAGGAGTACAGACGTTACACAATTTCAGAACCGTGGATTGAGATCACTGATGAGATCAGGACCAGAGCCGTAAAGATAGCAGAAGGTGAAACGAATCCCTATATCCAGTCCCTCAGGATCTTCGACTGGATCCTTGCTAACATGGACTATGAATATCCGGATCCCGCGAACAGGGGTGCAGCTAATTCCTTTACATCACTCAAAGGTGACTGTGGGGAATTCAGCTTTGTTTTCTGTGCCATGTGCAGAAGTCTTGGGATCCCTGCCCGGACAATAACCTGTATGTGGTTAACCGAAGCGGGACATAACTGGGCCGAGATTCTTCTGCCGGGTTATGGATGGGTTCCGGTCGATCTGTCTGTTGCACAGGCTCTGGCCGGAAAATCGAAAGCTTTTCCCGATGAGAAGAGTACCAGAGCATTTGCTGAATCACGCGGAATTCTCGAATACGATCCCTACTGGCTATACGGTAATCTCTACCCGGAACGACTGATTATCAGTGTCGGAAATAATCTGGAAGTTAAACACCCCGAGCTGGGAATAGCGAAAACCTTCAGATTCCTCCAGCCCGGGGGAGTTAATGCCATACCCCCGGCATTCGAGGCTTCCGGCTTTGCAGCACAACCTGTGGAAGCCGGCTTCTTCCTCTTCGGAGATGAGTCAGACGACAACGAGCGGGCAAAGCAGGAGGCTCTGAAAAAAATGAGCCAGGGATATCTAACAGCAGGCAACTATGAAATGGCCGAGAAAGGATTGCAGAAAAAGCTGGAAGAAAAACCTGACAACGCCCACGCTCTGCTCGATCTGGGACAGTGCTACCTGAATCAGGGCAGATTTGACGAGGCTATTGAAGCTTTCCAGGGAAGCCTGGCAGGTAAAGGGGGGAGTGCCAAACCGGTCATGGATGTGTGGGTGCACAATCTTCTGGGTCTATGCCATAAGTCTAAAGGTGAGATTGATAAGGCCAGGCAGGAATTCCAGGGGGTTATCGAGTCCGGTATCGATTTCCAGAATTCACAGCAATTTGCCCGAGACCAGCTGCAAGGCTGTGAATAGTCTTTGAGCTGAGCCCGCTGGGAGAGAAGCAAGAGGAGTTACGGGTTACGAGTTATGAGTTACGGGAAAAGGGGGTAGGTTGATTTAGGATTTAGGATTTAGGATGTAGGATGTAGGATGTAGGATGTAAAATGTAGGATTTAGGATTTAGAATGTAGGATTGAAATTGCGAGACATTGTAACCTTGTCACCTTGTTACTTTGTCACTTTGTTACC
>CAZBDV010000044.1:0-15407 GCA_964490765.1 uncultured Candidatus Cloacimonadota bacterium | reverse complement strand
GCAGTCTCTGTTTGTGCCAGGCAGACAGAAGAGATCATAATTAAGAAAACAACAACGATAACAGTTCTCACTTCTCCTCCTTATATCTCAAAAAAATAAATGCTTATCAATTACGTCAAGGATTAAAAAGCCCCGCTTTACCCACAACTGGCTTTTTGGGATAGCAGTCAAGTAAAGCAGGGGCTTCAAAATGTCTTCTGATGCTGTTTTCAGAAGATCAGGATTCAGATTTTTTCGTCTGCTTCGTCGTCTCGGGTTCTACGTAATAAACCCATTCTAGTAAAGACATGGGTGCAGAATCACCACGACGATAACCGTTCTTGATAACTCTTGTATAGCCACCATTACGGTCAGCAAATTTCGGAACAATATCATCCATAACCCTCTTTACGAGGTCACGGTCCTGAAGAACTCTATAGATCAACCGCTGGTGATGAACTGTTCCTTTCTTTCCGTAAGTAATAATCCTTTCAGCGAGTCTTTTCGCTTCCAGAGCTTTTGCATGCGTTGTTTTAATCCTCTCGTGGAGCACAAGAGAGCTAACCAGGTTCCGCAATACAGCTCTTCTGTGGTCTCTCTCCATACCGAGAGTTCGTCCCTCAATTTGATGTCGCATATTACATTCCTTCTATATAATTTTCTTTTTAGCTTTTTCAATATCAGCTCGGATCGACTTAACATCCATACCGAGCGTCAGATTAAATTTAGCTAGAAGGTTCTTGATCTCTTCCAGCGATTTCTTTCCAAAGTTACGATATTTCAGCATTTCGGCCTCTGTTTTCTCGACCAGATCACCGATAGTTTCAATTTCAGCAGCTTCGAGGCAATTTGCAGATCTGACAGTCAATTCCAGTTCCCTTACCGGGAGATTAAGGAGTTTATCCATTTCGTCAAGCTGCGGGTCTAGTTCAAGGTCAGGTAGATAACCCGGTTCTTCTTCAAAGGCTGCGATCTTCTCATAGAGATCTTTCAGATACTTAGCCGATATGAAGAGTGCCTCTTGTGGTTCTATACTCCCATTGGTATGAACATCGATGATCAGTTTGTCATAATCGATTTTCTCACCAACTCTCTGTTTACTCGTGTAGAAGTTGACCTTTGTAATGGGAGAGTAGATAGAATCTATGGGAATGACACCTGTTGGCTTATCTTCCACATCCTGTTCATCCGAGGACACATAACCTCTTCCAACACCGATCCACATCTCCATTCTGAAATCGGTTTTCTCTATCAATTCGATTAATTCCATATCTTTATTGACGATCTGAACATCGGCAGGCAGTTCTATATCAGAGGCCTTAACTTTACCCGGACCTTTATATTCCAGGGTGACTTTTATCTCTTTCAAGGACTCAACTTTGAATACGAGCTGCTTCAATCTGAGGATCAGATCTATAAAATCCGAATTACTTCCCGGTATTGGACCCAGCTCATGGTGCAACCCTTCGATTTTTACACATCTTATTGCTGCTCCCTGTATAGAAGACAGAAGTACTCTTCGCAGAGTATTGCCTACAGTTATGGCGTATCCGGGTTCCAAAGGGCCAATATCAAATCGTCCATAATTCGGAGAATAGCTCCCTTTCTCAACTTCAATGCTGATAGGGAACTGGATCGGTAATAAATAATTCATCATACTCTCCTCTCTTTATTTAGAGTAGTATTCAACAATCAAACGTTCATCAATCTCAACCGGTATCTGGTCACGCTTGGGTATACTCAGAAGTCTACCTTTAAAACTATCTTTATCAACCTCAAACCATTCGAATTTATCTACATCGCTCGCTGCTTCAATCGCTTCCTGAATGATATTGATCTGTCTACTCCCCTCAGCAATCTCGATCTCCTGCTCCGGTTTCACGATAAAAGAGGGTATATCGACTTTTCTCTTGTTAACTGTAAAGTGTCCATGACTGATCAGCTGTCTGGCAGCATTACGTGATGGAGCAAAACCCATCCTGTAAACAAGATTATCGAGTCTCGTCTCCAGAAGTTGCAGAAGGTTTTCACCTGTTACACCACTTTTTTTATCTGCCATCTTGAAATAGTTACGAAACTGCTTCTCTAATACACCATAGGTTCGCCGTGCCTTCTGCTTCTCACGGAGATGAATACCGTAATCACTTACCTTTCGTCTGAAACCCTGACCATGGTCTCCAGGAGCATATTTTCTTCGATCGAATGAACATTTATCAGTATTACAGCGTAATCCTTTGAGAAATAATTTAGTTCCTTCTCTGCGACATAGTCTACAAATCGGGCCAGTATATCTTGCCATTATTTTTAGCCTCCGTTATATTCTTCTTTGCTTCGGTGGCCGACAACCGTTGTGTGGTATCGGTGTAGTATCTTTTATCATTACCACTTTCAGTCCGGCAGCATTAATTGATCTTATCGCAGCTTCTCGTCCGCCCCCCGGTCCTTTGACAATCACTTTCACTTTCGTGATTCCCATCTCTGCGGCCGCCCTGGCTACCTGCTCTGCAGCTAACTGAGCAGCAAATGGGGTACTTTTCTTGGAACCCTTGTAACCGATCTTACCACCGCTTGACCAGGCAATAGTATTCCCGGCTTGATCAGAAATAGATACTATCGTATTATTGAAACTGGAATGAACGTTAGCAATCCCTTCATCGTAAGCCAGCCTTACTCTCTTCTTTTTCGTCTTCCTTATTGCTTTCTTAGCCATTCTGCACCCCTATTTTTTCCTCTTAGCACTTAATGAACCCGGCCTGGGGCCTTTTCTGGTCCTTGCATTAGTATGAGTTCTCTGACCACGGACCGGTAGCCCTCGTTTGTGACGTAAACCACGATACGATCCGATCTCCATCAAACGCTTTATATTCATCGTTGTCTGTGTTCTTAGAGTTCCTTCAACAATATAATCGTTCTGAATAATATTCCTGATCATCTTCTCTTCATCAACAGTTAGTTCCTTGACTTTCTTATTTTCGTCTACATTGGCCTTATTCAGAATCATCTGGGCAGTGGACTTGCCAATACCGTAAATATAAGTCAACCCTATAACAACTCTTTTGTTATTGGGTATTTCAATACCAGCTATGTGTGCCAATTATCTCCTCCTTACCCTTGTCTCTGCTTATGTTTTGGATTACTTGGACATAAAACTCTCACTATCCCGTTACGGACAATAATTTTACAGTCCTTACACATCTTCTTCACTGATGAGCGTACTTTCATAATATACTCCAATAATTATTATTTGCTGCACCCTGAGAGGCTCACTTACTTGTATCTATAAGTGATTCTCCCTCTGTTCAAATCGTAGGGTGATAATTCTACTTTAACCTTATCTCCGGGAAGAATCCTGATATAGTGCATTCTCATTTTTCCGGAACTATGAGCCAGGATTTCGTGTCCGTTTTCCAGCTCTACACGAAAGAAGGTATTGGGCAAAGCCTCTTTTACAACACCTTCTACTTCAATAACACCATCTTTTGCCATAATTGTTACCTATTGGGTTAAGATTAATGGTTCATCGTCTGTTATTAATATCGTGTGTTCGAAATGAGCAGACAGAGAGTTATCGGCAACATAGAACTCCCAGCCGATCTCATTTACCCTGTTTGTTCCGATATTAACCATTGGTTCAATAGCGAGAGTCATTCCTTCTCTTAATCTTTTACCATGACCTCTGACGCCGATGTTGGGTATTATTGGATCTTCGTGCAGGTTTCTGCCCACACCGTGGCCGGTCAACCTGTCTGCTACGAAATATCCCTTCTTTGTAACATAACTACCTATAGCGTGAGAGATATTACCAACTGTCCCTCCAGCTACTGCCTGCTTTATTCCCTTCATCAATGAGGTTTTTGTTACCTCCATCAAGGATTTTGCCTTACTGCTGATCATACCAACAGCATAGGTTCTGGCAGCATCACCGAAAAAACCATGTTTGCCGACGCCAACATCAACACCGATAATATCACCCTCTTTCAATACAACATCTTCTCTGGGGATACCATGAACGATACAGGAATTAACAGAAGCACAGATAGCAGCTGGAAATGGTGGCAACCCAGGGACAGAATAACCCTTGAAAGCTGGAGAGGCGTTATTGCGCCTGATTATCTCCTCTGCCTTGCTGTTCAATGCCAGTGTAGATATTCCCGGTTTTACCATCTCACCCATGGTGTCCAGGATTTCTGCAACTATCTTGCAACATTCCATAATTTTCTGAATATCGCTATTCACTCTCTTCTCGTTCATATTATAATTCCAGAGATTACTCTCCTTAACCTCTACGCCCTCTGAGTTTCCCCTTTTTCATGAAACCTTCATAGTGCCTCATAACCAGATGAGATTCTATCTGCTGTAGTGTGTCGAGAGCAACACCGACAATAATGATCAACCCCGTTCCGCCGAAATAGAATGGCAGATTAGCATATTTTGACATGAATTCGGGCAATACTGCTACAAAAGCAAAGAATACTGCTCCAGGCAGGGTTATTCTGGTCAGTACGTTATTAATATATTCAGCGGTTTTCTTACCAGGTTTTTTCCCGGGAATAAAGCCACCGTATTTCTTCATATTATCTGCCATTTCTACCGGATTTAAAATTATCGCAGTATAGAAATAGGCAAAAAAGACAATCAGCAGAACATATAGAGTTGTATAGACAAATTCGCCGGGAGAAAGCCATCTAATAATGACATCCATAACATTACTTTCCGGGAAGAAAGTAGCAATAGTTCTCGGAAACATAATAACCGATTGGGCAAAGATGATGGGAATAACACCTGCAGTATTCACTCTCAGGGGAATATGAGTGCTCTGTCCACCGTACATCTTTCTACCGATAATCCTCTTGGCATATTGAACAGGTATCTTTCGTGTTGCTTCAGTAACAAGTATGACTGCAGCGGTAACCCCGACCATGATAGCAATAACCAGAATACTCATAAATATACTCATTGCTCCAGCCCTTACCATATTGAACATCATCAGGAAACCCTGCGGATAACGGGCTATAATACCGGCAAAGATAATAAGTGATATCCCGTTGCCTATTCCGTGCTCCGTTATCTGTTCACCAAGCCACATTATAACAATTGTTCCGGTCACCATCGTTACGACGGTAGTAAAGATAAACATAAACCCGGGAGTCTGAACAGCTCTCAGTCCGCTGGCACTCTCAAGGCTCTGCAGGAAGAAGCTGATACCGATAGCATTAAATGCAGCAATTATAACTGTTCCGTATCTTGTAATCTGGGCTATCTTCTTCTGCCCTTCAGCACCCTCTTTCTTGAGCTTTTCAAAGTAGGGTATGATACTACCGAGCAACTGAATAACAATCGATGCTGTAATATACGGCATGATTCCCAGGGCAAACACGGAAGCTCTTTCAAAGTTTCCACCAACGAACATATCGAACATCCCGAATAGAGTTCTGTCTGCTCCTGGAGCACTGAATATCTCCTGGAGCACAGAAGCATCAATACCAGGTGTCGGTATGAAACTGCCTAAACGGTACAAGATCAAAAACAGACCGGTAATCAGTATCTTCTTCTTCAGGTCCGGTATCTTGAATACATTAGTCAAGCTATCTAACAAGTTTCATCTCCTCTGTCGTTATCGCCCGAGCTCTTATTCTCTTCTGCTTCTGCTGGGCTCTGGTTCTTCTCTTTTTGCTCTCTGTTATGACTCTGCTTATTATCCTTCTTAGCTATCAATTCAGGGGTAATAACCTTTCCACCGTTAGCTTCGATTAACTCGATTGCCTTTTTTGAGAAAGCATCGGCTTTGATGGTTATTTTGCTGGAAAATTTACCATCCAGATTAGCGAGTATCTTTACAGGGACATATCTTTTAGAAGAGCATTTCCTGATAATCCCTTTGCTCTCCATTAAGGCTATATCTATTTCGTTTTCTTCGATAATCGACAATCTTTCTAAATTGACGATCCTGTATTCCCGACGGTTGATACTTTTGAATCCACGCTTCGGTAACCTACGCTGGATCGGCATCTGACCACCCTCGAACCAGGCTGGAATATTACCACCAGAACGTGACTTCTGTCCTTTATGTCCTTTTCCGGCCTGTTTGCCCGGTCCTGAACCTTCGCCTTTACCTAATCTTTTCTTCCCTTTTTTAATTTCTGGTCGTCGTATATTATGGAGTGACATCTATATCTCCTCATTGAATTTATTCATTATCTACTCTCTTGGTAGTCTCTGTTTGCTTGTCCTCTTTCTCTTTTCCGGTATCCGGCTTCTTGACACTCTTCTTACCTTCCCCTGCTTCACCCTCTTGCTTCTCTTTTCTGGCACGAGGTTTCTTGACAGGTTCCTGGTCCTTAGGATCCTCTTTCTTTTCAGTTGGCTCTTTGCCCTTTTCTGTTTTTTGAGGTTTTTCGGCCTTATTTTCAGAAGCCTTCTTTACTGCCGGCTTTTCCTTTTTCACTTCCGGTTCGGCTGTTTTTGCAGGGACTACATCTTCAACCATAACAAGATGATGTACTTTATTGATCATCCCTCTGATTGCCGGAGTATCGTTATGAATCTTGGAACGGTTGATCTTTCCGAGACCGAGAGCCTGAATCGTTCTCTTCTGGGTCTCATCTCTTTTGATCGTACTCCTGATCTGTGTAACTTTAATCTGCTTCATTATGAACCTCATCCTTGGCTTCTAATGGTTTCTGTCCGGTCAATTCATGGACCTTTTTGCCACGTAAGGCGGCAGCCTGTGCTATTGTTCTCAGGTTCTTAAGCCCCTGAACAGTAGCCTTAACGACATTCCCTGAGGTATTAGAGCCGAGAGACTTTGAGAGAATGTTCTCTATTCCAGCTGCTTCCAGTATAGCCCTGGCAGGTCCTCCCGCTATTACTCCTGTACCGGGACTTGCAGGCTTCAACAATATCTTACTGGCTCCAAATCTTCCCAAAATTTCATGAGGGATAGTTCCGTTTACTATAGGAACCTTGAACATCTGTTTGGCAGCCTTTTCCTTGGCTTTGCGGATTGCATCGACTATCTCATTGGCTTTGCCGGTACCAACACCAACATGCCCTTTCTTGTCTCCTACGACAACAATCGCACTAAAGCTGAAGTTTCGGCCACCCTTAACAACCTTGGCAACCCTATTAGTATCGACAATCTTTTCGACTTCAAATTCCACAATTTCGTTTCTATCTCTGTTAATCAAAATATCCCTCCATCCCTTAGAAGTTTAATCCGGCTTTACGGGCACCATCTGCCAGAGCTTTCACCCTGCCGTGGTATTTATAGCCAGCACGGTCGAAACAGATACTGGTTATTCCATTAGCCAGAGCCTTTTCGCCTAATTTCAAGCCGACCTGATAACTCTGTTCCGTCTTTTTCTTTTTCTTATCGATCGTAATATCTTTGGCCAGAGTAGAAGAGGCGACAATAGTCTTCCCTTCTATATCATCCACTATTTGAGCGTATATATGCTTCAGGCTTCTAAAGACGACTAATCTCGGCTTTTCGCTTGTTCCACTGATTTTCTTCCTGATAGCCCAGTGTCTTCTGTTCTTGGACATTTTTTTGCGTATGGTTTTATCTTTTAACATTTTTAGCTCCCCAGCACATTATTTAGCACCAGCTTTTCCAGCTTTTATGCGGACATATTCACCCTGGTATCTGATTCCCTTCCCCTTGTAATTTTCAGGAGGACGGCAATGTCTTACTTCTGCAGAGAACTTACCAACATCCTCTTTGGAAATCCCCTTTACTTTCACAAGTGATTGAATGTTACTTCTTCCACCCTTACTACGGGGGACTGCTTCAGTCTCCACTGTAAGGTGATCGGGAACCTCAATCAGAATATCGTGAGAATAACCGAGCACCAATTTGAGCCAGGGTCCGACTCTCTCGGCACTATATCCGGTTCCAATAACTTCCAGTATCTTTTCATAACCCTTACTGACCCCTTCTACCATATTAGAAATCAGGGCTCGAGTAAGTCCATGCAGAGACCTCTGCTCTTTGGAATCGTCTTTTCGGGTAATCTTGAGTGTACTGTCCTCTTGTTCCAGATTTATACCGCTGTTAAGTTTATATTGTAACTCACCCAGTTTCCCTTTTACCTTTATAATAGAGCTATTATCTTTAGCCAGAGTTTCTATAGTAACACCTTCCGGGATTGTTATGGGGTTTTTACCTATTCGTGACACAATTCCTCCTCAATCCTACCAGATCTTGCATATGTATTCGCCGCCGATCTTCTTCTCTCGTGCTACGCGGTCAACCAACACACCGTTATTGGTTGAAAGAATTGCACAACCGATGTTGTTATAAACTCGTGGCAAATTATCTGCTTTAACATAGACGCGGCGTCCGGGTCGGCTGACCCTTTCCAGACCGGCAATAACAGATTGTCCGTTATTCGTATATCTCAGATTTATGGATACACCCTTCCTGGAACCACCTCTATCTGTCAAGATCTCGGTTATTTCGTAACTATTGATAAAATTCTCGTCGGACAAAACCCTCACTATGGCTTCTACGATATTACTATGGTTTATAGTAACCTCTTTATGTCCGGCACGATATGCATTGCGTATTTTGGTCAATGCATCAGCTATCGGATCAGATAAACTCATTTAATTCCTCCATTTGTATTGACCGGGCTTGTCTTTTCAGGGTCCAGTCTATTTTTTACCAGCTTGATTTAATAATTCCGGGAATCTGTCCTTCGGAAGCAAGCTTACGGAAACAGAGTCTGCACAACCCAAAATCGCGGATGTAGGCTCGCGGTCTCCCACAGAGACGGCAGCGATTATACTTTCTTACCCTGAATTTAGGCTCTCTCTTCTGTTTTTCAACTAACGCTTTTTTCGCCATTTTTACTCCTGCTATTATTTAGGCATCACAAAAATTTAATCGTTCAGCTTTTGAAAAGGTAAGCCGAGTTCTCTCAGTAGTTCCCGGCCCTCTTCATCATTATTTGCTGTAGTGTTGATCGTAATATTCATGCCTCTGATAACATCGGTTTTCTCTATATCGATCTCGGGGAAGACGGTCTGTTCTTTAATGCCGAACGTATAATTACCCCTACCATCGAACGCCTCTAAAGGAATACCCTTAAAGTCACGAATACGGGGTATGGTAATCGATATGAGACGATCGAGAAATTCGTACATAATTTCGTCTCGAAGCGTAACTTTGCAACCAATAGGCATACCCTGTCTCAGCTTGAAGTTAGAGATAGACTTCTTGGCTTTGGTAATAATCGGTTTTCTGCCTGTAATTCTCTCCAGGTCCTTCACGGCATTATCGAGAAGCGCTTTATTCTGGGTAGCCAAACCGACACCCATATTAACGGAAATCTTCTCCGGTCTCGGCACCTGATGAACATTCTTGTAACCGAATTTCTTCATCAGGGCAGGTATAACTTCTTTTCTATATTTCTCTTTCAATCGATTCATCTATCACCTCGTTATATCTCATCCCCTGTTTTCTTGCATACTCTGACTCTGCTATCACCCATCTTTTTCATCACCGGCTTGGTTTTCTCCCCGATCTTTTCGTTGAAAAGTTGAACATTAGATACGTGGATCGGAGCCTCTTTTTCAATTATTCCACCCTTCTGGTTCTGCTGAGTCGGCCGAGAGTGTTTCTTAATGAAATTCACTTTTTCGATGATCAGTTTCTGGGTCTTTGGAAAGGCCTTGAGGACTCTTCCCTTCTTACCTTTATCCTGGCCGCTGATAACTACGACCATATCACCCTTCTTGATCCTCATTCTACGGGGTTTATCGTTTATCTTTTTATTCATAATCTATCTCCTCACTTCGGCTGGCATCTTTTAAAGAACTTCCGGCGCTAATGATACGATTTTAGTGTAATGTTTCTCTCTCAGTTCTCTTGCAACTGGCCCGAATATACGTGTTGCCTTTGGCTCTCCCTGCTCATCTATAATGACCGCAGCGTTATCTTCGAACCGAATGTAAGAACCGTCCTGCCTTCTAACTTCTTTGCTCGTCCTAACAATAACTGCACGCTCAACTGCCCCTTTCTTGATCTTGCCTTGCGGAGTAATTGCTTTAATGGAGACAACAATAACATCACCGATCGAAGCATATTTCCGTTTCGTTCCACCCAGAACTTTTATACATTTAGCTCTTTTCGCACCGGAATTATCTGCTATTTTCAAAGTTGACTCTGACTGAATCATTTCCGTTCTCCTTTATTTACTCTTTTCGATAATCCTGCTTAACATCCAGGTTTTATCTTTGCTCAGCGGTTTGTGCTCTTTTATCTGTACCCTGTCGCCGATCTTGGCTTCATTATCCTCGTCATGGGCCTTGAAATTCTTGTGCTTTCTGACGGTCTTCTTATACAGCGGGTGAGTAAATTGTCTTTCTACTTTGACCACTATAGTCTTATCCATTTTATCACTTACCACTACGCCGATCTTTGTCTGTTTTCTGCCTATGGCCATAATAACCTCTTTATCCTCTTACTTTGATTTCAGCTCGAATAACTGTTCAGATTCCCTGACCTGCTGCCGAGCTTTTCGAAGTTAGTCATTATTTTTACTTCGCTCCGTCAAGAGTGTCAGTATTCGGGCTATATCCTTACGGATGAACCTCATTTTTAACGGATTTTCCAAACGGTTACGGGCATTCTGGAATCTCAGGTTGAACAACTCTTCCCTGAGGTCATCGACTTTTTGCCTCAACTCATCGTCTGTCAGTTCTCTTATCTCACTCATCTTCATAATTCCAACCCTTCTCTTGCTACCATTTTTGTCTGAATGGGCAATTTATGATTAGCTAATCTCATCGCTTCTTTAGCGAGAGCCAAATCTACACCCTGGATCTCGAAGAGCATCCTGCCGGGTTTTACGACTGCAACCCAGTATTCTGGTGCACCTTTACCTTTACCCATTCTTGTCTCTGCCGGTTTTTGTGTCACTGGCTTGTCCGGAAAGATCCTGATCCAAACTCTTCCCACCCTTTTCATATGACGGGTAATGGCGACACGAGCCGCTTCAATCTGCCGACTGGTAATCCAGCCAGGTTCTAAAGCGATAATCCCGTAATCTCCAAAGGATACATGGTAACCACCTTTAGCTAAGCCGGTCATTCTACCACGTTGTTGCTTTCTATACTTGATTTTTTTTGGGGCTAACATTGCTTACTCCTTCATCCTTTCAATCTTAACTGAGCACATCGCCCTTATAAATCCAGACCTTGATACCTATCACACCGTAAGTTGTAAAACACTCGGTTAGGGCATAGTCGATGTCTGCTCTGAGAGTATGCAGTGGAGTTCTACCTTCCTGATATCGTTCTGTTCTGGCCATCTCTGCTCCACCCAATCTGCCGGAACACTGTACCTTGATACCTTCTGCACCTTCTCGCATGGCAAATCTGATAGCTGTTTTCATTGCCCGGCGAAATGATGTTCTCTCTTTCAACTGGCGAGCGATTTCGTTCCCTACCAGTTTGGCGTCTATTGCCGGCTTTTTGATCTCATTGATATTGATAAAGAGGGTTAAGGGATTACTTCTTTGCTTGTTTACCAGAACGGTCAGTTCGTTTCGTAACTGATCAATCTCAGCACCCTTACGCCCTATAACCTGGCCTGGACGGGCTGTATAGATATCAATAGACATCGAGTTGGTCTTGCGGAAGATTACCACTTTGGAAACCATGGCTTTCTTCAACCTGTTGAATATATACTTCTTGATCATCAGGTCTTCGTGAAAGTTATCTACATACTCCTGACCTGAGGCATACCAGATCGACTCAAAATCTTTATTTATACCGAGCCTTAAACATACAGGATTAATCTTCTGTCCCAATTATACCTCCTCATTGACCGGCTGCTTTTTCTGAGCTACCGGCTCCTGGGCCACTGTTTTCTTCTCTTTTTGAGGTTTACGAGTTTTATTCGCTCTATCGGCTTCAGTGCTTTTGGCCTCACGGTCTTCTCCCGTATCCTCTCGCTGAGATAATGCTAAAGTAATATGACAGGTTCTTTTGCGTATGATATTAGCTCGACCCATCGCTCGCGGCATAGTTCGTCTCATTATCGGCCCATCATCGGCAAATGCCTGCGAAACGAAGTATGTATCGAGGTTTGCCTTGCTCTCGTTCTCCGTAACGGTCGCTACTGCAGATTTGAGCAGTTTTTGCACGTTATGAGAAACCCTCTTCTGCGAGAAGGCCAGGATCTTACGGGCTTCATCTATATCTTTGCCCCTGATCTGATCCAGGACTAGCCTCGCCTTTCTGGCGGACCCTCTAAGGTTTCTTACTCTGGCGATCGCTTCCATCTATTACTCCTTACTATCTACCTTTTTCTTTTTTCTTCTTTTCTTTATGCCCACGATATGTTCGTGTAGGTGAGAACTCACCCAGTTTATGTCCAACCATGTTTTCTGTAATGAAAACCGGTACAAACTTCTTACCGTTATGTACGGCGAAGGTATGCCCGATGAATTCGGGCAGTATAACCGATCTTCTTGACCAGGTCTTAACAACGGCTTTTTTACTGTCTTCGTTGAGCTTATCAACTTTTTTCAGCAGATGATCATCAACAAAAGGTCCTTTTTTAATCGAACGTCCCATACAAGTCCTCTAACCTCGTTTCTTTTTCATCGATTTGATGATATATTGACTGGATTGTTTACGTTTCTTTCTGGTTTTCCCACCTTTAGAAAACTTGCCCCAAGGTGAGACCGGATGTCTACCACCTGAACTCTTACCTTCACCGCCACCCATCGGATGGTCGATCGGGTTCATTGCTACACCACGGACAGTAGGTCGGATACCGAGCCATCTCTTTCTACCTGCTTTTCCGTAGGAGATGGAGTTATGTTCTGTATTGCCGATCTGCCCCATTGTTGCCAGGCATTCTTTTCTCAGAAGATAGATATCGTTAGAGGGTAGTTTAACGTGAACATAGTTCCCTTCTTTGGCTACTACCTGTGCGAAGGAGCCGGCGCTTCTCGCAATCTGGCCACCTTTCCCTGATTTGTACTCAATATTGTGTATAATAGAGCCGAGAGGAATCCTCTCTAACGGCAAGGTATTACCGAGTGCTATTGTGGCTTCCGGGCCGGACATAACCTTGTCTCCAACCTTCAGGCCCAGTGGGGCCAGTATGTATTTCTTCTCCCCGTCTGCATAGAACAGAAGAGCTATTCTGGCGCTCCTGTTAGGATCGTATTCGATTGCAGCAACTCTAGCAGGGATATTGAATTTATTTCTCTTAAAATCAATGATTCTGTAATGCCGTTTGTGCCCACCACCTTTGTGTCGGCAGGTAATCCTTCCCTGGTTGTTTCTGCCGGCCTTTTTCTTCATAGGCTTGAGCAGAGACTTTTCCGGTTTACTCTTCGTTATCTCGTCAAAAGTATAACCGGTCTTGAACCGCATTGTAGGTGTGATTGGCTTATATGACTTAATACCCATTTTTCAACCTCTTTTATACTTCAAAATCGGGGATAGTATAACCCTTTTTCAGAGTCACAATGGCTTTTTTCCAATCAGCTCTCTTGCCACTGAATCTACCCATTCTTTTGATTTTACCTCTCATTTGCATTGTATTTACGTCATTTACTACAACAGCAAATATCCTTTCTATCGCTTTCTTTATCTCGATCTTGTTCGCCTGTGTACTCACCTTAAATGTATATGAGTTATTATTACTGAGTTGATTACTCGATTTCTCCGTCAGAATAGGAGAAATTATGATTTCGCGTGGATGCTTCATTTGTTAAATACCCCCTCCACTGTCTTCAGAGCTGTCTCTGTAAAGAGCAAGTATCTGTTTTTTAGTATCTCATAGGGGAAGATACTGTCTGCTCTATCAGTCGAGATACCCGGCAGATTATTGAAAGATTTGATAATGTTCTTATCGCTGCCGTCGATTATGAGCAATTTTCTCCCTTTATCAGGAACGATCTTGCTCAGTATTTCCAGAGCTTGTTTCGTACTGGGATTATCAAAACTCAGATCCTCAATAATCATTATATGACCACTCTGAGCCTTTTCAGAAAGTGCAACCTTCAGAGCGAGTCTTTTCTTCTTTTTTGGTATCGGGCGGCACCAATCCTTTGGCCTGGGACCGAAGGCAACTCCACCACCAACCCTGATCGGAGATCTTCTTGAGCCAGCGCGAGCGTTTCCTGTCCCTTTCTGACGATACATCTTGGCGGTCGTCCCTTTTACTGCGGAACGATTCTTCACTGAAACCGTTCCCTGTCTCTGATTAGCGAGGTACATGTTGACTATCTCGTAGATCAGAGCATCCCTGTTCTGAGTCGATACATTAAATATATCCTCGTTCAGGGTTACAGTACCCAGCTTCTCGCCAGTTGCGGAGTATTTTACTGCCTCTAACATCTCTAAACTCCTTTTATATTTCCTTACTTAATAGCACGAGGCTGTTACGGTGTCCGGGAACAGAACCCTTCACCAGCAGTAAGTTGTTCTCTGTATCTACCTGTACTATCCTGATATTATTTATGGTTACTTTATCCAGGCCCATGTGACCGGCCATCTTTTTCCCTTTCATCACACGTGACGGGGTAGCACACTGTCCGACAGATCCACCACCCCGGAAAGATTCGTGAACACCGTGAGTTGCTTCGAAACCGCTGAAATTGTGTCGCTTCATAACACCTGCAAAGCCACGACCTTTCGAGACACCTGTTATCTTGATCAACTCGTTGGGAACGAACATGGAGGCATCGAACTCTTCCCCCTCTTCGACATCACGATATACTTTCAACTTGAATTCTTTTATATATCTGAACGGCTTGCTGTTATGTTTCTTGAAGTGGCCCATTCTAGCTTTATTGGCCTTCTTTTCTTTGATCTCTTCGAAACCTAATTGCATGGAATCATAACCATCAAGCTCTTTCGACTTCCGCTGTATAACTCTACAGGGTCCGGCTTTAATTACAGTGACAGGTATTACCTTTCCCTCTTCGTCAAAAACCTGGGTCATACCAATCTTTTTACCTATAAGCCCTATCATACTACTTTTCTCCTTTCCTTGACCTCAAAACTCCGGCTAAACTTTAATCTCGACGTGTACTCCGGCCGGAAGGCTCAATTTCTTCAGAGCACTTGTAGTTTGAGGAGTAGGATTCATTATATCTATCACTCGTTTATGGACACGCATCTCAAACTGGTCCTGTGATTTCTTGTCAACATGTGGCGAACGTAAAACCGTGTAGACCGTTTTCTCAGTCGGCAATGGTACCGGGCCTATAATCTTTGCACCGGTATTCCTGGCACTCTTGATAATCTCGGCAACCGAATTATCAAGCAGACGGTAATCATACGCCTTTAATTTAATCCGAATTTTGCTTAATTCATTAGTGGACATCATCACTCCTGTTTCGAATTTACTCTAATATCTCACCGACAACACCGGCGCCGATTGTTCTGCCACCTTCCCG
>CAZBDV010000043.1:0-15538 GCA_964490765.1 uncultured Candidatus Cloacimonadota bacterium | reverse complement strand
TCGTTTCTGCTTTGACGAGTGGATGATCTACCGGCCAGATCAACCAGCCGAGTGCCAGCCATCCATCTTTGCGGGCACAGTTAATCCCATGTTTGACAGACTCCAGCATATCGGTGGTCTCAATATCTCTTATCACTCTGACCCCACCGACTGGAGTGTGGCTCAGTGTATCGAGAATATGTTTGATAAAGGTCTTATCGTTGTAGACAGCATCTACTTTCGGCTCACCGAACCTGCTTCCCTTACCCGCAGCCGGTATAATGGCAAATATCTGTCCAAAATCTGTGGAGATTGGTTCTTTCACTTCGCAGCATGCCTGTTTTCCACAAGACTTCTTACTCATAATTCTATCCGTTACTTATTGTATTGATCTTACCAGATCGTTAAATTCTCTGATCAGTTCATCTATCTTCTCTACTTCGTTCTCAAAGATACTTCTCCAGTATTCAGGTGACCATTGAGCATTGAGCTCTTCAGAATTCATCCCCTGCTGTTCTATCCAGGTATAATACTTGAGATTGTGTATTCGCTTGCGTTCCCAGTATCTTAATTCCAGCAGGGTATCGTAAGTCTGTCTTTTCAGACAGCATTCCATATCAAGTGCCGCATGTGATCTGTTATAGTCGCCCCGTTCTCTCTCCATCTCCTTCAGGCGTGAATTGTAGAGTTCGGCAGAATCGGTAAACATTGTAAGGATTACATCCTCCTCACCTAATTCGTAATATCTGGCAACCTTGATAGCTGCCAGGAGGTTACAGATAGAGGAAATACCGAGTAAAGGAAGGTTATCGATTAGCTGCTGATCTATTCCCTGTTCCAGCATGGCGAGTTTCCCTTCATCTTCATTGAAGAGTCTTAAAAGCCGCATACAGTCTTCATCCCGCACAGCCGTGATAACGTCGGTACTTCTGATATTATGTATCCAGGGAACGTGTTTGTCACCTATACCCTCGATCCTGTGCCCACCGAAACCGTTCAGAAGAAGAGTTGGACATTCCCAGGCTTCAACAGCCACTGTCTTCATCAGGGGATGCTCTTTCTTGAGATAGTCAGCAGCAGCTATCGTTCCAGCGGAACCAGTAGCAGAGACGAATGCAGCAAGGGAAGCTTTCTGAGTAGTAAATTTCCGGTAAATCTCTTCTACTGCTGGTCCAGTGACCTGATAATGATAAAGGGAGTTGCCGAACTCGGAGAATTGATTGAATATTCTGTTTTGTGGGTCGGGACTCAACTCGTGGCATTTATCATATATTTCCTTTACATTTGATTCACAACCGGGAGTAGCGATAACTTCAGCTCCAATATCACGTAACCATTCAAACCTTTCCTGTGACATCTCTTCTGGAAGGATAGCTATTGCATCGCAGGCAAGCAGGGCACAATCGAATGCACCCCCACGACAGTAGTTACCTGTCGAGGGCCATACTGCCTTGTGATAGGTTGGATCGAAATCACCAGCCACGAGTCGTGGTACGAGGCAACCGAAAGCAGCACCGACTTTGTGTGAACCTGTGGGAAAGTATTTGCCGACCAACCCAATTATACGTGCTTTGACCCCGCTTAATTCATAAGGGATCTCCAGCGAGTTTACCTCATCAAAGAGCCCTGTTTGCACGTTATTCTTCCAGTTGATCCGGAAAAGGTTAAGTGGATCAACATCCCAGAGCCCGACAGGGGCCAGTTTTTGTTGTATCTCGTCCGGTATGGTCTCCGGCTCTCTCAGCTCGGCAAAGGTCGGGATGATTATATTCCTCTCCTTACACCGTTGTGCTGTCTTTTTCCTTATCTCTTCATTCATTTCTGGTACTATTTTTGACATCTATTCCTCTCCTGTCATAAATACTCTGTCTATCTTTCTATGAATATATTCGTGGTCCTTTTATCCGATAATTTCTCTTAATTTATCTGCCGGGTGCTCTATCCTGTTCAAAAGTATCATCGCTGCAATAACGAACGGCTTATAACCGGCCTGCTGATAGGTATGATACCGGTATTTCTCGAATACAGAAGCTGCTACCTCTCCTCTTTCACAACTCACACCGCTTATATCAGCCGGCAGGCAGTGTTCATAGAGTGCTCTGCCATCTCTGGTTAATTTCATCATATCTTCAGTGCATTCCCAGTCTATATGTTCGGCATTGGCTGCCAGGCAGCTCTTTTCCAGCTCGCGCAGCCCGTCAAGATCCTGCAGTTTCAACAGCTTTGTCCTCTCTTTCATTACCGACATAGGTGCCCAGGATTTCGGATAAACGATGTCAGCATTCTCGAAAGCATCCTGCATCGAATGAGTTATGCGGAATGAGCCACCTGTCTCGCTGGCAAATTTACCAGCAGATTCTACAGTATCAGGCAGAAGTTCATACCCTTCTGGATATGCCAGGACGACCTCCATACCGAAGCGGGACATCAGATTGATCACCCCCTGCGGGACGGAGAGTGGTTTGCCATAACTTGGAGAATATGCCCAGCTCATGGCGATCTTCTTGCCAGCAAGATTATCGAGGCTGCCGAAATAATCTTTTAACTTCAGCAGGTCCGAGATAGTCTGGGTCGGATGGTCCAGGTCGCACTGCAGGTTGATTATTGCCGGCCTCTGGGCCAGTATCCCGGTTTGATATCCATCCTCTACCGCTTCAGCAACCTCCTGCATATAGGAATGTCCGTAGCCGAGGTACATGTCATCCCTGATACCAATCACTTCAGTCAGAAAAGAGATCATATTAGCTGTCTCTCTTACCGTTTCACCGTGAGCTATCTGTGATTTGGTCTCATCGAGTTCTGCCAGGCCGAGCCCGAGAAGATTGACTGCAGAAGCGAAGCTAAATCTCGTGCGGGTAGATTGGTCACGAAAGATAGAAATGGCCAGGCCGTAATCGAACAATCTGAAAGGCCTCTTCTCCCGCTGGATCGCCTGTAGTAATTCAGCAACGAGCATTACAGCGGTCAGGTCCTCTCTGCTCTTCTGCCAGGTGAGCAAAAAATCTCTATTATAAAGCTCAAAGCCGGTTTTACCCAGTTCTGCCACTCTGCTTCTCAAGTCGATCTTCTCATTTACTGTCATTTTCTCCTCTCGTTTACACTCTAATATATAAGTTAATGCGAATTTCTTAAAGCCAAATTTATCCCGGCCACCCTTGAGAAGTAAGCCGAGATAATCGATATCTTGTCGGCTACTTTCTCCCTCTGTTTTTGCGGTAATGTTTGCTTCCCAGCTCTACTGCATCGATGATCTGCTGGTATCCTGTGCAACGGCACAGGTTACCTGCCAGTCCTTTTCTGATCTCCTCTCTGGTCGGTTTCGGGTTTTGCAGAAGGAGGGCATGGGCAGTCAGCACCATCCCCGGTGTGCAGAAACCGCATTGTATAGCGCCGGCATCAATGAAGGACTGCTGAAGCGGGTGCAGCTTTCCCTCTTCTCCTGATAGGCCCTCTATGGTCAGGACCTCTTTATCGATAATCCTTTCTACTTTCAGAATACAGGATCGAACCGGCTTCCCATCGAGCAATACCGTGCAGGCACCGCAGACCCCTATTCCGCAGCCGTTCTTAGCTCCAGTAAGGTTCTGTTTTTCCCGCAACCAGGTTAAAAGAGGAAGTTGCAGGTCGCTCTTCTTCAGCCTGATCTTCTTTCCGTTCAGTGTCGTGTGATTATACGTCATCTTTCTCCTTCCCGTTCAGCTTCAGCGGTAGTTTCCTGAATCTCTTTCCTGTGGCCGCATAGAGAGCATTGGCTATAGCGGGGGCCATAAGTTCATTGGTGGGTTCGCCTATACCCTTGGCACCCGACGGGGACAGAGGGTCCCTGTTCTCAATGATTATACCTTTCATCTCCGGCATATCAGTACTTCTCGGGAGCCTGTAATGCTGAAAGTTAAGGGGATAGGGGCTATCCTTTACCGGCCGCCAGTCTTCAAAGAGCGCGTAACCGGTTCCCATCGTCATACCGCCGTAATACTGTCCCATGAGCATGTGAATATCGACCGCCTTTCCCACATCGTGGGCAGCGACCATATTGAGGAGAACGATCTTCCCAGTAGCGGGGATCACTTTTAACTCTACCGCCTGGCAACCGTAAACCCAGGTGAAATAGGCATTTCCCCTGCCACTCTTCTCATCCCAGGAGACGGGGGGACCCTGAAAAACACCGAAGCAGTAAGGGTATTCCTGATTGGCGAACATTGTCCTGACTGCCTCATCGAAGCTGATACTCTTTTCTTTGACCCTGATCGTCTCACCGTTAAATTCTATCTCTTTTTCGGAGCATTGGTTTACTTTAGCCAGTGTTGTGATTATCTTATTCTTCAGTTTCTCTGCTGCAATGACGACAGCACCACCACCCATTAAAGTGCCGCGAGAGGCTACCGTAGTTCCACCATCGGGAATATTGGAGGTCGAGGGCTGGCGATAACGTATCCGTTCCCGCTTTATTCCAAGTTTTTCTGCCAGCAGCCTGATCATAGCAGTCTCGGCACCCTGTCCGTTTTCGTGGATCGCAGTTTCCAGCAGAACCGAGCCATCATTCTGGACATTGATGATGGCACTGTTCATATCCACACCTTCCGCCCCGAGGCTCATACCACGGTAACTGATGGCGAGTCCGATACCATACCACTCCTTCATTCTACCGTCACCGAAACTGCATTTCTTTCTCTTTGCCTTGTAATCTATCTCGTTCAGGACGGCATCGAATACCTCTTCCAGGCTCACTTTATGAGTATCGAGCTTCTGGCTGGTGATCGTTTCCGCATCCTGCTGCAACATATTTATTCTTCGCATCTCTATCTCGGAGATTCCGAGACTGGAAGCAGCTATCTCGATCAACTGTTCCGAAGAGAAGCAGACCTGAGGAGAGCCGAAACCCCGCATTGCTCCCGTGAAGACATTGTTCGTATAAACCCCGTAAGTATCGCATTTAACGTGAGGAACGGAGTAAGGTCCGCAGCATTGTACGGTAGAGCGCCAGGTAACCCAGGGTGTGACTGAACAGTAAGCTCCCCCGTCTGCTACGATACGGCATTCCACAAAACTGATCTTACCACTCTTCTTCAACCCCATCCTGTACTGCATCTTATAGGGGTGTCTTTTATAACTCTCACGAAACGACCATTCCCGGTCATAGGTGATCTTGACCGGTTTCCCGGTTATCTTTGCTGCCAGGGCAGCGCGGGCTGAGACGATTGCTGCTGTATCGTCTTTACCGCCAAAACCACCACCCATAGGTACTGAACGGACCTCCACCCCGGAGAGGGGAACACCGAGTGTAGATGCTACGAAACGCCGGGTACTGAAAGGGTGCTGCATGGAACCGTAAACCTCCATTACCCCGTCAGGCCTCTGCCAGCAGAGAGAAGATTCCGGTTCGAGATAGGAGTGCTCTATCCTGCCTGTCTCAAAAAATTCTTCTATGATCAGATCGCTGTCCCGTTCGCCCTTCTTGAGATCACCTTTCCGTATCCGGTGATGATTGACCAGGTTGCTCTCCATCTCTTCATGTACCAATGGGGAATCAGGCTGTAAAGCCGTTTCGGGATCGAGGACAGGGGGTAGTTTCTTCGTTCTGATACTGATCTGTTTTCCAGCAGAGATTGCTTCTTCTCTTGACCTCGCTACTACGAGAGCAACGACATCCCCGTAAGAACGGATCCTGTCTCCTGCCAGAATGGGATAATCACGTATGATCTGGCCATACTTCTGTTCACCGGGTATATCGGCTGCCGTTATGACTGCCACTACTCCTGCCCGATTCCTGGCCCGGGAGGTATCTATCTCCAGTATCCGGGCGTGCTGAACATCTGTATAGACCGGAATAGCGTGTAGCATACCGGCCATCTTCAGGTCATCGGTATATTTAGCTTTACCCGTAACCTTGGCGTAAGCATCGTTACGCCAGGCTTTTCTCCTCTCCTCTTTTCCTCTCTCCAGCTTCTTCATATCAAAACCTTCCCTGATTAAGGGAAAAGGAAAGAATTTCTCCCGTCAAGTAAAAGATGAGATGTTAAACACTTTTCTTTCATTAACTTATCGGCTTGCTGCCGGCGAGAAATTTTCTTTACGATTTCCTGTGCTGTATTATATATTGTCTGGTAATGAAGAAACAGATAAGAGGTCTGAAATGAACAGATATATAATAATAGTCCTGGTATTGATGCTGAGCGGCGGGGTATTGACAGCTGCCTCCAGTTTCCTTCCGGGCGAACTTATCATACAGGTCAGGGGGAACTATCTTCGACAGGATTTATTGGAAGATAATCTACATAGGCTTGAGCACGATTTTGCCAGTTACAACCTGCAGGTAGAGCGGGTATTGTCTCGCCGCCTGCGAATCTATCTGGTCTCTTTTGACACTCTGTTGGCCGATACAGCCGAGCAACTCTCCAGGATGAAGCATCATCCATTGATAGAGGAAGCTCAATTCAATCATAAGGTAGAGCTGCGGCAGACCATTCCGGACGATCCTCTCTTCAGCCAGCAGTGGTCACTTCTCAATACCGGCCAGAGTGGGGGAACCCCCGGAGCCGATATAGATGCTACCCTGGCCTGGGATGTTACCACCGGTGGCGAGGCGGCAAATGGTAGAGAGATCGTTGTTGCCGTAATCGATGACGGCTTTTGTCTCGATCATGTAGATCTCGATTTCTGGAAGAATCTCAATGAGATACCTGGTAACGGGACAGATGATGACGGTAACGGTTATATAGATGATTATCACGGCTGGAATGCATACAGTAATACAGGCAATATTCCGGTAGCCACTCACGGAACGCACGTCTCTGGTATTATCGGAGCTATGGGTAACAATGGACTCGGTGTTAGTGGAGTGAACTGGAATGTGAAGGTAATGCCGATAGCCGGCTCATCATCCAATGAGTCAACAGTTGTTGCAGCCTATGGTTACGTCCATGAGATGCGTTCTCTCTATAACGAGACTGGTGGAGATCTTGGTGCTTATATAGTGTCTACTAATTCCTCTTTCGGTGTCAACTACGGCCAACCGGAGAACTATCCTCTCTGGGGTGCAATGTATGATGCAATGGGTGAAGAGGGTATTATCAGTGCAGCTGCGACAATGAATATCAATGCCAATGTCGATGAGGTTGGAGACGTTCCCACCTCCTTTCCCAGCCCTTATCTCCTGGGAGTAACCAATACGACGAGATACGATCAGAAGAGTAACAGTGCAGCTTATGGCCCGACAACCATCGATCTCGGAGCACCCGGAACACAGATCCTCTCGACCACTCCGAACAACAATTACAGCAATTCATCCGGAACCTCTATGGCTTCACCTCACGTGGCGGGAGCTATCGGCCTGATGTATGCTGCTGCTCCGGAAGCACTGCTCAACCAGTATGAGAACCAGCCGGATGAACTGGCTCTCATAATGAAGGATCTACTCCTCGCAGGTGTTGACGTGCTCCCCTCCCTGGAGGGTATGACGGTCTCCGGCGGACGGCTCAATATCAACAATGCCATCCAGCTTCTGCTCGATTACCAGTTCGATATCACACCCCCACCTTTCAACCTGGAGGCAATATACAGCCCGGAAGGGGTTGTCTTGAGCTGGGAAGTCGATCCAGAGAGGATTCCACAATACTTTTACATCTACCGGAACGGCAATTTCTACGATTTTCTGGAGACTACAGACTATATCTATCTCGACAGTAATATTCAACCGGGTTGGACCTATGAATACTATCTGGAAGCTCAGTATATAGATCCTGAGGGAGTTTCTGACCCTTCAGAACCGGCTGTCGTAACGATCCCACCGGCTGCACCACTACTGATCTATCCGGAAGATGGAGCGGTCGAGGTAGAACTCGAGCCTCTCTTATCCTGGAACGAAACATACGGTACGGACAGCTATACCCTTGAAGTGGGGTATGATCAAGAATTCGAAGAATATCTCTTCCCACCGCTCAATCTGGAAGAACCGGCTTATCAGATGCCGTTACTCGAATACGAAAGGACCTACTACTGGCGGGTTGCTTCCAGTAATATCGGCGGAATGGGTGACTGGTCGCAGATATTCAGCTTTACCACGGAACAGGAAACCTCAGCCGGAGAGGAAATAATACTCCCTGTCACAGGTTTCGAACGGATTTTCCCCAACCCTTACAATCCCACCAGAGACCAGAGAAACGGATCTCTACAGATAGACTTCAGCCTGGAAAAACGAGGCAGTGCTGAACTGGCAGTTTACAATATCAGGGGACAGTTGATCAAAGATCTGTTCAGCGGTGAGATACAGGAGGGTAAGCACACGATTCACTGGGACGGTAAAGACCGGTCAGGCCGGGAGGCTGGTAACGGGGTCTATTTTATCAGATTGGATAGTGGTAAAACCAGAATAATCTCCCGCGTACTACTACTGAAATAGAGTTTTATACCTTTTCGGGCCAGGATTCTCTTGCCAGTTTTTTGCCCTGCAGGTAGATATCGCGGATATTGAGAGAGCTGTTTTCCCCGGCCCACTGGTTATAAACAGACGCGAGTGATGGTTTTATGCTCTCAGACGGCTTCTCTCCGGTCTCCAGTACCAGAAGATCAGCATCAGAATCCGTTCTGATGACCCCCTTCTTCGGGTAGAGTTGCATTATCTTTGCCGGATTGACCGTTATTCTTTCCAGAAGCTTCTCGAAAGATAATTTGCCACTCTCTACCAGCTTCTCATAGAGTATGGGAAGCAGTGCACCCGTTCCTGCCAACCCCAGCGGGATCTTTATCGGTTCTTCAGCATACCTGTCCTTATCACTTTTGCTGAAGGGGCAATGGTCGGTAGCAAAGGTATCGAAGATTCCATCCTGAGCCAGTTCCAGCATCAATCCCCGCGATCTTTCAGAGCGGAGGGGTGGTGTGCAGAGCCAGCGGTGTCCATCCTTTTCCTGTAGTCTCTTCTCATTGAGTAACAGGTAGTGCGGTGCCGTCTCACAGGTTACCGGCAGAGATTTCTTTGCTTCTCTGATCAGAAGCGCTGTTTCGGGTGATGAGACGTGCACGATATGCACCGGGTAGTTATTATCCAGAGCCAGGCCGAGTACTCTCTCCACCGCTCTGATCTCTGCTGTCTCCGGCCTTCTGCGAGCGTGGTCGAAGGGGGTTTTGAACGGAATGCTATCGCTTTTCTCCTCTACCGTTCTGTCGTCTTCACAATGTATGAGTAGGGGGATATGTGGCCTGTTCAGGGAGCGGGAGATAGAAGAGAGGATATTGAGCATCTCACCGATTTCAGCATAGGAGGAATAGAGACCTGCCGATCTGTAGGTCGTGTATAGCTTCATACTGCATCCGAGCCGGAAGAGTTCTTCCAGGCTGTCCGGACTTGATATAACAGGTGTCAGATGCCAGTTAACATTTATGGGATATGGTTCGAAACGTTCATTTCTGGTCTGATAAGCTTCGGGCAGCCTATCTTTAACCGTTTCGGTGATGAAAGCACCGATGGTAGTCACTCCACCCTGCAGACAGCTTCTGACGGTTAGCTCCTCATCTTCGGCCAGAGAGATATTGTTTACCGCTTCTCCTGTATGGACGTGCATGTCTATGATACCGGGGAGGAGATAACAGCCTCGACAGTCGATCTCGGATACATATCCGGCTGTTAACTTTTCACCGATCTGCAGAATTTTACCCTCTCTAATTAAAAGGTCACACCTCTGGAAACCATTCTCCAGCAGAACATCTCCATCTTTGAGTATAAAATCCATCTCGCTCCCTCTATTGCCTGTCCTGTTCGAGAATCATTTTCGTGTTCCTGCATCTTTCAGTCCGTGGCCGGTTATGAGCAGTACCACCTGTTCATCTTTACCAATGATGTTGTTTTCATACCCCTTCTGCAGGCCGGCCAGGGTTGCTGCAGCTGCCGGTTCGGCAAAAACACCGGTAAAACGGGCAAGTATCGCCTGTCCTTCCAGTATCTCCCTGTCACTAACCTTGACCGCTGCCCCGTCACTCTCTATAAGAACCTTTCGTGCCCAGTGAGCGTTACTCGGTGCTTTCACCGAGATGGAATCGGCTATAGTATCCGGTTTTCCAGCATTTTCGTACGCACCACTCTCCCAGTAGCTGGCAATAGCAGCGGAACTCTCTGCCTGAACTGCCAGCAGATGTGGCAGCTTCCGGGTTATCCCGGCCCGCTGCAGGTCGCTGAACCCTTTATGGATGCCTGTAAGGATAACACCATCCCCAACAGGGACAACAATCCAATCTGGTACCTGATACTCGTTCTGACAAAAGATCTCCAGTGCGGCAGTTTTCTTGCCCTCTATGGTAAAAGGATGATAGGCGGTATTCCTGTTCAATCCACCCTTCTCTTTCGTATATTGCAGGGAACGGGCAAAAGCTTCGTCATAATCACCTTTGACCTCTATCAGTTCGACACCGTGAATACGGATCTGGTTGAGTTTGGCCGGAGGTGCAGCGGCAGGAACAAAAATCACGGCTCTTAACCCCTGAGCAGCAGCCATGGCAGCCAGAGCGCTGGCCGCATTTCCAGTCGAGGCGGTAACTATTTTATCATATCCGGCTCTCCTGGCTTCTGCGACTAATAAGTGGGAAGCCCTGTCTTTCAGAGAACCGCTCGGGTTGAGCCCGTCGTTCTTGAGCCAGATTGCAGCACCAGCGAAGTAGTGTTTCAACCGTAACGAGCGGTAGAATGGAGTATTACCGACCGGTAATTCCGGATAGTATTTCTTTTCTACCGGCGAGAAGAGCTCGATATCTGGCCTCTTTTTCCATTCCCGGCCGATAGTATCGTAATCGTAGCGAGTCTCCAGCACTCCGGCCAGAGGCCAGCCCGGCTTCCCCTCTCTGCTGCAGATGGGGCAGAGATAGGTTACCTCATCCCTCCTGTATGTCCTTCCACAGGCCGTGCATTTGAATTCAGTGAAATACATCGTCATCTCTCTGGTAATTGCTGCAAAATGTTGCAGTTATTGATCGCTGTTCAGCCTGTGCAGTAGTGCTGCATAGAAGATTGCAGCTTCGGTCAGATGTTCGAGCGGGCAGAATTCGTTAGGGGCATGGGCATAGATCTCGTTACCCGGGCCGAGGCCCAGGCAAGGAATACCGAACATACCGGCAATAGCCACCCCGTTCGTGCTGAATGTCCATTTATCGACGAACGGCTCACGGCCGAGTGCTTTCTCATAGGCATCGATAGCCATTCTGAGCCATTCAGAATCTTCGGCTATCTTCCAGGCGGGATAATATTTTTCTGTCGGATAGACAAGCCCGGTATAAGCCGGTTCATCATAGATGAGCATTTCTACAGAAGCTTCGGGATAACCGGCCAGCCGGCAGGCGTCTCTGATCTCTTCCAGAGCACTCTCTTTCGTCTCCCCCCAGGTAACCCGTCTGTCGAGTTGAAGACTGGCGGAATCGGGGACAGCACATTGTGAGGGAGAGGCGAAAAAAACCTGTGTAGCTGTTACGCTTCCCTTGCCCAGAAAGGGATCGCTTTTCAATCTCTCGTGCAGTTTCTCTATCTCCAGGGCTATCCGGCTTATCTTATAGATTGCATTATCACCCCGCTCAGGAGCAGAACCGTGACAGGAGACACCTTTCACTTTGATCAGGATCTCCATCCTTCCACGGTGGCCACGATAGATGTTGAGATTGGTCGGCTCGGTGATGACTACCATTTCCGGTTTCAGCTTCTCTTCTCTGATCAGATACTGCCAGCAGAGGCCGTCACAATCCTCCTCCATCACCGTACCGGTTAAGTAGATAGAGAATTCGCCAGCCAAACCGAGCTCCTTGATGATCCGGCCCGCAGTCAGCATCGAAGCCATACCACCCTCCTGGTCGGCACTTCCCCGGCCGTAGATCTTACCATCCTTGATTACAGGCTCCAGCGGGTCAGTAAGCCAGTGGACCCTTTCACCGGGATAGACGGTATCTATATGAGCATCATAGGCAATTACCCGCGGCCCGTTACCGATCCGTCCTATAACGTTACCGAGCCCGTCAATCTTTACCTCATCGAAGCCTATCTGTTCCATTTTCCGTTTCAGGTAGCTGATAATCTCCCGCTCCTTCGTGGAATAGGCGGGAATACTTATCATATCAGCCAGATAGCCGACGGTTTCGTTCTCATATTCCAACGCTTTCGCTCTTATTTTCTGATACATATAATCTCCTCTAACAAGCTTAACAATACCTCTCAGTTCCCGGTTCAGAACCTGTCCCAGAGCTTCTTTGCCACCTCTCGTGACCTGGCAGCTAACAATTCTTCATCTATATCGAGATAGAGTTGTTTATTCCAGAGCAGAACCCGGCCATTGATGATAGTCGTATCGACCTGAGCCTGTGATATCCCGAAGATCAGATGACCCGGCCAGTTATCAGTTCCGAGTGGTGTCGGGGGAGAATAGTCAAGGGCTATGATGTCGGCTGCATATCCCTCCTTCAACTTACCGAGGATGCCACCCCAGTAACGGTTGGCTATCTCTGGATTATTGACCGTCAGGGCATTTATGACCTCTCCAAAACCGGCTGCCGGATCTTTCTGTCGCCAGTGCTGTGCCCAGAGCGCTACCCTCGCCTCTTCCAGCATATCATTGGTCATCGCATCGGTGCCCAGCCCAACAATGATACCCTTCTCTGCCATCCTGCAGATATTGGCGATCCCGACAGCATTATTAAGGTTGGATTGTGGATTGTGGATAACCGCTACACCCTTCTCGGCAAGGATTTCCATCTCCCGTTCGTTGAGATATACTCCGTGAGCGGCTATTGTTTTATCGTTGAGCAGGCCGAAATCTGCCAGCCGCTCCACTACCCGTTTGTTATAATGCCGGATGCTATGGTTCTCATCATATTCAGCTTCTGCGACGTGGAGATGATAACCGCAACCTGTATCACTGCCGGCTTCTGCTATCTCCTGCAGGGTTTCATCCTCGAGTGTGAAGGCTGCGTGCATACCAAATAATCCTCTCAGATAGGGATTATTCTCTCGCTCGACCCTCTGTAACCAGTTCACGTTCTCTGCGAGACCTGACGCTGCAACCTTCTTGCCATCCCGGTCAGAAACCTCATAACAGAGACAGGCTCTGATCCCGCATTCCTCAACTGCCCGGGCGATGATGTTCAGAGAACCTCTTACCGCTCCCGGACTGGCATGATGATCGATTATCGTTGTCGTCCCCTTCCTTATCGCTTCGTATATCGAGTAGAGCGTACTGTAATATATATCATCCTTCTGAAGCTTGCTGTCAAGACGCCACCAGAGATTCTGTAACACCTCGTTGAAATCTGCTGCCGGCTTACTCTTGGTCAATCCCCTGACAAGAGTGCTGTAGAAATGGTGATGGGCATTGATTAACCCCGGCATAATGACCTTGCCATAAAGCTCGAAACTCTCACCCTTATAATCCCTGAAATCCTCCGGTTTACCTATCCGGCTGATCTTATCACCCTCTATGAGGATAGAACCTCTCTCCAGAAAGGGGTTGTCTTCATCGAAAGTAAGTATCGTACCATTGCAGAGGAGTAACTGTTCTCCCTTCTCCTCTCCCTCGCTCCGGTTACCTACCGGTACTCTATTACTGAATTTCCACATAAGCACCCTCCTCTGATTACTTTCTATAAAGAATAACTTATATTTTGTCAATCGTTCTTTACAAAGCTCACTGTGACAGCCAGTGGCAGGAACTCACTTCACCACCCCTCGATTACTATACTCTTACCCGTCAATTTTTTCTTTTTCCAGCTCTCTTTTTCACGAACAATTCTCTTATAAAAGAGCAGGTAAGCTATTCCCACGTAGGAATTGAGCAATAGAAACCCAAGACCGCAAATGAAAAAGGCGAGCAGAATCCAGCCGATGAAGGAGAGGGTCAGGTAAAAGAGATCTTTTTTGTTCCCTTTCATCAGCTCTCTGCTTTTTTTCACGGCTGCTTCAGGAGTGATCTCCGGCTCCTCGGCCATGATGAAAAAGGTCATTGAGAGGCTGAGAGCTTCGACGATCCCCGGTACGATCAGGAGGATAGACCAGGCGATAACGTAGAAGACGATCAGCAGAAACGCTTTCATAGCACGGAAAAATTCGGGTAAAACCTCCAGCAACTCTTTTACTTCGAACGTTTCCCGCCGGTATATCTTCAAAAACAAATTACTGACACCCAGGGCAAACGGCCCGATAATAACGAGATAGATCAGAAAAGTATATCTAAAGTAGAAACTCAACCCGTATGAGAGAAGCCATGCACCAAATAAGAAATAGAACCAGACGAGGGCTAGCTGTTTCCAGTAACCCTCCAGATAGCTCCGTGCTTCATCCCTGATCTCAGAGTAATTCATCACGACTCCAGGCTTGATAATTTTCACTCTTTTTATCTGCCAGAGCCATTTTTGTCAAGCAACTTCTGGGACCGGTTTTCCGCTGAACACTCCTCCCCTTATCTACCATAGGAGAGGATGGGAGCCGGCTGGTGCCGACTCCCGGGCACCCCTATGGTTCACCCGGGAGATAGTTGACTCTGCAAAACTTCTGAGCTAAATTTCGGATTCAAATTAGATCTTCAATTATTACCCAGAAATGTTTCCATACACTACCAGAAAAGATATGAAGAAGGCTAAAATATATATTGACAAAATCTAACTATAATAGACAAGTTTAATGTGAAGTCAAAGCTCGGCAGTGAGTTAAGTTCTTCACAGTTTTTTGTTCTTTGAATTGTTAAATTTTAGTTGGGGGTTGTATGGTACAGTTAAAGAATTGGGATCAAAGAGACATCTTTCGTATCCGCTCCTCGTAAGACTCGATAATAATCTTTTTGCTATCACTCATCGGTTTGTTTTACTTTGTAACTCGAGGTCTATACGTCCGGGGACCACTCTCTTTCCCCGCTTTTTTCATCTTTAAAGGATAAAGATTCATCCTTCTGTTGTAAGTATGCTCATTTTATCGTATCTGCCATTTCAGATCTGATCATCTTAGCCTCAAATCAATTAACCAGACATTTCATACTGCCTGAGTTTATATCAAAAGATCTTCCGGATAAATCTTTAATTCTCGCGATAATTAAGTGCAATATAGAAATCTCTATGAAACGAATAGAGAGAACAACCAATCAAACAACTATACCACGAGTGCGTCAATCATAAGAGGAGGGGAAATGAAAAAGTATTTATCAATTCTGTTTTTAATGATGAGCAGCATTTTGTTATACGGGCAGTTCTCTGCCCGGGAAGTAAGTAGAACGGGGAATATCCCCGACCTGATCTCCTTCCAGGGGAGATTAACCGATGTTACAGGTAATTCGATCACAGACAATTTAACAATGAGATTTTCAGTCTATGATAACGACACTGGTGGAATGGCCCTATGGATTGAAGATCGGACTGTTTCCGTATCCGACGGATTATTTCAGATCAATCTGGGAGAGGCTACTCCTCTGACCGAATCATATTTTACTGCTGAATCTCGCTGGTTGGGGGTAAGTATCGGGACCGACATGGAAATGACCCCCCGCATCAGGATAACCAGTTCACCCTATGCTCTGCATTCCGTAGAGTCAGATCCCACCTGGACAGGAGA
>CAZBDV010000042.1:0-16961 GCA_964490765.1 uncultured Candidatus Cloacimonadota bacterium | reverse complement strand
CAGAACCGCTTCTATTCTGGCCTGCCAGGCCGCCAACAGAATTCTGGCCGGTAATGCTCACATTGATTACGCCAAGATTCTTTATCTGTGCTCCCTCTAAACGCCCAAAAAGACCAATATTATTCGAAGCAGGACGATTGATATAGAGCCCGTTCACGGTATTACCCTGGCCGTTGTATGAACCGGTAAAGCTTATTGTATTGTCAGAACTTGAGTAATAGCCTATTGGGTCCCATCCCTGACCGTTGAACCAACTGGAAGTGGGAGAAGCATCAATGTCTGCAGTCTGTATGTAGTGACTTGACCAGCGAACTTCTCTACCGGGATCCGGGACTACATCATCATCTGCTACCAGCCAGTAAAGATGACCTAATGATGATAGCTCATAAGGTTGTTCTATTGTTCCATTTCCTGTTGTAGGTGCTATCGCCGTCTGGGCATTCAGGCCAATACTTATCAGCCAGATTAGTGTTATGATAGTTATATATCTCACTTATCCTCCGTCTTTTTCTGTTAATTCTCACTATCATAGATAAATTGCATTCTTTGTTCCAAAGTTTACAGATATGCTGTGGTTGATGAATTATGCAATTCTGTAGGGGAAATTATCGACAGAAAATATGACAGAGTGAAGCTGGTAATGACATATAAGGGTGACAACATCGTGGGCAGGTGTAACCGTAGGGTGTCAAATATGACTTGGGTAGGTTAAAAATACCTGCTCTGTAGTTAGATTTCCAAGAAAACTTTGAATAATGATCTGAATGAAAGAGATATCAAAAAAATCAGAGATTTATAAGATGTTTTGCAAAGATCCCTATCAATGCCCAGGCAACAACCAGAGTGAAGAAGAAGTCTTTGTGCCGATAAAGCACAACTAAAGCCAGAATTATACTGATAGTAAGCAACGCAACAAACCAGAATTCTTCACTCATTCCGAATTGATTCCAGTTGATAGAGACCAGAAAAGCTGTGATATTTGCGATTGTAGCTATTGATATCCAGCCGAGATAGATACTGAAAGGTATATGGACAAACAGTTTCTTATATGGATTAGCTTCTTCTTTCCCGATATTCAGTCGGAGATAGATTATTATAAGAGTTAAGAGTAGTAGCAACATAATAACCACTGACAGCAGAACAAATTCCAGATGCCAGGAAAATATCCAGGCAATATTCAGAAGGCAGGAAAGAAAAAAGAGGTAACTTATTTTATCATGCAAAAGAGAAATGTTTTTTATTGAACTGAAGATACTTCTTGCCTGATATATAATAAAACAAAAGAGGAGGAGATAGATCAAGCCCCAGATCGAAAAGGTAAAACCTGCAGGAACAAAGAGATTGGGATATTGAGCAGAGAGTTCCCCTGTAGTTTTACCGGCAATAGGGAGTGAATTTGCCAGAGCATTTACAACGACCATGGCCAGGAAGACAGTTATATTCAGCAACGATAATATTTTATCTCTTGATTCCACTAAACACCTTTCCCCGCTACGTAAAAAGGGGCGATGTTGCCATCGCCCCACTAGTTCAAATCCTGTTTTGGTCAGCTTACTTCACTAAGATCATCTTTTCGATTCTATCGAAAGTTGGTGTTGACATTCTGTAGAAGTAAATACCTGATGTTACAGATTGACCAATTTCATTCCTACCATCCCAGTTTACCTGATATTCACCCTTAGCGTGAGGACCTTCAGGAACAAGAGTCCTGACTAATTGTCCACGAACGTTATAGACTTTCAAGCTCATAATATCTACATTTTCACGCAGACTGTACTTGATAGTCGTATTCGGGTTGTTAAAAGGTATCGGATTGGGATAGTTCTGGTGTAAGGAATTGACATACCCTGGTCCGGGTACTTCTTCCTCATCCTGGATTATTACCGAGATCGGTCCATGCAGGCTATTTGTCATATCGAGATCAACACTCTCTAACCAGTAATAATATGTCGTGTTCATGTAAACGTCATGATCTGCATAATTATACTGAGTTGTTACAGAGGTATTGTGTGCCGGAATGATTGCATGCGTGATCTTTTGAGCAGCATTATAATCATTCTCTGTGCCACGATAGACATGATAGCCTAGCATATTGGATTCGGTCTCTGAGACCCACTGCAATTCAACCAGGTCATTGGCGATAACAGATGCTGTGAATACCGATAGCTCTACCGGTACTGTCAGATCAGCATAGAGGAAGGTACATACGACTTTAACTTCCGCATTACCTGTTCCTGCATCATCTGTCAGCCACATCTTCCAGTCACCTGTGATATATTGAGTGTTGAACTCTGTCACAGTACCACCAAATGATTGTGGAAGTGGACCGTTGATATTTTCAAATATCCCGAGTAACACTGGGGGATCAGCGTTACTTTCTCCCACTGGGGATTGAATCCACAGTTGTCTTACGGATGCATCACCCGGAGCGATGATATCAACAGACCAGTTGACCTGAAGAACTGCTCCAACTTCTGTGATATTATGAATACCCCAGCCAGGTAGAGTTGTAAATCCCCAGGTGCCGATCGCTGGACTTGGTCCGAAGTCCAATTCCAGAATATCATATGCATGAGCCGTGTGAGTAAATAATCCAAAAGCCAGAACCAGGAACATAAAAACGAACAATTTCCGTTTCATAACTGTCTCCTTGTAGTTAAAAATAACTGTTTCTTTCCGTGTTCGTTCCTGTATAAGATATCCGACCGGATACCATTTGATTATCGAAATATAAAGAACTTTCTCTCTCGCCAGAAGGCGATGTTTCCTTTGTGACATTACAGCCCATAAACAAAAACTGTTTACGAAATGTTTCTTCCATAAACATCCTTAATGAAAAAGAACCAACAAATCGCCACCTAACCGGCAATCTGCTATCTTTTATTTTGCTTTCCAGAGAAGCAAAAAACCTGTTTGCGAAATTCAATTCACTTTAATCTTCAATCACACTCCTTACATTCAGAGTCACTGTCGATTAAAACCATTTCAATTTACAATACTCTTTTACAACATAGGGTAACTCTGTCAAGCTTTTTCTCTTTTTTTGTTTTTTAGAGCTAATTACAAAATGGCTAATCTCGAAATGCAGCAGTAAAGCAATTTTAGAGATTTCTGCCTCCGGCAATGCCCGTTAATAAGCGGCTTATCACCATTGACTTAACTCAAACATAACGGGGAAGCCGCATTCTTATTCTCCGGTTACTTTCAATCCTCTGGCATCAGGTCTTCCGGGAGAGTTATCATAGATTTCAGTCACATAGTATATCACCGTACTGTAATCCTTTCCCGGATCGCCATGGAAGTACTGATACACGTCATTGACGTATCTGATCAACATTTTTTCATATTCAGTGAGATCCGGATCTTCGGGATGAAGCAGTCTGACGATAGTTTTCAATTTAAAGGAAGGTATATCGAGGAATACAATGGTCGATATTGGATTTGTCATCTGGTTCAGGAAGCTTTGAGTCTCGAATTCCGGAACAGAATAGAGTTCCAGTGAACCCTGTTTATCGAGGTCGAAGAATTCTTCGGCATTTTCGTATAAATGTTGCAGGACATCGAGTTTTTGCTCAAGCTCATCATCTTTGGTACTTTCGAGCAATTCCAGTATTTCGGGTAACTTTTCGTATTTTGGAACGAAACCCAACCCTTTGACAGCGTTATTCAGTTTGAATTGTGTATCACTTCTTCTTATACCGTAAGTTGCTACTATCCCGTTATGCGGTCCGGCGAGTTCTGGTCTTTCCATCCTGCGGAAACGGTCAAGTGTGGCAATTCTACGCCCGGTATTCCATTCCATAAACGATTCCGGAAATTTCTTAAGTTCAAATTGGCTCCAGACTCCATCGACTTTTGCATCTATTATCCTGCTTCCCGGATCGGGAGTCATAACATTATTCTGCTGAAAGTAGTTATCAGTCCAGTAACTCATCTCATCATATACTTCATCAGAAAATTCTCTCTCACAACTGATCATAAACATCAGGGTTATTAAGAGAGAGAAAACTGTCAGCATTCTCTTCATCCTTACCTCCATATCTTGTAGCAACATTGATATAAACAGAGCATCCGCTTACTACTTGCGGTTTTTATCAAGCATAATTACATTCCTCTGTATTGTTAGAATCTCACCTTTATTTCAGTAAGATACATTTGCCGGTCTTTATATCCTTCCCGGCTTCCAGCCTGTAGAAGTATACTCCGGAACCGTGCCGGTCACCATTCCAGTTGATGAGATGTTCTCCGGATTGATAATAGTCGTCTGCCAAAATTTCTACTACCTGACCTCTTATGTTATAAACAGTTAATGTCAGTTGTGAAGCCTGTGGCATTATAATTCTGAAGGTCGTTACCGGGTTGAAAGGATTGGGATAATTCTCTACCGTCATAGTTTCATATAGATCGACCACGGTATCTTCAATATTAGTATAGTTATTCTCTATCATATAGGTCAGGTTTTCATTAATCTCATAAGAAGCCAGCATATCTTCCAGATCATCCAGGTAATCAAAATCTTCGGAGATAATGAATTGAAGCCAGGTGTTCAGGATATCGAAAACGATATTGTTGGAATAAATCCCGCTGTGAGTAACACCATCAAGAGAGATATAACCCTTATAGACAGAGTTCAGGTTGTTATATATCGGCAATTGATTTGTTCCGGGTGGTGTAATGATATCTGCCGTCCCAGCAAAGGTCAGTGAAGGGAGTTCTACTCCTTCTGCTGCATCAATGGCTGAAGGGTCAGTATTGCCAACAGCTGCCAGGGTCACCAGTGACGAGAAGCTGTTTTCATAACTCGCTGCCAGTACGCTACAACCACCCCCCATAGAGTGTCCCATAACGATTGATATTGGTTCTATTCTGTTATAAAGAGGAGATTCGATATCATTTCCCGCTTCGGGAATGGCGAAACTTAGAAACCTCAGATCAAGAGCAAACTCATTATGATCGGGAGAGAGTCCCCCCTCTGTAGTTGGAAATGCCATTATCCAGCCGTTAGGTACTACCTCTTCCCATAAAGCTTGATAGGTATAATATGGTGAAATCCAGCCATGACCAAAGACTATAAATGGGTGTGATGACTCATTGGCAAGTTGCGAATTATCTTCCAGTGGCAGGAAGATCTGAGTAGGTATTTCTCTGTTGTTACGGTTCTCATCGATAAAGACGATCTCTATCTGCTCATAATTAGACGCTTGAGGGGTTGCTTCTATTATGTTTGAAGGATCAGATTCACCCTCGTCATATATTGCAGTTACAAAATATTGATATGTCTGGCCATTGACCACTTCTGTGTCTTCATAGACTGTTTCCAAAACAGTTTCTAAATTGATCATCGTTCCGTCTCTGTAGACATTATAGCCGAGTAATTCGGAACGCACAGTATCATTTCTTCTGCTCTTGTCAGTCGAGTTATTGACTCTGTCAATTCCTCTTTCTGAAACCGGTTCTTCCCACTCCAGCCATACAATACCATTACCTGAAACAGCAGAGAGACCCTCAGGTGGATAGAGATCAGGTCCAACAGGAGTAGCATAAGCTGAATTAGAAGGTATCGATTCCCCTTCATCATAAATAGCTGTGACAAAATACTGATAAGTTGTCCCATTATTAACATTTGTATCATTATAGTCTGTCTGGATAGTATTGCCAATCAGGGCAGTATCACGATAGATATTGTAACTCTCCGGCTCAGCCGTTGCTGGTGGTAACCAGCTGAGAGATACTTCCTCATTACCGGCTTCTGCAACGAGATTGATTGGTGGGGCAAGACCAGATTCCACTCCTGTAATCTCTATATCATCCACACACCAGAGATGAGCAGCCAGCGTGCCGGTTATATTCCATTTAAATCTAACCTGTGAATGGCCGGCAACATTTTCGATATCTTCGTTAAAATATGAGGGATTGGCAGTGCTGCCGGTCCAGCTCTCAACTGTTGACCAGCTACTACCATTATCGATACTGAATGAAAAGGACGTTGTTAGGCTGCCAAACCAGGAAGCACTGGCATAATGAGTGAAAGAGACCGAAACTTCTGAATAATTTGATAGATTAAGAGTCGGTGTAATAAGGTCTGTGTTGATTGATCCAAACAGGGTTCCGGATGCATGAGCATAATTGCCGGTAGTTCCTGATAGGCCACTACTGACTGTACCGACCTGCCAGATTTGGCCACCACCTTGAATATCTGCAGTTTCCCAGAAATTTGGAATTTGACTGGTAGAATTGAAGTTTTCCGAGAAGGGGAGGGTAAAAGGAATATAATCGGTTAGAGCAGTAGCTGTTCTACCGCTGGAATAGAGAATGTCGTCATTACAGGAGAAAGCTTTGTAATAATACATAGTTGCCGGGTCCAGGCTGGTATGATGATAGATATTTGCACTACCGTTATACAGGACTGCTCCACCACCAGGTAGAGTCTGGCCGATAGAATACTGTGTACCATCTTGTGGTGTTCCAAACTCTCCATCAGGAGACCAGACAATTAACACATCATCATCTTCATTGTTATTCGACCAGGTCAGATCTATCTGATAAGGCCCTATAGTAGTAGCAGTGAAATTTGCAGGATTCATGATGCCTGTCAGCATATCCTGCAATTCCAGTAGAGCTGAATAGGCATTCAGTCTTCCCGTTCCCAATTGTCCAACATAACCGGGATTCTGCGCATAGTGGTCATCTGTAGAATACCTCAGGATGTCAGCAATATCGTCATTGGCGAGATACCATCCTTCTCTGTGGGCATTTGAGATAACAAGAGCTGCAACCCCTGAAGCATGTGGGCAGGCCATGGAGGTTCCCTGATAGAAGGCATAACCACCGCCGTTAACAGTACTTAATACGCCACCGGCATTACTGGGACTCGTCTGACCTCCAGGAGCGGATATATCTACCCATGTACCATAATTGGAATAGGAGGATCTGATATCCTGATTATTAGTTGCTGCTACAGAAAACGCACCCGTATAATAACCGGGATACCATTGGCCACTGGCGTTACTGTTACCGGCAGCAAAGATAGTGATGCCACCATTAGTGACATTACCACCACCATTAGCATTAAAATAATCTATAGCATCAAGAACGGCCTGTTCATAGACACCGGCAGAAGTATAACCCCAGCTGTTCTGGGATATGGCTGCACCTTCATCTGCTGCATATAGGGGTGCAAGATGAAACCCTCCACTGGAACTACCACTGAATACCTGACAGGACATCAGCCTTATCCCGTCTCCAGTTCCCGAACCACCGGCAATACCGGATACACCAACATTGTTGTTGTTGACTGCAGCAACCGTTCCTGCAACATGAGTACCATGATTGCCGGGATTAATAGTGTTGCTGCTATCAACAAAGTTATATCCGATATCAGACCACATGTTTGCTGATATGTCAGGATGGCTGTATTGTATACCTTCATCAACTATTGCTACTAAAACATCAGAATGACCCTTTTCTATATCCCAGGCAGCGAGAAGATCAATATCTGCTCCAAGTGTTCCACCTGCCTGACCTGTGTTATGGTAGTGCCACTGGTCACTGAGTTGAGGATCGTTTGGAGTCCAGCGGGAAGAGTTTCCCTGATTAGTAATAGTATCTCTGATGTCGTAATTGGGGTCACTGATCAAAGCTTTGATATATTCCGGTTCTGCCCAGTCAATAACATCTCTTAATTCGCGATAGGCCATCACAATATCTCTGATATCCTCTCTGGAGTCAAAGTGAATTTCATACCAGAGATGAAAGCCCCAGAGGCGATGACGCCATTCATAATCCTTCTTGAGAGCCGGAGAATCAAAGAGCTTGCTGGCAGATTTAACTTGAAAATGGTTGTTCAGTTCGTCAATTGCAGGAATCCCGAAAATAACCGTGCCATTCTCATCTCTTTCAATTAAGGAATTATCAAGATATTCTGTATACTCTTTCTGAAACTTAATACGTATCAATCCTTGTTCTATCACCTCATCGGTAACCTCATAGATATCTATGAATGGACGTTCTCCAAATCTGTCTGTCTCATTAATAGCCAGGGCAGCAGTGAATAGAGAAGCCAGGATAGCTATCAGGCAGAAAAATCCTCTCTTTTTCATATCAACATCCTTAATAGTTTTCTATAATTATTTGACATATGGCAATATATGTCAAGATTTCTTTAAATAATTGCGCAGTTCATAAGTTATATATTACTGCTTGAGAGGGGAAGAAGAGAAATCAGCGGATAGATTTTACTCTGAAAAGAAGAATTGGTTCATCCGCAACCAAATCTGTCGTCCAGCTTATTCTACTATCGAATTCAGTAAATTCATTCTGACCGGTGCTAACATCGATAAATACTCCATCAAAACTCTCAGCTGCTTCGACGATATAGTTATACGCGAACAATACCTTCTGCCAGGAAAGGGTTATAGCTGTATTTACCAGAAAAATTTGCAGGCCTTGGGGGGCCTGTAGTGTAAATTCTATAGTATATGTTAGTATATCTTCAGTTTCGTAAAGATCCAGCATATTTTCCAGCTCTTCCACGTGAGTCATATCACCAGTTGCAAAGTAACTCAGCCATTCTCCTGTCAGCTCAAAAACATAAGAATTGTTGTATATCCCCGAATGATTGACATCATTGAGAGACACAAAGCCTTTATATATTGAGCTGAGATTATTAAAGAGTGGGATCTGATGCGATTGGGGGGGAGTCATCCAGTCACTTGTGCCGGAGAATGTTAAGGATGGTAATACCACTTCTGAAGCAGCGTTAAGAGCTTCTGTTGAAGAAGCAGCTGCAAGTGTGATCATAGAAACGAAATCGTTATCATAACTTGCCGCCATTATGCTACAGCCTCCTCCCATGGAATGTCCCATTACGATAGATAAAGGCTTGACCAGCTCGAATAATGGTGAATTGAGATTCTCATTCTCAGCAGGAATAGCATAACTGAGAAATGCTAGATCCATAGCAAAGTTCTGATGGTTGGGAAACAAACCACCTTCTGTAGTGGGGAAGGCAATTATCCATCCCAGCGGAACAAGTGCTTCCCACACAGATTGATAAGTGCTGTAAGATGAAAGCCAGCCGTGTCCAAAGACAATAAACGGGAATATACCTTCTCTCTGCCCTCCGTTATGAAGCAATTCATTATCTACCGGGATGAAAATCTGGGCAGGTATTTCTCGGTTATTACGATCTGTGTCAACAAAGGTGATACTGACCTGTTCAATATCGTATGAAAAGAGACTGATCGCTACACCCAGCAATATAACAGACAGGAAAGTCTTACCTATCATATTTCCCTCTCTGAGATAAAAATTATCTCCTGCAACTGGATCGGCAGGTGATATAAAAACTATTATAAATTAAACCTCTTGTCCAGTACCTACTTAAGTTTCCAGAAGAAGAGTAGGATTACATCAGTTTGCTGCTTTTACTCTATAGAATAATTTCTGCTCGTTCTCATCTATCTGCATTGTCCAACTGACTCTGTTGCCATTTTCGCTGAAGTAACCACGTTCTGAACTGATATCAGAAAATTCCGTATTGATATCATCGGTTGCCTCTACTATGTAATAGTCAGCATTCAGTACCATATCCCAGGAAACGGTCAATTCACCATTGTCTATAGTTATGGTCAGATTTTCAGGAGGATCAAGTGATAGTGGCTCTTCCGGTGTGGCTTCTACTGTATTGGATGCTTCTGATTCTCCTTCGTCATAGAGTGCTGTTATATGATACTGATAAGTTACACCGTTAATAACATCACTATCCTCGAATTCTAGATCAATAACAGGCGAAGTATTTATCATTACATCATCACGGTAGATATTATAACCATTAATCGTAAGGCCCTGTGGAACAGGTGCATCCCACTCCAGCTCTACCAGGTTGTAGTGTGCGGTTGCTACCAGATCCTGTGGTGGATTCAAATCATAAGGTGTGGCATCTGCTGTATTGGACGCTTCTGATTCTCCTTCGTCATAGAGTGCTGTTATATGATACTGATAAGTTACACCGTTAATAACATCACTATCCTCGAATTCTAGATCAATAACAGGCGAAGTATTTATCATTACATCATCACGGTAGATATTATAACCATTAATCGTAAGGCCCTGTGGAACAGGTGCATCCCACTCCAGCTCTACCAGGTTGTAGTGTGCGGTTGCTACCAGATCCTGTGGTGGATTCAAATCATAAGGTGTGGCATCTGCTGTATTGGACGCTTCTGATTCTCCTTCATCGTAGACTGCTGTAACGTAATATTCATAAGTATCTTCGTTAATTACATCGTTATCAACATATTCTGGTATGAGAACAATATCGTTATTTATCTGAATACTGTTACGGTATACATTAAATCCGAGAAGCTCCAGTCTTTGATCTGATCTAGTGATCCCCAGAGGTAACGGCTCTTCCCACGTCAGTTCAACAGCATTATGATATGGAGTAGCTATCAGGTCATAAGGTGAATTTAGTTCGTAAGGCGTAGCTTCGGCAATGTTAGAACTATCAGATTCCCCTTCATCGTAGACTGCAGTGACAAAATATTGATACGTCAGGTTATTTATGACATCATAATCATCGTAGTACTGTTCAGTGTGTATCTCCTGATTAACCAGACTGCCATTTCGATAGATATTGTAGCCAAGTAGGGTTAATTCCTGAGGTTCTGGCTCCTGCCATTCCAGTTCCACCAGGCTGTGTCTCGCTATAGCTGTCAGGCTTTGAGGTGGATTGAGCACTAAAGGATCGATAGTCATCAGAACACTGTTTGAGGGTTCAGATTCACCTTCGGCATAAAGAGCGGTAAGATAATATACGTAATCTCCCGGTAACAGATCTTCATCTAAGTAGGACGTCTCATTTACTGCTACATCGACAATCTGGTCTCCATTTCTATATAGACGATAACCGGTGAGTGTTTGTCTTATCTCTTCAGCTGTTCTGGATACTCTACTCAATGCAGGAGCGAATTCTGGTATCTGATCAGTTGAAAAATAAGTATCTTCAATAATTACAGACGGCCTGTTTCTTGTATCCTCAGACAGAATTATATCTCTACCAGAACTGAGAGAAACAAATCCCTGAATATTCCAATTATAATCTAGGGTCGACGCCACCTCCAAAAGAGTGGTCCACGTATCACCCCAGTACATCATATTGCCTATCCCATCAAGAGCAGGACCGTCATCACATCCTGCCGGATAACCTGACTGAGTATCAACATTGTATCCAATCCATAATTCCTGATCCGGAGCTATATAAACCGGTGTATCCAATACTACCGTATTCCAGTCATCGATTACAGGGTCTATTACAAGCTGTTCAATTACTAGATTACCTGGTTCGGTTGACGTTCCACCGGTCCAGACATTTATGGTGTATAGACAATTAATTTCTCGGGGAAAGAAACTTACTTTTGTCAGATAATTATCTGTAACTCCGAGATCGTTAAGATGAGAAGGGGAAAATCGTGAAGCTGCCTTGAATTCTGCAGCAGCACCAATTCCGACACTTCCACTATTAATACCGCTATCCCAGTGAATCGTAGTACCAATATCTGGTGGTATCCATTCTAAGAGTATGTTACTATCGTCTAAAACGGAGGCAGTCAGGTTAGAAGGTGGTTCGAGCAGAGGAGCTTCAGGGGTAGCTGTGACTGTATTGGAAGGCAGGGATTCTCCTTCTTCATACACAGCTGTTACGTAATACTGATAGGTAATTCCATTGTCCACATCATTATCTTCATATTCCAGTCCGATTATCAGGTTCGTATTGATCACAGAATCGTCCCGATAGACATTATAACCGTCAGGAGAACCGGTTTCAGGAGCAGACCAATAAAGATAAACAACCTCATTACCGGCCATGGCTGTCAGGTTGGTCGGCTCAGGTAAATAGGGAGCTTCCGGGGTGGCCGTCACTGTATTGGAAGCCTCTGATTCTCCCTCCGGATAGAGAGCTGTAACATAATATTGATAGGTTACTCCATTCGTTACTGTAATATCTTCGTATTCTGTGGTCAAAACCGCTGCCAGATTGATCATCACCCCATTGCGATAGACATTGTAACCGTCAGGGGTTTCAGAATCTGGTGCCGACCAACTAAGATCAACAACCCCATTACCGGATTCTGCTGTCAGGCCAGTTGGTTCGGGTAAATCAGGCGTATCGGGTGATGAAAAAATAAATCTGATATGCGGTTTATAATTTTCTGTGGTTGTTGTGTTTGAGTTTGTCTGGTTAGAATTATCTGATCTCACAAACCTGAAACCGTTATTCATGGACGTAACTCTCTGTGTCCCTGTCGAACTCCAGGAAGGAACAAGGTCAAAAGCCGTATCGACGAGAATATTGTCTAACCCGTTCCATTCAAAGGGTATATCCAGTTCCAGCAGATCCCAATCACCACTTGTTGGAGCATATGAGGTTGTAGTATAAACAATGTCGTAGGGCCCATTATCGTGTGAAGAAGCATCAGTTGCTGTAGTGTGTTTCATTCTGATGATAAAATCAGGAAGAGCGAGGTTTGGTGCTCCTGTAACATAGAAACCGAGACGGGTAATCGTTCCCGGACCACTAAATCCAGCAGCCTCGATCTCAGAAACAGTATAGACCATCTGACCTCTCAAGCTTCGATAATAGATATTGATCGGCGCTGCTTCCATTCCGCTATTTGTGTTCAGCCCAGTTCCGATATCTACTGATATATTTGAGCTTGGTATTGCCTCGGCTGTTACCCCACTCGAATAATCATTATCACTATTATAAGAAAAGGCTTTGTAATAGTAGGTAGTCCCTTCCTGTAAACCGGTATGGTCATAGATTGTATTACTACCGCGATAAAGTACTATACCCCCACCTGGAAGGGTCTGTCCCGGGGAATAGACAGTTCCGTTACTGGGTTCTCCAAACTGGCCATCTGAGGACCATACTAACATAACGTCATCATTATCTATATTTCTGTTCCAGGTAAGCTGGATATGGCTACTACTGATTATAGTCGCTGAGAAATCAGCAGGATTCATAACCCCTGTCAGCAAATCTTCAACATATTGCAGCGCTGCATAGGCATTGAGTCTTCCTGTTCCCATCTGGTTGAGCCCGATATAGTCTGTAGTATCTCTCAATATATCTGCCACATCGGAATTAATAAGAGTTAGACCGTTACGATGAGCATAAGATATAACAAGTCCAGCGGCTCCTGATGCGTGAGGACAGGCCATTGAAGTACCCTGTAGATATTGATATCCACTATTAGTATACGTGCTGAGTACACCACGCTGAGTAACTGATATGGTTTCTCCACCCGGAGCGGAGATATCTATCCATGTTCCATAATTGGAGTAATATGCTCTTGTATCGGTATTGGTAGTAGATGCAACAGCAAAAGCACCGGAATAGTAACCTGGATACCAGGCACCATTATCATTATCGTTTCCGGCAGCAACGATGGTTATACCACCATCTAAAACAGAGCCACCACCGTTAGCATTGAAGTAATCTATAGCATCCAATACTGCCTGCTCATAAGCTCCTGCATTAGTATAACCCCAGCTATTCTGGGAGATTGCTGCCCCATTATCAGCAGCATAGATCATTGCTGTAGAAAAACCACCGCTGCTATTGGAAGTAAAAACCTGGCAGGACATAAGACGTACACCATTGCCTGATCCAGAGCCACCAGCTACACCGGCAACACCTGTGTTGTTGTTATTGACCGCTGCCACAGTTCCAGCGACGTGGGTTCCATGAAAATGAGGAGAAATATTGCTCGAGTTAGTGACAAAGTTATATCCGATACCCGACCACATATTGCCTGCCAGGTCTGGATGATCATACTGAATACCACCATCAATCACAGCTACAATAACATTGGTATGCCCCTTCTCTATATTCCAGGCGTCAAAAAGACTGATATCAGCACCAGGTGTTCCACTGTATTGACCTGTATTGTTGTAATGCCATTGACTGCTGACTTGTGGATCGTTGGGAGTCCAGCGAGTGGAATTCTCCTCTTCTGCGAGCAGCCTTTTCATGTACTCCGGTTCTGCCCATTCGATAATATCTTTCAGCTCTCGATAGGCCATCACAATATCTCTGATATCCTCTCTGGATTCAAAGTGAAGTTCATACCAGAGATGAAAACCCCACTGGCGATGCCGCCATTCATACTCATTCTTCAGGGCGGGTGAATCGAAAAGTTTGCGGGATTCTCTTACTTGAAAATATCTATTCAACTCATCTATCTCGGAGATTCCGAACTGAATAATCCCCTCTTCATCTTCTGAGAGTAGAATGTTATCAAGATGTTCTGTATAATCTCTTCTGAATTGTATTCTGATATGTCCCTCTTCAATAGCTTCATCTGGAATCTGATATATATCAATAAATGGACGTTCTCCAAATCTCACTCCATCCTCAGCAGCAAGAACTGGAATAAATGTTATCGTGACGATGAAAGTCAGCAGTAATAAAGAAAGTTTCTTCATAAGTATAACCTCTAAGTAACTCAGTTTTCTTCTATTTAGATAATCTTGCTTATTATTTGTCAAGTTTAATTCTCACTTTACGGTTTATCCTTTAAGGATCTATCTCAGAGCTGCCGGAGTATTGTATGAACCTCTAGCAGCCTTGATTCTGAAGAAGAGATAATCCTCGTCTGCCTGTATGTTTCTACTCCAGACAATTCTCCCTTCTTCGGTTGCAAAGTTACCTTCAGAACTGATATCATTGAAATCGTTGGTGATATCATCGGTAGCTTCTACGATATAATAATCGGCATTCACTACTTCATCCCAGGAGATAATGATAAGGCTATCTTCGATAGTAATAAGAACATTGCCGGGTGTTAACGGTTCTTCTGGTTCGGGCGCTACAATAGTGAATCTGATATTTGGTTTGTAGTTAGTTGTTACTGTTGTATTAGCATTGGTCTGATCCCCACTGTCTGATCTGCTATATCTGAAACCGTTTGGAGCATCAAAGACCCTCTGTTGTCCGGACGAGTTCCAGTCTGGCAATAGGCTGAAAGCAGTGTCGACAAGTATATTATCGACCCCATTCCATTCGAACGGTTCATCCAGAGTCAGCACATCCCAATCACCGGCAACGGGGGAATACGATGCTGTTGTATAAACCGTCTCAAAGGGCCCGGAATCATGAGAAGAAACATCAGTTGCTGTCGTATGTTTCATTCTTATGATGAAGTTTGGTAAACTATATATTGGAGGATTCGTGACATAAAAGCCCAGATGCGTGATTAATCCCTCTCCACTATAACCGGCGGTACTGATCTCACCTGCTGTGTATACCATCTGGCCTCTTAAACTTTTATAATAGATATTTATAGGTGCTGCACCTGTTGTTGAGTTGGTACTCGTCCCCGTTCCAATATCAATAATCTGCATAATATTCGGAGTAGCCTGCACACTGTTTGAGGGGTCAGATTCGTAGGAATGATAGACAGCAGTCACATAATAAGAGTATGTCACTCCATTGCTGACATCATTATCTGTATAGTAAAGCATGTCGGTATTTGAGAGCAAAGCATCGTCACGATAGATATTGTATGATAAGGGAAGTCCATCCACGGGAGGAGACCAGGCTAGTTCAACATATCCGTTGCCGGCAGATGCTATCAGGCTTCCTGGAGAATCTTGCGGTAATGTTTCCGGAAAGACTATATAATCTATCCAGGCAGAGTCAGAACCACTGGAAACAGAACCATCTTTGATATATGTCCAGCGGAAAGTTCTCTCTCCTGCCTCGACAGGAAAGCTTACATCTGACCAGCCAGCTTCCCCGGACCACTGAGCCTGTTGAACGCCATCTATATAAAATCGCAAGTAGTCATAGTTCGCTTCGGAAGAGACCTTCCTGTAGAAACTGATCTCACTATCTCCTGCAACATTGAGTGTAACCACCAGGGAAGTACTCTGGTTATGAGTTATACTCCCCGATTTAGCAGCGTAATTCCCCTCGTAAACCGTATCTGAGTCTATTATCCATTCTGCATTTCCGGCAAAATTCCAGGGGAAGGAGTCGAAATTCCCTGTTTCGAAATCCTCAAGCAGAAGGCCAACAGTCAGATGACGTTCATACTCGGCCGTATATTCTCCGTAATCGATGGTCAGGATAAACTGAACAACCGTCCCGGGGTTTATATCATCTCCCAGAGTCAACGTATAAGAGGAATATGCTGTTGAGTTCGTTTCTATACCAGGGAGATCGTACACTGGATTGGCAATGACGATATCGGGACTATCAACAGCCAGCAGAGCAGTTCCGGAGGGAGATGATGCATGCCCGACATTTTCGATCTCAAAGGACATTGTAACCGTCTCTCCCGGATCAAGTCTGCCATTGCTGTTACCACCAGGGGGTGGATCCTGGATAATCAGGTTAACCACCTCAAGTTCCGGAGCATTGATCAGAAAGTTCAGGTTTGATGTCCATAACTCCTCACCATCACTTATCTCCAGGGTAAGTTCAGCCCTATGCTGGTCTGGAACATCATCTGCCACATCGAAAAGAAAGGCGTTATTGACGGTAACGGTTCCACCAGCAGTAATATTGCCAAACAGAGCATAATCATCAACTATACTTATATATTCGTCTCCGGTCAATAAATCTGCCGATACATTGAGGGCATTCTCAACACCGACATTCTCCAGAGTAATGTGCAGATTCACACTATCGCCATATTGTGGAATATTATCATCACTACCTACAATATCCAGCTCATAATCATCAAGCACGACATAAGGTCCGTCCAGAGGCAGTATATCCAACTCTGCAACAACAGGCTCATGATTCTGCAGGGTAATCACCAGTGTCGCCGTTCCAACATCATTGAAAGGGTTTATATCCATCGTAACCGAACCGTTCACATCTATGAGAGCTGCCCCGTAGATCTCTCCATCCATCGAGAGTCCAACATAAGAATACGGCTGGGCTGTGA
>CAZBDV010000041.1:0-17851 GCA_964490765.1 uncultured Candidatus Cloacimonadota bacterium | reverse complement strand
TGTGAAGTAGGGGTAACAGGATTAATGAATAATGAACAATGAATAATGAATGCCCCGGCGGGTGGAAAAGCAGGAAAAAATGAAAACCACGGAGGCACGAAGAAAAAAGAGGATTAAGACGCTCCAGCAGAAGCAAAGCAAGGAGGGCTTAGGATCCACAAATTAACACAAATTATCACGAATGATTATGGTGCACCAGCGGGAGAAAAGCAAGGTGTTTGGCAGATTCGTAGATTAACGGGTTAACGGCTCAACCAGGCAACCAAGCAACCACACTCCCTGCTCTGCTCCCTCCGGTTCTTATCCGGCATTACAATTAGCAGCGTGAAGAAAACCGTACGAGAATGGGCTTCGAAGATACTGTTTGGCTTCGCCGAACTCGGAAGCGGCCACTTCGAAGCTTTCTCCTCGGTTGACGAGCGAAGCGAGGAGTTTATCGAGAGAAGCCTGTTCGAGCACCGAGGAAAACTCTTCCTCGTGGCTGCTTCCGAGCTCGACGACAATACTGATTTACTCTATCCGTATTACTAACGTTGTATAGAGTAACCCGATTATTCGAATAGTTTTAGTGAGTCAACAATAGTTTTTAGCTGTTAGATTGTACGCCGGGAGTTTTTCTTTGGTACTTTTCTTTTGACAACTCAAAAGAAAGTACTTTGATGGAAAAGTAGAGAAGAATACTTCTGTGATCAGCAGATTAACGGTTAACAAGTTAAAGGGTGAAAACCAGAGGGAGCAAAAGCAAGCTGCCGGGGGTTAAACAAGGGGGGTGGCAGGCTGGAGCTTGCCTCACCTGTTACCCCGTTACTTCGTTACTCCGTCACATCTCTTCCTCCAGTATCCCTTTCCCGACTCTTTTCTTGACATAAAGCGTTTGTGAGAAAGTTATCGAGATGAGGCCAGAATGAAGAAAAAAGTATTGATTATCACTACTGGTGGGACGATCTCGATGCGGTATGACGACGAAATGGGAGTCATACCAGATAACAATCTCATAGAGTTGTTGAACAATTTCCCGCAATTAACTTCTGCAGCCGAGATTGATGTTCTTGAGTATTCCAACATACCGAGCCCGCATATTACGCCGGAGATGATGTTTAATCTCGCCAAATTAGTTGACAGAACGGTCAGGGATTATGACGGCGTTGTCATCACCCACGGAACCGATACACTGGAAGAGACTGCCTATATGCTGGATCTGGTCCTGACTACCAGGAAACCGGTCATATTTACAGCGGCGATGAGAAGCGGCTCAGAGCTTGGACTGGACGGACCCCGCAATATAGTAGGTGCCGTCAGGGTAGCCGTTCATTATGAATCGATCGATAAGGGTGTTCTGATAGTAATGAACGATGAGATCCATACTGCTCGTGATGTAGTCAAGGCTGACACAGGCAAACTTGAGTCATTTGTCTCACCGAATTATGGTATTCTGGGAATAGTAGATTCCGACCGTGTTGTCTATCATCGTAAACTCCTTTTTCGGGAAAATGTCTGGACTGACGAGCTGGAATACAATATAGACCTTATCAAGGCCTCTGCCGGTATGGATGGGCGTTATGTCGAAGCATCAATAGAAAAGGAAGCCAGAGGGCTTGTTATCGAAGCATTCGGCCGGGGTAATCTTCCGCTCACCATGGTGGAACCGATCAGAAAAGCGTTGGCCCGGAATATGGTGGTAGTCGTCACTTCCCGTGTTTTCAAGGGAAGAGTCCTACCGGAATACGGTTATGAGGGCGGGGGGTTTCATCTCAATAAAATGGGTGTCATTCTCGGTGAAGATCTGAAGGGGCCAAAAGCCCGTATCAAATTGATGGCACTCTTCGGTAAGTATAAAAACCCGGATCTGGTAAAAAAACACTTTACAATCGTCTTTGAATAAAAAGGGGAGGCTTACTCTCAGTACAGTTCAAGTATCTGAAGAGACAATTCTCTGTTCTTCTAATTCCTTAGAAAATATAGTACTTGACAAAAAGTATCAGAGCACTAAACGGTAAATATGAGATATGGGGTTAGTTGAAGAAACACAACATTAAATAAGGAGGAACAATGGTCAGGACAAAACTGTTCATAGTATTATTCGTTGTATGTCTTTTACTGGTTGTAATGAGTTGTGCAAAGAGAATGACTGATGATGAATATCAGACGATCACCGAGCAGTACAGCGACGAATTGGCAGCTTATGCTGAAGCTACCGGAGAGAGTATCGAGGATATGAGCGAGGAATTTCAGGAATATGCAGACAACCGTCTGGAAGAATTGGTAGCTCAATATGGCTACACGGTAAATGAATTCGAGAGGAAAATGAACGATATGGGCGATAGCCTTGAAGGATTATATGATCGTGCAGATGACAAGCTACAGGATATCCTTGAAATGATGGAAGAGGAAATTGAAGAGGTAGAAGAGGTGATGCAATAGAGCAACGGTAGATCCTCACCACAATTGTTCACGACTGAAATGACGATTATTAGAAGATCCGTCTCGCTATGCAGGGCGGATCTTTTTTCTGATCTGAAGGCCTGAAAATACAGATAGGGTGGTAATGAAAACTATAATAATCTATTCAACTAAATATGGCAGTGTGGAGAAAGCTGCCCTTAAACTCAAAGAACACCTGCAGGGTTTTGTAGAGATCTCTAACGTCAAGAACGTTTCTGATTTCTCAGCTTACGATACTGTTATTTTGGCAGGTTCGGTCTATGCAGGACGTATCCAGAAGGAGATGAGGCTATTCATCAAAACTCATACTATGGAACTTCTGAAGAAGAGGATAGGTATCTTTATCTGTGCTGGAAATGATAAGCAAGAGAATATTGATATCTGGATAAAGACTAATTTTTCGCAGGAATTGTATGACAGTGCCATAGCCTGTGATAATCTCGGTTATGAATACCGGTACGACCAGCTCAACTTCTTCGAAAAGATCATTGTCCGCATCGTCGTGGGTATCAAAGAGAACCAGTCAAATTTCTTCGAAGAGAAGATCAGGGATTTTGCCACAAAGATCAATTCAACCTGAGAAAACCGCTATAAAAGGACAAAAAGGAGTAAGAAATGACAAAAAAATTAAAGAGAAGAATATTCAATGGAGTAGCAGGTATATTTCTTGTAATCGGAGGAAGCTTGTTAAGCCCTCAGTTTGATTTGCGAGTCATTGCCGGGATATTATGCTTCATAATGTTTGTTCTGATATACATCGAATTTGGAACATTTCAGAATACTATAGATAAAAGTATTGAAAAGAAGATAAGGGAAGCTGATAAAGAATAGTAGAAGATAACTCCCATACATAATGGGATCGAATTTTTCGCTTTGAGTTACCAGGGTAGGCTTCTGAACAGTTTCCTCTCCAGAGGATTAATGTAGGGATTTTGACCCTGAAGTAATTAATCATGGGGGATACGTGGATAAGAAAGAGAAGATATTAATCGCTGCCTCTAAAGTATTCAGGAAATACGGGCTGAATAAAACTAAATTGACCGATATAGGCAAGGAGAGCGGTTACAACTCTTCCAGTCTCTATTACTATTTTGATAACAAAGAGGATCTTTTACAGCAGATGGTGTTATACGATATGGAAAAGATCAAGAGATCTCTGGTTGAGTCGCTCGAGGATAGCAACAACCTGAAAGAAGGCCTGAAAAAATATCTGATAACCAGAGTTGAAGAGATGGATATCATCAAGCACTATGAAGAGATTCTCCATAACTCTGTTATATCACCACCCTTACGCCTCTTTCTGATCAATGTCGAAAAGGAGTTAAGAGCCTTTGAACATGATATTCTGCAGAACTTTGTCCTCAAAAACAGTAAGAAATATGCAAACAATGCTGCAGTGATTGTGACTATTCTGCAAGGTGTATCTATGAAATTAACAATCTCCAGGTCACTCGATAGAGAGGGAATGGCCAGAATAGGGGAAAAGATCGGGGAGGTATTGGATTATCTCCTGCCTGACAGTTAAGCAGAAAACCTGGAGTGTATAAATGTAACTTCTGCTTTTAGAATTACGAAGAACCCGTCATCAGTTTCACAAGATTCTTTGCTTTTATATTTCTCATAACTCGGCTTTCCTGCTTGCTTTAAGAATAAGCATCCCACTAAAAATCACGTTTTATCTTGACACATCCGGCTTCCGATTTTTCAAAGAAACGTAACTAAAATTTTAAAAGTTAAGCACGGAGGTGACGTGGATAAAAAAGAGATAATATTGAATGCCGCTTCGGAAGTCTTCCGGAGATATGGTATAGATAAGACAAAGATGTCTGATATAGGTAAAGAGAGTGGTTTTAAAACATCGAGTCTCTATTACTATTTTACAACGAAAGATGACCTGGTACAGCAGATGCTGGTCCACGATCTTGAGCGTATCAAGTCAGCACTTACAGCATCGTTGAAGGGCGAAAGTGATCTGAAAGAAGGTTTGAAAAAATATCTGATAACCAGAACAGAGGAGACGGATATTATCAAACGTTACAGGGAGTTCTTTCAGAATTCTGCATTACCACCAGACTTGCGTTCATTTATGAAGCAACTGGAAAGGGATACCAGGTCTTTTGAGCACCGGTTATTGAAGGATTTTGTAATCAACCGAGGTGCTGAATATGTCGATTCAGTAGATGTTATTGTGTCCTTTGTTCTGGCGATATCAATGAAATTAACCGTATATCGGACAGTTGATAATGATGATATGAGGACAATTACCAGAAAAGTGGACAGGTTGTTGAGCTTTCTTCTTCGAGAAAATTAAGGAGTAATTATATGTTGAGAACTAAAACGGTACTGATATTTATTCTGATGATAGCTTTAATCAGCTGTGTTGAAGCGCTGACTCTTGATGAGAGTATCCGCCTGGCTTTAGAGCATAATCTTGGCCTGCAGATCGATGAGGAGAACATTGCCATTGCGGATCAAACTTATCGTGAAGCCAGATCGTCAATATTTCCGCAGATAAATCTCTCAGGTGGTTTGATGGCAGAGAGGACAAAATTACCCGGTTCCTATATCCCTCCTGCGTTTGATGTAACAGGTAACCTGTCAGAAGAAGCGAGTGAAGATGATAAAATGCTTGCTGGTACAATAGATGCTGGATTCAGTGCTTTCTTGCCGGAGAAGACGAGTGATGAGACTTCGTATGTAGGGCAGATCAGTCTGCAACAACCACTGTTTCTCGGTGGGCAACTCTTTAACGGGATCAGGGCAGCATCGATTTATAAACAACTGGAGAGAGACAGGTTTGAACTCTCACGTCAAGAGACAATACTCGAGACGATGAACCTCTATTATCAGGGATTATTACTGCATGAAGTAGTAGAAATCAATCGAGAGTCCTTGCTACTGGCAGAAGCTCATTATGACCGAGTTGTTAATATGTATAACCAGGGGTTAGTTTCCGAGTTCGACAAAATCAGGGCTGAACTGGAGGTGATGTCACTCGAGCCGGAAGTCCAGCAAGCGGAAAACAATTTTCGACTCTGGCTCGAGAGATTCAGACAGTTCGTTGGTGTTGAAAACTTTGCTGGTAACCTCTCAGAGGATATAATCGAACCAGAACCACTGGAGATTCTTTTAGATGATGCATTAGAAGCCGGCCTGGAACAACGGATAGAATTGAAACTCGCCAGGGCAAATCGGGATATGAGAGAACTCGGCTGGAAAGCAGAACGAGGTAGAAGCATACCCAATGTATTTCTATCGGCAGAGGTGAATGCCTTTTCCAGAAGGGACGAGTTGGATTTGAGCCCTAACGACTTTGGAACCTCTTATCAGGTTATGCTTGGCTTGCAAATGCCCCTCTTTACCGGTTTCGGCAACTCTGCAAAAACGGCGAAAGCCAAACATGAGTACAGACAGGCACAGTTAGAATATTTCGATACAGAAGATAAGATCGCATTAGACATCAGGAATGCCTGGCAACAGTTAGATTTTGTCATGGCTAATCATTACAGCAATCAGAAAAGGCTCTCTGTTGCCTCGCAGGCACTTAACATTGCCAATGCCCGTTATGATAACCAGGTGGGGATCAATCTGGAAGTGCTCGATGCCCAGATTGGTTATAAAGGGGCACATCTCGCCTATCTGCAGTCGACCTATGAGGTTCTGATGGCTCAGAGCAGGCTGAAAAAGGCAATGGGTATTCCACTATATGAATAAGAAAAGGAGATATAAAATGAAGTTATTGAGACAACAGATATTGGTACTTATATTATTCGGATTAATAATTACCGGGTGTGGCAGAAATAACAGTGACGATACTGCAACAATAGAGCAGATCCATCGCTCAGAAGGAATTCCTGTCGTTGTGGAAGAAGTGTCACCGGAACGATTTACTATCTCTTTGATGTATAATGCCAATCTTACGGGGATCAGGGAGACTACAATGAACTCGCTTGTCTCTGACAGGGTAGAAAAGGTGCATGTGCGGGTTGGTGACCAGGTTACAAAGGATGACCTGCTGATAAGTTTTCCTGAGGACAGTCCCTCGGCACAATATCGTCAGGCCAGGGCAGCTTATGAAAATTCAGAGCAGACTTATGAGAGAATGGTGGCCCTCTTTGAAGCAGGGGGGATTTCCCAGCAGGAGATAGATCAACTCGAGACAGCAAAAAGGGTCAATGAGGCGAATTATAAAGCCGCCGAGAAGATGATACAAATCAGAGCCCCGTTCGATGGGTATGTTACTCAGATTAGTATTAAAGAGACCGACTCAGTCAATCCGGGAGAGAGCCTGGTAACAGTGGCTCAGGTAGATAAATACAAGACTACAATCTGGGTCACAGAGAAAGATATCTTACATATCAGAATGGGATTAGAGGCTTTTGCACACTGGCAGGACCATAGACTTCCAGGTAGAATTGTTCAGGTTGCCCGGTCTATAGATCCTCACCGACAGGCCTTTGCTGTGGATCTGGAATTCGACAATCCTGCCGGCCTCCTGTTAAGTGGTGTAATGACCTCTATTGAACTGGTAAGATATGAAAATCCGGAAGCGATCATCGTTCCCCGGCAATATATCGGTAATGATGAAGGGGGTTCATTTGTCTATGTAATAAGAGACAATCGAGCTTACAAACGTTACGTCGAACCTGGTGAATTTGACGGATATAATTACGAAATAACAAGTGGTCTGTCATTCGGAGATCCCCTGATAAAAGAGGGATCCAGCCTCCTTTCAGATAACTCAGTAGTAAGAATCACACAGTAGGGGAGTGAATATGTTTTTATCGAAAATATCAATTAAAAGACCGGCGATGACGACTATGTTCATCCTGGTGTTCGTTGTCTTCGGTATCCTTGCTTTCATCGATCTCCCCCTGAATCTGATGCCGGAGTTCGACATACCGGTAGTTATGATTATGACAACCTATCCCGGGGCCGGGCCGCAAGAGATAGAGACACTCATAAATAGAAGAATCGAAGATGCCGTCTCTTCTATAAGCCAGGTCGATTTCATTCAGAGTTACGCTATGGATAATGTATCCATAGTGTCGATCATGTTCGAACTGGGAAAAGACAACGATTTAGCTTTACGCGAAGTGAAAGATAATGTAGATATGGTATTAGCCAGTCTACCAGATGCTTCTGATAGGCCTGTTGTATTATCGATGGATATAAATGAGATGCCGGTTATGGACCTGATCTTTGGTGGCAATTTCTCTCTTGCAGAACTCGATGAATACGCCGATATGTATCTGATGGACAGGTTCTCACAGATCGATGGGGTTGCCAGGATAAATGTTACCGGAGGACAGAGTAGAGAGATACACGTAGTCTTAGATCCCGGGACATTAAGGCAGAACGGTATTTCTCTCTTAAATCTGTCTCAGATCATTGCTGCACATAATATTGATATGCCTGGTGGACAGTTTCAGCAGAAGGGTCAGGAGACAGTTCTGAGGTTCCTGGGTCAGGTAGAGGATCTGGAGAATCTTGGTAATATAGAAATACCGACTGCCGGTGGAATGAAACGGCTGAATGATATTGCTGAGATTCGGGATACCGGAGCAGAGATCCGTGAGAGAACGATCTTTTTTGATAACAGGACAGAAACTCGCCAGGATAATGTGATCAATCTCAGTATCATACCTACACCTGAAGGGAATCTTGTTGAAATAGCACAGAGGATTCGGGAAGAATTACCTGCGATTAGAGCGGAATTACCTGCCGGTATGAATATCGAGATCGTATCTGATCGTAGTGAATTTATTCAGGATGCGGTGAACGACACTCTAATGAATATTATACTCGGAATTCTCCTGACCGGCCTGATTCTCTTTCTTTTCCTCAATGATCTTCGTTCGACCTTTATAGTCGCCCTGGCAATGCCGACCTCAATTATTTCAACTTTCCTGATGATGCAACTCTTCGGCTTCACTATCAATATTATGACTCTGATGGGATTATCGACAGCTGTGGGTATTCTGGTAACCAATTCGGTTATTGTCCTGGAGAATATCTTCCGGCACAAGAATATGGGGCATGATAGAGTAACGGCAGCCGATGCAGGAACAGCCGAAACCGCTGTTGCTGTTGTTGCTTCTACGATGACCAATATTATGGTCTTCCTCCCGATTGCCACAATGAGTTCCATGGCAGGACAGGTTTTTAAAGAATTCGGCCTGGTTGTAGCTTTTGCTACGGTCTTCTCACTGATCGTCTCCTTTACCCTGACACCAATGCTCGCTTCGCTGATCTTGCCGGAAAAACAGAAAGAGCGGAGGATAACGAAGAAGTTTGACGATATGTTCAGGAAGATCGAACGGTTTTATCGCAGAACTCTCGCCTCATTGATAAAGAAAAAGATCCGGGTTATCTCCCTGCTTGTGGTATCGATTATTGCTTTCATTATTACTACTTTTATCGGCCTCGGTGCCGGGGTTGAGTTTGTCCCTTCGATGGATCAGGGTTTTCTGAATCTGGAAGTTGAACTACCGGTCGGTTATGATCTCTCAGAAACTGAGAAAGTGGTGGAAAGAATTGAAGAAATTCTTCTGGCTCGCCCTGAAGTAGAAAGTATTCTGACAACACTCGGTTCTATGGGTTTCCTCGATTCGGGGACGAATATGGCAGCGATGAATATCAAGCTGGTAGATGTCAGAGATAGAGAGCTTTCCAGTCAACAGATTGCCGAATCATATATGAAAGAACTGGCCAGAATACCCAATGCCACAATAACCCTGTCAGTGCAATCCGGTATGGGTGCTGCCGGTGGAGGCGGTGACGTTGAGTTCTCTCTGCTCGGGCCGGATCACGATCGTATAGTTGAATTATCATATGACATAATGGATAAAATAGCTGATGTCCCCGGATTGACTAATATCGTGTCTTCTCACAGGCCCGGCAGGCCGGAATTAACTTTCCGGCCAAGATATGAGAGAATGGCCGAAGCCGGAGTTACTGTACAGGAATTGGCAACGACATTGCGTGCCTCCGTCGAAGGTATTGTCGCAACCCAATATCGTGACAGGAACAGAGAGTATGATCTCAAGGTAATACTGGATAGTTCTGCAACTGACAGCGAAGCTAAGATTGCCAATATACCGGTCGTTACTCCCGGGGGAATTTATACACTCTCCCAGCTGACCGACATTGAGTTTACTTCAGGACCTACTATGTTACTGAGAAAAGATAAATTCTCTGCAGTTACTATATCGGGAACTGTAACTGAGGGTGTTACTACAGGGCAGGCTGTAGGACGAATTCGTGAAATATTCCAGGACGATTTACAGCTTCCGGAAGGGTATCGGATTGACTGGGGTGCTCAAGTTGAAATCCTTGATGATACTGTATCCGACATGCTCGGAACTTTCTTCCTGGCAATGCTTCTTACCTACATGCTCCTGGTAGCAATACTGGAGAGTTTCGTCCAGCCTCTCTATATTCTCGCTACCCTCCCCTTAGGGCTTATAGGGGTATTCCTGGCAATTGTAATAACCGGCCAGACGCTGAGTATAGTTGCTATGATGGCCATTATTATGCTGGTCGGTATTGTGGTCAACAACGCCATCCTCTTGCTGGATCAGACTAACAGATATGTCCGGGAGGGTAGAGGTGTGAGAGAATCATTATTGGAAGCATGCCCGATCAAGTTAAAACCTGTATTGATGGCAACACTGGCTATCATCTTCGGTATGCTGCCGATGGCTCTCGGGATAGGTGCTTCCGGTAAAGAATTGAGACAACCTATGGGTATTGTCAGTATCGGAGGGTTAATAGTGTCTGCTCTGTTAACTCTATATGTCATACCTTCGGTATATTACCTCTTCCATAGAGAAAATAAAGAGAGGTAATCATTATCAACGCAGTAAACAAATTGAGATAACGATTACAGTATGGAGCTATAGAGCGATAGAGATGTCGCTCTATGCTCCGTTTTGACGTTTTGGTTCAATGCTCCGATGTTCTCCTCTGCAGCATCAGATCGGGAAAAGCTCTCACTGAAAAGGAGTAACAGACGGTAATAGAGCCGGGATGGTGGGAAAGATCCTGAAGAGATGCGCTATTGATGTGAAAGTATAAACCAGGGAGGAAAATTATGAAAGTGATTCTTAAATCGCTCCTGATTACGGTCATAGCCCTGCTGGTCATCCTGCTCTCCGATATTATTGCCGTTGAGATCATCGGCATACCGGCGCTGACCGGTCTCCTGCAGATCGTTATCTGCCTTCTTGCAATCTATATATTGAGCCGGGGAAAATTCGCAGAATACGGATTCAGGGGTGCAAGATCGGCATCCTATCCGGTTCTGTTTTTGTGGGTGTTACTCATTCACATTTTGCTCAGGATTTCTTTGAGGATCTTCGGTATCGATGAAGGAGAACATCCATTGCAGGAACAGGGGCTCTTCTATATCATAACCCAGGCCTTGATCCTGGCTCCGCTTACCGAAGAGCTAATTTTCCGGGGATTGGTGCAGAGTTATCTCAAACCTTACAAACAGGCTGGGTTCAGAGTATTCAGAGTTTTCTTCAGTTATCCGGTACTCTTTGCCTCTCTTCTCTTTACTCTCTCACATCTACCGATGGTTCTCCGCAGTATGGGTCTATATGCCGGGCTGCCCGTTCTGCTCAGTGCCCTCTTCTACGGCCTGCTTTTTGGCTATTACAGGGAAAAGTATAATAGCCTGCTACCGGCAATCATAGGACACTTTGCCGCCAATCTGCTGGCCTTCCTATCGATGCTCCTGATCGGGTAGGAATTATCTTCTGATAAGCATGGCATGGTGCCTGACCATCCCGAACTTTTCATAGAATCGTTGCAGGTTCTCGTCACAGGAGAGGTCGATACACCCTAAATGGGTAACCTGCTCCAGCAACCTTTTCATCAATTCCGTACCGATACCCTTTCCCTGATATTCCGGCAGAACTTCCAGCATGGGTATGAAGGCAAAGTGCACCCTTTCCGACAGGGCATTGATGAAACCGACGACCCTCTTTTTCTCCGGATCCGAAGCAATGACGAGATACTCGCTGTTCTGCAATATTCTGTAATGCTGTTCCGGCGTTAAAGGCTTGCCCCATCCCACAAGGAATCCCTGTAAATCTGCTGCCTGGACATTATCCAGTGTGGTGTTGTAAACGATCATCTTCTGATAAACTCCTTGTACTCTCCTGGCCTTCAACCCTAGCTCAAAATATCAAGTGAATTCTCTTAGCTGCGACACACTAAGATTAGATGAGCAACTCATCATTATTATGTGGATTGATGAGCTTGATCTTGTCAACTCCATTGTTCTCCATAAAAGATCTGGAAGGTTTAGTGGTCTTCTTCCTGCTCCACTTGATCTCATAGGCAGAGAATATTCCGTCGATTTCCCCTACATAGTCGATTTCCTGACTCTGTATAGTTCGCCAGAACCAGGTATTCGCTTGAATCATCCTGTTGTTTCACTTGACAACTTCCATGGTAGCTAACGCTTTAGAGAATCAGGAGAATGAGATGAAAGCAGTCTGTACACTGTCCGGTGAAGACGTTATTTATCGTCTCAAAGATTATGAGCCGCTTTATGAAGAAGCATTTCGCATGTGTTTCTACGATAAGGATGAAGCGGGCTATTATAAAAAGTTTCCTCTATCTTATAGATATACACACAAAGTAATTCGCTGCTTCGAAAAAAATGCCCACGAGATGTTTGATCAGTTACTTTATAGAGTAGCTGTTCCCTGGGAAGAAGCATTGGAAAGCTTTTGCCGGCGGGTGAAGGATAGTGGGATCTCATGGTGGCTGACGGGAAGTTGTGCAGCCGCTGTTAGAGGGATAGAGTTGAATCCCCACGATGTAGATATCATGATTGATAACAGACATTGTGCTTTGATCGAGGACACCTTTGCCGATGAGTTGATAGAACCACTGAGAGACACGAGTGAATGGGTAGTAAAGGATTTTGGCGTGATCTTCCTTAAAGCAAGAATTGATATCGCTTCTGATCCCTCACCGAAGATTGATCTGCCCGAACCGGGAGACTGTGGCCCCACTGCCCTGGCAAGGCTTGAAGAGGTCAACTGGTGTGGTTATCAGATAAAGGTACCACCACTTGATCTCCAGATCAACGTAAACAGGAAGCGAGGCAGGTTAAAACGCGCTGAGGCAATAGAATCTTTTTTACGGAAAGGGTCTTTTGCAGGTTAACCCTTTGAGCCTGTAGATTTCTATTGCAATAATACCTGCCGAAAACTCGATAGCTAATACCGATTGCTTGTCTAATATAAAAAACATCGTTAGAAGTTGAATCCGGTATATGCTTCATTGGCAAGTTTTAGATTCGGAATTAACATTTACCGGTTTTCTGTGCAAATGGTGCACTTTTCAGATTCGCGACAATAAACATGACTGACTCATGAATGTAGATATTGTAAGCAACCATTAATCAATCAAGGAGAAGAAAGATGAGAAATATAATCCTGATTTTGATTATGTTATGTGTTTTCATCAGTCTAATCGCCAACGAAAGTGAAATAGTTGAAAGGACTTTGGGGCATAATTTTCGAGAGATTCCTTTGAAAATTGTATATTCAGGATCATTAATGGACAACGATAATGATCTAGAATATGAGATAATAGTTGATATTAAATTTGAATACATGAAAGATCATCCATCCTATGTTGGAGATGAAGAAATAGAGATTATATTGTTAACCACTGAGCATCGGGGACGAAAATCCCAGACTGAAGTAAAAAAAATTCCTCTTGGACCGCATCAGCTTACATTAGATGATGACAGGATTGAGATTTCTACTCAATTGAAACTAATTTATCCAAAACCGGCGATCAGCATACCTGGTTTTGGTATTCGGTTAGATGCCTCGATGCGTTTTTTACGAGGTGGACTATCATATCCTGAATTTTGGGATGAGACTTTGAAAGATATGAGACACATTGATTATTATAGTTTTGATCTTGTTATACCCGGCATGATTATTTGAAAAGAAGGGACTATACAGTATAAACTCGAACTGAACAAATGAGATTAAACCCTTTGTTCAGAGATGATAATAGCATTTATAATTGGTTCAGTTTGGCAGTTGCAATTGGTACTCTTTGGCAGCTGAACCTGCTGACATTAAAACCCTCGCCAGAGAGTGACAGATAATAGCCTGCGGTGTGAACCGCAGGAAAGGGCGGCACACTCTGGTACACTTTTGGCAGTTGAACCTGCAAACTTTATGTTATGTTTTTTCCATCAGATCTTTCTTTTTCTGATCGAATTCTTCCTTATCTATCTCACCTCTGGCATATCGTTCTTTCAATATATCGAGGGGTGAATTATCTTTCAGTTGTTTATTACCGGTACTTTGATTCAGAGCCTTGACGATGATCCAGATAACCAATACGATAATAGCAATACCCAGAATCCAGCCAAAGCCCATTCCCCAACCGTGTCCAAAGAACGGATACATAATAAACCTCCTTTATTTTCCTTCAGATAAATATCCACTATTCAATATAATACTACTTATCTTATCCTGATACAACTAATTAAATCTTTTCATTGTCAGACGAGCGAGGGGAGGAGATTAGGGGGAGAAGCTGAATGCTTCGGACAAATAGAAACACCTGTACGGAGTTTTGAACCACCCTTTTCACTCGCTCAAAAGCCCCCTCAGTAAATTTCAAAAGCAAAGAAAGTTCTTGTAAAACAAGGGGCTGATTAAGCAATAAAGTGGTGCACTTTTGAATGTCAAGACGGAAGCATTTCATATTTGCGTTGACAATTTATGCATATGATTAACTGATATGATAATTATGTAAGAAACCTTGCCGATGTTTAGATTAGGTTGCTAAAATAGCAACATATTCAAGGGGAAAGAATGTATAGCTTAAGAAATAATAAACGATTAACCGATAACTTTCAGTTAAGATTAGATAGTCAGGAACAACATTTGCTATCTCCAGCAGTACACCTGCTCTTTTGTAAGAACCATCAACAGAATAATTCTTGAATCAACTTATCTATAATATGGAGATAATCAGAATGAGACAAATATCGAAATTTCTTAAGATGGCTCTGTTCTTTTTTACCTCTGACGTTGGTGCTCTTAGCCAAACCTCTACTCCCGTTGATATCACCATCGATCGTAACGGTGTACTTCTAAAAGGTAAATTCTATATTTCAGAAGGAACAGGAAACTTCCCCACCGTAATTTTATTGCAGGGTTTCCCTGGAAACGAAACAGATGTTTTAAGTATTGGACGTGAACTTTCTCAAGCAGGCATTAATGCAATAACCTTCAACTATAGTGGTACTCATAAAAGTCAAGGTCAGTGGAGTTTCGAAAATACACAAAAGGACATTCAGGCAGTATTTGAATTCCTTCATCAACCAGAGAACATTAGCACGTATAAAATTGACAACGCTCGTATTTACTTAGGCGGCTGGAGTTTCGGTGGTGGAATGGCCTTAACCTACGCTGCAAACCATCCTGAAATAGAATCTATTTTTTCTATCTCCGGTAACGATCATGGTGAATTTATAAGAGAATATTTTCGTAACAAGGAATTGGCAGCTTTTATCGATGCTGAGTTTGAGCAGTTAAAAGCACCAACAGGACCAATAAGATATGCAGAAGGAGCGCTATTAAAAGAGACAACCCTGGAAAGCATTACTGAATCAGTTCCCACCATTGATTTGAAAAGCAGCGCCACGCTACTTGCGCAGAAAGATATATTGCTGATTGCTGGGTGGGATGACCAATATGTGACCATAGACAACATCATTTTACCACTTTACCGAGCGCTTAAGAAAGTGAAAGTAAAAAACATAAAAATTGTGGCTTTTCAAGACAATCATGCGTTTAGGAATTCCAGGGCTGAATTGGCACAGACGATAATACAGTGGTTAAAAACTGCTCCTGAAAGAAATAAATCTTGATATCTGGTTAGCCGACAGAACCACCCGGTTCTTTTATCATCTCTGAAGATAAATGGTTAAAAACATCCTTTTATGGCTTCGAATATGAAGAGTTATTTTTGATTCTCTCAGGGTAAACGTGACAATAGGACTCCGGGAGAGAATCAAGAGAAATGCACCTGTTGTTTCACTTGACAACTTCCATGGTAGCTAACGATTTAGAGAATCAGGAGAATGAGATGAAAGCAGTCTGTACACTGTCCGGTGAAGACGTTATTTATCGTCTCAAAGATTATGAGCCGCTTTATGAAGAAGCATTTCGCATGTGTTTCTACGATAAGGATGAAGCGGGCTATTATAAAAAGTTTCCTCTATCTTATAGATATACACACAAAGTAATTCGCTGCTTCGAAAAAAATGCCCACGAGATGTTTGATCAGTTACTTTATAGAGTAGCTGTTCCCTGGGAAGAAGCATTGGAAAGCTTTTGCCGGCGGGTGAAGGATAGTGGGATCTCATGGTGGCTGACGGGAAGTTGTGCAGCCGCTGTTAGAGGGATAGAGTTGAATCCCCACGATGTAGATATCATGATTGATAACAGACATTGTGCTTTGATCGAGGACACCTTTGCCGATGAGTTGATAGAACCACTGAGAGACACGAGTGAATGGGTAGTAAAGGATTTTGGCGTGATCTTCCTTAAAGCAAGAATTGATATCGCTTCTGATCCCTCACCGAAGATTGATCTGCCCGAACCGGGAGACTGTGGCCCCACTGCCCTGGCAAGGCTTGAAGAGGTCAACTGGTGTGGTTATCAGATAAAGGTACCACCACTTGATCTCCAGATCAACGTAAACAGGAAGCGAGGCAGGTTAAAACGCGCTGAGGCAATAGAATCTTTTTTACGGAAAGAGTTTTTGACAGGTTAACCCTTTGAGCCTGTTGATTTCTATTGCAATAATACCTGCCGAAAACTCGAAAGCTAATACCGATTGCTTGTCTAATATTAGTAATATTTTGTTAGAAGTTGAATCCGGTATATGCTTCATTGGTAAGTTTTAGATTCGGAGTTAACTGTACCGATTTTCTGTATCAAATGGAGCACTTTTCAGAATCGGCATGGTGCACTTTACGATACCATTGACATTGGGACACTACCAATAAAAAAGATAGAAGTAACAACCTATGCAAATACTTAAACTTATCTGATTGATAGTACATAAACCATATCATAAGAAGCATAATCCTTATGATTCCTTCTTATTTTTTTGAATTCTATTCTGAAGCAATCAATATCATATATTTTATCCTCTCCCTTCAAAATCGACTTTTCTATATTATATGGCATTTCTTGATTCAAGGCCTTCTTATGAAGTTTCTTTGCATAGGAAATAAACTTTGAGAGAGAATGAGAATAATGATGGGAAAGATATACATTTAGTTCTAATTTAAGGTTCTTGACAATTGACTCCGTTCCTTCTACACTGTATAAAATAGTATTCATATTAGACTCGTCGATTGTTTTGAAATTAGATTGTGCCCACCAAATCCCAGAAGAATCAGGATGGTAATAATCAGTTTTGAGACCTTCATTTAGCAGATAACTCTTCGCTTCATACGGAGACCATCCATATTCTTTCTCAATTGTTCTATTTTCTTGTTCGTTTCTCCGCATCTTGAAGACTAGATTGACAGAATCTTTTATTTCCTCTTTCGAGGTCATGTTGATAGTCAATAAGAGTTTGAGCCATCTATCCAATAACTTCCATCGAAGGTTGAACCTAATCAGAGAATATCGCTTAGCAAAATTTCTGATTGATGTGTCTACTATAAAACGATTCATTAATATAAATGCTCTTTCGTAAGCGAAAACGGTAGTTAGAATGACTATAAACGGAATGTAAAGAAGTGTTAGAAGTGGGGGAATAAAAAAGTCATAAGCCGTGTTTATCTGAATAAAGTCATCCCAACGAGAAATCAGCTTAAAGAGAGTATCTAATAATAAATATATTCCAATTAAAGCAATAATATAGTGAAGTGTTTTCTGAATACAGGAAAACTCGTACTTCAATGATGATATGAACACTAACATAGCTAATAGCAGACTAAAAGGCAGAATAAAGAATTCAATCAACAAGCTGAATGTATAAAAAGAAGTAATAAACTGAATTATAACCAGTATCTTGAAATTATCAGATATTAAAATCTTTAATAAATGGGGTGATTGTTTATAATCTTCTGTTTTGAATAGCATCACAAAGGCTACTGATAATGTCCAAAAGATTGTATTCTTAAGTTGATATGGTGTCCAAAGCCCTACTAATGATAAGATCACAACTGTTAATGTTACATACATGAACATAAAAAAGACAATAGTTATTATCGGTCTTCTGAAGAAAGATATTACAAGGTGTAGAAGTGATCTTCTAACCTTAATTGCTTTAGAGGGTAGTGTCTCATAGGTTGGTGTAAATTAGTGGGATCTTGATGCAAAAAAAGATT
>CAZBDV010000040.1:0-18779 GCA_964490765.1 uncultured Candidatus Cloacimonadota bacterium | reverse complement strand
CCCGAGGTCAAAGACCTGGAAAGCGGTGAGTTTTCACCCCGCATCCTCGAACCGGGCAGACAGAAGTTCTCTATCGTCAGATTGGGTGCCGGTGATTATGAGATAGAGAATATTATCGAACCGGAGATTACCCTTGCGCAGAACTATCCCAATCCGGTCGGTTTCATCTCCGGCAGCCGTTCTAACCTTACCGAGATACCGTTCTATGTTGCCGAAGAGAGAGAGGTGACCCTGGCCGTCTATAATATTCGCGGCCAGCGGGTAAAGACCCTCTTTAAGGGCACTGCAACAGCCGGTAAACATTCCATCGTCTGGAACGGATTGAATGAGCAGAATCGTCCTGTCGGTTCAGGTATCTATCTATATCGCCTGGAGAGTGGAGATCAGATTCTGACCAGAAAGATGCTCTTGATCAGGTAGCAGAGAGCGAAGAGCATAGAGCGAAGGGCGAAGAGCGAAGGGCATAGGGCAAAGAGCTTAGAGCATAGAGCTAAGGGCTTAGGGCTAAGAGCATAGGGCAAAGAGCTAAGAGCTAAGAGCAGATTCAAGATAAACTTATTATGAAACTAGATGGGAGCTTACATGAAACGAGTAATGATAATTACAATAACAATTTGTATTTTACTGGCATTTTCTGACCTGATATCCGAAACCTGGGAGATCAAACAGGACGGTACGGGAGATTTTACGACGATATCGGAAGGTATCACAGCAGCCCAGGATGGCGATACCCTCTTAGTCTATCCGGGGGTATATTACGAAAGGATAAATTATTCCGGCAAGAACATCACTATCACCAGCCTCTATGACGGTGATCAGTACGATGAGAGCTATATAGCCAATACTGTCATTGATGGTAACCGGGAAGGAACAGTCGTTAACTTCCGTACTAACGAAACAAGAGATGCTGTTCTTAACGGTTTTACTGTCAGAAATGGATTTGGCAGCTTTCATCCCGGGATACCAAGAAACAGAAGCGGAGGTGGGATATATATACGTCACGCTTCGCCAACCATCAGTAATTGCCATATAAAACACAATCGAGCCGACAGGGGTGGCGGCATTTTTCTTATAACCAGTGGCAATCCATTGCTGCAAGGTAATATCATCAGTCATAACCATGCGACACAACATGGCGGTATATGCTCATATGGCTTAAATGCTGTTTTCGAATTCTGCTCAGACTCATTAAACAGCATATATCTAAACTATGGCGGCAGAGGTACGGATATATACTTGGGTGAAATAAACCAACCAACCGTCGTTATCGATACCCTGACTGTCCGGTATCCCGATCGGTATTTCGTTGGTTATCGCCATGTAGTGCCACAAGAATTAGAATTAGTGGTTAATCACGGAAAGATAGTACCTGTTCCTGCTGATCTTTATGTCAGCCCTGATGGCTGTGATACAAACAGCGGTCTATCCCCCGAAGATCCTTTGCAAACCATAGCCATGGCAATGATCAAGATTCTTCCCGACAGTTTGCAGCAGAGGACGGTGCATGTATCGGAAGGCATATACACTCGTTCAGCTAATAACCAGAAGTTCCCAATAGTACCAAGAAACCATATCCGTATCTCAGGTGCAAGTAAAGAGACGACAATTTTAGATCTTGAGAGAGAAACACTCGCTATATATGGTTTTAATATGGACACTGATCACTATCCCGGAGATGATCAAAGCAACTTTATTACAAACTATGTGATCAGGAATTTCACTTTCGCCAATGGTGGTAATCCAATGGATGACTGGGGTAGTGGTGCAATACATCTTTATTTTAACTCCGCACTTACTTTTGAGAACCTCGATATCTACAATTGTCATACAGGAAATTATCCCGGTATAGAATTCGGCCGTGAAGTTGTAATGATCTATCATAGTACCGACATCACGATGAAAAATATTCGTATAGGCAACTGCAGTGGTAAAGATGCATTACATATAGGCAGTGGCTGGGGTAGTCATCAAAACATATATGCAGAAAATTTGTGGATACACAATATCTTGCCTGGACCTTGGTATGAGAGTTATACTGGTGGAGAAGGGGGTGGATTATTAATCATGACTGTTGATACAATCGAAACCATACCAATAAATGCCACTTTAGTAAATACCTTGATAACTGACTGTATCATTGATAACATAGATCCTGTTTGGGGAAACCCGCCATTTTCTCACTTGAGTTTTGGTGCCCCTATAGGTCAGGTTCGAGTAGTTAATGCAACAGTAGGAAACAATTATGCAACTACAGTTAGTGGAAGTGGTATTAAATTCGGAGGGGGTATGGAGTTCGAGTTGATCAACTCTATCGTTTACGGTAATTCTCCTTACAATGTCTCCATAGTAAATCCTCTACATAACACTTCCAATATTCATATATCCCATTCATTGATTCAGGGTGGTCAGGATGATATACTATATTACTCTAACCCGAATACCGTTCTCCACTGGGGTGAGGGTAATATCGATGCCGATCCGTTGTGGGTTGGAGAAGTATATCCGGACTATGACGGGGACTACCCCTACATGCTCTCGGAGTTCTCACCGGCAAGGAATGCCGGGACTCTGGATATACCCGACTTCGAGTTCCCGGAATATGACCTGGCGGGGAATCCGCGTATCTACGGCAACTCCATCGATATGGGAGCTTACGAATGGAATCCCGATGTCGGGGTGGAGAACTATGACGAAGCTATCCCCGATCTATCCATCCACGATTATCAACTGCATAACTATCCCAACCCTGTAGTTAGTATGAAAGGTATGGGAAGAGGAGAAGGTGTCGGCATGACGATCAGTTTCGTCATGCCGGTAGAAGGAGAGGCTGTGATAGATATCTATAATCTGAAGGGGCAGTTTGTGAGACGGCTGTTCAATGCCTTCGTTCAGAAAGGCGAATATGAAGTACTCTGGAACGGCAGGGACGAGCAGGAGCGTATCGTCTCCACCGGCTTCTATATGTACAGGCTGCAGATCAACGGGGAGACTGTGGCAACGGGAAGATGTACGTTTGTTAAGTAGGGATAGCAAGGAATGAATAATGAATGCCCAACCGAGAGCAGAGCAGGGAGGAGTAACAAAGTAACAATGTAATGAAGTGATGGTGTGTTTAGTATAAAAATAAATGAGCAATAATTTTGTGATACATATATAAGTAGAGGGGGGTGAAAAGAGTTATGTAGTACCTGGGCGTAAGGAGCAGTAAAATGAGATAAGAGGGAGATTTGACCGGCAAAAATATATAGTAGAATATCGAGATGTATACTTATCATACTCATACATAGAGGAACAAAAACAAAATATTGACATAACTCTTACGACGACCTTTATGTATGTTGTATGGTGTTAAGAGATGATTCTGTTCGTAAATATTATTGTAGAGTGAGAAAAGAGATAATAACCAGGGAGGTGCTATGAAACTCAAGATTCTTATGACATTCCTCTTATTATGTAGTTGGAAACTCTATTTACTGAGTTCTGACTGGGAATGGGGGGTAAGTGCAGGTGGCAGTGGCTGGGATGCCGGAAACAGCATAGTGGTAGATTCTGCCGGAAACAGCTATGTGACGGGCTATTTTTCCGGTATTGCTGATTTTGGTGATATTACTCTCGAAAGTAGTGGTGAACAGGACCTCTTTGTTGGAAAAATAGATAGTAATGGCAACTGGGTCTGGGTAGAGAGTGCCGGTGGTGATGAGAAGAGTTCAGGTAAAGGAGTCGCATTGGACAGCACGAACAATGTCTATATTACAGGTTTCTTTTCCGGGACAGCAGAATTTGGGGATATCTCTCTAACGAGTGCTGGTTACAGGGATATGTTTGTCGCGAGTCTCGATCAGGAAGGAGAATGGCTCTGGGTAGAGCGTGGTGGTGGCAGCAGTAACGATTACGGTTTCTCTATTGTCATTGACAGTAATGATCATCCGGTTGTAACCGGCCGATTTTACGATGATGCAGATTTTGGTAATATTGAACTCAGTAGTAATGGAAGTGCTGACCTCTTTATTGCCAAACTTAACAATTATGGTGATTGGCTCTGGGTAGAGCAGGCTGGAGGAGATAGCTACATCGAGGGTCTTTCACTGGTAGCAGACAGCAACAACGATATTATCGTAACTGGCTGTTTTCTCGATACGGCCCAATTCGGAGCAATTTCGTTAACGAGTAACGAGTGGGACGATATCTTCGTCGCTAAACTAGACGAAACCGGAAGTTGGCTTTGGGCTGTCAGGGCAGGGGGAGAAGTCTATGATATCGGCCATTCTGTCATAACCGATAGTGAAGATAATATTTATGTCACTGGAGAATTTAGAGGTAGTGCCGATTTTGGTGATACTATCCTGGAGAGTGGTAATTCATATCTTTCTGATCTCTTCGTTGCGAGGCTCGATGTAACAGGAGAATGGCTCTGGGCCATAAAAGCGGGAGGTACGTCATCTGCAGTTGCTAAATCACTTGCTCCTGGAGTTGATGGGCAAATCATGATTGGTGGATATTTCTGGAATGATATCCAATTTTCTGATCTCTGGCTCACTGGCAGTGGCGGATTTATTGCCGGGATTGACATAACCGGTAACTGGCTCTGGGTGGAAAAAGCAGGTGAATTGAATTCAGCCTACTGCTATGCACTGGCTGTTGGCGAGGATAACAGAGTTTTATCGAGTGGAATCTTCAGTGGGCATGCTCAATTCGGGAATTGCTACCTTACCGGGACAGGATTGACTGATATATTTGTTGCCAGTCTTCATTATACTCTCGATACTGAAGGTGACCTGTTAGTATCACCGGAAAAATTCTACTCCAGAAATTATCCCAACCCCTTCAATCCGGAAACTACCATACTCTTCAACCTGCCTCAGGCAGGGGAGGTTGAACTGGTAATCTATAATATCAGAGGCCAGAGAGTCAGTACTCTTCTTAATGAATATCAACAGTCTGGAGAGAACAGAATAGTCTGGGACGGCAGGGATGAAAGTGGCAGGCCGGTCAGCAGTGGGGTTTATTTTTACAGGATCATTTTCGACGGGGAATCAGAGTCAGGTAAGATGATGCTGTTACAGTAAAATCCGGGAGGGGAAAATGACATAAAGATAGATCGTATGGTAGTGCAATTTATCGTATGAGGAGGATTCTACTTACGGAACGTTTCTCATTCTGTATGAGAGAGCCAATGTAAATCCCTGAGGCTACAGGAATTCCTTTATCGTCTCTCCCGTTCCAGGTATGCAGATGTCTTCCCTCTTTACTGAATCCATTATATAGTGTTCTGATCTTCTGCCCCTTAATATTGTATACAGTTAGCGAAATTTGTCCCTCTTCTTTCAGATAACAGGGGATAATGGTCTCCTCCCAGAATGGATTAGGGTAATTTGGCAGGATATATATCTGCCTGTCCAGACCTGTTACCTCTTCGATTTGCCAGGGAACTTCCTGGAAGAGGTTCAAGAGGATATATTCAAACAACAAAGCAACATCTGTTTCCTGCATATAGTATAATGGGAAGGAAAGGGTAACAGCTTTATAGTTGTCACTGTTATCAATTCCGACACACAATCCCTGCATAGCTCCAGATGGTAAATGTTCAGAGTATTGAGAATCATAGATGTAGGCTACCCTATCTTCCTGGACAGGTGAGAATCCGATTATATTCATCAGATGGTGATCAAATGATTCCTCAGTCTTTGCTGTATCGCTCTGGAGTTCGGGAAATCCTGGCCTGACCGGGATGGCCGATCCAAAGAGTGATCCTATGCTATGCAGAGCTGTAGAAATTCCCAGATACTTGTAAACAAAGCTCTCTTCTTCGAATATCTGCGGATAATTTCTCTCCTGAGTGAAATGGTAGAGGGGATAGAATCCTGCAATCAAAAGATTACCCCCTTTTGCCAGATATTCGCCCAATGCAACTGCCAGGTTAGTTGAATAATCAGGGGTGCAGATACTGTCATTGATAAGGATTATGGTTGAGTAGGGTGCGAAGTCGAGCAACGACACCTCAGTGAATTGAGAGAGTGGGGTATAATGGAATCGATAATTGCTGAGCAGAGTATCGTAATAGCGGAAAACAAGCCAGGGATCTGGCATCAGATAGTCAACACTACCGGCAGATCTGGTATCTATCAATACTATGCCCTGGCTTCGGGAAAAGAGTCTGGTTTTAACTATCTCTGTGGGGTAGCTCTCATTACCTTCCTCATCTACTGCGGTAATGCTATAGTTATAGTATATCAGATCCTCGAGGTTATTGTCGAGATATTGAGTTTCTGTATGGAGTTCTACATAGAGAGTGGGTTCATTATTCGTTCCCTCTCTGGAACGATAGATATTATATCCGGCCAGGTCTAACTCCAGGTTTGGTTGCCAGTTAAGGACTACGTGGTCTTCCTCTGCGGAGATACTGAAGTTACGTGGGGTGGCCGGAATAGCTGACGGTATCTTACTGATCTCTGTTATAAATCCCTCAAATCCCTCATTGCTAAGAGCTGAAATGCCGATAAAATACTCACTTCCCTCAGCCAATCCCAAGATATGGAATTCTGTATCGGTTGTCTCTGTTACCTGAGAATAATTTCCGGGAGCTGTACCGAAATAGATACGATATTGGTCGATTTCTTCCGGAGCAGGATATGACCAGTGAACTATCAGGCCTGTACCATCACCGAAATCGACAACCCGAGGTTCTTTTACGGGAACAGGTATCAGATCGTGATAGAGTATAGTCAGGAGGGATGCAGTTGTGATTTCGAGTGCATAATCGATATCGCAGTATTCGAGCAGGTCATCAGGACTGTGATAATGGGGGTTGAAATGATATTCGTGCAGAAACAGGGAGGGAATCTTCTGCAGGAAAAAGGGAAAGCTGTCACTCGCCGGATTGTTAAAGAATCCTCTAACTGGTTCGACAGTGGTATAGTCGGAGAAAATGTCTTCTGTCAGGTCGGCCAGGTAAGTAAATCCCCTGTAAGGATAGAGATATACTTTCCAATCATCGCTTCCTGGTGGGGAATAGGAGATCATGTCGTTGTTGAGCATGAGCTCGATCCGATAATCGGTCGCTGCAATCTTTCGACTGTAATCTATGCTCCCCATCAGGCCGATCTCCTCTGCACCGAAGGCGACGAACTTCAAGGTTTTGCGGGGCTTATAGTCATTATCTTTCAGTACTCTGGCGATTTCTAGCATAGCTGATATGCCACTGGCATTGTCGTCTGCACCAGGAGCTATCTCCATAGGATCTCCGAACTGAGAGGAAATAATCGAATCAAAATGAGCTCCGATTAGTATCACATTATCAGGATGAGTACTGCCGGGGATAGTAGCAATGAGATTCGATTGCCAGAGAGGCGGGAATTGGCCCCAGTTGTATTCTTCGATATAGAAGGAATCGATAACAACATCGGTAAAGCCACTGGCGAGGAATTCGTTCTCTAACCAGGATATGATTTCATAACGGTTGGGATTGAGAAAGAATCTTGTCTGATAGTTTTCGAGATGGGATATTTTATTCGATAATTCAGTAGTCTGGATAGCTGAAATCATCGCATCTACGAGAGGATTATCCAAAACGGATGGATCGTAATATAGGTATCCGGTTTCATCTTCTTCTTCGATTATACGTCCCACTGATTCTTTATCCAGTGGGATTGTAAGATATTCTGCCAAAGGGATAGCAGCGGATGAGAATGTATCAACTCTGAGGAGTACTGCATTCTTATGAAGATGAATAATATCACCCCAGACAGGTTCGGGTACAATATTTTGATGATCTCTTCGGATTACCAGAACATAAGATTCGTTCTCCTGCTGCGGTCTAAACTCTCGAGAGCTTATCCATGCAGGAAGATACAACAGTGTCGATAAGCAAATTATGATCGCGAATAAATGGTTCGAAAAGAGTTTTGATTGACCTTTCATTTTACTGAATCCTCAGTAACAAAGATATCATTCCGTGAGAAAAGTCCACAAATATTTCTCAATATGGATATCACAAACTCCTGCCACGGATTTTATTCCGTTTTGCTGGTGGGAATAGATAGTGAGAGAGCATAGCAAATAGATAGCAGAGAGCAGCAATAAGCATAACTACAAAAAAACCGGCTTCGACGGCGATTATAATTGCTAAAACTGTACTGATAACCGAGAAGGAGCCATTTATTCCCCAGGCCCAGACAATTTCATCCTCACGGGCGGTATTTCCCAGGAGCCTGATCCCGAGAGGGAACGGGAAGCCAAGCAGAAAAGCGAGTGGAGCAACAATAACCAGGGTCAGCAAAATTTTTATCAGCAGGTTCAGTTGTATAGTAGCCTGGATAACGAAGCCAAGAGAGAGAGCATAAATAGTGATCAGGAAGGCAGCTAGAAGCAGGACGAATGTGAAGTTCCGTCTATCAGTCGAGATATTTGAAGAGCAATAACTTCCCAGCCCGGAGAAAAGGAGTATTGCCGTTATTACTGCAGCAGTAGAATATAGTGGTGTTCCAAAATATGATATAAAGCGTTGTATAAGGATCATTTCCAGCATCATATAGCCGAGCCCGAGAGCGGCAAAATAGAAGAACGTCCATAGCCTGCCTCCTGGTTTTCCCTTTCTTACTTTCAAGGGCAAGAGTATGAAGATCGTTGTAAGCAGAGCAATCTGCAGGAAGGTCAGGAATACAAGCAGATAACCCAGTTCAAGAAATGGAAGGGTTCTTCTATCGAAATCTTGCAACAATTCAGGTATTCTCTCTACCTTCAAAAACTGAAAGAAATATGGCCTGTTTTTTGTGCTCGGTTTGATATTGAACTGGTAGTTTCTGTAGAGTTCTTCTCGCTCACCTGTAATGATCTGGTCAACGAGACCAAACAGAGAACTGTCCGATAGAAGGTGGAATCTTTCCCGCTCCTCCTCCTGTATATCTGGTAAGAGAAGGATGTCAAAACCGAGGTCTTCCGCAAATACTCTGACCTGATCGGATTCCTCTTCGCTGATCGGACGCTTGCTGAGGACAAAGGTTATCAGAGACCAGTTTCTGATTGCTATCAGGTGTGCTTCCGGTTCACTGATATTCTTTCTTTCCAATAATTCAACCAGGGTAGTAAGTGTCTTGAGTGGATATCGAAGCGGGAAATCTATCCAGGTTGACATTGTAATCATACCATCGTCACTCAGCCTGGACCACATCTGGTCGAAAGAGCCACCTGTCAGAAGATATTTCTCCTGCATGGCGAATATACCGGCTGAACCACCGAAAGCGTCGGCGAGAGGTAGAACAATAACATCGTAGTGATCATCAGAAGTTAAGAGGTAAGAGTAAGGATCTTGAGCCACTGTTCTGATAGAGGGATCCTCGTAAATTGATGGACCATAGAACTCCTTCAATTCGTTGTCGATGAACTCGAAAAGGTCGGGATTACTATCCACGGCAACAACATCAGTGAAGCCTCTATAAGCAGCATAAGAGGCCAGAGAACCTCCTCCGGCATCAAGAACCAGAGCTTTCTTGCCTTCCGAAATAACAAATGGCAGACTTTTAGTTGAATAGTCGTAAAACTGAACTGATTGGTCATTATTGAGAGGGAGAAGAGGCCCTACAAAATCGCCGTTATTGAAGATCACAATATCGAAAGGGTTGTCTTTCTGGTAGTTAAAGGATAGACCAGGTCCATATCTGAGATAGGGGGATTTAACCGCCTGTAACAGGCCGTAAGGACTGGTCTTAACTGCTATTATCTCTGTTTCAGGTAAATTGAGAACCTTGCTCAGGCTTTTGTATTCTGACAGGAACAATTCCGGTGGCCTGGTGGTTGCAAGTATTATGATTAAGAGAGTAAATACTATGATAATAACCCATCTGATCTTCTGAATACTGACAGAGAGAAGTGTTCCGAGTAGAGGAAATAGAGCAACAAGTGGTATGGCCTGTTGAGGTGAAAACCAATGCATGAGTGGTATGAGTAATAATCCCCCCAGGGCAGAACCGCTCAGATTATAGAAGTATAACTTACCTATCGATTGAGAATGGATTCTGAAGACAAGGCCGATGTAGAGAGCACCGAAGAGAAAGGGAAGGAAAAAGATGAGACAGGTAATCAGTAGCTTGATGAAATGTGTAGTATCCTGAAATACGAGATAGGAATCAAATGCCAGAAGGCTGGATTGAGTCAAGTGGAGGGAGAGTACCATCATGAAGCTACAGGCCCATAGAAAGAGAGGGGCAAATAGCCGTGTGTTATTCATAATTGTATTTTTGAAGATCGAAAGTAGTGTGCCACTGGCTCCAAAACCTAAAAGAGCGACCGAGATGATCATATAGGCAAAATGATACCACTGGGAGATCGACAATACCTGGATAAGAAGAAGTTGGTATGTAATAATGGCTACAGAAACTGAAAAGAGAGGAAGTGATTTGCCCATGTGATGTTTTCAGCAGCGTGGTGTTTCGGTAATATTTAACTGAAAGAGAGAGGTAGTTGGAAGAATCATTATTTATCAGTCACTATCTCGAGTAAATGGAACGAATCTGACTGGCATAAGTGATGTAGTTGTTATCGATTCCCCCTTCTTTTCTACAAGCATAAGGTTTTGGACCATGAAAGGAGAGCCAACAGGGATGATCATCTTACCACCATCCTTTAACTGAGCAAGAAGTGGTGGTGGTATATGTTCCGCTGCGGCTGTGACGACTATTGCATCGAAGGGTGCTTCCTCTTCCCAGCCATAATAACCATCACCCTGCTTGACCTGGATATTAGTATATTCCAACTCATTGATTACCCGTTCTGCTGTTTGGGCAAGTTCTGGTATAATCTCTATCGAATAAACTTCTGAAACAATCTCAGCCAGGACTGCTGCCTGATATCCTGAGCCCGTACCAATCTCCAATACTCGATGTTCAGACTCAAGAGCTATTACTTCTGTCATATATGCCACTATATAAGGTTGTGAAATTGTCTGGCCATAGCCGATTGGGATAGGTGTGTCATCATAAGCCTGTCTCTGACGGTAGGAGGGCACAAAACTGTGGCGGGGTACCCGTCGCATAGCTCTTACTACTCTATGATCTCTTATTCCACGTGATTCGATCTGCCTTGTTACCATATTATGACGTTCCCGCTGCCTGTTATCTCCTGCTGCTAACAAGGTTGTAATTAATACAAGTAATAATGCTATCTGTAGATATCTCATGTTGTACCCAGTTATTTTTATAGTAGAAAGTTCTCTATCTTTTACCTATCGGCATGATATACAGCGGGATAACATTTTCGGGAAAACGAAGTACTTCTTTAACCTGGTCATCATTAAAAGCACCAATGACAACTGTACCAAGACCGAGTGATTCTGCCTGCAGATGGATGTTCTGTCCTACATGACCGACTTCCATATGTGTATATTTTATACCACGTTCACCATATCTACCCGTTATCCTGTCATATACAGCAGCAATAATAACAACCAATGCTCCGTCTCTCACAGAAGTCTGTCTGAGCGCAGCATTGGCAAGTTCCGCGCTAAGATTACCATTGAAGACTTCTCTAACTTGATGACTGTCGGGGATATACTGATATAGACCGGATTGTAATCCATCGATGTTATTAGCGACGATATAAGTCTCGAGCGGATAGCTTGCTCCCGCGGAGGGAGCAGTTCGATAACCCTGTTCATTAGAGGTAATACCCTGTGCTGACCAGAGAATCTGGCTGACAATAGTCAAATCCAACTGCTCGTCCCTGAATCGTCTGGTAGATCTTCTGCTCTGTAATGCTTCCTCTACAGAAACGAGACTCTTCAGTTTGGGATCAGGGAGTTTAATTAGACGGTCAGAAGAACTCTTCTCATTGCTATCTGTATTCCTGTCACTGCAGGAGAGGGATAATGGCAATAGTAAGAGGGTTATGGCTAGAAGGGGTGAGATTAATAGTTTGCCAAATATTTCAATTAGTGAATACAACATAATTATCTCCCTGATTCATTGAGTTAAGAACTCCGAATTCATCTGAAAGATTATCAGTTTATAACAAGATTGAGTTAATCGGTAACAAAAAATCTCTATAAAACGGGAGCAGAGAACAGTACTGATCTCCGATAAAATGGCCAGACTCATGTAGAATGTGCCATTCGTCTCTCTCCCGTTCAATCGCCATGATTCACTAGATTGAAAACGTTCTGGATGATGATAATCGAGCCCAAACATCTATTACTAAGAAATTCTATAATTGACTCTACTTTTTGCTTACAGAATTTTTAAACTCTTTGGAGAACTTGAAGGTAGGTACCTTTCTTTTAGGAATAGTAACCTTTTCGCCTGTCCTGGGATTTCGGGCTACTGTCTCTTTTCTCTCCTTGACTTTCATGGTTCCGAAACCACGAATCTCAATATGTTTCCCGTCAACGATACTCTCTTTTACAGTTTCCAGAAATGCATCTACAATAGTAGCAATATCATCTCTTACAAAGCCAGTCTTTTCCGAGATTACCTGTACGATTTCAGCTTTTGTCATCTTTCCTCCTAAAATTTCTATATTATAGCTTATGATCGGCTTCTGCCGCAGTAGCTTTTTTAACTACTAACGGAATAACGACATAGGGTCATGATTTGTTAACAATATTTTTTTCTTTGCAGAACTAGTCAAGACAAGTTGATGACTTTATCATGCAGGTGATGCTATCTATTGCTCAGACGAAGATTCTTGACTACTTGAAATAAAGGAGTCTTGCTTCCCCATCTATTATCTCGACATAAGAATTGTGGATTATCCAGTCTCCGGTATTGATATAGATAGAACCATTCTGTAGTTTCTCTATCTTCGGAGAATGTGTATGGCTGAGAATGATCTGATCATAAGAAGAAGATTTGGATTGAGCAAATCTATCGAGTCCTGTGGAGCGTTTAATATCGTTCTTTGTCGGGTTGGGATTTCTCCTTCTACTGGTACGGGAAATGAGCTTTCCTAATTTGAGTGCAATTTCGGGATGAAGAATAGAAAAAATAGATCTGACAAAAGCATTCCGTAATAGATTACGAAAGAGATGATAGCGAAAATCATTGCTCGTATATATGTCACCATGTGAAACGAAGACACGTTTACCATCTATCGTCTCGGCGAAATACTCAAGGTGAACCTCACAATCAAGATAATTACGGAAAAAGTCACCAAACCAGAAGTCGTGATTCCCAGCAATGAAGATCAATCTACAACCTGCTTCTTTCAGGTCAGCCAGTTTTTTTAGTATCGGGAAGTATCCTTTGATAATAGTATTTTGCCAATCATACCAGAGATCAAAGATATCTCCATTCAGAATCAGAATATCTGCCTTGCTGAGCAGGCTTTCCAGAAACTCTATGACCTTATCATTGCGTTCTTGCTCTTCTCGTTCAGTTGCTGAGAAGGCGAGATGAAAATCCGATGCTATGTAGATACGCAAAAGATGTACTCCGTCACTGAGTAATGATGTAATACATCATATTAGTTCCCATTCTGAAAGCTTCCTCTCTAACTTCGGGAGGATTATCGTGGGCAGCAGTCCAGGCATCGCTGATATTGGTCTCGTAAGTGTATAAAACCATTAACCTCCCCGTATCGTCAAAAATAGCAAAAGCTTGGGGACGTTTACCATCGTGCTCATGAATCTTGGGAACACCTTCGGGAAAGGAGAAAAAACAGTGAAACATCTCATGGGTTGCTGGAAGTTCTACCATCTCTCTATTGGGAAATACTTTCCTAATTTCTCTTCTGAATGATTCATCCATCCCGTAATCGTCATCAGCATAGAGAAATCCACCCTTGAGTAGATACTCTCTCAGATTTCGGGCATCTCGATCAGAGAAACTGACATTCCCATGACCGGTCATAAAGATGAAAGGATGGTCAAAAAGATTGGCTTCTGAAGGCCTGACTACTGCCTGAACGGTTGAGAAATCCGTCTGTATAGTTCTATTGAGATATTCAACCAGATTGGGCAGGGTATCAGGGTCATTATACCAGTCACCACCTCCATCGTAATGTAACCGGGCAAGTTGAAGTAATTCTGTCTGAGCATAGGCAGTATTACAGATAAAAACCTGAATACTGACAATCAGTATTATTAATATGGGAGTTGTCCTGCCGTTAATCATAATCAATTCAGTCGTTTATCTCCAAATCTTGTCAAGAGAATAAAGATTAATACGAAAGCCACAGGCAGTTAGTCTTACTGAAAATGTTGTGGCGATTTCGTGAACAGGTCAACAGTCTCCGCGTCGATTACAAATAGATGGTCTGTCATGTTATCACGCTGGACTACAAAATTCTCCTCATCGGTGTAAGCAAAGGTCAGGTTCGTCTCTTTTCCATCAACTGTTCTGATTTTGAGAAGCAATTGCGGTTCTGCGAGTATTGCAGCATATTCTTCATATTCAAAGTCTTTGAAGCCGTGGGCGTTCATATTCTCTATCTTATTCAATGCCTGTCTCAATGCATTATTATTATCTGGGATAGAGAAAGCATGGTTGTCATCGCTAAAATGCCAGAGAGAATCGGTAGCTGTAATATTATAGTGGTTCAATTGGTAGATGACCTCGATGTTTTCTATCACTACTGCAGGAAATCCTACAATCTGGTGGTTTCGCCAGGCATTCAGTCTTGGCGACACAATAAAAGATATATTGTCCATCAGTTGAAAAACCCTGTTATCATCCGACCGACGGGCAAAAGCTGATCTTCCACTCCTGCCAATCAATACCGAGTCGAGTAACTTGTCGTGACTGTCATAGAAGTTAAGCTTTGTTCCTCGATCATCGGTCAATTGGTAACTTGCAAAGGATTCCTCAGATAGCGCAACAGGCATACTGGAGGTCTCTACAGATAACACCTGATCGAAAAAGCTATCGAGTCTGTTTTCAGCAATCTGAAAATAGAAAGGATATTCTATACTCCATTCTATTCCATCGTGAGAAACAACAAGAGTATCTCGGGCAGAAACAATTTCGATCTGCGAAATCTTTTCCGGATTGATATCAAAAAACCGGACTCTTTTCTCTCTCGTATCACTCGTAAAACGGATAACAAAGAGAGCAACTACGAGTATTAGCAGTAAGATGATGAGTATAACATTATTCTTGCTCATAGATCTTCCTTATGACTTTTCTTCGTTGAATCTGTTTGTGGTAGTTAACCAATCCAAATAATAATAAGAGGAATGAGGGTAATAGAATATTCAGCCAGCGAACGAATTTCTTGCCAGAATTACTCAATTCTCTCAAAGGTTTATAAATGGTTTCTCTAGCTCTAATTTCTATTAGAGCGGTATCATCCATAAGATAATCGAGCGAATTTAACACAAAATCAAGATTTGCAATTACTCCAGCACCACCACCATCTTTAATGAAATCTGAATCTGTTACAAGAATTATCTTTGCACTATCTGTTCGGTAGAAGAAATCATCTGCAAGTGGATCATCCTCTTCTGGAAAAATATCGAGATAATAGCTTTCGGCTCTTCCTTCATAAAGACCGGCAACAATCTTGGAGGGTGCTGTTAGAATACGGCGCAGGTCTCTCTGTTGCATATATCTTTCGAACGATATATCATACGCTGGTTCTCTAATCTCTCCTGAGTTATCTGAAGTTCTCAACAACTCAACAAAACTGAGATTTTTCCCTTCAGATGGATTATCGATCTCCGAAGCGAAGATCAACTGAAGTTGTTCCAGGTTACGCGTTATGATATGATCTCTGTTTACATTGTTGATTACTGGAAAGGGTGGATAACTTACAGGAGTAGCAAAACTGAAAATGCCTTGCTGCCTCTGTACTCTTATCTGACCGGCATTAGCATCAGTTACTAGGTTTTTCTTAATCCTTACACCATAATGATCCAGAAGGTCAAAAAGGTTAGATTCTATCGGCTTGGCTGTCATGTTCTGAAGATCGGCATCAACGCGTTCCTGAAAAATCAAAGCGTTCCCACCACGCATAAAGAATTGGTCCAGATTATATAGTTCTTCAATATGCAAAGAATCTTTAACCCCACCAAAGATAAGAGTCTGGATGTGAGGTACTACTGGCTCCATCAGATCAATGGTTTCCAGATTATAGTGGTCCGAAATCATCTCTGTGATGGTATTGTAGATCGTTTGGGGTTGCTGTCTGGTCTGCATCATTGGAGGTAATGACTCTTCCCTTTTAAAAAAACCAACAGTGCTACGCCCGATATCGGTTATCTTCTTGATAGAACTGGTTATATCGTATTCCAACCCTCTGGTATTCTGGATAAAGGGGATGATCTCTGTTTTACCCTGATACATGAAGACCAGCCCCATATAGATTTCGCGGATCTCCAGCTTGTCATCCTCGATTACCTGCATTGATACTGGCATCACCTGATGGCTGTGTGCCTCCTGCTTAAATCGTTCATCATCACCGGGATCAATAAATTCGAACCTGATCCTGCCTCGTGAATAGGCTTGATATTCGGAAAGAATGTCTCTGGTAAACCGATGAGCATCTGCTAATTGTGCAGGGAGGTTCCCAGAAAAGTATGCCTTGACCAGCAATCTGTCCGGTAATTCTCTTACAGTTTCCCTGCTGGATTGAGAAAGTGAGTATATTTTGCCACGTGAAAGATCCAGGCGAGTGAAAATATTGAGCGATATTAGATTTACAACAATTAGTATGGCCATTATAATGGCCATATTAATTAACAATGTTCTTTTCCGTTCATCTCTCTTTATATTATTCATTTTTGCTCCCCCTATCTCCACTTTCTTGTTTCAAGAGATATCACTGCCAGCCGGAGAAAGAAGATTATCAAACTGAGAAAGTATATGATATTACGGGTGTCTATTACGCCTCTACTGATGCTCGAAAAGTGATATCCGATGCTCAAGTACTGGAATAGTTGAACCAGCGGGCTCGGAATGAATATCAATATAAATTCGAGTATAACAAAGAAAAAGATGAAGAGAAAGCTCACAACAAAAGCGACGATCTGATTACTGGTCAGCGATGAGGCAAAGATACCGATAGCTGCATATACTGCTCCGATTAGTATCAATCCCAGATATCCGCAGAAGATTGCGCCATAGTCTATGTTGCTTCCCAATATCACAATCGTTGCAAAATGTACCAATGTAAAGAGGATGCCTATAAAGATCAAGAGGAGAGCACTCCAGAACTTCCCCATGACTATCTGACTCTCTCTGAGTGGCAAAGTTGCCAGAGTTTCAAACGTTCCGGTTGTCTTTTCTCTGGCAATGCTACCCATGGTTATTGCAGGCACAAAGAGTAGGAATATCCAGGGAGTCGTACTAAAAAGGGATCGTAACTCTGCTTGACCAACAAGAAAAAGTGGACTTGCAAAGAACCATCCGATTATGAGCAGAAACACAACCAAAACGACATAAGCTGCAGCCGAGTTGAAATAATTTTTCAACTCGTTAGTCATAAGAATAGCGGTTTTACTTTTCATCAGGCCACTCCTTGTTCTATTGTTAGTGTGCGGAATAAGTCTTCAAGGCTCATATATTCCCGATGCATCTCCAATATGATCCAATCTCTTGTCTTTATATAACTATAGATTTTCTCACGTAAATCCTGATCAGAGCTGTACTCGATCTGGAGGGAGAGATAATTCTCTCTCGGAGTTATGTTGACTATATCCAATCCAGGAATATTATCAGTCATTACCGCTGAATCAAAATCAGAGGCAATAATATCGAGGTTGAGTCTTGCTTTACCCTGCAGGCTCGCCTTTAACTCTTCCAGTGTGCCGTCTGCTACAATATCACCTTTGTTAATTATTACTATCCGGTTACAGACAGCCTGAACTTCTTGTAGAATATGGCTCGATAGTATGAGAGTCTTCTCTCTGCCTAACTCTTTTATCAGATCTCGTATCTCCACTATCTGATTAGGATCGAGACCGGCTGTAGGTTCGTCAAGGATCAGGATCTTCGGATCGTGGATTATCGCTTGTGCTAATCCTACTCTCTGCCTGTATCCCTTAGACAGAGTATATATTGGTTTGGATACAACACCGGTCAGTCCGCACTTATCTATTACGTTCCGAAGGCTAGTGTTAAATGACGTCTGATCCAATCCCCTTAATTGGCCAATAAAGCGGAGATAATCATAAACCGTCATATCTAAATAGAGAGGATTATTCTCCGGCAGGTAACCGATCATATCTCTGATCTCAGTCTGATGTTCATAGATATTATAATTGTCGACAAATATGTTACCTTCTGTCGGAGATAAATAACAGGTCAAGATCTTAAGAGTTGTCGATTTACCTGCACCATTTGGCCCCAAAAAACCCAGGATCTCTCCTTCACCCACCTGAAAACTGATGTTGTTGACTGCTCTGACCGAGCTGTAATGTTTCGTTAAATTCTCAATTCGGATCATAAAGACTCCTTAATTTATTGATTGTATTGGGTTTACGAATAATTTGTTTCAAAAAATAAGTTCAGATAGCAAAGAATCAATTTCATCACTCTATTCATATTCCCCTTATCCTTATAAGTCTGATATCAATTCCATTCTCTCAGTCTAACGGTGAACAGCAATTTTTTATTACAAATTAATCCATTATCGATATTTGAATACCAGTTAAGTCATTCTTCTAATTGCTGTCTACAAAAAAGAGTCATTACATAATGTAATGACTCTTTTATTATGGTAACCCATAGGGGAATCGAACCCCTGTTGCCAGACTGAGAATCTGGAGTCCTAGGCCACTAGACGAATGGGTCGGATGAAATTTTGGTGACCCCTAGGGGAATCGAACCCCTGTTGCCAGAATGAAAATCTGGAGT
>CAZBDV010000039.1:0-19462 GCA_964490765.1 uncultured Candidatus Cloacimonadota bacterium | reverse complement strand
TATCCGGCCCCTGTGGCAGACTGCTCTGCTGTCTGCATTACGAAGAGGATTACTATGTAGAATCTGCCAGAGAATTCCCCGAAATCGGAGAGGTGGTAGATTACAATAATACTCGTTATTTTGTCTATAAGAACGACTATTATAATCGTACCGTGCACCTCACCAACGAGGATCAACTCATCGAGATCATCCCCATCAAGCAATATCAGGATATCAAGCAGGGGAAAATAACCGGTAAATGTCCTAACAACAACAAACGCCCCAACAATAATAAGAAGAGAAATAATAACCGCAGATGAGCAGCCGTTTTGCAAAACCGTTATCACTAACTCCCGAGAACTGGGTAGATCTGGTAGCATCTCTTACCGGTGATAGCAGTAAAACAGCCCGTTACAGAGCTGTTCAGATCTGTGATTGGTTATACAAGAAGGGGGTAACCGATTATTCTCTCATGTCCAACCTTCCCGGGAACTTACGGGATGCCCTGCGCGAGAATCACCCTCTACAGATGCCGGTAATCAGGAAACGGACTGTTTCGCAGGACGGTACGAGCAAATTCCTTCTGGAACTTACTGACAGAAATCTCATAGAAATGGTTCTTATACCGGCAGAAGATAAACTGACCCTCTGTATATCTTCACAGGTCGGCTGCCTGAGAAAATGCCGATTCTGTGCTACTGGAAGTATGGGATTCAAACGTAATCTCGAAGCCGATGAGATCGTGGCACAGATACTGATTGCTTCACACTACTCTTCCGGCAGGAGAATAACCAACCTTGTCTTTATGGGGATGGGTGAACCACTTGATAATTACACGAATGTCTTTCATACTATCAGATTGATACAGAACGAGAAAACCCTCTCTTTCAGCCCTCGCCGGATTACTCTCTCTACCTGTGGTATTATCCCAGGTATGCATAAACTCCTCGCCGCCGGTATCAAAGTAAAGCTGGCAGTCTCGCTCAATTCGGCAATCCAGGAGAAGAGAGAATATCTGATGCCGGTTGCCAGCCAATATCCTCTCCCGGAATTGAAACAGGCCCTGCAACTCTACCGGAGAAACAATCCCTTCCGGATAACTATGGAATATGTTATGTTCGGGGGATTCAATACGGGAGAAGAGGATGCGAAAGCTCTGATCAAACTGCTTGGCGACCTCTCCTGTAAAGTTAATCTCATCTCCTGGAATAATACCTCATCATCCTCTACTCTGAAGAGACCCTCCCGGGAAGAGATAGACCGTTTTATTAAGTATTTACTCCCCCTACCCTTCGCTGTTACTTATCGCAAAAGCAGGGGTGAAGATATCAATGCAGCCTGCGGTCAGTTATCCGCTGATTATCAGGCTATCCATAAATCATAACTACTGTTTAATTACTCAGAGAAAGGAGAACAATTATGAATCTTATAAAGCAAACTGCTCTTAAATACTTCGCTCTTGACGAGAAGGTAAAATGCCGCTGTGGCGGTAGCCATGAAATATGCCTGCAATGTAAGATCTGCCGGGCTGATGATGAGGATATGAGAGCTGATAAAAATGATGATCTCGCAGGTTACATCGATCATACAATACTCAAGCCACATACAGTCAGACAGGATGTCGAGAGGGTATGTCTGGAGGCAAAAAGTTATAATTTCAAATCTGTCTGTATCAATCCGATATTTGTCAGCCTTGCCTACACAAAATTAAAGAGAACCGGAAGCCTTGTCTGCTCTGTTGTCGGCTTCCCACTCGGAGCCAATCTGAGTGAGGTCAAGGGAGAAGAGGCATTGAACTGTATCAGGCAGGGAGCAGAAGAGATCGATATGGTCAATAATATCACAGCCTTGAAGGAGAAGGATATCGCCACTCTGTTAAACGATATCGCAACAGTCTCTGACATCTGCCTTAATAAGGATGCTATCCTTAAGGTGATAATCGAAACCTGCCTGTTGACTGAAGAAGAGAAGATCATCGCCTGCCTGGCAGCCAAAAAAGAGGGAGCATTGTTCGTTAAAACTTCTACAGGCTTCTCTACAGGGGGTGCTACTATTGAAGATGTAACCCTGATGAAAAAGATAGTCGGCCCCAAATTTGGAGTCAAGGCTTCTGGTGGGATAAAAACAGCCGAAACAGCCAGAGCTATGATCGAAGCTGGTGCCAACCGTATAGGTACGAGTTCCGGAGTGGAGATCGTTAAAGCAAAGCAGGGAACTACACCTGTCAAAGTTTGATTGAATCATTTCAACTGATAACGAGGAGATATCTCAATTTATGATCGTTACAATTGCTGGTTATAACATAGACAGATCGTTGATAGAGAAGTTAGGATTGCCCCAACAGGCTACTCCAGAGACAATCTCAGCTGCTTATGCCAGGATCAGCCGAAGCAGTAAAACGATAGCTGCACTAAGAGAACAGGCTATCAAAGATGTAGGGAAAGCGCGTCAATCCAACGAGAAAATCGTTTTCGATATGGGACATTCCTCTATCGCCGAACATGCCGTATTCAACTTCGATTTGATCGGTATCTCGCGATATCTGACCGAATTCATACAGAAAAGCAGGCTCGCCTCATTCACAGAAAAATCTCAGAGGTATGTTACCTGGGATAGTGACTATGTTACCCCTTCCGAGCTGGAAGACGGTAAGCTGAAAGATGAATATACCCTGACGGTAAAAAAACTCTTTTCTCTCTACGCTGAGCTTTACCATAAGGGAATAGAACATTACAGCAGAAAACACCCCGAAACGGGGTTGAAAAAAAGGGAAGAAATGGCCAAAGAGGATGCCCGTTACGTCTTACCACTCGCTACCGGCACTCAGATGGGGGTTACTCTCAATGCCAGAAGCCTGGAAAAACTCCTCCGCCGTCTCAGTAATATTGACCTCCTCGAAGCGAAAAAGCTGTATGATACCCTGCTGGCCAGGACTAAGGAAATAACTCCCTCTCTGATACGCTATGTAGAACCCGACCCCTATTGCGAAAGCCTGAAAAAACTTGGCGGGGAGATGAGAAGTTTATTCCCGGAGAATGTGAGCTTCTCACCTCCCGAAACTAAAGTGAAAATCCTTAATACTGCTCCGGAAGATCAGTTGCTGGCCGGTCTACTCTTCCAGTATGTGCCCTCCGATTTTGATGTTCTGCTGGATAAGATTGGAAAATTACCACCCTCCGAGAAGAAGAGGTTGTTTAACCTCGCTTGTAACAGGATGAGTGCTTTCAACCAACCACCACGAGCTTTCGAACTGGTTGATTGTCTGATACAGACATCCGTCTCCTCTTCCTGTTTCGCCCAGATCAAAAGACATCGTATGGCCACTATTATCCGCTCAGAATATCATCCCGATTATGGTTATGTTATACCCGAAATCTTCAGAGCCACAGGCTCGCATAAAGCGATAGCCAGGACATTAGAGAGCCTGAAACCTGTATATGAGCAACTGGAAGAGAAAAAGAGAGGACTCGGATCATATATCCTGACCAATGCTCATAAAGTCAATCTACTCTTCAAAACAAATCTCAGAGAACTATATCACTTCTCCCGCCTCCGTTCAGATAGTCACGCTCAGTGGGAAATCAGAGAGTTGTCACAAAAGCTGGAAAAGAAATTGAAGGAGTTAATGCCCAATGCTGCCCGGCTGATGATGGGCAAAGATAGTTTCCCCCAGCTATAGCACATTTTATCTGAATTTTATTATCATCAGTAAACCGGAGAACCTCCCCCTGTATCAACGAGGGTATAGCGAAACATCAGGGGTTGCCGGATTCGCTAAAAGCCGCTCTGGACAGAGTTTTAAGCTACTTTAAAATAGATGCACTCTTACTGTTTTTTTACTTGACAGTAAATAAACTCAATTTATAGTATCTATACTCAAAAGGATTTTCTTATGCATTTTGAGACTGGAGGTGAATATGAAACAGTATGTAACAAATTCGACTCTTCTGGGCTTGATAGCTCTGGCAATATTTATCATTGCCATTCCGGCAAGTCATCTCTATGCTCAATCCCCTACTTTGAATGTTGATCCGCAAGTATTATCATACGGTGAAGTAGAGATTGGAGAAGAAGCAGTTCTATCTTATACAGTATCCGGTATTAATCTGATATCAGATGTTATCCTGCACGTATCCGGGGGATTCCTTATCTCTCTGGAGGAGAATAACGGGTTCCAGCAGAATCTAGTTTTAGAACCTTCAGAAGGTGAACTGATTCAGACGATATTTGTCAAATTTGCCCCGCTTATGCCACGTGAATACAACGGTAGAGTGAGACATAGCACAATGGGTATTCCTTTTCAGATGGTCGCTCTGAACGGGACAGGTATAATTGATGAGGAAGATCTACCTCAATTGACCGCAACTCCCGATTCATTATATTTCGGCGAAGTTCCGATCGGAGATACGGTTGTTATGAGTTATAATTTAACCGGAGAAAACCTGATCTCAAATGTTAATGTCAATGCCTCTATGGGTTACAAAGTCTCTCTGGTTGAAGATGGCGAATTCCTTCCTAATCTTCTGCTCGAACCTGTTGATGGAGCCGTTAATGAAACTATTTATGTCAAATTTATCCCCCTCCGTCCACGTACTTATTCCGGCCGTATTTGCAATCAAACAATCGCTGCAACCAATGAGATCGTTAGAGTCCACGGCATTGCAATCTTCGACCCACAACAGATTCCTGTTCTGAACGCAGAACCTGACTCACTCTATTTTGGAGAAGTACTGATCGAAGAGGAGATGGTTCTCAGCTATAATCTGACCGGTGAGAATCTGATCACCGATGTCCGGATCAGGGCACCTCGTGGTTATCTCATCTCTACAGATCAGGATGCGGGATACCAGAGTATTATCGTCCTGGAACCGATTGATGGAAACCTCTCCCAGACGCTCTACGTCAAATTCCGTCCACTTCAGCCACGTAACTACTTCGGTGCAGTGAGAAATATGACTGTCGGAGCTACCGGGGTTCCGGTCAGAGTCAGAGGCGTTGGCGTTATAGAAGACCCGGAACCACCCGAAGATAAGGCCGTACGATCATTCGGAAACTACCCCAATCCCTTCAACCCGGAGACCAGTATCAGCTTCAGCCTTGCTGAAGCAGGTCCGGTAACTCTGGAGATCTTCAACAGCCGGGGACAGCACGTCAAAACGCTGATTAACAGCCGTATGACAGAGGGTGAACATACCGTTATCTGGAACGGTAGAGACGAAGCCAACCGAGAAACTGGCAGCGGTGTTTACTTCTACAGGATCAAACAGGGTAAATACACCGCTAACGGAAAGATGATTCTTATGAAATAAACGGCTCTCAAAGTCTTCTAAAACGCACTTATCTATCGAAGATTCATTATCGATGATAAGTGCGTTTTTTGTTCTGAGTGCTTGACAACTATAACGAACTTCAGGAAATTGATAACGTGTGCTAGGTGGGGAGCCAGCGGTGCCCTGTAACCCTCAATCCGCTACAGAGGGGCTGAATCCCTGCAGGCGAATATCGATTCTCCCTGAAGGTGAGATAAGTGGCGTTGACGAGCAGACCCGACGCAATTGTAACCTGCAAACCTTGTCAGGTCCGGAAGGAAGCAGCAATAAGCAGATCTTACGATGTGCCGTCGGATCATTTGTTCCGAGTTAACTCTCTTATTATCCAGACGAGATAGATATCGACTGCGGGTGCACACATTTTATACTGAAAGAGAAAAAAGCGATAATGGAGTAGAGATGGCCGATAAAATATCCATCCCCCGCGGAACTTACGATATCCTCCCTGATATGAGCTATAAGTGGCAATACGTCACTCGGGCTTTCAGAGATATCGCTCAAATCTTCGATTTCCGGGAAATTGTAACACCGATTTTCGAAAATGCCGACCTCTTCGAAAGATCTGTCGGTGAAGTAACCGATATCGTAGAAAAAGAGATGTATAAATTCAGCGATAAGAAAGGAAGGGTATTCGCCCTCCGACCGGAGGGAACTGCCCCTGTAGTCCGATCTTTCATAGAGAACTCACTACACAAATCAGGCAACATCGCAAAACTCTTTTATTCAGGCCCGATGTTCCGTTACGACAGGCCTCAGAAAGGTAGATATCGCCAGTTCTACCAGTATGGAGTCGAATTGATCGGTTCTGACCACCCCTATACCGATGCTGAAGTTATCGCTCTTGCCGATTCTTTTATGAAGAAACTTGGTCTCAAAGGTTATCGCCTGGAAATCAACAGTATAGGCTGCAGCAAATGCTCACCTCGCTACGATGAGAGCCTGAAAAAATATTTCGGCCTCTATAAAGCTGAACTCTGTCCCGATTGCCTCAGACGCCTGGATAAAAACCCTAAAAGATTACTCGATTGTAAGAACAACAACTGCCGAAAGATTGCCGAAAATGCTCCATCTATCCTCGACTTCCTGGACAATGAGTGCCGCTCTGCATTCGAAATGGTGAAAGAATATCTAAACTTGATGAATGTCGAGTTCGTCATAAATCCCCGTATCATCAGAGGTCTCGACTACTATAATAAGACCGCATTCGAGATCATTACAGATAGCCTGGGTGCACAGAATGCTATCCTCGGAGGGGGAAGATACAATACACTCATTAAAGATCTCGGCGGTCCCGACCTCCCAGCTATCGGCTTCGCTGGCGGCTTCGAAAGACTCATTTCTCTCATGCAACTTGAAAAACTCTCTTTCGGTCCTGAACCAGCACCCGCTGTATACCTCGTTGTTCTGGGCGAAAATACCATACCATACGCCCTTGAGATCTGTTATAACCTCCGAGATAAAGAGATTACCGTCGAATTCGATATTGAAAAAAACTCGCTCAAAGCCCAGATGAAGGCAGCAAACAGGGCAAATGCTCACTACGCTCTCATTATCGGAGAAGAAGAAATGGATAAGAAGAAAGTAACTTTGAAAAATATGACAGCTGGAACACAGGAATCCCTTAATAAAGAGGAACTGCTTCTCCGGCTCAATTCTCCAATTGATAATCGATAACTCTGAGCAGACCGTTTATATAATCTATCACTCCCCCCTGGATTTTTTATTTGACATATTTTGCCCCGCGGGGAAACTGGCACTCGTAACATTAGTTTGCTAATTACTCGTAAGAGATTATATTATTAACAAAGAATACTAAGGAGGAAATGTTATGAAATTGCAACCGCTTGATGACCGAGTAGTAATTGAAGTAAAGGAATTAGAAGAGAAGAATGTAGGCGGTATCATAATTCCTGATACAGCTAAAGAGAAACCACAGATGGGTGAAGTTATTGCAGTAGGGACCGATGAGGAGTTACAGAAGTTACTCAAAGAGGGCGACAAAGTACTTTACGGCAAGTATAGTGGAACGGAAGTAGATGTTGATGGCAAGAAATACATCATCTTATCCCGCTCTGACGTACTGGCTAAGCTGGTATAACAATACTCAGAGTTTTATCTGACAATTATGATAAGCTCCTGTAACGGGAGCTTATTTTTTTTTTATAAACCTTTCTGTTTCCTCCCTTAATATCTCACCCTTATCTCTGGGCACCATTATAGTCGGCTCCCATCCGACTTTAGGGGTCTCTTTAGATTAGAGATATATTGTTGTGGTCTGGTTTACTCTGTCTCTTTTTTGAACCAATCGATAAACTGTCTGATCCCATCATCGAATTTAGTTCGAGGATTGTAACCAAGCAGTTTTTTACTCTTTTCCAGGGAGGCATAAGTTTGCCTGACATCTCCATCCTGAGGGGGAGATTTTTTAATCTTTGCTTTTCGGCCAAGTGTTTTCTCCAGAGTATTGATCATCCTTGAGAGGGTAATCGTTTCTGATTCTCCCAGATTGAATATCTCACAGGTAGTATTATCGGAGACGAAAGAAAGAGCACTGAGGGTTCCGGCGATGATATCGTCGATGTAAGTATAATCTCTGCTGGAACCGAGATCGCCGAATACTTCCAGGGGTTTATCTTCGTACATAAGGCGGGTGAATTTATGGATTGCCAGATCGGGCCTCTGTCTCGGTCCATAGACAGTGAAATATCTGAGACAGGCTATGGAAATATTGTAGAGATGATGATAGCAGTGGCACATCAGTTCAGCAGCTTTCTTGCTTGCAGCATAGGGAGAGATAGGGTTATCTACCGGATCGCTCTCCTGGAAAGGGATACTGGGATTATTACCGTAAACCGAGGAAGAAGAGGCAAGAATGAAACGCTTGATATCATTGTAGCGACAGCATTCCAGGAGGTTAAGTGTTCCCATGACATTGACCTCATAATAGAGGTTTGGGTTCTTAATGGAAGGCCTGACTCCGGCCATAGCGGCCAGATGAACGATCAGATCTATCTGGTACCCGGCAAAGATCTCCTGCAGAAAATCCTTATCACGTATATCACCCTCCAAGAGTCTGTACTCAGAAGTATAAGAGAGAGCCTTTTCTATGTTCTTTCTTTTAATCGCTGGAGCGTAGTAATCATTGAAATTATCGAGAGCAAAGACCTTATGTTGCAAATCAAGGAGTTTCTCACAGAGGTGTGACCCGATAAAACCGGCAGCACCGGTAACCAGAATATTCATATAACCACCCGTTGATAAAAGATATCAGGCTAAGTTCAATCCTTCCAGCATTTGAGTGCTATCAGGCATTTATTCTCCTGATAGAAGCACCGAGCCTGTGCAATTTATTTTCCATTCTTTCATAGCCACGATCGAGATGATAGATACGGGAGATCGTCGTCTCTCCCTTAGCAGCCAAGCCAGCCAGAACCAGAGCTGCACTGGCTCGTAGATCGGTAGCCATAACCTCAGCACCACTGAGCTGGGGAACACCTCTAATTATTGCCTTATCACCCTCCATAGTGATATCAGCATCGAGCCTATTCAGTTCAGGAATATGATGAAACCTCTCGGAAAAGATCGTCTCTTCTATTATACTGGTCCCACCGGAAAGAGTCATAAGAGAGGTAAACTGTGCCTGCAGGTCGGTTGGAAATCCGGGATAGGGTTTAGTGATGACATCAACCGGTACTGGCCTCGTATCCATTGATATTGTAATCCAGTCTTCTCCCCGCTCGATATTGCTTCCGGTAGCTTCCAGCTTCTCCAGCAGAGCACCCAGATGTTCGGGTATAGCATTGACGAGTTTGATCTTACCCTGTGTAATGGCGGCAGCAATCAGGAAGGTCCCGGCCTCTATTCTGTCCGGGATAACATCTGATTCGTGGGGATGGAGTTTTTTTACCCCTTTGATCGTTAATTTACTCGTCCCTTTACCGGATATATCAGCACCCATACCCTGCAGAAAGTCGATCAAAGCTCCGATCTCCGGTTCCAATGCTGCATTGATGATGTCAGTCCTCCCTTCTGCGGTAGTTGCAGCCAGTAATACTGTTACCGTCGCACCTACGCTCGCTTTATCGAAAAAGATCTCTGCCCCCTTTAATCTCCCGGCCCGGGCATTTATATAACCGTGTTCTATTGTTAATTCAGCCCCCATCTTCTCCAATGCTTTAAGATGAAGATCAATGGGACGGGCTCCTATAGCACACCCGCCGGGCAGTGAAACCCTCGCTTTACCGAACCTGCTCAACAGGGGGCTTAGAACATAGATCGAGGCTCTCATCTTGCTCACTAGCTCATAAGGAGCTTCGAAATAACTGCAGTGATCATTATCGATCCTGAGACTGTTATTCTCAAATTCGATTCTGGAGCCGATGATACGCATTAGATGGGCCATCATCTTTATATCGTTCAGAACCGGGACATTATGCAGAATTGAAGTCCCATCGGATAACAACGAAGCCGCCATCAGTGGAAGAACGGCATTCTTTGCTCCACTCACTTCTATTTCACCACTTAATCTCTTACCACCATCAATAATCAGTTTCTCCATCTTACCTGCCGAATTTATATTTTTCTTTTATCTCTTCTTTTCTGGTATTACTTGAGGATAAGCGGGAGTAGGCCATTCTAAACGCTCAACTTTCCCTCCCATTTCCTCATAATTAGATAACCAGTCTGATAATACGGTCAATTTGCTGGTAATCTCTATAAATGTCAACAACTCTATAATCTAATTTCCGGGCCAGTTCTTTGATCGTTTGAGCCTGATTGTAACCAATCTCGAAATATATACTCCCCTCCGGCAGGAGAAAATCGGCTGCCTGCTCCAATATTCTACGATAGAAATAAAACCCGTTCTCCTCAGCTAATAACGCTTCACGGGGCTCAAATTCCCGGACTTCCCTGCTCAGTTCCCTGTACTCATCCACCGGAATGTAGGGGGGATTGGAGACAATGATGTTGTATAAGCTCTGTTCTTTATCTATCTTCCCTGTCTCGGGAAAGATGTCTGACTGGTAAAAGGTAATATCGGTTCTGTGTCTCCTGGCATTCTGGAACGCAACCTGCAGGGCTTCTGCTGATATCTCTGTAGCCTCTACCTCCCAGTCTGGCTGAAGTTTCTTTAAAGTGACAGCAATAACACCAGATCCGGTTCCTATATCGAGTACTCTCAGTGGAGTTGCCATACCTCCAAAATCTTTAATGATTCTCTCGACGAGAAGTTCGGTCTCGGGACGGGGTATGAGAACTGACCGGTCAATATGGAAATCGAGATCAATGAAAGTTACTTCAGCAAAGATGTATTGTAACGGTTCATAACGGCAACGCCGGTCGATACAGATAGAAATCACTCTCCACTCTTCAGCAGAGAGATGCCTTGTTCTATGCAGTTCGAGTTCTAAATGGGGAATGCCGGTATAATGCGATACAATCAGGCGTGCTTCTGATTCATGATTCGGAAGGTTGAAACTTCTTAAAATAGTGGAGATATGTTGTAAAGCCTGATTAATTTGCATAAGGGTTTGTTAGATCCAGCATTGAGCTGAAATCGACTCTCAATAATTCCAACCGGGAGATGTATACCTGGCTTCGTCTGGCTCAGGCTTCATTCAGCAAGAGGTTTCGTTTCTGTTTGCGTCCTACCTTCTTCTCTATTCTTATCGTCCGGCCTTCATTGAAGAACTGCACATCGTCGGTCAGAATCCTGATCAAACTCAGACCGCGAAATATATTGTTCCGGTCACCAATCTGATTTTCCTGGTATTGAAAGCCGTTACCCTGGTCGCTAACCGTGATCAGGACTACTTTTGTCTTTTTGCGGTAACTGATCGTGACAGACACTCTTTTATTCTTGATCTCCGGCTTCTTCAGCAGCTCTTTAATCAACGCATTATACTCGTCGTGCGTCATCCTCTTATAAGAAGAGCCTATATTAAATGTCCCGTGGATAAAAGAATTGCTCAGCATCTCTTCGATACAGAGAGATAGTTCGTTACAGACAGCCGGGGTGATATCTTTAAGTCTTATGAGATGGCTGACCAGAAAATCGGTAATATTGAAATCGAGATAATCGTTGGCAGAGAATTCGAAACAGTAGTTCGTTCCGATAAGGTAGCGGGTATAATTATTGAAATAAGAATCTTTTTTTCTTTTGGTGATCTGTCTGGAGATAGATTTATAGATCTGATAATCATTGAATGGCTTTTTAATAAAGTCGGAGGCACCGAGATTGATCGACCTCAGAGCCATATCAACAGTTATCATCCCGGTCATCAGGATAACCGGGATCTCAGAATTTATGGTGAGCTTTATCCGCTCTAAAAGCTCCAGCCCATTAATATCCGGAAGGTGAATATCGGAGAGAATTACATCGTAATTATAGAGGGTTATCCTTTCGAGCGCTTCCTTTCCGGAATAAGAGAGGTCAACTTCAAACTTATAGAGTTCCAGAAGATCCTTGATAGAATAGAGTAGATCCTCATTGGTATCGACTACCAGTATTTTATCGTTCATAATCGATCTCGACTGGTATAATTATAGATTGATAGTAAACAACTGGTTAAGCTTTATCGTTGTAAATAATTCATATATACTGGGCGAACATTTTACTATTTCCAGAACGCCACCCTTCTCCTGAAAATCTTTGTAGAAATAGAGTATCTTGCCTATCCCGGAGGAGCACATACTCTTACAGGCACTCAAATCCATCTCCAATAGTTTCGCTTCGGAATTGAGCACTTCACTTAACTTCTCCTGAAGAAAAAAAACATTCTCGCTCGTTACTGCACCTTCAATCTTCATTACAGCCTTGTTATCGATAAACTCCAAATTAAGATCCATAAACTTTACTCCTTAAAACCTTGTTCTTTAAGAGTCAACATCCTGGTTCAATAACCTCTGATATTCTTGATAATACTGCTCTGAATAGACATAGAGGCCTTTTCGTATTTACAGAACTCCATCGTGTAAACTGCCCTGCCCTGAGACAGAGACCTGATCCGTGTTGAATAACCGAATAACTCACTCATCGGGATCTCTGCTACAATGTTCTGTTTATTCTGATTGCTGCGGACAATGATTACCTTTCCTCTCTTGGCATTAATATCACCAATAATATCACCAACGAACTCTTCCGGGGCTATCACATTAACGAGCATAATAGGTTCCATTATGACCGGCGAAGCTTTCTGAAGGCCATTATTAACGGCCATCGAAGCTGCGATGAGAAAATCCACGTCCTTGGAAACCATCTCATTATACTCCCCACCGATCAGTTCAATATTGACCTTTTCCACAGGACTACCCGTCAAAGGTCCGTCGATTAGTGCACTCAAGGCACCCTCTTCGATACCCTTCCAGAAGTTAGAGGGTATTACATCCTCTGTAATACGGTTGAAAAATCTGTTCTTCTTATGTTCGGTTAACGTTCCCTCTTCCAATCGGGCATTCTGCTCTTCACCGTAGGGCGAAAGCCTTAACCTGACAATGGCAAAATGACCCTTTGCCTCAACATCACGAATGAATTCACCCTCTGCCTCTACAACCTTCGTGATAGTCTCCTTGTAAGAGACTTGAGGATTACCTGTATTGAAATTTACGTTATATTCTTTTCTTAATCTGTCAATAATAATTTCCAGATGGAGTTCACCCATACCGGAAATCAGAGTCTGACCGGTCTCCTTGTCCTGATGGACATGGAAGGTCGGATCCTCCTCCTGCATCCTGTTCAGTGAATCAGAGAGATTATCCTGATCTGATTTGGTCTTCGGCTCTATCGCTATGGATATCACCGAATCGGGGAATGTAATCGGTTCTAGAAGCAGGTCATTCTCTTCCGTGGTAAGCGTGTCAGCCGTTCCGGAGATCTTTGTTCCTACTATGGCTCCAATATCACCAGCCCTCATCATATCGACATCAAGCTTTTTATTAGAGTAGAGCTGCAGTATGCGGGCTATTCGTTCTTTCCTGTTATTCGTCTGGTTGATGACTATATCACCCTTCTTTATCGTCCCGGAATAGACTCTGACATATAGCAGCTTCCCCACATATTTATCCATCTGAATCTTGAAGGCCAGAGCGGCAAATCTCTTGTCATAATCGGGATAGATTGCTATATCCTTCCCTGTTTTCTTTTCTTTACCGATTATGGGTGGCACATCAAGTGGTGAAGGGAGGTAATCGGTAATTGCGTCAAGCAGTAGCTGAATTCCAGTATTCTTCAGGGCAGAACCACAGAGTATCGGAACCACCTTATTCTTTACCGTCAGTTCACGTATCGATTTCTTCAATTCTTCACCAGAGATCTCTTCCCCATGGATATACTTGCTGAGGATATTTTCATCGAATTCTGAGAGGATTTCCAGCATCTTCTCCCGTCGTGATCTTGCCTGATCAACATACTTTTCGGGCATTTCGGTCAGATCATACTTCAGGCCAAGGGTTGTTTCGTCAAAAACATAGGCCTTCATCTCTACCAGGTCGATGATCCCCTTGAAGTTATCCTCTTTACCTAGAGGAATCTGAACGGCAAAGGCGTTGGGATCAAGACGTTCGTTGATCATATCTATAACATGATCAAAATCGGCTCCTAACCGGTCCATCTTATTGATAAAGGCCAGTCGGGGTACCTTATAGTGGTCTGCCTGATGCCATACCGTCTCTGATTGTGGTTCAACACCGGCAACAGCACAGAAAACACCAATCGCTCCGTCAAGAACGCGGAGCGATCTTTCGACCTCTGCCGTAAAATCAACATGGCCGGGAGTGTCTATTATATTTATCTGTTTCTCGCGCCAGTAACAGGTAGTTACCGCCGAAGTTATCGTTATACCTCGCTCTTTCTCCTGCTCCATCCAGTCCATGAAAGCATTACCGTCATGAACTTCTCCCATGCGGTGCAGGTAGCCTGTATAGTAGAGCATCCTCTCGGTTACTGTCGTTTTCCCGGCATCTATATGTGCTATGATCCCGATATTCCTTATTGCCGGAAGACTGAATAGTTTCGCCATAAGTTCTCAACGGTCTCTTTTTGACTTGCCTGCTGAAGAGCAGTTTCTGGAAAATGATTACCAGCGTAAATGAGCGAATGCTTTATTCGATTCTGCCATTTTATGAGTATCTTCCCGCCTCTTGATACTTGCTCCTTCCTTGTTGTAGGCTGCAAGAAATTCACCGGCAAGCTTCTGTGCCATATCCTTCTCGGAACGGTTCCTGGCATTACTGATAATCCAGCGGTAAGCTATCGCCTGTCCATTCTTCTCGGTAACTTCCAGCGGTATCTGGTAGTTCTGGCCGCCAACCCTTTTGGAAACCACTTTCACCATAGGACGAACATTCTCGAGTGCCTGTAAGAATACCTCTAAGGGATCTTTCTTGCTCTTCTCAGCCATGATATCAAATGCACCATAGACGATATTTTCGGCAGTACTCTTCTTTCCTTTCTTCATTACGCAGTTTATGAACTTGGTAACCTTTACGTTATGATACTTCGGATCGGGTAATATCTCTCTCTTTAATGATCTCTTTTTTCTAGCCATCTATTATTCCTCTCCTCTTATTTCTTCGGCCGTTTGGTACCGTACTTTGACCTGGAATTGATTCTCTTTTCAACTCCACTCGCGTCAAGAGCTCCACGCACTATATGAAATCTTACACCTGGAAGGTCCTTGATTCTTCCGCCTCTGATCAGTACTATCGAGTGTTCCTGTAAATTGTGGCCTTCCCCCGGAATATAGGCAGTAACTTCAAATCCGTTGGTAAGCCTGACACGAGCTACTTTTCGCAGTGCCGAATTCGGCTTCTTAGGTGTCGTTGTATAAACTCGAGTACAGACGCCACGTCGTTGCGGACAGGCTTCAAGTGCACGATTCTTATGCTTATGAACTATCTTCTTACGTCCTTTACGAACTAACTGATTAATTGTTGGCACTATTTTTCCTCCATTATTTTGTTAAAAGTTAAGTATATCTTCTACTTCTTTTTTCTCTTCCTGATGGGCAATATCCTTCACTATCTCAGCGATGGTCTTGCCCTCCTCTAATGCCTTGTTGACTATCTGATTATAATGCTTTGACCCAGTTCCTACAGGGACTCTATGACCGAGAATGATACTCTCTTTCAGGCCTTCGAGTTGATCAACCCTGCCCTCTATTGCAGCCTGAGTCAAGACCTTTGTCGTCTCCTGGAATGAGGCTGCTGACAACCAGCTGTCTGTGTGGAGTGAGGCTTTGGTTATACCCAAAAGTACCTGTTCATAAGTCGCTCCAGCTCCCCCCTCTTCCTCGAGCTTCATATTCTCTACGAGAACATCGTTCTTATCTACGAGATCCCCTTCAAGGAAGTATGTATGACCCGGATTGACTATCTTGACCTTTTTGAACATCTGCCTGATAATTACACCGAGATGCTTGTCGTCAATCTTAACTCCCTGCTTACGGTATATCTCCTGAATCTCGTTCAAAATCAACATCTGTGCCGCTTTTATACCCTTGGCTGAGAGTATATCATGCGGGTCGAGTGGTCCGTCAGAGAGTGGGTCACCATTCTCTATAAAGTCACCCTGATGAACGATCAATCTCTTACCCGGGGGTATTACATATTTTTTCTCTTCTCCCGTTTCGGCCTGAACATATATCGTTCTACCGAGTTTTGTCAGATCACCGATACGTACCTTACCGGTAATTTCACTAATAATCGCCTTTTCTTTCGGGACACGAGCTTCGAAGAGGTCACCAACTCTGGGCAGACCACCTGTAATATCACGTGCCTTCGTGGTTATACGAGAGATCTTACCAAGAACATCTCCCGGATAGACATAAGCTCCATCTTCGACTTCGATGCTCAATCCGGTTTGCAACGGTATAATCTCCTCACCACCTTTAGGTTTGACCAGCTTGAACTGTGGTTGAACCTTACGATCTTTCGATTCGATAATCGTGGTTTCCCGCTTACCGATCTGCTCATTGAATTCCTCTCTGAAAGTAACATCCTTGATCAAGTTCTCGTATTGGATATGCCCTTCGGCTGTTGCAACCAGTGGATTGTTGTAGGGATCCCAGGAGAATAGTTTGAAATCCTTAACCACACTCTCGCCATCACGTACAAATATCGTTGCGGCATACTCCACCTTGAATTCGTCCAGAACGGTCTTGTTATCTTCAGGTGATAAGAGCTGTATCCTACCAAGTTTACTGATCGAGATTAATTCTCCCGATTTTGTGGTAACGGTATTCATTCGCTTGAATTTGACTATACCGTCTACCGAAGCTACAACTTCTGCCGATTCAATGTCTGTACTTGCAGCTCCACCAATATGGAAAGTTCTCAGAGTGAGCTGTGTTCCGGGTTCACCTATACTCTGGGCAGCAATGATCCCGACAGGTTCACCTATAGTAACAGGTTTCTGAGAAGCTAGATTTCTTCCGTAGCATTTGGCACAGATCCCTCTGGTCGCTTCGCAGGTAACTACAGATCTGATCTTGACCGAGACAATACCGTGTCGCTGAATTGTCCGGGCTGATTCATTAGTAATCTCAGCGCCTGCGGGGACCAGAACCTTGCCAGTAACGGGATCCGTTATATCTTCGAGCGCAGTTCTTCCCTGAATTCTCTCTGCCATGGATACAACCACTTCCAGACCCTCTTTGATTGCAGATACTTCCAGGCCATCGATCGTACCACAGTCTTCAGTCAATATGATAGCATTCTGAGCAACATCTACCAGCCTTCTCGTCAAATATCCAGCATCAGCTGTCTTGAGTGCCGTATCTGCCAGACCTTTTCTTGCTCCGTGAGTTGAAATGAAATACTCAAGAACGGTTAGACCTTCTTTGAAGTTCGATTTAATCGGAGTATCAATAACTTCCGCCTTATCAGAACCGGTCTTTGTCGGCTTATCCATCAAACCACGCATCCCACCGAGCTGCTTGATCTGATCCTTACCACCACGGGCACCGGATAGATACATCATATGGATGGAGTTTAAACCTTTCTGGTCATCAGCAAGCTCATCCATCAGTGCTTCAGTAACTCTTTCGGTTACACTCTTCCAGCGGTCGATGATACGCTGTGATTTCTCACCTTCGGTTATCAACCCTTTATTGTAATTATCGATAATATCTTTTATATTCTCTTCTTCGTTCTGAATCAGTTTTTCCTTCTTCTTAGGAACGATGATATCGCTCGCACTGAAAGTTACTCCCGCTTTTGTGGCATATTTGAAGCCGATATCCTTCAGATCATCAAGGAATTTCGCAGTCAGGAACTGGCCGACTTTTTCGAAACAGAGCATTGCGGAATCGTTCAACTTCCCTTTGTCGAAAGTATAGTTCTGGAAGGGGACAGAGGGTGGCATGATCTGGTTGAAGAGAACCCTTCCTACTGTCGTCAGAACCTTCTTACCGTCTATCATAACCTGAATCCAGGTGTGAATGTCGAGATTACGCTTCTCTTTACCCGGTTTCTCAGTCATATCTTTGTTGTTATGCTTTACCTCTTCATGTTCGAAAGCAAGTACTACTTCCTCCGTGCTGTAGAAAGTCTTCAGTTTACTCGTATCTTCCGGTTCTTTTTCCGGTGTCATAGTCAGATAATAACACCCGAGCACAATATCCTGGCTGGCAACCATAGCCAGTTTGCCGTTTGCTGGCAGCAGGAGATTGCGGGAAGAGAGCATGAGAACCTTCGCTTCCATTTGTGCTTCATGCGAAAGAGGGACATGAACTGCCATCTGGTCACCGTCAAAGTCTGCATTAAATGGTGTGCAGACCATTGGGTGTAATTCAATGGCCTTATTTTCAGTCAAGACGGGCAGGAAGCCCTGAATACCTAGCTTGTGGAGTGTGGGAGCACGGTTCAAGAGAACAGGATACTCCTGGATCACCTCTTCCAATATCTTCCATATTTCTGGTTGTTTCTTATCTACCAGCTTGCGAGCACTCTTTGTTTTCTCTATTTCACCATTTCGTTCCAGTCTTTCAATTATAAAAGGCTTGAAAAGCTCAATAGCCATCTCTTTAGGAAGCCCGACCTGACTGATCTGTAAATGCGGGCCGACAGTTATAACAGACCTGCCTGAATAGTCTACTCTCTTACCGAGTAAATTCTGTCGGAATCTACCCTGTTTACCGGTCAGCTGGTCAGTCAAAGATTTCAATGGCCTGTTACCTCTCCCCTTAACCGGACGACTCTTTCTGGAGTTGTCGATAAGGGCATCTACAGCTTCCTGGAGCATTCTCTTCTCATTACGAAGTATCACTTCAGGTGCTCTGATCTCTATCAATTGTCTCAACCTGTTATTTCTGGTAATTACCCTTCTGTATAGATCATTGAAATCTGCCGTGGCAAATCTCCCACCTTCAAGAGGAACTAGTGGTCTCAGAATCGGCGGTAATACTGGCAGGACCTCCAGTATCATCCAGGAAGGATCATTCCCTGATTTGATAAAGGCATCGACTATCTTCAGCTTTTTGATGGCCTTCTGTTTCTTGATGGCTGAAGTCTCCATCTTGATTGAGGTACGAAGATGGTTAGCTTCATCCTCCAGGTTCAGTTCGTCGAGCAGGAGCTTGATCGCTTCGGCACCCATCATGGCCAAAAATTCGTCATCATAAGTGTCACGCTCTTCGTAGTAATCATCTATATCAATCAGATCCTTCTTTTCGTAGTTTGTCTGACCGGGGTTAATGACAATGTAAGATTCGTAATAGAGCACCCTTTCCAGTTTTTTTATACTGATATCGAGGAGTGTACCGATCTTACTCGGCATACTCTTGATAAACCAGAAGTGAGCAACTGGAACGGCGAGTTCTATATGCCCCATCCTGTTTCTTCTTACCCGGGAAGTAGTTACTTCAACACCACAACGGTCACAGACAGTATTCTGAAATCTTTTCTTTTTATACTTTCCGCAACTACATTCGTAATCCTTTTCCGGGCCGAATATTCTTTCACAAAATAGTCCGTCTTTTTCCGGTCGCAGAGTACGGTAATTGAGTGTATCCGGTTTTGTTACTTCACCGTAAGACCATTCTCTTACTGCTTCCGGAGAGGCAATCCTGATTCTTACGTTATCGTAATGCTCTATCTTTTTTTCTCTTTTAATTTCTCTAATCACTTGTAATAACCTCCTCTTGGCGGTTTAGTGA
>CAZBDV010000038.1:0-22311 GCA_964490765.1 uncultured Candidatus Cloacimonadota bacterium | reverse complement strand
TTTTGGTGACCCCTAGGGGAATCGAACCCCTGTTGCCAGAATGAAAATCTGGAGTCCTAGGCCACTAGACGAAGGGGCCATCAAAATGGTGAGCCCGGATGAATTCGAATCATCGACTCTCTGCTTAAAAGGCAGATACTCTACCGCTGAGTTACGGGCCCACTTTTATTCATCCGTTTTGCCAAACTTAGAATCACTCTTTTTTTGTCAACCTTTCTTTGTTTTTTTCTTGTCTTTCTTCTCAGAAACCTTTATGGCTGCTTAAAGCCAGATCGAACAGAAAAGTTTGCTTCCTAGTGAAAGAGATAGGCATTAAATACTGCGGCTACCCAATTCTTGAGAGAGAAAAAACAATCGTCCGATTATCGTATTATTGCTAGGTTATAACATTTATTTTCTGTCCGGAAAGATAGAAACTTTCCGGTAGGAGACAGGCTATATCCACGATATTCCTTGACAAATCACTCGGGGGGGGAAACTATATTTTATACAAGTCGATCATAGATTGGATAAGAATGTTATTCAAGGAGAATACTTTGAGAATTATTGACAAATTCGGTGTAACTCAGGATAAGAAATGAGAATGGAACACAAGAATAGATAAGAATCTATGAGATGACAAACAATTCAACGATGATAATCAAGAAATAAAAAATGGGGGTAAAAATGAGAATGAGCTTAGTGACATGCATATTATTGATCGGAATAACAGGATCTATATATGCATTTCCGTTTGCCAATTACGGGAACGTTAGAGTGCCGGATGCCTATGTAATGCCTCACCTAATGGGTAAAGTATCGGCGAACAACTATTTCTATCCTGAAAATGATCTGAAAAGTGATACTTATGCCTACAATTTTGCAGGTGCTGTTAATATTGGGTTGTTCAAATTTAGTGAGATAGGATTCGTGGCTAGTGGTGATGACGTGTACTATGCCCAAGTGAAAGCGAGAATAATTGGCGAAACGTTATCTTTGCCGGATATTTCGATCGGAGTAGATAATCTGTTCTCAAGAATACCTTCAAAAAGCCCGAGTGATCCTGATATTGTTGATGTTGCCAATTATCGTAAAAATACTGCTTATCTGGCAATCTCTAAAACTATTCTTCTCAGCGGGCTCCCTAAAATTGGAGATGTTCCAACCAGATTAACACTGGGTGCCGGATCTCATAGGTTTAAGAGTTCAGGAACTCTGGCAGGTCAGTTTGAAGGAATATTCGGAGCTGTTCAAATTGAACCAGCACGCAATTTTGCTATTATTACCGAGATTGACGGACACAATTTAAATACCGGACTGGAATACAGATACAGGAACTTTGCTTCCAGATTGGAATTGTATCGAATAGAGGAGTGGAACAGACGCGATCCGAAGATAGGACTCACCTTCTCTTATGTATTTGATCAGTTGGTAGCACCAGAAGAAAGGCAGGGTTTCTCTCCTATTCAGACCTTCGACAGGCAATTGTTGGAGGTAAGAGAGGGAACTTCATTAGATGAATTACAACGGATCAGGAGGCAGCGGGAGAAAGCAGAAGAGGAGTTGGAAGAGATTCGCAGATTACTGTATTACAGAGAATAGTGCTCCTGTATGTCATTTATAATTAACTTTCAACCGTAAACAAACAGGACATTATATATGAAGAAGATTGGAGTCTTATGCCTGATCCTCGTTGCAGGAGTTTCAGTTGTTCAAGCTCTGGTACATACAAGTGATATAGAAGCCAGAATCAGCAGAGAGAAGAGTTTACTGGCAGGAATCGAATCAGAACTCGATCATCTGAATAGCATTATCTATCAGAGAGATCGTGTCAGGAGTTATGAAGATAACGGGGAGAATGATCTGATCATTTCTTTATTCTCTGCTGTGTCCCGGGAACTTGAGGATAGTTTTAAAACTGGTGATGATTGGCGAATCAGGTCAAAACATCAAGAGATGATCCATATTTTCAGAGACATCGATCTGGTCGAGGATAGATACCTGTTCTATGATGCATTATATCTTTACTATAACAGGGAGATCGATCAGGCAGAAGAGAGACTCCTAAACCTGATCAATGTAAGTCCCGAATCAGTGAAATTACGACCTGCACTTTCTCTCTTACAAACAATCCTGATATTTGATAACCGCAATCGAGAATTACTGGAGTTGACAGACAGGTTTTCATATCTTTCTGACAACAGGAGCAGATATTTCACTGCCCATGCCCATTTCAATTTAAAAGAGTATGTTAAGGCAGAGGCCATATTTTCAGAGTTGATCAGATACAGAGAGTATCGATTTCGATCCGAGATCATGCTCGGTTTAATACAATATGCTATCTTTCATTCAGACAGGGCTATCCAGCATTTGGAACAACTGACTCACAAGTATGAACCTTCCGAGCAGTATTATGATTTTCTACTCCTCAGCCTGGCAAGAATTTTTGGTGAGAATGAAGATTTCCGAAATTCTCTGAGGTATTATAACAGTCTCATAGATTTCAACAGCGGTCAGTTAACCGACGAACTTGCCTTTGAAATTGCACTTATTGAGAGAGCTTCAGGGAATTACAAAAAAGCACTCTATTATCTCAATCATATAATTAATATGCCTGAGAAGAGTTCAATCTATGATGAGGCTGTTATTATGATTGCCGGTATTATGGTTCATACCTCCAGTTATAAAAGGTCAACAGATCTCATTAACGACGTTTTACAGACCAACCGGGCTTTCAATAATATGCTGCACATAGAAGTGAACTTGTTGCGAGATATGCGGGAAGCAGCCTGGCAGTATGTAATCACTGGAGACAATAACAAACGGAAAGAATTTAACAGATTATCTGAAAAATACTGGATGATTACAGAACGTGATCGAGATTTTGAAAAGTCTAGCCTTTCAGGGGTAGAACATACTTACAATCACTTGGTTATGGCAGAATATGTCAGTTTTCTAAATCTCATAATTGAGCTCAATGATGTTGCCGAGAAGATCAAGTCTCTTCCCAATACGGAACAGGTCAACCAGATAGAGAGTCAGATAACTGAGATCGATCATCTCAGGAAGAATCTCTTAACGACTAAGTTTCTGGTTAATCTGACAAAAGATGTAACTAGAATAGATGATAATCCCCTGCAGCCATTGCAGTTTCACTCCAGATATATCTATTTGACAGAGATGAATCAAATGCTGCTGGAAAGTTATATGTTGGCAAGAGAATTGGCTGATAAGATCGTAATGTATGAGAATATCAGAGAAGATTTCGGAGCAGCTCTGAATCATGATGAGATCAGTAAACTTCATAATATTCTGGATCTGTTAAATCAAGAGAGTGAGATAGTTTTTGGTAGTATGGATTTTGACAATAAATTGATCTCTCAGATTGAGGAAGAGAATTTATCTTTACTGGGATTGAGGCGAGGTTTATCGGCCATAAGAGAACTGGTAGAGCGGAGTTATCATCAAAAAGTTGCCGAGCGGTTGATTAATAATAATATCAATTCACTTGATATCAGTGATTTTTCTTATGATTACAGTATTTTTGTGATCAGTAAAACAGCTGAGGAGTTGAATCAGATCAGCAAGAAGTATGACTACGCTCTTCTTGATGTTCTCTTCCAGGAAAGTATACGGAGAGATCAGGAATACAGGTCAAATCTGGAAAAATTGAATCAGAGTGCAACCCAAGAGAGGGAAAGATGATAGGCAGAGATTGGCTGATTCTGATAATAATATTATTCATCGTTTTTCTTTCTGGCCTGGTATACTCCATTGAAGGAAACAGAGTTCTATCAGATTTATATGAAGAGAATCGTGCATATAAGCTACAACTCTATGAATCGATCAATGCTTTCATTGACCAGAATCCCGACTATCATGAGCTGGACGAGCTCTATTTCAGATTGGCTGAATTAAGTGCGGAACTCTATGTTACGGAACCTGAGAGAACTCTCAGATACTACAGAAAAGTATTGGAGATTAATCCTGAACATCCTATGCAGGATGTAATACTATACAATATAGGTTACTACTCTTTTGATCTTCATAAGAGATTAAGAGACGAGAAAAGATCTGAATATATACAAAGCATGATCGATGCAGGAGATAGCAAACCTGTTATTCAGTGGGATGAGGGTTACAAGTTAACCGAAGAATCATTGAGTGAAGCTATTTATGCTTACCGAAAGATCTTAACAGAGATACCTGATTCGCATTACTATTCAGAGAGCTTATACCGCCTATCAGTACTTTATTACGAAATTGGACTCGATGCAGATGAACCTGTGCTATATTATCAGCAAGCTCGTAGATTGCTAAACCTTATCGCTGAGCGAGAGGATGACGAATATCATGCCCTGGGTCTATATTATAGAGGATGGGCTAATTTCAGCACAAACAGCTTTCCTGAAGCGATAGCTGACTTCGCCAAGATATTGAATATTGTTACTGGTGATGAAGTCTTGAGTTCTTACTTCGAAATGGATGCGATAGATAATATCGCATTCAGTCTGGAAAGAATGGACGGATCAGATTATATATCATCATCCAGTTCTATTCATTTTGCCAGAGATCGTTTACCGGGATTAGTTGATAGTAAAGAGCATCAACAACAGATACTGAAAAGGACTATTCAGCTTAAACTCGAGATGAATGCTCCTTTTCATGCAATTGATTACTACAACGGTTTTATCGATATGTTTCCTCATTACATCGATAACCCTCATTATGTAGATTCGGTAGCAACCCTCTATCAGAGATATTCCTATATGATAGTTGACCAGAACGAGATGAGAGAGAGAGTCATAGAACAAAATGAAAGAATAATTGAACTGTTCAATTTCAATTCATCCTGGTATCAACACAACAAAGACAATGATATCACGGAACAACTGGAAGTTATCCGATCAGCGTATGAATTCCTTGAACCGCGATACCTTAACAGGTTTGTAAACGAGAAGAGCGACTCGAGCTTTCAGGCTTATTACGATCTAGTGACCTCATACGAAGAGTTCCCAGAATTTCGGGATGAAAGAGGACAGATCTGGATCAGATCCAAGAGCAAATACATTGTCGATGCTATTCTTGAGATAGCTGAACTTAGAGAAGATCCCTATTATTATCTAAAGTCATTTGAACGGATCATTGCATATAATGAACTCTATCCCGACAATGAAGAGTATTTTGATTATGAAGTCAGAAGATTTCTGATAGTAGAGTCACTGTTTGATATGTTGTACGGGGATATTGAACAGGAACCTTACAGGGATGATGAGACAGGTGTTGTAATAACCAGAGATGAGTTAGAGACAATGTTTCTAACCAACAGTGAAGATTTCCTTCAACTGTTAGCATTCAGAACTGAAGAAGATTTATCTGAAGAAGATACTATTGATGAGTATGATGAAGATGTAGTTAGAGCCCTATATAAGCGGAGCCAGATCTTTAGCCAGAGGGGTATGCACGGCGATGCGGAGAATGAACTCTTACAGATTCTGCAATACAGCATCTCCGATGACCTGAAAAGAACTGTCTTGATCAATCTTGCTGGAACAAACGAAGCAATTGCTAATTATGAACTCTCAGAAAAATATTATCGAGAAGCATCAGAATATGCTATCAACGAAGAAGACAGGGAGAATATTAAAAACCACTATCGGGCTCAAATACAAGTCCAGGCGCAGAATTTTATAGCTGATAGTCTCTATGTAAAGGGAGCTGAAGAATACATCCGGCTAGCCGATGAATACCGGACTTCCGATCTTGATAGGTTTGTGGGATTCACCAGAGAAGCTATCGATTCCTATATTAAAGCTGAAGAGTATCAGTCAGCCATTGAACTTCTAATCGAGCTTTCTGATTACAGGTCAGAACCTCAACAGGCTTATTATCTCTATTTTACTGCTTGGGATATTGCTGATAGTCTGATGAACGATCAGAATATGAATCTAAAACTGAAAGAAGAATTCATAGATAAGTATCCGGAGTCGAACCAAGCTTATCTTACCAGGTATGACATAATCGATGCCTATGCCAGTAATTCGGAAACAAAAATTCTGGCTGGCGATATGTTACTTGAATTACACGAAGATGCAGTCTCCGGTAGTATCGACTATGGTGATGATGATAGTAACGATATTCTTTTCGATGCTCTGGAGTTATACCAGGATCATCCCGATAAAGAATACCTGATAGCTCAAATGCTGGAGTTCACAGAGAAGTATCCTCAGGACCACAGAACCACCGGTGTTCTTGAACTGGTAGCATACCAATACGCTGAAATGGGAAGAGATGACGATTTCGAGCATTTGGCAAGAATTATCTACCTTCGTGATCCAGAGTCAGATCTCTATGAGAATATTGCCAGGAAAAGGATTTTTGAACAGTATGAACTGATAACAGAACTCTTTCTTAATGAGCAATATGATGAGATGTTCAGAGAGATAGATGAATTCAAAAAGTTGGACAGAGAATTACAACAGGATAATCTTACACTTCCCCTCGAGGAGTTCTATCTAGATTTTGCTGATTACGAATTCGCAACCAATCGTATCCTAACACAAAGAAGACTTTTAGCTGATTTGCAGAACACCCTGAATAAGGTTGAAACTGAATATATCAATGCCGATCCAGGTGATCTAATCAGGGTTAACAACCTCACTCGATGGCAGGAGAATCTGGCTGCTGGGGATAATCGTCTCCAGAAGATTGTCGAAAGGGTTAATGGATATCGTGATACGATCGTCGATCTGATTGGACAGATCAAGAATTACGATGAGAGTATTGATATTGGGTTAAATACAAGGGCAGTTTACATAATAGCAAAGTCATTTGATTATACAGCTTATGTAATGGATATTCAGCTTGAAAGATTCGTAGAAATATCAAACCAGTTAATTGAGCTTCGAAAAGCCGATGAGGATGAGTATTACAACATCGTCACTTTTATCAACGAGAGTTATAAAGAACCATACCTCGATTACCTGATAGCCGAGAGTGCTGATTGGTATAATCTACTGGTAATGAATTTTGCATACAGGCTTGACCATGATGACCAATATACCGAGTTGGCTAAGACCAGGTTAGAGGAATGGGGACTGCTGCCCCAGCAAATCTCTGTTTATTCAGATACAGATTGGTTAGCAACCAGTTCGGAAGAAACAACAGATATAGTAGAATTGATTTCTGATTACCAGAGAGCTGACTGGACAAATGTTACATTTGCTACTGACGGAGTTGAACTGAAGCGAATTATAGGAATGAGTAGCACCAGAGCAGAACCTATCTGGATGAAAGTTTCAGAGATAGAAGATATAGGATCAGAATCACTCACCGCTGATACTCATCAGGGAGATACGGCAGCGGTTTTCCTTAAGAAATTTGATGTGGAGGGTGTGGTACTTGATGCCAGGCTGAACTTCGCTTCTTACGGGAGAGGAACCATATGGCTGAATGGCCATTCAATAGTATCGGATACAGATGCTAGAAGCAGTGGAGAAGAAACATACTACGTTCGTTCACTCAATATTCAGCCCGATATCTTTGCTCATGGAGATAACATAATCATTATCAGTTCGAATTCTTCTAGCGATAATCAGGCTATTATCTTTGACCTGGATCTCATAATCAGTAATCATTAAGTGTGAGGTTATACTATGCATAAAAAAATTATCTGTTTCCTCTCTTTTATAGCAATTTTTCTGTTCATTCTACCTGGTTATCTTTATTGTCTGGATTCTGTTTTACAGATTGATACTGAACGGTTGAAACCAGACAGTATATATGTAGAAGAAGAGATAATAGATGCGGAGGTATTCATTAGGGTCCCAGAATCCTCTGTCCAACCGAGGACAAGGACAGAGGAACTAGATTTTACATTGAATTATCTCAGGCGTGTTTTAATCGAATCAAACAAGGAACTATATTAGCAAAACATATCAAGGAGCTATAATATGAAGAAGATTGTATTGACGGTGAGTGTGGCTGTTACAGGTGTATCACTCTTTGCTCAGAATTCTGATGTAGGTATTAGCGTAGCAGAGATATATAAAAACGGTGGCTGGTTCTCTCATCTTATTGCCCTTCTCTTTCTCTGTGCCATTGCTCTCGGTGTAGTAAGATTCATTCAACTGGCAGTAAGAGAGAAACTGGATGCCAAAGCTTTCTATCTCAAATTAAAAGGATACATCAAAAACAGAAGTTTTGATGAGGCCATAAAGGTAAGCAGCCATTTTAAAAAGTCTACACTTGGATTCATCTTCTGGAGTGGGTTGTCTGTCTTTAATGAATCACTTAAAACCGGTGTTAAAGGGAGAGATCTGAAAAATACACTGCAAAATGCCTTTGATGAAGCGGGCTTGCAGACGATACACAAAATCGATGGTGGATTGTTCTGGTTTGATATTATAGCACAAGTAGCGACTCTGTTAGGTTTATTAGGGACGATATGGGGTTTGATGGTAGCATTCAAAGGTTTGGCTGTTGCCCTGCCAGTAGATCAACAAAGAATACTAACCCTGGGTATTCAACAGGCAATGGGGACTACGGCACTGGGTTTAAGTGTGGCAATACCTACAATGTTCATAAAAGGGTTTTTATCTTCTCGAGCTGAAAAGATAATCAACGAGATAGACGAATATAGCGTCAAAATGATTAACCAGATCAGTAATACCATTGAGGAATGATATAATGGCCTCTGGAGCGTCAAAAAGAAGGATTCAAAAAAGTGCAGGAATGCAGGATCTTAATCTCATTCCGATGATGAATCTTTTTATTATTATTATACCATTATTGCTTACCATAACGGTAACTGTCCATATGGCATTTCTCTCTCTTGATCTGTCAGCAAGTGGAACTGGTGGTTCTGGTGAGGGAGAAAGTAGTGGGCAGGCAGAATCCAGGTCAAAAGAGATCAGGCTGATACTCTATTCGGACAGATTTGAGATCCGGGAGGAGGGCGTTACTGACCCGATAATCATACCAGCCAGAGTCAGCGAAGATGGGACTGTAGTGTATAATTATGCCATGCTTGATAATATCCTGGCTGAAATAAAAACGAGAAATACAGAGATTTCAGAGATCAGGATTACACCATATCCGGACGTGCTTTATGGAACGTTGATCAGAGCTATTGATATGTCAAAGATACGAGGTTTTCCTGATGTTAAATATGAAAGGATTCGGGTTGGAGAACTCTAATCCCGGGAGAAAATGATGAAAAGAATCTCAAATAAAGTCAATAGAACTTATGGAGAAGGTCCCAGAAAAGCAAGAGGTAAGATTGATAAGGTTAAAAGTCTTAATATCACCTCTCTGGTCGATATTCTGACTATCCTTCTAGTGTTTCTTCTGAAAAACGTCTCAATTGATGCCCAGAGATTGACCCTACCGGAAAACATGACACTACCTACCACAATAATAACAGAAGAGCTAGAACGTAGCGGGATGTCAGTCGTATTAAAGGTTTTCCCGAATCAGATACTTGTTGGCTCTGATAACCTTTATGTTGGGACACCCGAGGAGTTTATGACTGACCAGGAGGTTCGTAGCCAACTCTTATCATTCATGAATGAACAATCTAAACAGATAGTAACGCAGAATCCCGAACTCACTCCGTTGCTGCTCATCCAGGCAGATACAAGCATTATGTGTCGTTATATTACCGATATTGTAGCTCTGGGTGCTACTTCCGGATTCACCAGTATATACTTTGCCACCATCAAAGGGGATGACCCGCAAGTACTGTATGAGTCTTAGTTAAAGGGGGCTTAATGATATCAGATAAGGTGCTCAACTTGAGATTTTATTACAAAGGTAAGAATCTTGATACTGCCAAAGAAGAGAGAGACATAGAAAACAAGTTTATTGTAGGTAGTGATAAAAATATTCAATGGCAGATTCTCGATAAATCTTTCCCCAAAAGACACCTGTTAATTAAGAAGGCGAAAGACAGCTTTCGGCTTGTTCTGAATAAAAGGATGCAGGTTACGGTAAAAAAGGGGGATCAACTTCTTACCGAAGAAGCACTTCGTGACCGGAAATTACTGAAGAACAATGAGCTGATAATGGATATGGATTCTACCGGCTATGTGACATGCGCACGCTACTGGTGCATTGCCTATGAGTTTGTTACACCAGAAAAAAGAGTATTAACTAATGAAGAGAAGAAGTTAATACAACAATATTATCGTCGACCTCCATTATCTTCTCAGCAAAAACTGAGTCGTAACCTGCTGATAATTGCTTTATTATTGACTATTATCGGGGCTTTTTTCTTTGAAAGATACTATACTCCACCAATGTATGAGAGAAGCCTGTCTCAGAGAGTTCAGATTGATCCAGTGACTATTCCCGAAGAGGAGCAATTGGTATTTGAAGAGTATATCACCGATGAGCCCGATGAGGTACCAGAAGGTGTAGAAGGATTGACCGGTGCAGCTGGTATCCTCGGCTTTAACCCGCAGGATGTTTCAGGGCCAATGGTAGATTTACAAGGTGGACGAACTACTTTAACCTATAGTGAACAGATCATCGCAGGTGAAGGGGGAGCAGGCAGTGGTGAAGGACCTGGGGGTGCAGGGACTGCAACACCTGGCAGGGCAGGCACATCCTTTGATGCTGGAGCGATTGTTCAGAGATCAGGACCACCAGGAGATCTCTTCAGTGGTGATATTGATGCAGCAAGAAGAATGGGTTTGAGAGATATCGATCCTGATGCAATTAGAGGATCATCAGAAGGGATCGCTTATTCTCATATCTCTACAGAAGAGCAACTGGCATCTCTGGCTAGAGCCAGGCAGAGAGCTCTCTCATCAGGAATAGAGATAGTGGATGAATCAGAGATTGAAAGCGCTGAGCCAGCAGATAGAAACGCAGCCATGAATATAAGGCAATACATAGAACCCAATTTTGGCCAGTTACACGATCTCTTTGCTCAGGAGTCTCAGCTGCGAAATATCTACGGGTCGATACAGATAACACTCTACTTCCGTGAGGACGGACGGGTTGAGGCGGTAAATCTGGAAGAACGGGCTGGTAGTTTCTTTACCGAGAGCTTCAAGATAAGAGCAATAGAGATAATGAGGCAGTGGCGAGTTCCCACAACGAGGCAGTTACCTGCGTATTCTTTCCAGATAAGATTTGTACGTAGTTGACAGAGTGATCGAAACTCCCTGATTTTTAAATAGTGGTGAGATTAATCACTCTTCTATCAGAAGCTGATTTGAAGGTTGATTGTGTTATAACCGATAAATATTGAGCTTGTAATGTTTGAACGGTGAGACTTGCATATCAGATAACTGCTGGTACTTCCGACTAATGCTCCTACCAGTACATCAGTAGGGAAATGTGTTCCGGCAAGAACCCTGCTGACTCCTATAGCTGAGGCCAAGCCGTAAGATAATGCAATCGTTGGCCAGCTGTTTGTTGTATGGTGTTGATAGTAGTGATTATATACAGCTATGGCAAAAGCTGTTGAGGTGTGACGCGAATAAAATGAGAATCTGCTTTTTTTATCCGTTTTTTCCTTGAGGTCAGTCTGTTCATCATATACATATGGTCTGTTTCTTAAGGTAAGGCTTTTAGTCCACTGGCTTATCGCTGACTGGACGATTAGTATTTCACTCATGACAATAATGTTATCCCATGTATAGGGATCATCCCAGATGGAAAGACTAGAGGTTCCGAGAGAGAGGATAACGAGATAGCTGCTAGCATCAGCGATATCTTTATCATAGCCCTTTATTGCCCAACGATCGAGGAAATTTACATCTTTACGATGTGTGGCAGCTATGTCCTCTGATGTTAGTTCATCTACATTTTTTTTGTTGTATGTGTTATTGGCCAGGTCGAGTGTAGTGCCGAGGAGAATATTAAGAAGAGCTTTCTCCTGGTTTACTGTAAAAACCTTTGCTGATAGTTGATTTAAACTGAGGAGAACAAGTGTTAAGAGAGTGATCTTAAGTTTCATCTGTCTTCAGAGAATAGAGACAAGAAGGGGCAATTCCGGTATTACTGAAATTGCCCCACAATTGATTATTTTCCTAACGTAGCTACCATAACGGCTTTGATGGTATGCATACGGTTCTCTGCCTGGTCGAAGACAACAGATTGTGGGCTTTCGAAGACTTCATCTGTAACTTCCATCTCAGGAATACCGAATTTTTGAGAGATCTGTTTCCCGACATTCGTATCTTCATTATGGAATGAAGGAAGACAATGGAGAAAAATTGTCTCTTTTTTGCCTGTTTTTTTCATCATGGCTCTGTCAACCTGATATGGTTTTAAAAGAGCAATTCTCTTCTCCCACACTTCATCCGGCTCTCCCATTGAAACCCAGACATCAGTATATATAGCATCTGCATTCTTAACACCCTTAGCTATGTCGTCTGTTATAGTAATTTTTGCACCCGTCTCTTTTGCTATGGCTTGACATTTTTTTACTAAAGCTTTATCTGGTTGTACTGAAGAAGGAGCCAGTAGACGAAAATCGACACCAAGTTTGGCAGAACCTATCATCAGAGAATTGGCCATGTTATTTCTTCCATCACCTACATATACTAAAACCACTTCATTAAATGGTTTTTTGATATGCTCTTGTATAGTTAAGAAGTCTGCCAATACCTGAGTTGGATGATATTCATCGGTCAGGCCGTTCCAGACAGGTACACCAGAATAATCAGCCAGTTCCTTAACCTTTTCCTGCCCAAAACCACGATACTCAATAGCATCATAGAATCTTCCCAGAACTCGAGCTGTATCTTTCATTGTTTCTTTGTTACCTATCTGACTTCCACTTGGGCCAAGATAAGTAACATGAGCTCCCTGATCATAGGCGGCAACTTCAAAAGCACATCTTGTTCTAGTAGATGCCTTTTCGAAGATTAGTGCAATGTTTTTTCCCCTGAGAAGTTGTTTTTCGGTTCCGGTTTGTTTGGCTTTCTTTAAATCGGATGATAACTCCAGCATATACATAATCTCACGAGGTGTGAAATCCAGTAGCGTTAGAAGATTACGATTCCTTAAGTTAAATGGCATTTTACACTCCTTACATTTTTTGAGGACATTTTTAGTTATACTATCCAGAAAGCAAGGTTTTTATTGACTGATTAGTTTGCTGATATTTATTTACAACTCAAATTCTGAGGAGATACATATATGAGAGAAAAGATAATTCTTCTGACCGTGAGTTTGTTGATACTCAACCTCTTGATTTTATCCTGCATGACAGGAGTCAAAGAATATTCTATCTATGATACATCAGCAGGGAAGAAGATCTCACTCAACAGAATGGCTAGCCAATTAGCAGAGTATGATATCATCATTTTCGGTGAATATCACGATAATGATGTAATTCATCGCCTCCAGGCGGAACTCTTACCACTTTTACTGAGAAATGTAAGTGATCTGACTATTTCTATGGAGATGTTCGAGCGGGATACTCAGATATTTATCGATCAATATCTTGAAGGTGCGATAGAGGAGGAAGAATTCATCGAAATGTCAAGAGCCTGGCCCAACTATCAAACCGATTACAGAGATATTATTGAATTTGCTAGAGAGGAGAGAATCCCTGTCATAGCTGCAAATGTACCCCGCCGCTATGCTGCTGATGTTAACAGATACGGTTTGAAAGTTCTAACTGAGATTCCTGATACAGAGAGAGTCTATCTTGCCGAAGAGGTAATCATAACAGAAGACAGCTATAAAGAGAAATTCTTCGATACAATGAAAACTCTATCACATATGGACATTGGGAACAGGGATGAGTTAGAAGACCGGCTTAATAATCTTTACGCAGCACAGTCTTTGAAAGACGACACGATGGCCGAGAGTATAGTCAATTTCAAACAGCGTGTTCCAGAAACCAGAGTAATACATTTCACAGGAGACTTTCACAGTAGAGGACGTCTCGGAATGGTAACAAAAATCAAAGAGCGTAATCCTGACTTAAAGATCGGTACAATCAGCCCTTATCTATCAGATGCCGATAGTCGTTTCAGATTTCAGAAAGATTATAGTAATATTGCCGATTTCATAATCGTTTTATCTGTTACGGAAATTGAAGAACAAAAGGAGTAAGCAATGAACCGTAAAGAGGCTTATACATTAGCGATAGAGAATGAAATAAAATCTAAGAATCTATATAAGGTTCTGTCCAACTGCTTTGCAGATGAGGAATCAAAGAAGACCTTCCATCTTCTCGAATCGCTTGAAAAAATCCATGAAGAGAAATTGATAGAAGCATACAAAAAGGAATACGATGTAACCACTGTCTCTTTTGACACGAATATGCAGCCCAAAATTGACATTAGACGTAATCTGTCCGATCCCAAATCTATATTAGAATATGCTATGGATCGAGAACTGGCTATGGCTGATCAGTATGAGTATATGGCCGAAGGTTGTAAAGACGATGAGTTGAAAGAGTTTTTTCTGAATCTCGTAAAAGAAGAGATGTATCATAAAGAACTTTTAGAAACGGAAGCGGATAGAATTCAGGGGACAGTTACCTGGTTTGATGAGTCAGAGTTATCTGGCTTGATGGAATATTGATTTGTCAGAAATCTTTAGAGGGCAGTTATCTCATATCGAGATATACGTAAGTAATCTGACCAGATCTGAAGAGTTCTGGGATTGGTTTCTAAAATATCTGGGCTACAGATCCTATCAAAAGTGGGATAGAGGTAAGAGCTGGATCAAGAATGGAACCTATATTGTCTTAGTTCAAACAAGAGAGAAGTATCTTGATAGACCATTCAATCGTTGCCATACCGGCCTTAACCATCTTGCTTTTTATTCAGACAGTAAGGAAGATATTGATAGATTAACAGCTGAACTAAAGAGCCGTGAGATAAAGATTCTTTATGAAGATAGGCATCCCCATGCTGCAGGAGAGGATAGTTATGCTCTTTTTTTTGAGGATCCCGAGAGAATAAAGATCGAAGTCATCTTTGCTGAGAACGGCTCAATATAAGATTTGAGGGAGTTATGTCTAAAAAACTGATACTGATAACCATAATCGTAGTTTCTTTCGGGTTGTTGCTGGCCAGCCAGCAGGAGAGTTTTGAATTCGGCAAAAGAATGTATCGTGACGGTTTCTACCGCGAAGCTGTTCTCGTTTTCGAGAGGATAGTCAACACAGCACCACAGTCATCTGAAGGGGAGGAATCACTCTTTTTACTCGGAGAGATACATCGGATCCAGGGAAATTACACTGATGCCGAAGATTATTATCGCAGGCTTAATGATAGATATCCGGACAGCCGTTTCAGAGAAGAAACACTCTACAACTTAGCCTTGAGTGTTTATCAGCAGAGAAAGTATACTCAGTCAATAGATCTCTTCAACGAATTTATCGAGAGCTTTCCTGATTCTCTGCACCGACCAGATGCAATCTACTATCTCGTAGAATGTTATGAGCAGGTATCAGCATATAATCAGGTTTTAACCTCTGGTCAGCTTTTTACTCGTGACTATCCGACAGATCACAGGACGCCCGAAATTCTCTATTTGATGGCTATTGCCTATCTTCGTACAGGTAGATGGAATGATGCCGAGAATACCTTTAATATGATCATTCGTGATTATCCACAATCGGATGCCCGCTGGCAAGCCATTATTAAACAGGGTGAGATAATCAGGGACGAACAGGGCATTCAGCCAGCCTTAAACCATTATACCTCCCAGATCAGTCAGACAATGCCCCGGCAATATGAAGAACGAATTCTGGGAGAAATTGCCGAACTCTATCTGGCGACTGAGCAATACACAAAAGCTGCACAGACTTTACAAACACTGATAGAGAAATTCGATCGTTCAGAACATCTTGCTGGTTATTTAAATCTCTACTCTCTCTCTATGCTGGAACTGAATAACTATCCGCCGATTGTTTCTTCAATTCAGACTATAGATTTAAGGGATATTGAAGGCACTCCCTTCTTCTTCGATTATCTGCTTAAAGTAGCCGAAGCCTTTTTTCATCTGAATCATTATGAAGAGGCTGAAGCACTGATCCACGATATTTCCGGTCACGTTACAGAAGATGAACATAATTACGGTGTTTTGTACTGGCAGGCGAGAATGAAAGAGCATTCTGGAGATTTAATATCTGCTATCAATGATTACCGTTTTCTAATGAACACTTATCCCCTGCAAGCAGCCAGCGATGAGATGTTGATGAGGATAGGGAATATCTATTTTGAGAAGTTGCAGATGTATTCTCTGGCAATCAACTACTACAACCAGGTAGTAATCAATACCGGTTTGATGAGCGATCTATACTGGAAAGCACTTTACAGGTCTGCACTCTCTTATGAAACATTGGAAGATTACCCGGCAGCACTAACTGCTCTCAGACAGATAAATGTCGAGTTAATCGATAATGAGATTGATAAAGAAGATATATTAACCCGTATAGAGATCATCAGTCAGCATAAGAATATCGATCATGAGCGGATTTCACAAAATCTTATTGCCTCATTGTATGATTATCTTAACAGCAGTGATACTGACAGACTACGAGAACAACTGGTTCAAACTATGCTCCAGGATATGAAAGATGTAAACGGGGTAATTGCCTTATTGGAGAATGATGACAGCCCATTCGGCATATACATAAAGGGGAAAGCATATCTCAGGGTCTTATCCAGAGCTGAATTGGAAAAGAGAGGAGGAGAAAGACGTCAATATCTCGATGAGATCAACAGACAGATCAGTAGACTCGATAATGCTTCTCATCCTGAATATATTACTGAACTCGAGATCGAGAGAGACTATATTGTCAAAGGGTTCACACTTCCACCAGCAGAGCTGGATAAAACAGTAAAGTTTCTGTCTGATAATCCCCAATCTCCGGCTGTAAATAGATTCAACTTTCTGGTTGGTTATCAGTATCTGATTGATGGACAGTATGATAATGCCGATGATCATCTAAGCAAAGTGATTAAGGATAGTGAAATACCTCTATTACAATACGAAAATGCTCTTATAAAAATGGGTAACCACTATTTTGTGAATGAGCAATATGATCGTGTGATAGCCTATTTCGACAGATTAGATACAGGATTGACTATTAATAGGCCGGAGGAGCTCTATCGCTATTCTGTAGCTCTTATGGAAACTGAAGAAACAGCAAAGGGATTGAACACACTCGAATTTCTGGTCAGAAATGCGAAAGGATATCCCAGTCAGGGAGAAGCGGTTAAGCTGTTAGCCGACCATCATAGGGTTCAAAATAATTACCACGATGTCATAACATTTATGGTTTTATATCCGGAAACTGAACGGGACAGAAACTACTATCTGCAGTTGTCAGATGATTATCTGATGATAAACGATAAAAACAGAGCCAAAGAATCGCTCATGTCCATCACAGATAAAGATAACCAGGTATTATTTAGACTGGCTAATCTTCACTATCAGACAGACGATTATATCATGGCTGAATTGACTTATTCACGTTTATTGGAAGAAATTGCGCGCACACAGGATCGGCTACTGGCAAGAGCAAGATTAGGGCATATATCATTTCATAAAGAGAACTGGCGTGAAGCCTTAACTCATTACGAGATAGTTTTAAATGAACTCGATGCTCAGATAGATTCAGAAAAATACGACTATCTTGATTTAGCTGAGTTAGCCAAAAATGTAACGATTGCCTATTATCGTACCCAGAATAGACCCCGGGCTGACAGTGTCAAAGAACGTTTTCAGAATATACTTCGAGCAGATAGTTCTGCTCAGGCTGCAATCGAGTTAAACGAATCGATATATCAGATGAATGTCAATAGGGGTCGAGCAGAGAGAGGATTTACCGATATTATCAATAACAGGAATCTACCCCAGTCTCTGCGAACAGAAGCCTACTTCTGGAGAGGGTTAAACCATCTTGAGAATAAGAAAGTGAATGAAGCTAAAGCTGATTTCCAGAGTGTGCTACAGTCGAATGACAGGCATTTACTGAATCAGGCACATCTGAAGCTTGGAACAATCAATTTCTCTCAGGAACAGTATCAGCAAGCTCTCGAACATTATTACACTGTGATTGAGTATGATTTAACCGGTAGCCTGGCCTTTGATGCAGCCAAGAATTTTGCTATCGTATGTAAAACTATCGAAGAGTGGCAGAAAGCTATCGAAGCATACGAGATGATACTCGAAAGATGGGGAGACGAGGGACTTGCAGGAGAGACGATTTTTAACATTGCCTATTGCCAGTACAGAGATAGAAAGTACAGTGATGCAATCAACTCATTCAATAAAGCCATCCCTTCACTGAATGATAGAGAGATGAGAGCAGAGGCTCAATACTGGATTGGAGAGTCTTATTTCAGTATGGGTCATTATGATAACGCAGCTACAGAATACCTCAAAGTTGGTTATTTTTACCCGGAATATCCTCATTGGAACGCCATTTCAGAGTTAAAGCTGGCAGAATCTTATGTTAGACAGGGTAGGATAGATAATGCCAGAAATATACTGGGAAATATAATCACGAAATATGGTGCGGATAGCGATTGGGGTAATCAGGCCCAGATGATTCTGGAACAGCTGTGATAGATCTCTGATCCCAATCCCCGGAATACAATATCACCAAAGTTATAGATTGGTTGCCGTATGGATTACAGATTTTTAAGAGAATGGGTTAACAGAGAGGGCAAAAATCTGCAAGGTTTTGTAGTATCCGACATCAAGAGATTCGAGAATTCATTTGCCATCTATTTCAGGAATAAGTCGACCTATCTGCAAATCGTTCTGGAGAGCACAAATCCCTTTATCTTTTGCACGCAACTTCGAGAACTATCATTCAAAAAAGATAGCAGGACAGATACTCTAAATCAACACCTTAGTCATGGCAAAATAGTGGATGTATTTATTGCTTCCGAGGATGATACTCAAGAGTGCACTATAGATACTCGTCGTAACGATCGCATAATATTCCTCTCTCTGACGAAGGTTGATATATATAACAAATCGGTCAGGTATATCCTTATCCTCGAACTGATACCTCATACGGTTAACTTGATTCTGACTAGAGTCAAGAAGGAGAAACTATTGATTATTGATTGCTGGCGATATGTAACATTATCAGCAAACTCCTCAAGACAGATATTGCCTGGTTTTGAATATTCGTTACCCCCTATGTCAGTAAAGCGTAATGAGACGGAGAGAGAATATCTGTCACCGGTCCGATATCCTCTAAGAGTTGGGGATCTTCTCAAGCCTGGTAAGGGCTATGAGCAAGCTATAGCTGAGAATAAATTCAATGATCTGAATCGCTCTTTTGAATTTCTCTTCTATGAAGTGTTATTAAAACAGAAGCAGGAACGGCTTCGGAATAACATGCTCAGATCGATACAGAAACAGAAAAGAAGAAAGGAAAAGAAACTGGCAAATCTACAAAAAGAGTACGAAGAGAGCAAACAGGCAGAAGATTACCGAAAGATGGCCGAATTGTTGAAGAGCAATCTACACCAGATCGGAAAGGGAATGACTGAAATAACAGTTCCCGATTACTTTGCTGGAGAGGGTGAAGAAATTATAATCCCCTTACAGAAAGAACTGAATCCGGCAGAAAACATGAAACTGCTCTTCAGGAAGTATCGGAAAGGTATTAGTGGGAAGGAGGCCATCAAAAAACAGATGATTAAGACAGAAGAAGAGATTGAGCTGTTAGAGAGAGAGATTTTTGACCTGGAGAATAATCTATCTGATACTGAACTGACGAAGGAGATGAGTGCAGGTGAAGAGCCTTCGAAAAAGGGCAGAAAACAGAAAAGAGAGAGATTCAAAAGATTAAAGATAGACGAAAACTGGGAGATTTTCATTGGTCGTACAAACAAAGAAAATGATGAATTGTCTTGTAAAAATGCCCGTCCTGATGACTGGTGGTTCCATTCACGAGTGTTTCGAGGAGCACATATAGTACTTAGAAATTATAACAAACTGGAGATCTCCAATGACTTGATCCTGCTCTGTTGTAGATTGGCTGCCTATTTCAGCAAGGCTAAAAACTCCGAAAATGTTCCGGTCGATTATACTCAGATAAGATTTGTGTCAAAACCACATGGTAGTCCTCCCGGATTTGTGGTCTATAAAAATCAGAAGACTATGTTTGTAAATCCGATTTCTCTTAGAGAAGCATCAAAATTAGTTAATGGTTGACCCGTTAACGGGACGAGTATTGTTGGTCAATCTTAGCTATCCTGATTAGAGGAGTAAGATGAAAGGTAAATTATATGAGAATAACATTTCTTCCAATAGCTCTGCCAGATCCATAGTCCTGCTGAGTGGGGGAATGGACAGTCTTGTTACTGCTGCTTTAGCAAAGTCAGAATCAGTAGATCTTTTTTTCCTGCACGCAAGATATCGACAGAGAACAGAGAAGAGAGAACTGCAGTCCTTTAAAGATCTGGTAGCCTATTATCAGCCAACAGATCATAAAATCATCGATTTAGGCTATTTCAAAGACATAACCCAGTCTAGCCTGATTGATGAAAATGATTCTACAATCCTGGATGATACCGAGCCCGATAAGATACCGAGTACTTATGTTCCCTTCCGTAATGCGAACCTACTCGCTATTGCTACTTCCTGGGCTGAGACGATTAAAGCAGGGAGAATATATATTGGAGCGGTTGAAGAGGATAGCTCAGGATATCCGGATTGCCGGGAAATCTTCATAGAAACATTCAACAGGCTAATTAAGACCGGAACTGAAGGACTCCATCCTATTGATGTCAGAGCTCCTCTGTTGCACCTGAGTAAGAGAGAGATAGTTCTCAAGGGTGTGGAACTAAGAGTTCCTTTTCAGTACAGTTGGAGCTGTTATCTTAATAATGAACAGGCATGCGGAAGATGTGCCAGTTGTAAGTTACGGTTGAACGCTTTCAGAGAAGCAGGTATACTCGATCCATTACCCTATCAGGAACGGGATTAAGCAGATATGATGCATGAATAGCAGAGAGATAAGGATTATAGGTGCCGGTCTAGCAGGGAGTGAGGTGGCACTTCAGCTTGCGAAGAAGGGTTGGAAAATCGATCTCTATGAGATGAGACCCCAAAAGATGACTCCAGCTCATCAAACAGCGTTACTGGCTGAGCTGGTCTGCAGTAATTCCTTGAAATCCGAACTAATAACGACTGCCTCCGGTTTACTGAAAGAGGAGTTAAAGCTGTTCGATTGCGAACTCCTTAAGATTGCTGATCAGACCAGGTTACCTGCTGGCAGTGCCCTTGCTGTAGACAGAAATCTTTTTGCAGAGGGAGTTACAGAGAAGATCAAACAAAACCCCAATATAAGATTACATAACCGGGAAGTAACCACTTTGGATAAGTCACTGACAGTAGTAGCGTCCGGCCCCTTAACATCTGATGATCTGGTTGTTAGCCTAAAACACTTTCTGGATGGAGATAATCTCTATTTCTATGATGCCATAGCTCCCATAGTATCCTATGAGAGCATAAACCGAGAAGTAGTGTATTTAAAAGGGAGGTACGACAAGGGGGGAGCAGATTATCTTAACTGTCCCTTCTCGAAAGATGAATATGAGGTTTTCGTTCAGGCATTACAGGAGAGCGAAAAATACATCGGCAAGGCTTTTGAGAGAGAGTATTTTAAGGAACTTTCAGGAAATCAGAAGATCAATTTCTATGAGAACTGCATACCAATAGAAGAGCTAGCCAGAAGGGGAAAGGATACTCTAAGGTTCGGGGTTATGAGACCAGTTGGACTCGAAAATCCGGTAACCGGTAAAAGACCTTATGCAGCTATACAGTTAAGAGCAGAAAACAAAGAGAGTACTGCGTTCAATCTGGTCGGTTGTCAGACGATGATGACTCAATCGAGTCAGAGAAAGGTTTTTCGTCTAATTCCTGGGTTGGAACGAGCAGAGTTTCTCAGATACGGTTCTATTCATCGAAATACTTACCTGAATGCCCCTGCTGTTTTGAACAAGAACTTGTCTCTAAAGAATAAAAAGAACATTTTTGTCGCAGGGCAACTTTCAGGAATTGAGGGTTATGTTGAATCGATAGCATCCGGATTACTTGTTGCACTGATAATAGCTGAAGGACTTACAGATCTCCCAGAAGCAAGTATTATGGGCCAACTATGGCGAAGATTGACTGGCGGAACCGGTGGTTTATTTGTACCAGTTAATGCTAATTTCGGTCTTCTACCGTCACTCAGTGATCCGATAAAAGATAAGAAATTGAGATACAAGTTATTGGCAGAACGATCTCTGGAGGCGCTGATAACTTATCTTAATGATCAGTAACCCATTAGGTGTCAACCTAATTCCCTCTCTTATTATTAAGTTGCGCTATAAAGTA
>CAZBDV010000037.1:0-23513 GCA_964490765.1 uncultured Candidatus Cloacimonadota bacterium | reverse complement strand
CGGGGATTCATAAAATGATCCAGTACCTTTTCAGAATATTCCATTTATGTTCTCCCTCTTATTGTGTCTCGGTTTCAACTGCAAGCTAATCTCCGATACAGGTCAGCCTGTCAAGCTTCTTGTCACCCGAGACTTGTCTTACAACTAAAACCTAACTGTTCTCATTACCCGGGTACAGGGTACTACCCTCCCTTAATTTCTCAACGACTGTAACGAGCTGCTCAATCAGTGTATCGATATCCTCTTTCGTTGTATAACGGCTGAAGGTGAATTTCATCGAGCCGTGTGCCTCTTCATGAGTCCGCCCCATAGCCTTCAGAACATAGTTCGGCTTCAATCCCTGAGAAGCACAGGCACTGCCGGTTGCAACAGAGATATTATACATGTCAAGCATCATCATTATTGCTTCACCCTCGATATATTCAAAGGTTATGTTCATATTGTGTGGCGCACGTTTATCCCCAGTTGGCCCGTTAATTATTATATGCGGGATTCTCTGTTTTATGTTATCCAGAAAGTAATCGTTCAGTTCCCGTAGATGTCCTCTATATCCGTCAAAATCGTTAAAAACTAACTCGATTGCTTTGACCATACCGGCTGTATTGGCAACGCTTATCCCACCGGTCTGCAGGTCATCGAGTCTGCTGACACCATGAATGAGTGGATTGAGCTTTACACCCTTTCGAAGATAGAGAAATCCGGAACCCTGCGGTCCGTACAACTTATGCCCACTCACCGACATCATATCGATTCCGAGTTTATCGACATCGATCGGGATCTTGCCATAAGCTTCACAGGCATCGACATGGGTAAAGATTTTATGCCCCGAGTTCTGGAGAATATCCACGATCTCCTTCATTGGCTGGATAGTCCCTACCGTATGGTTTGCAAGTGTGACCAGGAAAAGAATCGTATCATCTGTTATTGAGTCCTGCAACTGGTCCAGATCGATAAAACCATCCCTGTTAACCTGCAGATAGGATACCTTGAACCCACTCTGTTCGAAAAAGGCCGCATTAGCCAGTATGTCGGGATAATCGACTATAGATGTGATGATATGGTTCCCCTTGTCAGCATTAGCCAGCAGAAATCCCTTGATTGCTATGTTATTCGCCAGTGTCCCACCTGAAGTAAAGTGGATCTCGGAAGCATCAGCTCCGATCGTTTTTGCAACCTCTTCCTTCCAGCTCTGTAGCTCTCGCTTGACTTTCGAACCGGTCTTGTTGAAATTTTCCGGAAAATAATAATCTTCCCGTAGATAGGGTAACATAGTCTCCACTACTTCGGGAGCAGGTTTAGTCGTCAGGCAGTTGTTGAAATAAATTCTCTCACCCTTCATCTTCTCTCCTTATTCGTGATTACGAATCTTGATAATTTTATGTCCGCCAGATGATTTTCCAGCTCTTTCTCGATCTCTAACCAGACAGATAGAAAGTCACAGGGGATACCTACGCAGTATTCCCGCATTCTTTCTCGACCCTGACAATTCAGGCTTACCGGTTCATCAGATATCGCTCTCATGATTTCCTGTAGAGATATCTCTTCCGGCGTCCTCTTTAGAATATAACCTCCGGAAGCACCCTTGACACTTTTGATTATGCCAGCACTCTTCAGGTTGTTAAAGATATGCTCCATATACTTGGCCGGTAAATTCTGCCGTGCAGATAGTTCTCTGATAGCAACAGGCCGATTCTCCTGCTGATGAGCTAATTCTACTAAACCCCTGATAGCATACTCTGTCTTCGTTGATAGCATCTCTGTTCTCCTACTCATAACATACTAAATCAGTAGGATATAGCAACTCTTTTTTTTCTGCACCATTAATCTATACACAGATTTTGTTACTCTGTCTCTCATTGCAGGTTACGCGTAATTGTCCTGCAGCTATGAAATTTTGAAAGAATCTCAGCAAAAATGAGATATAAACTACACAAAAAGAGGATAGGAAGTTAGATAAGAATGATTAATATAGAGAAGATTTCTACAGGCTATTATAACCAGAAGGTCATCGATGAATTGAGCCTGAGCTTCCGGACAGGAGAGTTCTGTTCAATTCTGGGACCGAACGGAGCGGGCAAGACGACCCTTTTGAAAGCGATGATCGGTTATCTTCCGCTTATTTCAGGCAAAATATATATAGGAAACCGGGATGTTTCTGATTGGTCACGTAAAGAGTTATCCCGTAAAATTTCAATCATACCTCAGGAGATCAACTATCAATTCGATTACACCGTGACGGAGCTGGTTTTGATGGGTCGTTATCCTTACATAAATTATTGGCAGACATACAATTCAGATGACCATCGTCAGGTTGAGAAGGTACTGGAGGAACTCCATCTCTATCCTCTGAGGCAGAAGCCCTATTCGCAACTCAGTGGTGGTGAGAAGCAGCGGGTTAATATAGCTCGGGCACTGGTACAGAACACCGATATCATCCTGCTGGATGAAGCGCTCGTCCATCTTGATATCAATCATCAGCTCGATATAATCACACTACTGGCAGATATCAACAGCAAGCATAACAAGTTGATCATAATGATATCGCACAATATCAATTTATCTGCTGATTACTGTGACCGGATAATAATATTGAAAGAGGGAAAGCTCTTTATTGAGGGCAGTCCGGTTGATGTATTGACCGAGGAGAATCTCAGACTGGTTTATGGCACTAACCTGCAAATCTTTACCAATCCATTTTCCGGGAAGCCGAACATCTTTTACAGTGGCAAAAAATCGTCTGCTAACGGAAGGTAATAGGAGAGATGAGTCTTCGTAGTGTTTTGGCTGAGCGAAGAGGGAGAATTTGTCTCCTCTTTCTCTTGCTTCCACTCTTGCTGGGAGGTGAAGATTCTTCTATCGGAGATCCGCTCCGGGGTTTGGTAATTTCCTCCGATAACCGGCCTCTCGATAGTGTTGTTATTGTAAGCGGTCAGACTGTTCTGGCGGTAACAGATCAGCAGGGAAGGTTTGTCATCGTTGCTCAGGATACTAATGTCGAACTGACTTTCTACCGTTATGGATATGAAATCATAACCCTTTCTGCAGGTGAATTGGAAGAAGGTTTTCCGATCGTTATGCAACGAGAAGCGATGGCATTAGAGGGTGTAACGGTACGTCAGAGACGAGTGTCAGTTAACGGCTCCCCGGAGATGAGAACAATAATACCGATAAGAGCCGAGATGAAGGGGAAGGAACTGAGCGATATACTTAAAGCATATCCGGAGATAAATTTCTCCGGTATCTCGCTCCCGGGAGAGAGGCAGACAATATCCCTTCTCGGACATCACGCCCGCCATACCCTCGTCCTGCTCGACGGAATACCTCTCAACAGCGCTGGTCAGCCCTATGATATCTCATCCATACCGACCGAGATCATCGAGAGTATTGAGATCATCAAGGGGGGAGCTGGTGCCTACAAGGGCTCGGGTGCTATCGGTGGCCTGATTAATATCAACACAAAAGAGCCGGTAAGCCGGCTTGAAGCCTCACTCAGCCAGAGTATCGGATCTTACGGGCTCTTGCGGACAGCGGGCAGTTTCTATATGAGAGGAAAACATATTGGATTTTCGCTCTTTCTCGACAGAACGCAGGCAAAGAACGATTTTGACTATTATTACCCCGAAGGGGACAGGAAAACGAGAGAGTATAACAACAAAGAAATGCAGAATGTTCATCTCAGGCTGAGCGGCCATCTTAAGAACGTCACACTCCTCTACAAACTGGAACTCTTCGATTTTGACCATAAACTCCCCGGTCCGGTAAATCTGGAGTCTCTTTACAGAGATGCGCGGCTTGAGGGGTCTAATCTCCGTAACTACCTCTCTGCAGCACTGCAAATACCCCGGATTAATCCCGAATTTATTGCCTACTATCATCGTAACCGGACGAAGTATGATAATACGAGAGCTCCGGTCCCCTTCTTCCATCTGAAGAGTGAAAATGAGAACGACAGACAGGGTTTGCAACTGAAATTATCTACTATCTGGGGTGATGACAGAGCATACTTCAAGAATATCGGAGGTGAGAGTAACCTTCAGCTTGAATACTCTCGCGAGGATTTTACCTACCTGGAAGAGAATAATCCCGATAACTCCATCCCCACAATAAAGCAGAACAACTATGCTGTTGCTGCCGGAACTGATATCCTGATCCCCCTGCGCAATATCGACTGGAGCCATAATCTGACTGGCAGGTGGGATCGCTACCACCGCGATAACGATGAAGATAAGAGCAGTTTCTCTTCCTATCGTTACGATTCTGCCTTTACAATAAACAACCCTATGCTTGCTTCAGGCAATCCATTCGATGAACTCCTCTTTTTCAGTATCGGCACCGGGCTGAGCAGGAACTACAACATCCCATCCTTCTATGACCTTTACTGGAAAGGTGATTCTCAGACGAGTGGTAATCCTGATCTTCAGATGGAGAAGTCACATAATTTTCTCCTCTTTGCCGAATTCAGCCTTTTCAATCTTACACCCCGCATAGAATATCACAAGAGCAGAATCAACAATCTGATCTACTGGTACAGGTCCAATACCGGCTGGAAACCGGGCAATATCGCCAGTGCTGAGATTAGTAATCTACAGGTAACTGCCAATTTCTTTCTGAACGACCTCCTCTCTCTCACTGCTTCCTGGCTAAAGACAGATGCTTACAATAAATCTCTCCAAAGTGACGGTTCTCCCGGTGACCTCTATAACAAAAAACTGATATATACACCGGATGAGAGCTTTACCGCAGAATTAACTTTGTGGTATGCCCCATTCTACTGGCGAGTTACTCACTCCCATACCGGAATTCAATGGTCAACACCGGACCAGCTGATTCCACCATTACAATCCTATCAACTGACCGATACAGAGCTCGGTGTGAATTTCAGATTTCTCGCTCTCGACTGGCAATGTGCTCTCACACTGAAGAATATCTTTGATAAACATTACGAGATATATGCATATACACCACAACCCGGATTCAACTGGGTCTTCAACCTGAAACTGAACCATTCCGGCAGTAGCAAGACTGACGGATCAAATCTATAGAGGAGTTAAGCAGTATGAAAACAGTATTCTTCGCAACATTACTCTTTACCGTTTTGACCTCCCTGATGCTCATTCCGGCACTCTCGGGAGAAGTCTTTGTACTCAATACGGTCAGTCAGACTATCTCACGTCTGGACCTTACCACAGGAACAGTAGATAATACTTTTGCCATAACGGGCCTCTATCCCAATATGATGGCTACTACAGGAGAGTATATCTACCTCACCAACTCGGCTGATGATAATTTACGTAAATACGATATCGAAACAGGTGCTCTCCTGGCTACCATTCCGCTTGAGCAATATTCGAACCCCTACGATATCGTCATTCACGAAAATCATGCCTACGTTACCGGGATGCTGACCGATAGTGTTTATAAAATCGACCTTGCTACCGACAGTGTTGTGGCCGAACTCGAAGTCGGGGTTGCACCACTCGGGATGGCTCTGCACGAAAATCTGCTATTCGTAGCAAATTCTGGTTATCAATATCCCACATATCTTCCGGGAGAGTTGACTCTGATCGATCTGGAAAGCTATCAGATTCAGGCTACTATCGATGTCCCGCTCAACCCGCAGAGAATGGTGATCGACACTTACGGGGCCCTGCATCTCGTCTGTACCGGAGATTATGCCAATGAGACAGGTAATATTGCTATCATTGATACCAGCACACTGGATATCGTTCAGACCATCTCACTCGAGATGTATCCCATAAACATTGTTATTACCCCTCTTGATAGGGTCTATGTTGCCGACGGATTTGGGAATGGGCTTTTCGCCTATGATCTGCCCGGGTACGATATTATTCACGATTGCGATAATCTCTTCTCGACCGGTGGTTCCGCCCTGGCAGTGTATGAAGAATTCCTGCTCGTTGCCGATGCCGGTGATTTTATCTCCAACTCAACGATCATGGTTTACGATTTCGATGAATCTTTACTGGAAACTTACCAGACAGCACTCGGAGCGATCGACTTTGCCTTTGCTCAGAATAACAGCTCTATCCCTGATGATAGTACCATACCCTCTCCAGTTATCCTCTCCTACCCCAACCCCTTTTCCCGGAGTGTTGAGATCTTAATCGAGAGCAATGATATCAGACAGGAGGAAATTACTGTGGAGATCTTCAATATCAGGGGAGAGAAAATCAGGGTTCTCAAGAGTGAAAAGACTAAAGTTCAATGGGATGGTTACGACCTGACAGGTAGAAGAAGCCCGTCAGGAGTCTATTTTTATAAAATCTTCGCCGGTACTGCTAATCCGGAAACTGGCAAAATCACCCTGATAAGATAAAACTCTTACCAGAAAACCCTGGTAAGGAATATAGTCGGCACCCTGCCGACTATATTCCTCACCATATATTGAAGAAAGATTTACACAATCCTTAAACCGTAGAAATTGAGAAACAACTACATTCTATAAACGATACGAGATCTGATCCTATTCGTCACCGAAGGAGATACCTATACCACGGGCTGTTCTGATCAGGTATGACTGCTTATCGACGTGGTTATACTTCTTAACAACCTGTTTGATGGGGACCGAGACGACATCGGGATGCTTGTAGGCAACCATTTCACCGTATTTTTGCTCCAGAACCATTTCGAAGGCTTTTACTCCGAACTGAGTCGCCAGGATGCGGTCATAGGCTATCGGAGTTCCGCCCCGCTGTAGATGCCCCAGAACAGTCTCTCTTATCTCACCTTCACAGCCGGCCTCTTTCAAATCCTCTTTCAATTGAAGAGCTACTCCGCCCAGTCGTGCCTTACCGGATTTCTCATCCTTGCCTTTGTCCTTATAGACCATTTCACCCCCACGGGGATGAGCACCTTCGGCTATTACTATGTTGGCAAAGCCCTTACCACCGGTAAACCTCATCCTCAGCCTGTTAAGGACTATATTGATATCGTAGGGGATCTCGGGGATAAGACAGACTTCTGCTCCCCCCGCCACTGCTGTATGCAGGGCGATCCAGCCGGCATAACGCCCCATAACCTCAAGAATCAGAATCCGATTATGGCTTGCAGCTGTCGTGACAAGCTTATCTACCGCCTCTGTTGCAGTCTGAACGGCAGTTTGAAAACCGAAGGTAAAATCTGTAAAACTGAGATCGTTATCTATCGTCTTGGGGACTCCAATGATATTCACCCCTTTTTCATACAGCTTCTGCGATATTCGCTGTGACCCGTCTCCACCGATATTGATTACTGCATCTATTCCCAGATGCTCCAGCTTGCGGATCAATTCATCGGAACGATCTACATGTTCCAGGGTACCGTCCTTCTTCTTGACCGGCCAGGCGAAAGGACCTCCCTTGTTAGTTGTTCCGATGATCGTACCACCACGAACATGAATCCCCGCTACTGCATTCTCATCGAGAATCATTATCTCTGTCGGTTCATGCATGACACCGTCAAAAGCCTGGTAGCTCCCGACTACTTCCCAGTTCCTCTCCCGCGAAGCTCTTTTTACTATTGCTCTCAATACAGCATTCAAACCGGGACAATCACCACCACCCGTCAAGACCAGAACCCTTTTCATCGTTCACCTCCGCTCTATTTATCTTATCAGGAGAGCATTACTATCCATCGAAGTCAACAGATTTTTTCTTATGTCTGTTGATCAGTATTCTGAATAGTATAATGGTGATAATCAATATCCAGAGATTCTTGATCTTCAACACTGTCAGAGCGACAGGAAACAGGATCCTCCGGCCTGTAATAAAACTCTATCTTTCCGGTCATTAATTGCTTGACTAATTGATCCTGGCTGTCATCTTGAATCGTGAATTCAGTAGATTGTATGTTGCTTTTTTTAATAGCCTGTGATATCGAGGATGTAATGTATGAATTGATGATCTTCTTCTATATGGTATCTTTCCTATATATCGCCATTGTTACGGCATCCTGGCGAGCCGGATGTGGTGAGACTCTGTTCTGGTTCCTGTTAAACGGAACCTTTATGCTCTTATGGGCCATAGGGACGATCACATATACACGGGAACTCCTTCTGATGATCGGGGTAATCAATGCAGGACGGGCAACAATGTTACTGATCATAGGCCGGGCTGCTCGTGAGAAAGAGAAGCAAGCTACTGATGAGAGTTATAATTCAGTAGAAACTGAAAGACCTGTTAAAACGTTTATAGAGCAAGAAGCGGAAGATGAGCCGGGTGAGAATGTCAGCCATGAACACAAGGCAGTCAAGATCGCTGCAAGATTTGCCTTTAAGTCGGGTTTTGCTGTTGAAGATTTTTCCGATAAGAAGATTGGTTATACCCTGCGGATTAGTAAACAGGATCTTGTCCATTATATACTGGTCAAGATCAAGATCGAGGCGGATGGAATTATCTACCTTACGGAGAACGAATATGAAAAAGCGAAAGAATATGGTAACAGTTATTATCTCTTTTCCCTGTTTGGAGGGGTAGATCCATGGGTAGAAGAGATCCACATCGTTAAAAATCCGGTTGACAGGCTCAAATGGAGTCACGATAGAACCATAAATCAGTTCGGTATAGATTGCGATGATATCAGGGCTGTTTCGAAAGAATTCTTCTGATCACATATATTTTAAAGGGAGCTATGCAAGAGATAATAGAAATTACAAGATCTGAAGCCGAAGATGAGCAAATGATCCGGTTACCGGATAGAGATGGTGTTATGGTGTTTCTCAAGAATCAGCAACCACTATACTACATCCGGACCAACAGTCTGCAACGCCTCTATTCCGAGCTAACCGAAGATGAACCATCGGATAATCCGCAGGTAAAAAAACTCGCTCCTATTCTGGAAGAGTACGATAGTATTCAGTCCTACCCTGCTCAAAATGATCTGACAGCCCTCCTGATCAAAAAGCAGCTCCTTAGCAGAAGCTTGCCGAAATATCAGAAACAGATCCGGTTATACGATCAATACCCCTACCTCGCTGTTAGTTTTAAAGAACCACCCTTCATCTCGGTGAAGGAGGATACAACAGAGGAATTCTTATATCTCGGCCCCCTCCCAGACAGATTCCTTCTGCTCGGAACGATCGAAACCTTCAACAGAATCATCGGATCTCCTGCCTGTAGTGGAAATACCTTTCCCTGTATACTGCTGCAAGAGAAGAGATGCCCCGGCTACTGCCTGGATGCCGCAAGATATGAAAACGAACTAAAAGATTTCATGCTGGATTATTTCCTGCAGATAAACGCAGAGCTGCTCGCTTCTCTCCGTGAGAAATCCATCGTACTGCAGGACAATCTAAAATTTGCTGAGGGAAATGTGATAGAGAGGGATATCGAACTTCTGGAAAGATATTACCAGTATCTCCCCTTCTTTCTGACAATAAAGGAGCTGACAGGCTCTTTGCAGTTTGATGACGCTCTGTTCACCGTCAAAAACGGACTGCTCGAGAGTGCTACCATCGATAAACAGACCGAGATCTTTACCGCTATAAACAATTATTTCACAGATTATGAGAAGAAAGAATTGCTCGCTGTTCCTCAGGAAAACTTCCGGGAAATGTGGACTATCTACAAAAATTTCTCTTCTCACCACCCTGAAAAGATTGACGAAATATATAGAAAATCATTATTGAGCATCAAAAAGATAGTTAGCGAATTATAGGACAATAAGAAGGATCTGGCTCTGAGATGGTTTTTCAGAGAAATCCTTTCCGAATAAATTACTTTGGAGGATAAATGGCTGATAATATTAGAGAACTACCGATAATCAAAAGACATCATCAGGGTAAAGTCAGAGACATATACGATCTGGGTGAAGAACTTCTAATCGTTACTTCCGACCGGGTTTCTGCCTTTGATGTTATCTTTCCCACGATTATTCCGAATAAGGGCAAGATACTCAATCAGATATCACTCTTTTTTTTCCGCAAGACTGAACATATTATCAAGAACCATCTGATAACTGACAGAGTTGATGAATATCCCGAAGCACTGCACCCCTTCCGGGAGGAGTTAGAGGATCGGAGTATGCTGGTAAAAAAAACCAGAGTCATCCCCTTCGAATGCATCGTCAGGGGATACATCAGCGGTTCTGCCTGGTCTGAATATAAAAAGCAGAGCACTGTCGGTGGTATGATTCAGCCACCCGGTATAAAAGAGAGCCAGAAGTTTGAGAAGCCGCTCTTTACCCCATCTACTAAAGCCGAAGAGGGCAATGATGTCAATATCTCCTATCAGGAGCTGCTTCAGAGAACCGACAGAAAGATAGCTGAATTCCTCAAAAACAAGAGCATGGAACTTTACCAGTTCGGACATGACTACCTCTTCGAGCGGGATATTATCCTTGCCGACACGAAGTTCGAGTTCGGAACCAGTAAAGGGGAGATCATACTGATCGATGAACTCCTTACGCCCGATTCTTCCAGATTCTGGGATAAGAACGATTATTCCGTCGGCCAATCTCCTAAAAGCTATGATAAACAGTATATAAGAGATTATTTCACAAAAGCAGGGTGGGATAAGAAACCTCCGGCACCGGAATTGCCGGCAGAAGTGATTGAGAAGACCTACGAGAAATATTATCAGGCCTATAAGACTATCATTGGCAGTGAAGCAAAGGTATGGTAAAGAGAATATTAGTAGTCGATGATGATAAAGAGATCATAGAATTCCTCAAAAAGGAACTGACAGAAAAACTCGATGATATAACCGTCTTGACCACCGAGAGTGGTTATGATGCCCTGAAAAATATTATGTCGGGCAGTATAGACCTTTTGATAACCGATATTGCTATGCCCGATATGGATGGTTATGAACTGTTTCTCCGGGCCAGAGAGCAGAACGAGGATATGCCGGTAATAATGATGACCGGTTTCGGATACGACCCGAACCATACAGTTGTTAATGCGAGAAACTCCGGATTGGGTGCTGAAGATATTCTATTTAAACCGTTTGATGTTAACTATATGGTTAAGTTGATAAGGGAGCGGCTGGGGATGGAATAAGCTCTCCAAACCCAGAAAACGAAAAAATGCCCCATCCCTCATGACTGCTCGATTAAACTGCTTTAACCTCTCGTTACTGCTCATTCTCTCAATCCTGTCCCCTCTTTTAAGTATCGAATACCCGGAACTGCTCTTTAGAGAGGAAGATGGCCTGACCTTCAGACACCATCAGCGAGATCAGCAACTCATAGAGCAACTCCATCCGCTCATAATCCACGATATCGAAGAATTCCAGCGAGCTATCGGATTCTATCCCGAAATCACGGGGGAGATTATCATTGCCCCTGACAGAGAATTCTATCAAAATATCATTGCCGGGCATAAAGGGATCATTGAATTCAGCGAAGCTCTATACTCACCCTCAGAAAAAAGAATCTACATCAGAAACCCCCGTGATCTGAGAAGTTTCTCCCGTCTCCGTCGTATCATTCTGCACGAATATATCCACCTCTTTCTCGATTCGCAATTCGATAACATACCCCTCTGGTTTCACGAAGGTATGGCAGTCTTCTTTTCCGGTGACCTCAATTTCGAAAGAGAGCTTCTCTACGCCAGAGATTTTCTGCTCGGCAACAGCCTGACTATCAATGAGATGGCTGGAAGATACCCCGATGGCCAGATTCGATGGGAGTCTTTCTACGCCAAATCTGCCCTCGCTGTCAAATATCTCTATAGTAACCATCTGGATGAATTCTATAACCTCTGGAATTATAATGATATCCCCATCGATTTCTCCCTCGCCTTCTTCCGGGCTTTTAAACTCACACCAGGGCAGTTCTCTCCTTTACTGGAAGACTATCTCAAAAAAAGATTCCGCATCGAAATCCTGCTCGCCTTCACAGGTATTATATGGGGTGTTCTACCCTTTATTCTGCTGCTCGCCTGGCTACGTAAGCGATGGGTCAATAACAGGATAAAGAAAAAATGGGAACTCCCCCAGGAAGATAAAGAAGCTAAGAACTGACCACGACAGCTATCCTTCCTGATCTGCCCCTTCAATCCGATTAAAAAGTACTTTACAAGAGAAGTACTCTGATAAAAATAAATTAAATGTTGTCTATAGAGGACTGAGATGAAAGAATTTACAGATTTGTGGGATATTGTGGAAAAGTTACGCGACCCTGATGAGGGTTGCCCCTGGGATATTAAACAGACACCTCACTCCCTGATCCCTAATTTTATAGAAGAGCTTTATGAAACTATTGAAGCAATAGAGAATAACGATCCTGAGCATCTGCAGGAAGAACTGGGAGACCTGCTTCTACATATACTGATGCAGATAAGGATCGCCAAAGAAGCGGGGTATTTTACCCTGGCCGATGTTCTGACTACTATATCACAAAAACTGGTCAGCCGTCATCCTCACGTATTTGCCAGAGACAAGCAACAGAAGCAGGACAGGATGGAAGCTGCCGAGGTCAAGACAAACTGGGAAAGACTGAAACATCATGAAAAGCGGAAGACGAGAAAATCTATCCTGGAAGGTATTCCGAAGAGCATGCCAGCCCTGATCTATGCTCAGAGAATGCAGGAGAAGGCAGCTTCTATAGGTTTTGACTGGAAGAATGCCTCCGATGTCCTGAGTAAGATAGAAGAAGAATTTCAAGAATTAGAGGAATCTGATAGAAACGATGTTCAGATGCAGATAACTGAAGAACTCGGCGACCTTCTCTTTACGGTCGTTAACTATGCCAGAAAACGGGGAATAGATTCTGAAGCAGCACTCAAGAGAGCTGCAGAAAAATTCCGCCAGCGCTTTCAGGCTATTGAAGAACATCATAAAAAGAATGATGAGAATATCTACGACAGTTCAATGGAGAAATTAGATGATCTTTGGGAGACAACAAAAAAAGATATATAAGTATCCGAACCTCCTTATCAAGCTTTACTTCGCTGTCGGGTCGGTACTTCTATTTGTTTTCTTTATTATCTATACAAACACCCTGCTGAGTAATTTCCGCTATGAAGCTCAGGTAGTTCCCAACCTCTTTGCCAGATTTTTCAGTTATTCAGCAGAAGATGATTGGGAAAGCCTTCTCAGTCAGTACATATTTGAAGAGATCATTGCTAATATTGAATATCCTATTATCCTGACTGATCATAACAGAACACCACTCTACTGGAAGAACGTCGGAATAGATGAAAGCAAGCCTTTCCATGCCCTTGGGCAGGAAGAGCAATATTCTCTTATCAACAGCCTTTCGAAGATGGAGAGTGACCGTAATGTCATACCTCTCTATTATACGACAGAAAACGATAGTATTATCAATTTTGCCTATTACAGCGAGTCAAGAGCTATGAAACAGCTGCGGCTTATGCCTTTCGTTGAAGTGGCATTTGTACTACTCTTTGTCCTTTTCGGGGTCTATGCCATTCTCTTCTTTAAAAGAAATGAAAAAGATATCCTCTGGGTCGGTATGGCAAAAGAGATGGCACATCAACTCGGAACGCCCATATCTTCGCTTCTGGGCTGGATAGATGTTCTCTCTAACCGTGTCGAGAGTTCCTCCACTGATCCTGATCTGAAAAAACTCGTCCAGTTTATGGAAAACGATGTGGAACAGTTGAGGAAGGTAGGAAACAGATTCGGGAAGATCGGTTCGGAAATCGAGTTGAAACCTGTCATATTGCACGATCTTATTCAGGAATCGGTAGATTACTACAAGGAGCGATTACCCCATCTGACGCACAAGATCGATATTGTCTTCATAAGTAAAATCCAGAATATCAAAGTCAATGTTGATCCTGACCTGATAAAATGGGCAATAGAGAATTTGATCAAGAATGCGATCGATGCAATGCAGAAGAAGGGTGGCAGTATAATACTCATAGCTTTTCAGGATAAGAATAGAACTCATATCATAGTTCAGGACGAGGGTAAGGGGATAGCTAAATCAATGCAGGGCAAGATATTCGAGCCAGGAGTCTCTACTAAATCCCGGGGATGGGGATTGGGACTCAGTCTGGCCAAGAGAATAGTAGAGGATTTTCATAAAGGTAAGATCCATGTCATTCATAGTGTCGTGGATGAAGGTTCGACAATAGAGATATCTATACCGGAGAAGTGATATGTATGTATTATCAAGAGATGAAATGAAAGAGATAGATCGTTCTACGATCAACGATTTCGGGCTTGCAGGAAGTATTCTGATGGAGTATGCAGGTGCCCGATCTGCTCTCTGCATATATGACTTGCTGACAGAGGGTGATGAAGTGGCGATCTTTTGTGGACAGGGGAACAACGGGGGTGATGGTTTTGTTATTGCCCGCTGCTTACAGAATCTGGGCTTCTGGCCGACACTATTTTTCATTGGTGACACAGCCAGGATGTCACCCGAAACAGCAACGAATTATAAACTGGTCAAAAGGATGAATATCCCGCTACATCATATATCCACAGCTGAAGAATGGGTAGATCTTTCGGAAGAATACTTTACTGATCAGTTCTGTCCTTATGCGGCTATAATTGATGCCATCTTCGGTATCGGTTTCAAAGGTTCACTATCCGAGCTTTATGAAGATATCATAGTCAGGCTTAATGAAGCTGACTCTCTCAGAGTCGCGATAGATATACCCAGCGGTCTCGACGCTGATACCGGTTGGGCTGAATGTGCTTTCTGTGCTGATTATACCTTCACAATGGCAGCCCCCAAGTATGGTCATTATCTCGGAAAAGGGCGAAGTTACTGCGGTGAAGTGATACCCATAGATATTGGTATTCCCCGGGAAATATGGGATGATAAAGGTCCTTTCGCCAATCTGATAGACGATAGTAATGTAATCTATCCCTATCGTAACAGTTCATACCATAAAGGTAACTACGGTCGTGTAGCGATCATCGCAGGTTCTCCTGGATTTTCCGGAGCTGCAATTATGGCAGCAAGGGCGGCACTGCATTCCGGCAGTGGTTTGATTACACTCTTTCATAACCAGGGTATGGAGACAATTTATGAGTCTAACCTGCTGGAAATTATGACAAGACCGTTACCCTTTTCAGGGGAGAATCAGAGGATCTGTGAGAATTGCTCTGCCGATAATCTGATAGAACTGCCGGAGATCAGAGAGTTTCTCAAGACACTTGATACATACGATGTATTGCTTATCGGGCCGGGCTCGGGGGTATCCCCATTAACAACCGCCCTCGTCAACATGATAACCCGGGAGTATAGCAAGCCCGTAGTATTTGATGCTGATGCACTCAATATCCTGGCACATTATCCACAATGGTTGAAACGAATGGAGAACAGACCATTCGTTTTAACGCCTCATATCGGGGAATTTGCCCGTCTTTCACAGAGCTCGAGCGAGGATGTAATGAAGGACACAATCTCTGCAGTAAAAGAATTCCTTAACGATTACGATTGTAATCTTCTGCTTAAGGGGGTTACCCGGGTCTTCTTCAACCGAACTCAGACAATATTTGACATTTCGGGTAATGACGGACTGGCAACAGGGGGTAGTGGCGATGTTCTTTCCGGAATAATCATCTCCTTTTTAGCCCAGAAACTCTCACCGGCAGAAGCGGCAATATCAGCCTCATACCTGCTCGGGAAAACTGCAGAAACCTGTTCACTATTCAAAGAAACAGCAGCAATAACACCGACCGATATTATAGAGAATATCTTTGTAAACCCGGAATGATATTTATGTTTACCGGAGGTTATTTTCGTGGAAAGATCTTTGAAATATACCCTCTCCTTGTTTCTAATTCTCTCTATTCCATTCTTATGTCCTGCTGATATAGTTCTTAATGAGATAATGTACAACCCACTCGCCGGAAATAGTGGTGAGCAGTGGATTGAACTCTATAACGATTCCGGCAGGAGTATCTCACTCCAGGGGTGGGAGATCCAGACTGCCGGAGACTCATTTCAGACCATATTATCGCTTCCCAATCTGATTATAGCCCCCTATGGCTTCATTCTGATAGCGGGTGAATATGTACCGGGAGCAGATCTCTACACTCTCCTTGAACTCCCCTCTCCTGTTGACAACACTGTTGGGATCAGGCTCATCAGCCCTGCTGGTTATACAGATACGGTTCTCTATGGTGAGAACAATCTAAACAATCTTCCGGACGACATATCTCACCCTGGAGTAAGTTTTGCTTCGGATACACCGGCCGGATATTCTCTAGCTCGCATAGAAGACGGGTATGATACTAATAACTCAGCTAAAGACTGGTTTGCCTGTTCAATGCCAAGTCCGGGTTACAGCAATATCTACCCGGTAGACCTTATTTTAGAAGAGCTGGAAATCACCGAGTTCGAAGAGAGCCTCCGGATATCGGTCAAGATAATCAATCCCTCTTCTGTTACCATCCCAGAGGCCGAAGCAGCTATCCACATCTTTCTCAATTACGAACTTCAGGGGATCTTTCCCCTGCCTGAACTGCTGCCTGAGTATCATACTACCGAGCATTATCATTTCACAGAACTGAAAGAGGGATATTACCCGCTGGATATAAGATTGGTCTATCAGAACGACCCTGATCTCTCCAATAATAAATTGCAGAACGCTTTTATCTTTGGTCCTTCACCTCTCATATTGAATGAACTCCTCTTCAAGGAGTCTGCAGAAAATCAAGAATGGTTGGAGATCTATAACCGGAGCAAGGTCCCGTTAGTAATGAACAATTTCTATCTGGAGGATGCAGCAGAAACCAGGACGGAATTCAGTGGAACTATCGAACCAGAAAGCTATTTGATAATTTGTCGAGATAGAGAAGAGTTTCTCAAGTATTATCATTATGTTGGAGTGAAGAATGTTATAGAATCAATCTCCTGGGCAGTTCTCAATAACGACCGGGAGGAACTTCTCCTCGCCGACAGCTATGGCAATATATTTGATTATACCGAGTATACCGCTCCGGCTTCCTATCCTTACAACGTATCTCTGGAGCGAGTAAACCCCTATGATGATCAATCATTGTGGGACAGGTGTATTCACAGCAATCTGTCAACCCCTGCGGCCCCGAACAGCCTTCTCCCGTTCCCCTATGATCTCGCTTTAGAGAATGCAGAAACGACTATTATCAATGACAGGCTGCAGCATAGACTCTGTATAGAGAATACTGGATATCATTATATTGAGGAATGCCAGCTCATCTGCCTGGCCTTCTACAACGAGGAGGCAGAGGGAACACTCCTCTATGAAGAACATCTCTTTCTCCCTGCCAGCAGCCACTATGAGTTCGAAACAGAAATTCCGACCACCGAATACACAACTTTCCAGTATCTGATAGAAGCAGAAGAGGATCTCGACCCCTCCAATGATTTCGCCTTCTCATATTACAATAATGACGCCCTACCCGTAGCTGTAAACGAGATCATGTTCCGCCCCTTCACTGACGAACCGAGGTGGATAGAATTGAAGGTCAACCATTTCTATAAATATCTCTTCTCGGTAACACTGGAGACCGAAAGATACAGTGTGGATATCCCCCTTACCGGCCAGGAGTACATATTGCTGGTTAACAATCCGGCAGATTCTCTCTTCATCGTTGAAACATATCAGCCAGAAGACGCTCTCATAGTGACCGGCCTCGTTAGTATATACGTCTCAGGTGAGATGTTGACCCTGTATGATCCGGCAGAGAATATATTCGAGCAATTCAGCTATAGTCCGAAATGGAGTGAGAACCGTGGAGTTTCAGCTGAAAGGATCAACCCACTACTCCCTTCCAGAGATGATAACTGGGCCTGCTCTATTCACCCTGCCGGTTCGACACCCGGTAAAGAAAACAGTATCTACACTCCTTACATTCCTTCTCAGGTTGCTCTTTCCCTCTCACCAAACCCCTTTTCTCCAGTGCAGGGCGAGAGAACGATTATCAGTTTTGAGCTTCCAGAAAAATTGAGCAGGGTGAATTGCCGGATATTCGATCTCAAGGGTAGAATGGTTAACCGTCTGGCTGACCAGGAGATATCAGCAGCGAGAGGATCTCTTATCTGGGACGGTAGACGGGAGGATGGCAAAATCCTGCCGGTTGGAGTCTATATCATCCTGCTTGAGGCAACCGGTAGCGATTCAGAACGGATATTTCGGAAACAGGATACCGTCGTGATAGGGCATTAGTTGCCATTATTAAATTTTTGCTTGACTCGGAAGATAGTGAAACCCTGATTGTTAATAAATAGAGATTGTTGCAAAAAGACATAATTTGAGTGTTTGACATGTATGGAAAGACGATATCCTATGCTATCAACGGTATCGATGCGGAAAAGATAACCGTAGAAGCTGATTTGAGGCCGGGTTTAAGCAAATTCATCATTGTCGGCCTTCCTTCGAACTCCATTAAGGAGAGCAGAGACAGAGTATCTTCGGCCATCATTAATGCCGGATTCCGTTTTTCGACATACCACTGCACAGTAAATCTTGCACCTGCAGACCTGCGAAAAGAGGGTGTTGCCCTCGATCTACCAACAGCTATTGCCATACTTCAGGCAACAAAACAGATCCGTTCCGAACGGTTGAAATCTTTTGCCCTGATAGGTGAACTCTCACTGGACGGCCGGTTGCGAGGTGTCAAGGGTGTATTACCGATAGCAGTAGCAGCAGGTAAGGACGGTATGGAAGGGTTACTCGTTCCACCGGAAAATGCGAAAGAGGCTGCTATCATCAGTGAACTTAACGTCTATCCAGTAGAAAATCTGGGAGAAGCTGTCGGTTTTCTGGAAGGAAAGATGGAGATCGAGCCGGTCAAAGTAGATATGGATACCCTTTTTTCTCCTTCCAGGGATATTCTGGAGGATATGTCGGACGTCAAGGGACAGTTTCAGGTTAAACGAGCTCTGGAGGTAGCAGCTGCCGGTGGACATAATATCCTGATGATAGGCCCTCCAGGTTCCGGTAAAACGATGCTTGCCCGCCGACTGCCTGGTATATTACCTGAACTGACACTCGAAGAGGCTTTGACCACAACGAAAATCCATTCTGTCGCTGGCTTATTAAGCGGAAACAGGTTGGGTGTCGTCAACAATCGACCTTTCAGGTCACCACATCACACGATAAGCGACATTGCTCTTATCGGTGGTGGCAGCTATCCCCGACCGGGTGAAGTCTCACTCGCCCATAATGGAGTACTCTTCCTCGATGAACTTCCCGAGTTCAAGAAGTCTGTACTTGAAGTTTTGAGACAGCCGATGGAAGATGAGGTTGTAAATGTAGCCAGAGCCGCACATAGTGTAACCTTCCCTGCCTGTTTTATGCTTGTCGCCTCTATGAACCCCTGCCCCTGCGGTTATTTCGGAAGCAACCTGGAAACACATTCCTGTAGCTGCACTCAGACGTCTATACAGCGTTACCGCTCACGAATCTCCGGCCCGTTACTCGACAGAATCGATATCCATATCGAAGTCCCTGCCGTTAAATATTCGGAGCTTGGTGGCCTGCCGACTGGTGAAAAATCACATATCATCAGGGATCGAGTTAACAAAGCACGGAAATGGCAGTTAAACCGGTTCACAAAAGAGGAGATCTACAGCAACTCACAATTAACACCGAAGCTCTTACGCCGTTACTGTCAACTCGACGATGAAGGAAAGAACCTGTTGAAAATGGCTATGCTTAAGAAGGGGCTCTCGGCCAGGGCTTATGACCGGATATTGAAAGTCGCCCGTTCCATTGCTGACCTGGATGGTAGCGAAAATATAAAGGCCAGCCATATCGGAGAAGCTGTCCTTTACCGTAGCCTTGATGCTAAATACTGGGAATAGTTCTTGGAAATAGTATCACTTTCTGTCGAAGGATATCTGATCCTGCTGCCACTGATCTTTCTGGCCGGTTTCATCGATGCCATCAGCGGAGGGGGTGGCCTTCTCTCAGTACCCGCCTATATGGCTACAGGACTCCCACCCCATTTCGTACTCGGCAATAACAAGTTCTCTTCTACTTTCGGAACATTACTCTCTACCTATCGCTATAATAAGAGAAAGATGGCCAACTACCTCATTGCCCTGCCTGGCGCCCTCTTTGCCCTCATCGGATCTCATCTCGGTACGAGAACCGTACTGCTCCTGGATCCACACTTCCTCAACTATGTACTCCTCTTCCTCATTCCAGCTATAACACTCTTCGTCTGGGTAAGAAAAGATAGCGGAATGGTGAAAAGGGATTCGTCGTTTAGCAAACTACAGATTCTGCTGTTGGCTTCCCTTGCAGGGTTAATTATCGGCTTCTATGACGGCTTTTTCGGTCCCGGTACCGGTTCCTTCCTGATTTTTGGCTACACTGTAGTTCTCGGATGCGATTATGTAGGTGCCAATGCCAATGCCAAGTTCGTTAACCTCGCCTCTAATCTCGCTGCGATGATTACCTTCCTCATCAATGGAAAGGTTATCCTCGCTATCGGAATACCGGCAGCTGTCTGCGGAATAATGGGAAACTATCTCGGCTCAAAACTGGTAATCAGTAACGGCTCCAGAATCATCCGCCCTATATTCCTTATCGTCCTAACACTTCTCTTCATCAGGATAATCTATAACATCATAATACAGTAAACTCCAGATCCACCCAGCAACTGAAGTTCTAACTGTTTATCGCCCACTCCAGTAACTACTTGATGCTATCTTATTACCCGATAAAAGGTTTGCCTCTTCAAACCCTGAGCAGCAAAGGAGTTTTAATTGAATTTTACCACTCCTGCTCATAAACCTTTAGGGAGCATGGGAGTCGGCGGCATCCGGCTCGTAGGGTGACGATTGGTTATCGAGGAATTTTCGAAGAACAAGATAGCCTGTTAAATCTACAGAGTGACAAATACTGGACATAAGATCAGATTCTATTGAAAGATAATACTTGCCAAGAAAAGCAGAGTTAATTTTCTGGTAAAAAATACTAAGGAAGGATACCGATGTCAAAAATTTGCGATATATGTGGTAAGTCACCACAGTTCGGGCAGCATCGCAGTCATGCTTTGAATGCAACGAAACGCCGTTTCAATCCGAACTTACAGAAAGTACGAGTAAAAGATGGCGATAAGATCAAAACTATCAAGGTCTGCACATCCTGTCTGAAAGCCAACAAAGTAACGAAGGCGATATAGAGAGCTATAGCAAGCAGTTGTGAATGTTTGAGATAGTTCCAATTCTTCATAATAGTATTATGAGGATTTTTTTTCTCTAGAGATGACAGTCAGATACATAATTGATAGTTATGAATTCGGTAAGATGACGGTCAATGGGATCGATTATCATTCGGATCTCATTATCACACCAACTAAGATTATTGATAGCTGGTGGCGACATAATGGTCATTACCTTACTCTGGACGATTTACCGAAAATCGACTGGTCAGTTCTCCACACTGTCATCATAGGAACAGGCTGGTTAGGCCTGATGAAGGTTGACCAGGCAGTTCACGATCTGCTGGAAGAGAATGAGATCGGGTTTGTTATCAAGCCAACTCCCATAGCGGTGAAAGAATTCAACCGTTCAGTATATGACCTGAAGCTGGGACTCTTTCATCTCACCTGCTGACGGTCCATACTATTATCCAGCTCTTGAGAAGCTGAACGGGATTTAAAAAAATAAGATATCAAGAGAAGTAGGGGGGAATAATGGAACTCGTAGTTGAAAAGCTCAAGATACCAGAAGGTTGTAACATTATATTCGGCCAATCGCATTTTATCAAGACTGTGGAAGATCTTTATGAAGCGATGGTAAATTCCGTACCGGGGATTAAATTCGGACTCGCCTTCAATGAAGCTTCCGGACCCCGTTTGATCCGGAAAGATGGAACAGACGAAGAGCTGACAGAGGTAGCTGTAGAGAATCTACAACGAATAAAAGCTGGACACACTTTTCTTATCGTCTTGCGGGATGTCTTCCCGCTCAATGTAATTCCTGCTATCAAAGCCTGCCGCGAAGTAGTCGGCATCTTCTGTGCTACAGCCAATCCGGTAGAAGTAATCCTGGCAGAAACAGAACAGGGGCGTGGTGTTCTTGGTGTCATCGATGGTGAGTCCCCGCTCGGTGTGGAATCAGAATCTGATATTGCCACCCGTAAGAAGTTTTTGATCGATATCGGTTACAAACGTTAGAATATCCATCTGATGAGTCTCATCTGACCGATAGAGAAGAACTTACCAGTCGAGGAGCTACCATAGCTGTTCTGGTAACAGAATCTTTAAACAGTCTGAGAGACTTTCCCTCTGCACTCAAATGATGAGAGGTGAGTTATGCGAGTTTTTTTAGCCCTGGAAATCCCTGAAGATTTAAAAGATGAGATTGAACGATCCCTGAACGAACTCCAGAAAATTTGCCCCAGTCGTGTTAAATGGGTGAAGAGGGAACACTGGCACATTACCCTGCAGTTCATAGGTGATGTTGAAGCGTCGGCGATCCCGAAGCTAAAATCCGGATTTGCTGAGATACTGAAGGGTTTAGAACAGTTCACTATCTCTAACCCGGAAACAGAGGTCATACCACCGAGAAGACCCCGGCTGATCTGGCTAAAATGTGATTATGATTCTCCCCAGCTCGGTAATGTCTTGAAAAAGCTCCGGGATTTCTTGAACCGGGAGGGTTACCAGATAGATACGAAACCGTTTCGGCTTCATATTACCCTGGGCAGGGTGAAACAATACATTGCTCCCGAAATCGTGGCCCGGCTGACAGAATCGGCAATCAACCCGGGGCAGAGAACGATCTCTGTAGCGACATTTTACGAAAGCCGTCTTCATTCTGAAGGGCCGGAATACAGCATAATAGAGCAATACTCCCTGCAGCATTAGTGCTCTATAATGAATAATAAACCTGACCTTTACAGATTTACCTTTTGGGAAGAGAGAAGCGGGTTTAACTATCGGTGAATAAGCCTAAAAAAAAGTTGTTAAAAAAAGGTCTCTCCCCAATATGGTATGAGAAAAATGTTTAACTGACAGGAGGAAAGAATGAGTGATAAACAAAAGGATGCAGCTTTAAAAACAGCTCTGGGACAACTCGAGAAGAAGTATGGTAGTGGAACGATTATGCGGCTTGGTGACAGCCCGCGGCAGAAGGCGGAAGTCATTTCGACCGGAGCCTTCAATCTCGATGCAGCGCTCGGAATCGGTGGTATTCCCAAAGGACGAATTACCGAGATTTATGGCGCAGAAGCTTCCGGTAAGACTACAATCGCTCTGCATATTGCCGCTGAAACTCAGAAACAGAATGGGATCATTGCCTTCATTGATGCTGAACACGCTCTTGACCCTGTATATGCTAGGAAGATCGGTGTCAATACTGATGAGATGCTTATCTCTCAGCCTGATGGTGGCGAGCAGGCACTGGAGATCGTAGAGACCCTCGTCCGAAGCAATGCTGTTGACCTGATCATTCTGGACTCGGTAGCGGCTCTTGTAACCAGACAGGAGATCGAAGGTGAGATGGGTGATAGTCATGTCGGTTTACAGGCCAGACTGATGTCACAGGCATTACGCAAACTGACCGCAATAGTGAGTAAATCAAACACCGCTGTTATATTTATCAATCAGACCAGAATGAAGATCGGGGTTCCGGCCTATATGAATCCGGAG
>CAZBDV010000036.1:0-23671 GCA_964490765.1 uncultured Candidatus Cloacimonadota bacterium | reverse complement strand
GGAATTCCCAGGGTGCCCCTATACCGTCGTCTGTTCCCAGGCCAAGAAATCCGGTATAGCTCATAGCGAGCATGAAACCGTTCGGGGCGCTGACAGGATCAGGTAAGACGAATTCGTTCCACTGCATATCGACATTGGGAATACTCATTTGTTGGAACAGAACGTCACTACCGTTCGGCAGGCCCTGAGCGTTCAGGCCAAAGATGAAGAGATTGACCGTTGCGTGAGGGCCACCTTCGTTCGTGGTGAACCAGTGGACTTCATGAACTTCAGCATCGTTTCTGTGAACAGAACCCATAACGCCGTTATTAGTCCCGCCCTGGAAGCCAAGCTGGCCATCCTGAACACCATCATCATAACGGAATTCATCCAGTGTTTCACCTTCCGGTGCTTCCCACATGAGATGAACATTTATCTCATCGATTACTTCGTAAGTAAGATTCTGCGGTGGGTTGAGAGCTGACCCTTCAGGTGTAGCTTCCACTACATTGGATGGGTTTGACTCACCTTCGTCATATACAGCAGTTACATAGTAAGAATAGGTTATGCCATTCTCTACGTCTGTATCTGTATATTCCAGTTCGGTTACCAGTGCAGCATTGATCATATCACCATCACGATAGACATTGTAACCTTCCAGTTCCAGTCTTACATCGGGTGGTATGTTCGGTTCTTCCCAGGTCAATTCGACGATTCCGTCTCCAGCTACTGCCTCCAGGTTTTGAGGTGGATAGAGCTGTGTTGCATCGAGATACATGCTTACAGGTACTATTACCGGGCTATCAAGTGAGTTATTATTGATCACCAGATTAGCATTGTATATTCCCGGATCCCAGTCGGCAGGATCAAAGGTAACGTCAATTATCATATCATCGTTACCTGGTATTGTTCCGGAATTCGGATCTACTGATACCCAGGGTGGGAAAGAATCACCCAGCTCCAGAACAAAAATTACATCATTCTGACAGTTACCCAGGAAAGTCCACATACCATCAACGAGCTGATCGGTTATATGCAACCCACCAGAGATGGAATCTGGTGCCAGAATACCGAGAGTTGCTATATCGAAAGTCTGAACTGAGCTACCGGTTGTCATATCGATCTGATTCAGGATATTGTTGGAAGCAGGTTGAGTGAAAGCCCAGAGATAGGGGCCGCCATCAGAAACGTTCTCCCAGGCCAATCCGGATATACTGCTTACAGTAGTTGGCAAAGATTGAATAGTAGTACCCTGACGGTCAACGAGTTGCAACTGGGCCGGGCTCCAGCCAGAACCTACCCAGAAGGCGTCGTTATCTGCATCGTAGGCGATTGAGCGGATGGTAGCAACAGATGTATTGATCTGTCCAATAAGTGCTTCATTAGCCAGGTCGAGGATATAGATGACTGTAGTGTTTGGGGAACCGTAGAAGTATTCTCCATCATAAGTCATATCACGCAGACTACCACTAAAGCCGGGAATTGTGAACTGTTCGACAAAGGTTCCATCGAGTTCATATCTGAAGATCGTTGCTTCATTCCATCTGGCTGTATATATATAATTCCCATCGGTTACCGCCTGATATTCTCCACCGGCATCGTGACAGGGGAAATGATACAACAGGTCAAAGAGCTCCCTTGAGTGTTCATCATACGTTTGAACTGTAGAAAGGGTAGCCGGTGCTCTGTCACTATGTTCAGGATTGAGAGAACGGGTTACTGGAGTCTGGATCGATTCCGGAATATTACCCCTGTCCCAGATCCAGTCTATAGAGATACTGAAATCAAGTGCTCCATTACCATCACTACTGATAGTCAGTGGTACGGTTAATGGTGGATCGCCGGGCAGCATGTCGGCTGTCAGAGAAGCGGGTGAAACATCGATCTCGATATTGCCCAGGGTGAAATCGTTACCTGTATTGGCCTGGCCAGCTGTAACTTCTACATTCTCTAAAGTATGTATCTCGTAGCCCGGAAGAGAAGCGGTTACGTTATAAAAACCTGACAGAAGAGAGATCTCATAACTCCCGTCAGTTGCAGGGTTGACTGTCTCACCACCAGCAGTAACTGTGACATCTGTAACATCACCGGCACCACCATCAAGTGTGACTACTCCCTCTATCGTTCCCGGATTGGCCTCTATAACTACGATATCATCAACATACCAGTAATTGATGTTATAGGAATCACCATCAAATACCCAGGCCAGATAGAAAGATTCTCCCCCAACTGCATTAAGTGAGACATCAACTGTCTCGGCCGGAATTGAAGCGGGCGGATTGACTATTGTCCATCTATCTGTCCAGGTTGTGCCGTCTGTTGAGGTCTGGACACGAAGTGTATAATTGTCTCCAAAGTGATTTACATTATGCTTGAAAGTAAGCAGAATGTTGTCATAAGCAGCAGCATCAATCAGCGGAGTTGAGAGTCTGAATACATCAACTCCGGAGGGAGACCAGTTGAATCTCATCTCAGGACTCTGTCCACCTGCATTTGCAGAGGCAACTGCTCCCCAATTTGTTGTATTCGGTGATTTGTTCCAGCCAGCCGGTATTGCACCAACTGCCACTCCTGTAAAATCTTCTTCAAAGATATTCCTGTTGCTACTCGATGTAGTCGTCGAATTCTCATTAGGCAATGCCCAGATATTAGTTGATAGGGCAAAGGTAACGATCAGGAATAATGTCAGCAATAAACTCTTCTTCATAAACCTTCTCCTTGCTTAAGAATAATTTTTGGTTATTTCTTGAATACTGTGATATCAAATAGAGATATCGTTTCAGATGCGAACTGGATTAATGGACACATAAGTCCATTGATTAGAAATTTTTAGTTTCGAAATTAAATTGCCACCAGTATGATAGCAGCTCTTAATCAATTTCCCTTGTATTAAGAGAAGTTCAAGCATAAAATTATCGGTCAATAATACCTCGCCAAATAACTCATCTGATTCTGTTATTATGACTTACACCGTTGCAAAATATCAGTATACGAAATTCCGCACTTCAAACTCACTTTTTAAAAGTGAACTAATTCTACATCTTCGCAAGTGTCATTCTTGGTACTTTATTTAGTAATTTAAATCAACTTGAACGAAATGAGACTCTAGATGTCAAGCTATTTTTGTTCTTTAAAGGCTTTTGCATTCTTTATTAATCGGCTTCCAGGGGAGGTTCAATACAGTTAAACCCCTTTAATAAGGGCTACGGGCGTATTTGCCCCTGACTAACTTTCTATGACTAAGGTTATGTAAAATTCTCTTATGCAGATTATTCATTTGAATCATCTTTACTCTGATAAACAGATTAATTCTGCCGATATCATAGCACCTCTCTCTATCCTAAAAATATCAATGGGGAAGCTACGAGTCGGCCCTATCCGGCTCGTAGCTTCCCCATTGATTGTCCTCTATTGTTATATGTATCACAGAGAGTAGTAGAAATATCTGGATGGCTTGCAGGTTTATGTTGAGTTCGATTTTCTGTAGTTTGTAGTCGAAGAATGGGCAATATTTGTCTTGACAGCAATATATTGACTGGTGTTTAATTACCAAAAATATAAAAAGGATTTGATATGCGAAGAATAACAATACTCAGTGTGCTGGTCACGATATTATGTTTCACAACCATAATCGAGGGTAAGATCCCCGAGGTTGAGTTTACTGAGCATCCCTATATCGATATATACCAGGCTCCGGATGAGGCAATGGAAGAGGGTTGGATCAGGATAAAGTACCGTAAGGAGATGACGGGCTATCTGGATAATATGGTAGTAGTGAGAGACGGGGATGGTATTGTAGTAACCGGAATTCCCGCTATTGATGCACTCAACCGTTCATTTCGGGTTTATGAAATTCGTGGTCTGTTCGATATTCCAGCTCTGAAGAATGGTTACGAATGGCGGCATCGACTCTGGGGATTACATCTCTGGTATGAACTACACTTCGATTCGGAAGAAGATATCAGAGATATAGTTATGGCTTATCGGGAACTGAACGATATAGTTGCCTGGGCAGAACCGGAATACCGGAAAGAGCTTGATGTCGAACCCGATTTTGGAGAATTCGACTGGGGAGAATTGAATCGCTGGACTCCGAACGACCCTCAGATTACCGATCAATGGCATTATAATAATACCGGTCAGTTAGGTGGTACACCCGGTGCTGATATTAGCCTCTTCGATGCCTGGGAGATCGAAAAGGGGCACTCTGATGTTCTTGTAGCTATTATTGATGGAGGTATACAGTATAATCACCCCGATATAGCGGCCAATATGTGGCCCGATATCGGTTACAATTTCGTTGATAACAGCAATAACGTCACACAACATAATCATGGTACTCATGTCGCCGGAACTGTAGGGGTGGTGACAAACAATAGTATTGGAGTTGCCGGAATAGCTGGTGGTAGTGGTTTTGGTGACGGGATCAGGTTGATCTCCTGTCAGGTATTTACAGCTACGAGTAGTGGTGGTTTTGCACCTGCAATGATTTTCGGGGCTGACAATGGAGCCGTAATATCACAAAACAGCTGGGGCTATACAACCGAAGGTTACTATGACCAGGCGGTAATGGATGCGATAGACTACTTTAATGCCAACGGTGGGGGTGATATCATGGATGGCGGTATCACGATATTCAGTGCCGGTAACAATAATACAACCGGCGCCTGGTACCCAAAATGTGCTCCAAGCTGCTTCTCTGTAGCCGGAACCAATAATCAGGACATTAAAGCCTGGTATTCCACATATGATACCTGGGTGAATATCTCAGCACCCGGAGGAGAGACGAATCAGGTAACAGCACGTGGCATACTCAGTACCAGAATGAATAGTACTTACGGTTATGCACAGGGGACTTCAATGGCAGCACCTCATGCTTCAGGTGTTGCTGCTCTTATCGTCTCATATGCCCATCGCAACGGTTATGTCCTTACAAATACAGAACTTGCCGATATCCTGAGCAGTACTACTGATCCGATATATCATCTCAATCCCGGTTATCTGGGAATGCTCGGGACGGGTCGTCTCAACGCCCATGCAGCACTACTTGCCCTTGATGAGTTGATTCCGAGTATCGATAATCCGGAGAACTTCACTGCAAGCTCTTCTGGATACGATCAGATAGAGCTCTCCTGGGAGAGAAACGATGATGATGATAATGTCCTCCTGCTCGTTTCTGATGATGGATTGTTTGGCACACTTAATGAGGGAGAGTATTACCTGACAGGCCAGGAGGTCTCCGGTGGTGGAACGATCATCTATGGTGGTTCCGGGACTTCTTTCACTCACGGAGGGCTGGAGCAGGGAACGGTTTATTACTACAAAGCCCTCTCATATACACCTGATTTAGAGTATTCGAGCGGTATTACTACGATGGCAGGCACAGACCTGCAATATATGAAATTGCCGTTCGAGGAGGATTTCGACGATTCAAATTCTACCCCAATGTTCTGGGAGATAACCGATAATGCCGGAACAGGAGAGATCTGGGAAATTGGGGTCATCAGTGATGGATTGGTTGGGACCAGTGGCAACTATGCCTATATCAACAGCTTTATTCATGGCAGTGGCGGTAATCAGGATAGTGATCTTATTACTCCGAGATTAAACCTGAGAGGATTTCAGAATGTTGAAGTCTCTTTTATCCACTATTTCAGACAGTATCCTCAGGCATCAGAAGCAATATTCGCTTATAGTATTGACGATGGAGAGACCTGGCATACGGTTCAGAACTGGTTGCTGGGCACGACCAATCCGGCCCATTTTCAGCAAATTATTCCCGAAGTAGGCGGGCAAACCGAAGTGAGATTCAAATGGAATTATACTGGTGCCGGTGCTTATCACTGGTGTGTTGATAATATTGAGATCAGTGGCGAAGAAGTAGAATTGCCGGCACCTGATAATCTTACTGCTTCAGCAGGCTATCAGGTAGTAGAGCTCGCGTGGTCGGGTGTCGATACGGACAATCTGCTCGGATATAATATCTATCGTAATAACCTTAAGATAAACAATGAGCCGGTCAGTCTGGAATCTTATTCTGATACAGACGTTACGATGGGATTCACCTATACTTATGAAGTAACTGCCCTCTATCTGGCCGGAGAATCAGAGCCGACAGATTCTGCCGTTGCTCTTCTGGAACTCAAGCCACCAACGAATCTTACTTATGAATTTCTTAACGCTGCGGATGTCGCACTTTCCTGGGAAGCACCATATCCTGAAGCAGGAGAGAATACCAGGCAGTTAAACGGTTATATAGTTTATCGCAATGGGACCAGGTTAAATGATGAACCGATAGAGGATAATATATACATCGATCCGGAAATTCCTCTCGGAAATTATATTTACTGGGTTAAGGCGGCCTACAATGTAGGGCTCTCACCATCCTCTAACGAAATCGTTGTAACCTCTTACAGCAATGTAGATGATAACAACGATATTCCTCTCTTTACCGAACTCAGGGGTAACTATCCTAACCCGTTCAATCCGGAGACAAGAATAGATTTCAGCCTTACAGTAAGAGAACAGGTGAAGATAGATATCTTTGATATCAGAGGTAGAAAGGTCATCACCCTGCTCGACAACCAGATGGAAGCAGGTTACCACTCGATTTACTGGAACGGTCAGAATGGAAGTGGCCGCGAGGCGGGAAGTGGCATATACTTCTACCGCATGCAGGCGGGAGGATATCAGGATCTTCGTAAGATGATCCTGATGAAATAAGCATAGATGCTATTATATACTATAAGACCGGACAGGAAATCCTGCCGGTCTTCTTGTCTATCTTATAGTTGTTCGAGTGAGAGAATTCTTGTTTTGTTCTTTGCAGAATCTTCTGCTACTCCCTACAATAGTGGGTTTAGAGGTGATCAAAAGATTATCCTTGACACTGTTTTTTTGGCAATCATTATAAAAAAAATAAACGGATAAGGATTAGTAAAATGAAGATAGTAAAGATATTAGCTTTTATAGTGCTCTTGATTGGTTCTGTAATGATGCTCAGGGGGGCCAATCCGGAGGTAAGATTCGGAGAACGTCCCTTTATCGATATTTACGAAGTTCCTGATGAGGCTATAGAAGATGGCTGGTTCAAGATAAAATTCCAACCTGAATATACTGATTATCTTGATACTAATAATATAGTCAGGGACGACAATGGAATAATAGTCAGTGGTATTGCTGAGCTGGATGAGTTAAACAACTCTTTCGGTATATATGAGGCCCACAAACTTTTCGATAGTCCGGCGTTAAAAAACGGCTACGAATGGCGTCATCGACTCTGGGGATTTCATCTCTGGTATGAATTCCACTATGATTCCAGAGAGGACATCAGAGATATTATCATGGCCTTTCGTGATTTGAAAGAAGTAATTGAATGGGCTGAACCGGAATACAGAAAGGTTCTTTTCGATTCTATGCAGGAGGTTCAATCTGATGAAACAGTGACTAATCGCTGGACGCCAGATGATCCTCAGTTAGATGATCAATGGCATTATCACAATACCGGCCAGTTAGGTGGAACTCCGGGATGTGATATCAGCCTGTTGGAGGCCTGGGATATTGAAATGGGTCATTCAGACGTTCTTGTTGCTATTATTGATTCCGGTATTCAGCACACCCATCCCGATCTGGCAGACAATATGTGGGAGGAAATCGGTTACAATTTCGTAACCAATTCACCCAACATTATACCGGCAGATCATGGCACTCATGTAGCCGGGACTGTAGCAGCTGTTACCAATAACGATATCGGTGTAGCCGGGGTTGCCGGTGGTTCCGGTTCCGGCGATGGAATCAGACTGATGTCCTGTCAGGTTTTTAGTGGTAGTTCTAGTGGTGGATTTCATCAGGCACCCCTCTATGCAGCCGATAATGGTGCAGCTATTTCCCAGAACAGCTGGGGTTACACATCAAATAATTACTATGATCAGAATGTTCTTGATGCCATAGATTACTTCAACGCCAATGGTGGGGGAGAGGCTCTTGACGGCGGTATAACCATTTTTGCGGCCGGTAACAGTGGTGCCAGCGGTCAGCGTTATCCAGGTTGTTATTCTGGTGCTTTCTCTGTTGCTGCCACCAACAATCAGGACCAGAAATCCTGGTATTCTACCTATGATACCTGGGTTGATATTTCTGCTCCGGGTGGAGAGACCAATACTGTAACTGCCCGTGGAGTACTCAGTACTAAGACAGGTAACAGTTATGGATACTTTCAGGGGACTTCCATGGCCTGTCCCCATGCCTCCGGGGTTGCTGCCCTACTGGTTTCTTACGCTTATCGCAACGATTTTATTCTAACAAATAGTGATATTGCCTCTATACTGCGTGAGACAACCGATGATCATTATAGTGTTAATCAGGGCTATCCGGGTATGCTCGGAACAGGGCGTCTCAATGCCTATGCAGCATTGATGGGTGTTGATGAGCTGTTGCCTATAGTGGAAGATCCGATGAATATTACTGCTTTCTCACTCGGAAGTGACTGTATAGAGGTTACATGGGAAAAGAACGAAGATGAGGACAATGTTCTCATACTTGCTGTAACTGACGGAACCTTCGGGACTCCGGTCAACGGACGCAATTACTGGGTTGGAGAGAATCTTCCGATAGGTGGGACAGTAGTATATGGTGGTGGTGATACATCATTTATCCATGAGAACCTGGAACAGGGCAAGGCTTATTACTACAAGGCGATATCTTACAATGAAGAGCTGGAATATTCCGAGGGAATAATCACCTATGCGGTGACCGATTTCGAATATATGTCTCTACCTCTGAGCCAGAATTTCAATAATTCCAATTCTACACCGATGTTCTGGCAGAGAGTGGACATTGCAGAGAGTGGCCAGATGTGGCAATTCGGCAATATAGATGAAGGCCTGGAAGGCACGACAGGGCGCTATGCCTTTGTCAACAGTAACGCTTTTGGGCCTGACGGTATTCAGGATACTGACCTGATAACACCCCGTCTCAATCTGCGGGGAATGATAGATATCACAGTTTCTTTTACCCATTATTTCCGACAGATCGAGAACAGGTCAGAGGCAACATTTTCTTACAGTATAGACGATGGAGAGACCTGGCAGGATATTCAGGTATGGAATACAGATACTGCGAATCCGGAATATTTTTCTCAGGTTATTCCTGAAGTTGCAGGGTTTCCTGAAGTGAAATTCAAATGGAATTATACGGGTGCGGATGCCTACTACTGGTGCGTTGATGATATTGAGATAACAGGAGAATCTGTGGAACTGGAGATACCTGGCGATCTTTATGCCACTACAGGATATCAGAAGGTTCATCTTTACTGGTCAGCATCTCCGGAGAGCGATCCTCTGGGTTATAATGTCTATCGTGACCAGACTCTACTCAACAGTGAGTTAATAGTCGATACTGAGTTTATCGACCTGGATGTCTCAATGGGGTCAACCTATCACTATTACGTTACAGCCATCTATCCCGGAGGCGAATCAGATCCCGGCAATACGATCAATATAATGCTCGAATTGCTGCCACCCTCTAACCTGACCTGTGAGATAGTAAACAGTGCAGATGTCTATCTGGAATGGGAATATCCTGATTACGAAGGGGAAAGGAACAGCAGGAATGGAAGAGAACTGCTCGGATTCAATGTCTATCGAAATGGAGATATGATCAATGATGGGCTTCTTGAGGAGACCAATTATATTGATCCTCTGGTCTCATACGGGAATTATATCTATTATGTAACCGCTGTTTATACTGCAGGTGAATCAGAACCATCGAACGAGGTGGTAGCTACCTCATACAGCGATATTGATGATGATCTTGCACTTCCTGAAATTACCGAATTAAAAGGTAATTATCCTAATCCGTTTAATCCCGAAACAGAGATCGCCTTCAGTCTGGCAACAGCCGGCAATGTTAAAATAGATATTTTTGATATCAGAGGCAGAAGAGTTAAGAGACTGGTTGATGAACAGTATTCAGCGGGTAATCATTCGGTTATCTGGAAAGGAGATGACGATCGGAACAGAAATATTGGGAGTGGAATTTATTTCTATCGGATGCATTCTGGTGATTACCAGGCAACCGGAAAGATGATACTCCTTAAGTAGTATAATAACGAAGTATTCTTAAGAGCCTGAACTGTATGATTCAGGCTCTTTCTTTATATATATCGGGAAGAGGTGATCAGTTAGATTGAACTGCAACACGCTCACCCATCAGAACACGAGTCTCGTAAGAGAGTAGTGTGTTATGAAGCAGATCAGGGTCGATCTTGATAACGTTTTTTTTGAAGAGTAGAACGACTGCCGAGCCACCAAACTCGAAGTATCCCTTTTCCTCTCCTTTTCTATAGCATCTGCCGGGGGTAAAGGTCTGCTTGATCGAACCGACAAGAGTAGCACCAATTTCGGCCATGATGACATTGCCGAAGATTTCAGACTCGAGAAGTGTGTATTCCCTCTTGTTCTGGTAATAGGTCTTGATCTTCTTCCTGAGCGATATAGGTGAGACTGAGTAGTATTTTCCCCTTATTCTATGCGATTTGCCCGGGATGCAATCAAACGGGAAATGAAAGCGGTGGTAATCAGCTGGAGTCAATCTGAAGATCATCATACTCCCGTTATAGTATTCTTCTGCCAGCCTGCTATTGTTGAGAAACTCGGGGAGTGAAAAGTCGTGCCCCTTGACGATGAAGTGGGTCTCTTTATGGATATCTGCAAAAGCCAGGACCTTTCCGTCTACAGGAGAGATTATTGTTGTTGGACCGGGATTTATCGGGCGGTGTATCTTCTTGATCTTTCTGATAAAGAAATCATTGAAAGAGGTATAATCATTCAGATCCTTTTCAAATTCACTATTATCGATTCCGAACATATTGACGAAAGATTTGATCTTCAAAGTGGACCGGGGACTTTTCATAGACCTGCCGTAAATGCGGGTAAAGGCATTACGTTTAATTACCGCCTCCAAGGCTAAGTTACCAAACGGGTCGTGATACAGCCATTTTAACCACTGTTCGGCAGGGATCTTCTCTCGCCGGACCAAAGCGGTCTGTCGATCGACATAAAATATCGAAGGGATCTTTTTGTAGGAAGGTTTTTTGATCAAGCGAAGAAGCATAATACAATATCAATTGAGTTCAGCGACTCCAGATGACTGGTTTTCGAGATTGATTGTTTATCTTTCGTTAAATTCATTACCACTATTGTGAAGGAAAGGCGTTAATAAGAAAGGTTATTCTCAGTGTTGACAGGACTGCTCCGACGATGACGAAGGTTAGTATCAAAAATTTAAAATAGTCCTGTGCCTTCAATGTTCCCAGCATCAACGGCTCTCTGGCAAGATATGCGGAAGCTCCGTATAACTCCTCCCCGATCAGGGTATAGTCGCAGGTTGTTATAAAGAAGGGAATCTGAGTTATGGAATCTGACCCGGCGATCTGAATGGCACCCTGAGCGTTCCCGGTCTCCGTCATTATGAGTGCTTCAGCAAAGAAAACACCAAGAAAGAAATTCGCTACTGTCTTTTGCCTGACCATTATCCCGTTTACCCCTGCTACGAAAGCAAACTGATCTCCCGAGATGTAGAAGATATCGTCTCTATTAAAAGTATCAGGACGGCCGGCTGCAATATGAGCCTCTTTTACCGTCTCCATCGCGATAGGGAGAACAATATAGTCAGCGACAGGAACCATCACTCTTGTGTCGTATTCGGCAGCTTTTTTCGCAACATTGCTCAGTATGGACAGTCCGGCAAGGGTAGCTATCTCCTCTATGTAGCCTATACCCGGTACGAAGAGGATAGGCTTACCCATTTCTGTTGCGCGCCCTATGGCATTATCGATCTCTTCCAAACCGGCAATCGGGCGGATATACATCTCCTGACCTTTCTTTGCTTTTTGAATAAAGAAAAAGACGAGAAACCCAAAGATCAGAGAGGCAATGAGAGAGGCTAACTGGCTGCTGTCAAACCAGTTAGGGACAGGGTAGAAATATCTCGTATCGTTATCTTCATAGACATCATCCTGATAAAAGAGTCCCTGACGGTCAGATTTGATGAAGATATATTCGAAACTTCTTCGGTGCCGCTCTCTTATATCGGCAAGAAACTTCATTCTGCGACGATTGTCCTGGATCATGTTTGCCTCGACCAGTACAGGATGCTCTGTCTCCATCCATAACCTGTTCTGATAGTATTCCAGTTCCCAGCTCAGATCCTGCAGTTCCAGCAGGTCTGGAGTTTCATTTATAGCAGCTTCTGTTTCTGCTATCTTCTGCTGGTAATCATCAATGATGGCATCAATCTCAGAAGCGAAGATACTGGTTTCGATAGCGAGTTCTCTTTCCCTGTCATAAGTTATTCCGATACTGCTATCAACCAGCAGGAGATTATTATCTAAATCAAAACGGTTAACGAGTTTGAAGATAGAGGTTTCATACGGAATACTGTCGTCCAGGTATCTGGCAAAAGGGCTGATATTGCGGGCCAGGCGAAAATTCTCATCTGAAATGGCTCTCTTATAGAGATAATAACTGTAATCTGCGACTGTCTCACTCTCATCTGTTCCGAGTATCTCATCTTCTATGACGATCAGATCACTATACTCAATGAACCCGAATTCGTCATTGTAATACATCGTCTGGGTCAGGATATAATCAGCTTCTTCTGTATCACTGCTGATCTCGGGCATTATCTCGATTTCTATACCTCGGCTCAGGGTGTCAAAGGAAGGTATTGAAAGGCGGATGATCTTATCCGGGAGAAATTCCTCAACCTCTGTCAGCATGTTTCCATCTGCATCGTAGAATCTGAATACTATTGTTTTGAGGCGGTTATTTCTGTTCTCGGTATAATCGTAATTCAGGGCGATCTTAGTTCTATCTCGGTTGAGAAAGGAACCCTGAGTCATGAAGACGAGGGGCTTACCGAAGAGAAGTTGATTATAGTCGCCCTTGTCATCCGGTTTGTCCGTTATTCTGTATTCTGGTAATACCGGTTTATCGACCGAGGTCTTGATTCGGGGTGTTATAATTTCGGAAAAACTCTCATAACCCGCATAATCTCTGAAAGATAGGACAAAACGGTATTTCTCCGGTTCAGAAAGGTCGAGCTCGTATTGATTGTCGGTCCCGATGATACTAAGCTTTCCATCAATTGTATCAATGAAACCAGTTATTGTCGAGGGGTATGGGAAAGCAGTCGGTTCGGCCAAAATATGGAAAGCAGGATTTGTATAATCTAAGGTTATCTCGATAACCTCGTTTTGCGGATTCATTCGCTGTTGCAGATCAAGTGCTGTCCTCTTCCTCTCCTGGTCAATATAAACTTCCATATCTGCTACCTGATCTTCGGTAAGCAGATAGACATTCCGCTCATAGAGATCATCTTCGAAATAGGGATTGAACCACTCGAATTGCAGTCTGCCAGTATCGGTAAACAGAACTGCTGAAAATTCTGTCGGATCTTCAGGAGGATTATCTAAAGCGATACCTTCGACGATCTCACTGTGAGGATAGAATCGTCTCTGATTATCAACTGCCAGGACCGCATAATAGTATGGCTTCTCCGGTATCAGCATCGAATAAAGTCCGTCGAAACTACGCAGCGGCAGGCCTGCGTAAACTGTAGTTTCTTCACGCTCGTCTGTTGTCTCGGTTATCTCTATCGGCCGAGAACGATAATAAAAATCATCTTTCTCTATTATACCCAGAACGGAATAATGGCTCAGATACTGGCCATAGACACTCAGATCTTTTGGCATATGACGATAAAGAGGGCTTTCTGATGGTTGCTGGACCTCCTTTCTGAGACGGCTCGGGGAATAGATACTGACGAATTCGGTATAATCCCGATCATAGAAATACATTCTGGGAGAGGTAACACCTAGAGTAGGATCAACTTCGATCGTTCCTATCAGAAAGAGACTGTCAGGGCTTACACCACGATATATACGGTATTCGATGATCCTACTCTCTACTGGTAAAGGAGTCCAGGATAGGAGAAGCCCTGTACCGTCATCGTTCGGTAAATCTACTACTCTCAATTCCTGGACCTGATGGGTAGCCTGAGTAGCTGACAGATTGGTGGAGAATAATAAGTAGCTGAATAAAAAAAGGGATATGGCAGTAATTATCGTCAATCTCCATATCAATAGAGAACCACGTCCTTCCATAAAGACCTCGAGAATACTATTAAAAACCGGTTGCTATCACCTGCACTATCGAGTTAGATCCCTCAATTCAGCTAATCGTGCAGTAAAAAATATATCCTGCATCCATCTCACTCTTTAGTTCGTGCACATCATCGAGTAAAAAAGATGGATGCAGGATTGTTTCAGTCTATTGGATTATCTTTAGAACATCTCCTACCAGGAACTGTATTCTACCGATCAATAATGAGAGCCTTGCCATCACGGTATAACCGAACGAGGCACCGAAACCGATCATCATGAACCAGACACCGATTCTGGTAAACTTACCGTATAACCCTTCGTGTGATTTGGAGAAAAAGAAGTAGAGAAGGATTGTAACGGTTCCGATAAATATCAGAAAGATATTGATATCAATGATTGGAAGCATAGCGCTTCGCATCTGTACCAGAACAGAAGCATGCATTGACATGGGGACGCCCATACCGATAATACCCATACCAAACACAATCGGATATCGTGATAACCAGCTCAATTTCCGGTTGAAGCGGAATATGTAGAATGTACCTATGATAGCAGGTATGATCAGTATAAACTTATGCTGTAAGAATATCGGTGTATAGAGGAAGGGCATGAAGGCATTGTTATACACCAGGGGTATGAAATAACCCATGGATACACCAACGAGCAGATGTTCGGCAAAACGATAAAAGGGATTGTCCTTATAGAGAAAGGAGAAAATAAACAGGGTCAGCAGTGCAGCGATCCAATTACTTATTGTTTCAAACATTATTCCTCCTCTTATACCTTTTTCTCGCGTTGTTTTTCAAAGAAGTATCCGACGTTACCGATGATGATAAACACAATAATCAGGATATGTGCTACCGTCTGAGCGTTCATACCGATACGGGCTACCCTGAATTTGTAGAGAACAGCATCATCGGTTATGGAAACATGCTCCTCTCTTGCTCTCTCTCTGCTGAATGGCCTGTCCTGAGCAGCGAAAAGATCAACCATCTTCTCATATTCTGCTGCTCCCTTCAAGCCGGCAAGGATCCCAATCAACTGTCCGGTCTGAAGGAAGGGATAAGCATCAGCAGCCATAACGGCGGTAATGCCGGCGGCAACATTGACACCAAATCGTGGTCGGGCATAGATATACCACATTGCTCCAAAGGATGAACCTGAAGTTTCAATAACCAGATTCATCTCATTGTAGTTCTGGATGTTCTCCATCATAGGCAGATTGGCTATCTGACGTCCTTCAGCATCTGTCTCGACTGCTTCTGCTATATCATCACCCATACCAAGGACTATAGGAAGATATAGAGCTGCCGGCTTGTAGCCTATGTTGATGTAATCTACCCCTGACTGTATATCGGGAAACTCCTCTTTTACTGTATTGATCGCGTAATCAACAAGAGGTGCTGCAGTTGGAGTGAAACAGATTGTAAATACCTTCACATCGCGTAGAAAAGCGTGTCTGAGAATTGCAACCTCCATCGGGAAGAGTTCCGGCATTGTGGAGGCATCGTGCATGAAATTGATCATTATCGCCCTGTCATCTCTCCCGGAAAAGGAGTCTATTAATTGATAGATGTTCTCTGTCGGTTCCGTTGTATATGTCTTGGAATCGAAAACCAGTACCAGGGGAACCGTTATAGCCAGAGCTACAAGTAGATAAATCCATCGTCTGTCCAGTGCTTGTATTCTTTCAAAGAAATTCATTATTTTCTCCCCCTGATTTTAATCACCACTACCGAGATAGGTTCTCTCGATACCGAGCATTATTTTTAATGAAGTAGCAGTCATGCCGAGTCCGACACCAAGTGCTATACCGCGTTTAGCTGCCATATTGGGAACATTGAGAATCCAATCGGAAATCTGTGGTATCCAGCGGCTTATGGCCATCCCAATCGGAACCTGAGCCAGCATGACGATTATTGCTGCAAGTAGCAGAACTGTTGCTTCCAGTGAACGTGCCCTGAATGCCTTGTATGCAGCAGATGCAATGTAGAAGGCTAATAACGAGAACATCGTCGAAGCCATCGGCATCTGCATATTTGTGAAAATCCACATGTATGGAGTACCGGGCTGTGTTCCCCACAGGAAGCCAGCTAATGTGGTGAACGCTAATGCAATCAGAGTTACTGCACTGTACTGCCAGTTGGGGAGACGTCTCGAGATCTTAGTCCAGTGAATCATCGAGAGACTCATCACACCCAGAACGACAGCAAAAGGAGTCATTGCTCTGACCCAGCTGAGCCACCACTGATAGAAATCCTGAGAATATTTATGTGGTATAAAGGCATGAAACACGAAGAGGAAGCAGAGAGTCATTATCAGTATTAATGGTATCTGTCTTTTCATTTCCTTTCCTCCTATTTATCGGGAAATATATTTATAAAGAATGTGAGTTGAGCAGTTGAGAGAATGGTACCAGTAACTATAGCCACCAATATGAGAAATTTGGTAACGTCAACTGCTTTCAGGGTACCCATCATCAACGGTTCATGTGATAGATAAGCCGAAGCACCGTATAACTCTTCACCAATCAGCGTATAGTCACAGGTTGTAATGAAGAAGGGGATCTGAGTTACGGCATCGGAACCAGCAATCTGAACAGCACCTATGGAGTTACCTGTCTCGGTCATGATCAGCGCTTCAGCAAAGAACATACCCATATAGAAACAGGTTGCACACTTTTCACGAACCATAACACCGTTTACACCGGCGACAAAAGCGAACTGATCAGTTGTGATAAAGAAGACACTACCTTTATCATAAGTATCAGGTCTGCCCGCTTCATAGTGAGCCTCTTTAACTATCTCCTGGGCAATAGGCAAGACGATATAGTCACGAACCGGAACGAGGATCCTCGTATCATATTCGGCCGCTTTGGTGGCCACCCTGCCGAGGATATTGAGTCCTGCTAGAGTTGCAACATCGTTGATACCGGATAATCCGGGCTGGTATAGTATTGGTCGGCCCATCTCAGTAGCACGACCGATAGCATTATCGATTTCCTGTATACCGGATATCGGCCTGATATACATCTCATGTCCCTTCTTGGCTTTTCTTACCATATAGAAGACCAGGAAACCGAAGATCAGGGTCGCGATCAGGGTCGGTAATCTCTCATTATTAAACCAGTTCGGTTCGGGATAGAAGTAAGTATTGCCTTCATCATCCTCATAGACGTTAGTCTCAATGAAGCCGGCACGTCCATCAGTCTTTACTAATTTATACTGAAATGTCCTCAACTCTTTTTCACGCCGCTCGGCGATGAACTTTACCCTCGCCCTGTCATTTTGTTTGGAATTAGCCTGCTGCATGAACTCGTATTCATTGGCAGCCAGTAAACCTTCATAATGATCAATATACATCTGATATTCGGCGACCTCTTCTTCTGTCTCAGCTTCGTCTCTCAATTCCGTGTATTTCTCGATCTCAGCATTGTATTGTTCTATATTATCTTCAACGACCGAAAGAAAGATGTTTGTATAAACAGTTCGCTTCTCTTCTCTGTCATAAAAGGCATTGAATCGTGTGTCAACAAGGAGAAGATTCTTCTCGGGATAATAGAGTGGAGTCCCTTTGAAGATAGATGTTTCATACCGTATGTTGTCATCGATCTCTCTGATAACACCGGCAGCTCTTGCTGCCTGGCGGAAATTCTCTCCGGAATAGGGTTTCTTGTAGACCTGATAACTATAGTTCTGAACCCGTTCGTCACCAAGATATAGCGTTCGCGGGCGATAGGTCAGATAATCGAGGTCGAAAACCATATCTTGGGTAAAGACATGATCATCAGGAAGTTCAGCACCACGAATCCGGAAATACATCTTGAAGGTTATTTTGCGGTTTTCATCGTATTCGGGTGATTCGGTTGAATACTTCTCTGGTAGTGTTACATCGATTACCAGATTCTGATAGAATTCATTTACTGTAGTTATATGATTACCTTCATCGTCATACAATTCAAAATAGATGTTACGAATCGGATAATTGATATTCGTCTCATATTCATAGTTGACTGTCAGTTTCGTTCTCTCCGGATTGTTAACAGATGAATTGGTTAAGAAAACTACAGGCTTACCCCAGTAAACGAGATTGTAATCACCTTGGTCATCCGGTTTGTCAGTTACAATGAATGTCGGAGGTGAAGGTAGCTCTTCCGAGGACAACATATTAAAGCTTACAACCTGGGAAAATGTTTCCTCGTTGTACCAGTCAAGAAGTGAGAAGACGGCGTGATACTGTTCTATATCCTCGATATTGAACGGCACATTAATTTGATGATCTTCCAGAGTGATCATCCCGTCTACTACATCGACATAACCAGTATTCATCGAGGTATAAGGATATGCGGTCTGTCTTCTAAATATCAGAGTCCCTGGATTAGTAACTGTCTGCTCCAACACCTCGACATCAGGATCTTCTATCCTTGCTAACCTGTTCTCCTCTAACTGTTTCTGCTCGTTCCGGTAATTCTCAAAGGTTTCAAGATCATTCTCATGGACAAGATATACATTATGGTATCTGATTATGTCGGGTGTAAGCGGTAAAGACCATTCGAACTGTAATCTCTCAATATCCTCGACGCAGACGGCAAAGAAATCACGTGTCGGTTCTGGTGAATTTCTTCGTGGAATACCTTCTGCTATCGGAGCGTAAGGGTAGAATCTTCTCTGCTCGTCAACAGCTACAACAGTGTAATAATAGGGTTTGTCCGGAAGCAATTTCTTCAGAAGGTACTGAAACTGCCTGAGATGAAGTCCTGCATAGTGTTCTTTCGTGATCTCACCTTCTTCATCCTCTTCTTCCAGAGTAATCTTATCGGCATGATAATAGTACTGCTTTTTCGGTATTACTGACAGGATATCGTAATGCTTGAGTTTCGGGCCAGTAATACTCATATCTCTGGGTATTTCTCTGTAGAGGGGGCTGTCATCAGGTTGTTGAACTTCCTGACGCAATCGGCCAGGAGAAGTGATGCTTACGAACATTGTATAGTCGGCATCATAGAAGTAAGCCCGTTCTCCTGGGAAACCAGTTTCCGGATTAACGGAGATATTTCCAACAAAGAAAAGAGTGTCAGGACTGGCACCACGATAGATACGATATTCGATTACTCGTTTGTCAATATCCAGCGGTATCCAGCTGATCATCAATCCACTTCCGTCATCGTTCGGGATATCCTCAACCGTAAGATCACGGACGACGTATTCCATCTCCTCTTCTTCCGTTATATCTCTTTCTGCCAGTGCAGAAAGATTAGGAAGAGTCAATAAACAACAGAAAATCAATGCCAGTGGAAGGCATAATTTTCTTTTCACTAGACTACTCATAATCATACTCCTTTTGAAGTGTTCGAACCAAACGTTAGGATACTTCCTCGTTCTGTTCAACACCTGCTGAGCTTTATCTATTTTTTATTCTGTTCATCGATGTCTGAATATACATAGTTCAAAAAATGAGTTTCGGGATAACCCATATAATCATCGAGAATCTCTGTAATCAGTCTGAATCTCTCCATCTGTTCCTGTGGGACAGGAGGGCCTGGTTCATTATTCATTTTCAACGGATCTATTGCAGTGCCATTCAGATATACTGTATAGTGTAAATGCGGACCGGTTGCCAGCCCTGTCTGACCGACATAACCTATAACCTGATTCTGCTTCACCCGGACTCCCTTTCTGATACCATTCCCGTAGCGGCTTAAATGTCCATATAGAGTCTCGTAACCATTGCTGTGACGAATCATAACTGTTCTGCCATAACCGCCAGACATCCCATTAACAGTTGGATGGCCACCTTTCCAGGCAGCATGAGTTACGACACCGTCTGAAGCAGCTACAACGGGAGTGCCGGTAGGTGCGGCATAATCTACCCCATTATGAGGCCTTACTATCTTGAGTATCGGATGATATCGCCCTGTAGAAAATCTGGAAGATATGCGGGTGTAATTCAAGGGGGATCTCAGAAAGGCTTTTCTGTATGATTTCCCCTCTTTATTATAGTAGTGAGAAATTCCGTCAGAAAGTGTATAGTGGTAAGCTCTATTTTGATAGTTTCTTCCATTGTATTCGGCAACAAGAATATCCCCGTATTGAACAAACTCTCCATTGAGCATGTGCTGTTCGAAGACCATACTTATACGATCCCCCTCACGAGTATCGAGGAAGAAATCAAAATCCCATTGAAATATCTCGGCAAATCTGACAATCAGATGTGGTCCTTCGCCCAGAGCTCTCAAAGAAGCGTATAATGACCCCTGGATCTCAGTATCGACTTTGCGGAGAACTTTCTCGGTTCTCAGGCTGTCAGTTCTCGCATAATACGTGCCCAGCGAATCAGTGAAGATTGAGTAGGAAATGATTTTTTCCCGTACGGGGTAATAGGAGAGCTGGTGAATTGCATTGAGAGTATCAAGCTTAACAGAAAAACTGTCTGCAGGCTGGCAGCGACGCAAATTGTAGATCTGATTCAATTCGTTAAGAAACGGTGTAAATACCGAATAACCGACACCTCTGCTCTGGAGAGCTTCTGCTAAGGTCTCTCCCTGCTTTAATGAGCCGTTAATATAAATAAAATAATCTGATTCTGCCTCATCCTGTTCCTTCTGATCAGTTATCTGGCTCATACAGGCAGTCATCAAAACAATCGCCAGGATAAAGAGAATCAGAAAAGTTGATAGTGAAGATAACCGCCGTCTGATAGTAGTAAATATCATACTGAAACATTCTCTGTTCTGATTGATGAAAGGTTTATCTTGATCCAGCAAGGGCAAGAGGTAGGAACCTTACCCCTTCCTTCAAATAATAATGCTACTTCTTCTTTTGTTATATTTTTCTTTATTATCACTAATGCCACCAATTTATGCATTATTTGTATTCATCACACACAAGAAACAGAGCAGCTATAATTTTGTCAAACAAAAAGGGAAATTGAGTTTTTTAACCCTGCTTACCTGGATAAAAGTTATATAGCTGAACCTCTTTAAAGCCCGGATCAGGATATTTTCTTTTCCTTTTTCTATCTTTCAAGTTGCATGATGATTTCGGAAACAGTGTATATCGAACCGGTTACAATTACGATCTCATTCACGTTCGACTCTTTTCGGGCCTGTTCCAGTGCAGAAATGATGTCGGGTTCTTTAGAATAGGGGATAGCGCATTTCCTGGCAACCTCTATCTGCTCATCAATATCTGCAGCTCTCTCTGAATGGTTTTTAGAGATATAGAGTTTACTGGCAATCGAACTGAGCATGGTGATCATTGGCTCAATGTGTTTATCCCGTAAGATTGCCGTTACTATCCGGAAGCTCTTATCCGGAAAAAGTTGCTGCAGATTCTCTACCAGTTTAGAAATACCCTCCTCGTTATGAGCGCAGTCCAGGATGGTTAGTGGCTTCTGATCGATAATCTGCATTCTTCCCTGCCATTTGACCCGCTTGAGCCCTGCACGGGCCAGATCCCAATCTGGCTTCTCACCTAACTTCTCACAGTAAACCGTATAGGCAATGAGGGCTAGTGCAGCATTATGAGCCTGATGCCTGCCAATTAGATTGGTCTGAAGACCTGTTAACTTTTCGGGTATTGATAGCTTATTACCCTTGTTTATAATTATAAGATCAAAGCGAGTTCCCTCATTGTTTATCTGAATATTGTCGGCAAAAAAGTCTTTGCCACAGGCTATTACAGGCGCTCTTTTCTTGTCGGCTACCTCCAGAATGACCTTACTCGCTGGGTCAGGCAAGTTACCAAGGATGAGCGGTACTCTCTCTTTGATTATACCAGCTTTCTCAAAAGCTATCTTTTCTAAGCTGTCTCCCAGAGTCTTGGGATGATCTATCGCTATACTGGTTATGATGCTTACCGTTGCATTAAAGGGATTGGTTGCATCAAGTCGTCCGCCCAGCCCCACTTCGAATATACTGGTATGTAAGCCGAGCTTCTGGAAATAGTAGAAGGCGATTGCAGTGGTTATCTCAAAGAATGAGGATTCCGTCTCCTCAAAAAGGTCAGACCAAATCCTGTAGACTCCCAGCAGTTCTCGTGTTGTTATGTTTTTTCCGTTGATACGAAATCTCTCGCGGTAATCTATGAGGTGCGGAGAAGTATTAAGGCCGGTCGTCCATTTATGCTTCAAGCTTATTGCTTCAAATATGGCAGATGTGGATCCTTTACCGTTCGTCCCGGCGGTATGAATTCCACGAAGATTACGTTCCGGATGGCCCATCACTTCAAGAACTTTATGAATCCTATCCAGATCATACTTGATATTACCGGAATGCCTCTTATATATATGCTCTAATAAGTCATCTAATCTATATATAGCTCGTACTTTCGTCATTAATTGTTAATTTTTATGCCAGTGATTCGAAAGATATATTTTTTCCTGTTCTGATCTATAAACAGTCTATGAGGTTAATCAGTCATCTACAGCTGAAGGTAATACATGATCGGGATACTCATCGACTAACGGACAGATAACAATAATCTCACCTGTCTCAAAATTACCCTCTGTATAGTATTGTGATTCAGGTGTCCCTTCTGGACAAACATAGAGAGGTCTACGTAAATACCCGGTTCTGTGTAAATCCGTTGTATCACCAATAAAATTCTCTTCCCGTTCAGTCATGTATCGTCGGATAGCTGTCTCTATCTCAGTCATGTTCTTGATACACTCCTCTGTCTTCTCTCTACGCTGAATATCGAGTACCTGAGGCAATAAAAGGATGAAAGCCAGTATCAAAACACCGACAATCGTTATGATCGTATATACACTGATACCTTTCGTATTACTTAACATATCTACTCCATATTTTTTTTGTAACCTTTTCTCTTTGCCAGTTATCGTCAAGTATTTTGTGCTTTTGTTTCGTCAATAATCTCTCTGTTATCACCTTCATCTTAAATCCCTGGTCTTCAGTATTGATCTTGAATACAGATTACCGATTTTAAACCTCTAGATATCGATTTCGTAAAAAAGAAAGCAATCTGTTTAGTGGGGTTAAGTCTGTTAACCAGAACAAGATGAGGCTATCCAGGAAGAGCTGTATATAATTTTTTTTCCGAAATCTATTGACAGTTAATCCTAACTGAAAAATATGACCGAACCTGTGGTTTTCAGGTAGATCTTTTAGAGGCACATATTCGTGGAGAGTGAGCAAGGAGAATATTTTTAAAAGATATAATGGAGAGTTTGATCCTGGCTCAGGACGAACGCTGGCGGCGTGGATTAGGCATGCAAGTCGAACGCGAAAGGGGGACTTCGGTTTTCCGAGTAGAGTGGCGAACGGGTGAGTAACGCGTAGGTAATCTATCTTCAAGTGGGGGATAGCCCCGGGAAACCGGGATTAATACCGCATATGGCCTTTATGTTGATACATTAAGGTTAAAGGTGGCCTCTGATTTAAGCTACCGCTTTTAGATGAGCCTGCGTCCTATTAGTTAGTTGGTGGGGTAAGAGCCTACCAAGGCGATGATAGGTAGGCGGCCTTAACGGGTGGTCGCCCACACTGGGATTGAGATACGGCCCAGACTC
>CAZBDV010000035.1:0-24753 GCA_964490765.1 uncultured Candidatus Cloacimonadota bacterium | reverse complement strand
CAGAACCGCTTCTATTCTGGCCTGCCAGGCCGCCAACAGAATTCTGGCCGGTAATACTCACATTGGTTACCCCAAGGTTTATGATAAATGCTCCCTCTAATCGCCCAAAAAGACCAATATTATTCGATGCAGAACGATTGATATAAAGCCCATTTATTGAATTACCCTGGCCATTGTATGAACCGGTAAAGCTTACTGTATTGTCAGAACTTGAATAAAAACCAATCGGCTCCCAACCCTGCCCGTTGAACCAACTCGCAGTGTCTGAGGCATCAATGTCAGCAGTCTGTATATAGTGACTGGACCAGCGAATTCCCCGGTTAGGGTTCGGGACCACATCATCTGCTGCTGCCAGCCAGTAGAGATGCTCTAATGAAGAAAGTTCATAAGGATGGTCATTAGAACCATCTCCATTTACTGGTGGATTAGCTGTCGGTTCAGTTCTGTCATAAGCAATGAGGCTTGTAGTAAGAACCATTAAAATTATCATCACAACAATATTTTTCATGTTATCTCCAGATTTTGGTCAGGAGCATAATCTTCCTAATCCTATCAAGGCCGCAGTAACTTCTGAGATATAGGTATCTTACCAAACTTTCTGGTTCACTGTTTTGTCTTATCTTAAAGGCCGTAGTATTATGCTCCATGTTCGGAAGAGAAAAAAAGTTGCTAAATATTTGTCAAGGTATGATTGACATTACCGGAAATTCTGATTTGACGCTATTTACATTGATAGCAAGGCAGTGCATCTAGGCATAAACACTTAACAGGCAAGAGATTACAGAACTCAATAATTTTCTATAAGTATGAGTTGGAGAACCGAAAGCAGCTATCTAAGTAGTAGCATTCTTTCAATAATCGTAAACTCACGAGTAGTTAAAACAGCGAAATAAAATCCTGAACCAACTGGTTTGCCTGATTGGTTTTTACCATCCCAAGTAATTTCGTAGCATCCTGCTTCAATGGGTTTATTGATTAGAGTTTTTATCTTCTGTCCAAGCACATTGTAGATCTCAATGTCTACTTCAGTATTTTCAGGTAAACTAAAACAGATAACAGTCTCTGGATTAAAGGGATTCGGATAATTCATGATATACTTACTGCCAATCTCATCAGCAAAATTTTGTGCAGACGTATCTACTTCAACAGTAAATGACCAAATTGGACAGTTTAGTGCATCGCCTCTTCTAAGTTCATTTGATGTATCAATTCTGCTGCTGAGAATGAACTCTCTACCGGGAATAGTAGTGGGAACGACTTGCCAGAAGTAAGTTGTGTCATAACCGAGTTCATCCAGAACCAGAGAACTGGAATACTGTACCTGCTCTTCGCTAAAAGCAACCCATGCATAATCATCATCTTCGGAGAATTCTCCTGTCTTATTCATATAAATCCTGAACCCTACCGGGTCAGAATAATCTGGATGGCTGAAATAACTCCAGGAGAGTTCAGAGAGTGTTATAGGTACATCAGTAGCATTATCTTCAGGGATCGGATCAACGGCAGTACAGGGATTGGGATCGAGTGTAAACTCCCATTGCAGATAAGGATAACCGTTATTGATGGAATAATTTTCATCCTCTGCCCAATTGTTCATAAAATCCCAACTGACATATGTATTTTCGTCATGGGGATGAGTCATCTCGGAAGTAGTTCTCCCCTCGCCACTTGCACTTGATGTCTGTCCGGAACTCTCTGTATCCCAGTAGCTATTCACTGCTGTAGGTCCTGTAACCTGTCGTCCAACCAATCCTCCTACATTATTATTACCAGTAACACTGCCAGTACTGTAACAGTGCTGGATCATACCATTGTTAATTACCACACCTGCAAAACCACCCACACGTGCATCTCCAATGACATTCCCCCTACTGTAAGAGTTACTAACATTCGAATACTCTCTATTTATTCCTAACAACCCACCAACACGAATATTACCTGTTACATTACCAGTACTGAAACACTCATTAACATAGGAATCATTTACCGCGCCGATGAGTCCTCCTACGTAATCAGCCTGAGTGTTAACCTCGCCGGTACTGTAGGATTTTTTAATCATTGAATAAAAGTCTACACCAATCAATCCTCCAACAAGTTGATTCTCTCCTGCTACAGCAGCTGAACTATAACAATGATTTACAAATGAACTGATATTGTTTCCTATAATTCCCCCAACTCGTTCATCAGTTCCTGTGACAGTACCTGTAGTGAAGCAGTTAACAATATCTGCATCCATAGCTAATCCGATCAACCCTCCGACATACATACCTCCGGTAACATCAATGTCAATTAACCCCACATTTTCTATTGTAGCCTCGTCACAAATACCAAACATTCCTATATAATTTTGAGCAGGACGATTTATGTTTAGACCTTCTATGATGTAATGCTGTCCGTCATACAGGCCGGTAAATGAGAGATTATCATTATGATCAGGCTCAACAAAAATCCCAATTGGAGACCATCCCTCTCCTTCAAACCAGGTTTCTGTATCAATAGCGTCTATATCATTTATCTGAGTATAATGACTGGACCAGCGGATCTCGCGATCAGGGTCTTCTACGACATCGTTACTGGCAGTTATCCAATATAGATTCTCGAGCGACGATATTTCAAAGGGATTCTCTTCCGAACCATCACCAACCTCTGGCATTATAGCGATTTGCGACAACAGTGAAGAAAAAATCATTACTAGACCCATAAATAGAAGCAAACACTTCATATGTCCTCCTTCCTCAATTCGTCCGAAACTCTTCAGCAATTTTGTTAAATATTCTCTTTCTCTTAATATTTTGTATATGGCAGATTAACAGTGTCAAGCTATGAATTACTGATGCCAAAAGAAGAGGTAACTGTTCTGTAGTTTTTACATAAAGAACTTAAACACCGGTATCGCATGATAAAGAGCCCATATACTATAGACAATCTTCAGACTATTTGTTCTCGTTTATAGTATTTTGCGACCACGGTATTAATGCTAATAATATAGATGCCAGATTTCAATTATACCGATTACAATTGCTACCGCTATCCAGGCATTGTACTCTTTATTATGGAACCACTGCTTGAGAGACCAGCCAGATAGAAGAATTTGTGGTTTGATATTATACAGCAAAAAAATACCAGTCTTCTCACAATACAAGTCCCATTGATCAGAGAATATCCTCTTTAACTTGGCTTCTTCCTCCTTGATCTTAGGGATATAAATTATAATAATCAAAAATGATGCAACCACCCAGAGAAACCAGTCTCGCAAAATAATACAAAAACCTATTGTTAACAGTAAGGAACCAATATAGAGAGGGTGTCTCCATAGCGAATATGGGCCGATTGTAGTGAGTTGTTTATTTTTGATGATGACTCCTGCAGCCCAGGATCTGAGTAACAATCCTGTTATTACAACACCAAACCCGATCAATCCGATCAGGTGGTTATCAAAACTATATGGTTTGTCATAAAGGTCAAACATCTTATAGATAACATATGCCATTACTATAAGTAAGGCTATCCTCAGCCTTTTCCTGACTAATACATGCTGTATCTTTTTCAGTTGAATAACCATATCAAAACTCCTGGTGTAAAGATAACTTCACATCTTTGATTCTGGCAAGTAAAAAACCTCTAGGATGGCAGATAAACCTTCGATAGGTATCTAATCTGTAGTAGTATAGCATACGAGTGTTTCGTTAAGTTGTTGTAGAGTACCAGATTCTTTAAGCATAGAATCTCTCACTTCAAAAGAATGTTTGGTATTCTCAATAATTTTCTTATATTTTACCCAAATCAGGATAAAGGAGAATAGATATGGCAACAACAACTTTTAAAGCTGAAGTTAAATGGTCAGGCCGAAAAACCTATTGTGAAGGACATTCAAGAGGGTTTAAAGTAGGTATTGATGAACCACCTGAACTGGGTGGTGAAGATAAAGCTATGAATCCGGTTGAGTTACTTCTTAACTCTCTAGGTGGTTGCATGGCAATTTGCGCAGCTGCCTTTGCCAGGAAATTTAATGTCGATTTAAAAGGATTTCATGTAGATCTGGAAGGTGATCTAGACCCTGACGGTTTTCTTGGTAAGAATCCCGATGTCAGACCCGGGTATCAGACAATAAGATACAAGATGCGTTTTGATTCATCATCTTCCCAGGAGAACATCGACAAACTTAAAGAATACATAAAGGAGAAGTGTCCAGTATCAGACACTCTCTGTGGAGTGACTGTAGAAGAAGCTTAACAACTTAAAGAGAGGAAATAGTAAAAGCCCTGCTTATAAGTTACGCAACCAGCAGGGCTTTTTTATTTCTATGTGCTAATTCTCTAAAAGAACGTTCGTATCTACTTTCTTTTTGTTCCTTTAATAGCAACAAATGATCCTTTGCCATAGCCATCCAGGACCACTTCCCGCTCCTTGATCTCACTCAAGTCTCGGAAAATCGTCTGTCTGAATTCAAAATCGTCAAATCCCCCTTTTCTCATATTACTCAAAATCTCTTCAACTGAGTAAAAGGTTGCTACTTTATAGAAAGGATTATCTTTTTTATACTTCTGGTAGATCTTTCCCAGCGGACTCTCCCGATCGATCAACCCGATAATCAGTGAACCGTCAGGTTTCAGCACTCTGTTTGCCTCTTTCATAGCTGTCATAATATCGTCGAGAAAACAGACCGTAGTAACCATTAGAGCATAATCAAATTCAGAATCTGAATAAGGAAGATCTTCTGCAATCCCATCCCTGACCTCTATTCCCAATTTCCTCGCATAACTAGCCATCTCATTTGATGGATCTACACCATGTTTGATACCAAAGGGAGTTGCAAACCTTCCGCTGCCAACGCCGATGTCGAGTCCTTTACAATTTGCTGGTATCAACTGTTTAACTGCCTCCAATTCCGATTCATAAACAAAACGGTTGTTACTGAACCAGGCTTCATATTCCTGATAATGCTTCTCAAAAGGTGCTATTCTGGCCATGTTTTGCTCTCCTTGAGTTCATAAAATTCTGTATACTTAAGATTTTTTTGTTTGATTATCACAGATAAACTGTTACTAATCATCCTCTATTCTGAATGCATCACTGTATCAATTTTTGATACTCCAATGCTTTTGCCCTGTCTCCCATCTTTTCGCAGGTATTAACAATCTCACTGATAGCTTCAATCGTCCACTGATGCTTCTCCCCAAAGGTTTCTTTTCTTATTGAATACAATTGCTGAAAATAATCCAGTGCTTTGTCATATTTCTTCTGAGCTAAATAGACCTTTCCGATATTTTTCAGACAATCCAGCAAACCCGGGTGCTGCATCTCGACGTGTTTCTTGAAAACCTTTAATGCCTTCTCTATGAAGCTTAGCGCCTTTTCAAAATCACCATTATCAAGGTAGACTAGGCCCATACTGTTCATGCTATGTGCAGTCTGAATATGATTGGGTCCGACATTCTCATTTGAAATATCTAAAGCCTGTTCCAGATAACTTCTGGCTTTGACATAATCGCCCTTCTCAATATATATATCACCTAGGATATGCAAACTGACTGCTGTATTATTATGTCGCTCACCCAATGTTTCTGTGCTGATAGTCAGAGAACGAAGTACATATTCTAATGCCTTATCGATATCTCCTTTGTCGATATACATCTCTCCAATAAAATTCATAGTGTAACCGGTACGGAAATCTTTTTCGCCAAATATCTCCTTCTGAAGGGATAAAGCTTTCTCAAGATATCTCAGTGCTCTTTCCTGATCACCCTTATTTCCGTAGATGATACCCATATTGATGAGATCACATGTGGTTTGAGGGTGCTTCTCTCCCAGAGTTTCCTGATCTATAGAGAGTGCTTTCTGAATATATCCAGATGCTTTATTGAAATCACCTTTCTTGATATACATACTGCCAATACCATTCAAAATGGCGGCTGTATTCGGGTGTCGTTCACCAAAGAGTTCCTTATTTATTGACAGAGCTTCTTTATAGTAAGCTAATGATGTTTTGATGTCACCTAATCGGGAATATACAACAGAGATACAATATACCGTATCAGATGTATCGCTATGCCGTTCACCAAATATATCTCTCTGTATAGCCAGAGCCTGTTCCAGGTAATCCAAAGCCTTAGTCATCTTACCTTTAAAAATGTGATTAATTCCCAAATTATAGTATGATATAGCTGTTTGGGGTCTTCTCTTTCCTATGGTTGATTCGTAAATTGTTTTCGCCCGTTCATGATATGTTATAGCCTGGTCAATATCTCCTATCTCAGTGTATACAGCACCAATGGCAGTTAGATTTTTAGCAGTATGAAAATGCTCCTCTCCATAGATATTACAGGTGAGTTGATTTGCCTGCTGGAAGTACTCCAATGCTGATGTATATTCATTTTTCATTTTGTATACTGCTGCTAGATTATGGAGGCAAACCGCTATCTCAAGTTTTTCATCATCAAATTTCTCTTTATAAATGGCGAGCGCCTTTTCTGTATATTTCAGCCCTTGAACATGGTCAGATTTTTTGATATACACATCGCTAATCTCTCTGTAACTGTTTGCAACTTCGAGACTTTTGGGGTTGAGCAGTTTTTCCCGGATTCCGAGAACCTGTTGATGACAGTCTAGCGCTTTATCGAAGTCACCTTTAAGATAATACACGGTAGCAATATTACTTAATAGTTCTGCTTTCTCTAAACTCCTGTCACCAGCGGTTTTCTTCAACATCAGTAGTGCTTTTTCAAAGTTTTTAAGACTTTGTATAAAATAGCATTGTTCCTTATAATAATCGCCCGTTTGTGTATAAAACTCGACTGCCAATTCCCATTCTCCAGACTTCTCGTAATGTTCAGCTACCTTCGCCAGCATCAGCTTATATTCAGAATAGTATGTTCTTAAAATCTGTGCTGCCAGCAAATGTAGTTGCTTCAGTCTCTGTCTTGATTGCATTTTATATACTACATCACACAATAATGAATGGTTAAAGATATAAGTCGACTCACTGGTAGCATGCCAGATATGCTCCTGTTCAGCCAGTAGTAACTGTGTCCTGACAACTGAGATATTCAGATAATCAGTCCTCTTTTCTTGCGTCTCAAGCATTTCATACAGAATTTGCGCAGAGAATTCAGTCCCGAGCACGCTGGCTATTTGCACTGTCTTTTTCAATTCCGGTCCAAGTCGGTTTAGTCGTGATACTATAGCAGACATCAGTCCTTTAGGTAACTCAAACGATTGATCTTTCAGGTAGAAACAATCGTTTCTTATCTCTAATCTCCCTGTCGTTTCCAGATATTGAGTCATCTGTTCAATAAGCAGTGGGTTGCCATTGGAGAGCGAGTACACGTATCTAACTATCTCGGGTGATACATCCCGCTGCAGTATAGATTCTATTAGTTCACTGGACTGCTCTTCATCTAAACCGCCGAGATAGATTCTCTCTTCCTTGACATCGTTATCGAACTTGAGTTGTGGATAATCACCATTATCGAGACTTCTTGAAGTCAGGATAACCTTACAGGGCATGGTTGTTGTCCTACGGGTAAGGATCATGAGGATTTCTTCCGATTCCTGATCTAACCATTGTATATTATCAATAACCAACACTATCGGTCTCATCATGGATAAGATTTCCATTAGAGACTTGAAAGCGAAGCCTTTGACAGTTGCCCTGTATTTTGGTTCGAGATCACTGTATACACTCCCTTCCCATTCCAGTCCAATCATTCCAGCAATAATGGATTCGATTCTCTCTAATTCTTTGATAATCTGCTTAGAATGAGTAATCTTTTCTACCTTTTGCATGAATTCAGACCATTGTGAACGGAAATCTTCTCGATACTCTGAAAGACTTCTGGCTATTTTACTGGTAAACTGAGATTTTATCCAGTTTGAAAAGGGATTCAAAGGGGTCTGTTGCATAGAGTCTGTTATCAAAAAGAAAAACTCTACTCTATTGCCGAGCATCTGCTTAAATTGGTGAACAAGGCGTGATTTACCTTGGCCTGCTTCTCCATAGATATAAGTTATTCCAGCATTTTCACCTTCCCATAATGGATTACATGATCGCTCCAACTTCTCAAGTTCATCGTTTCTCCCGATAAAGTCCGTCAAATAATGAGAAAATTCTTTTCTTTCATTACTGCGATATAATCGCCACACTTCAATCTCTTCACTATCCTCCTCCAATCTCAGCAGTTCAACTTCTTCAGTATCCAGTAATACTTCCGCTAATTTATGAACATTGCCATCGCACCATATCTCACCCCAGCCGGCTTTCTTCATCAAGCGTTCTGCCAAATCGACGGGAAGTCCTGCTGTGACAACATTACTGTATTGTTGTGTTTCTATTATACCGGAATATACCTTACCAGAAGTCAGGCTAATACGAATATTTTCTTTGCAGAGAACCTGTAATTGCATAGCCAGGTTTACTACTCTTGCTCTCTTTTTGTCGTTATGCTCATCTACATCAAATAGCATCAACGCACTCCATCCCTTATCGACAGGATCTACTCTGCTTAAAAACCCTCTATATTGAGCACATAGACTCAATATTGTATTTAGATGATCTTCAATTAACATACTGAGATTTATATAACAACAGAGCTTGTTCTGGATTTTCCCTTTGTCTTCCAGGTCACGAATCAACGCAAATATTGAACTGTTCCTGACAAGTCGGCTGTTTTCTTTGAGATTGGGTTCTTCAGTTATCTCCGCTTCTTCAAGAATACAAAACTCACGATTGATCCGTTTCACCTGTAGTTTCGTATTATCAAGCATATTTTTCCCCATTACAATCTGGTTCAACCGGGGATTACTACGTGCGAGCACCAATTTTTCCATAGCCGGACCAGTAAACCAATAAACAGTCTCATGATCTCCCGGGAGCACAAACCATTCGACACACCCGTTGACCATAAAGATATTCGCTGAAATGCTATGATAGCCAAACTCCTTAATACTTCTGCTGATCTTTCTTAAAAAATCTCTGATTTGGATTGCAGCATTAATAGCACCACTTTTATTATTGCCCGGAAAGATTGCAGTAAGAGAATTACTTGTTAGAACAGCAATCAACCCACCATGATTTCTGATCACTTCAATCAGAGGAGTAAAGACATAATTCATTACTTCGAAAATGCTGTCTGTTTCATTGTCAGGAGATTTAAGCAAATTATTGATAAGACTGTCAAAACCGTTCAGATCCACCGACAGAACAGATGCCTCAATCTTCCCTGCGTAATTCTTATCCTTTGCATTCTCAACAATAAACTCCGGCAGAAAAATATGCATTTAACCTCCAGTTCAACTTCAATCATTTAATAACTTCATATTGCCCGGGAGAATCATTCTTGTAAAGCAATTTTTCAAGCAATTCCATTAGTTAACTCTTGAAGAACAGCATATATTGACAATCTTCTGCACCTCTTCCCCCTATCTATTTACCTCCCTCTCCAGCTTTGCTGATTAATAGTACTGGCAAGATCATACTTGACATACCGATACTAATAATTTGATTAGTAAGAATATAGTGGTGATTATAAGTCTGGAAATTGTACTCCATTGAACGAAGTATAATAAGCAAAAATGCTGGATGAATTCATACGAGCAGCGCAGGAAAACCGGCCTGACAACAACCTCTCAGAGATAGACAATATTAGCTATCAAACGAGCAGCTTAGAACATCCGAAAGGAGATGAGGTTGTCAGGGGATTGAGGCTTAAGTTTTGAATCTTTTTCGATACAGGGTATACAATCTCATAGATCTATCTGACTGAGCATTCAAGAAATCGTTAATCTGGACAGTAGTGATATCTGTTTTGATGTTTAGCTGTGAGAAATAACAGAGCTATCAATCTGTCCGTTGTATTATGTTCAGAGATTTTTTGCAGGAAGGATTTGATAAGCTTCAGATTCTCCGGGTTAATGATAAATACAGACAGGTAAAATCAAATCGCATGGAGGTTAGTGATATCTGTAAAGCATACCTCCTGCAAGATGTTGGAAATAAGAAAAGAAAAGGAGTAGAAGATGGATGAGAAGAAAAAACCAAAACTAACTACTGTTGCCGGAGCACCAGTAACAGATGATGAAAATGTATTAACCGTTGGTCCTCGAGGACCGATATTATTCCAGGATATTTGGTTACACGAGAAGCTGGGTCATTTTGATCGAGAAGTGATTCCTGAGAGAAGGATGCATGCCAAAGGATCCGGAGCTTTCGGCATATTCGAAGTAACACACGACATTACCAGATACACCAAAGCGAAGGTGTTCTCAGAGATTGGTAAAAAGACAGAAGTTTTTGTTCGTTTCTCAACTGTAGCTGGCGAGAGAGGTGCTGCAGATGCAGAGAGAGATATCCGCGGGTTTGCTATGAAGTTTTATACTGAAGAGGGTAACTGGGATCTGGCTGGAAACAATACTCCTGTATTCTTCATAAGAGATCCTCTTAAATTCTCTGATTTAAACCATGCAATTAAACGTGACCCCAGAACTAATATGCGTAGTCCCAGAAACAATTGGGATTTCTGGTCTTCGTTACCGGAAGCTATTCATCAGGTTACAATTACAATGAGCGACAGGGGTATTCCCTATTCTTATCGTCATATGAATGGTTACGGATGCCATACCTTCTCATTGTATAATGAGAAAAACGAGATGGTCTGGGTTAAATTCCATTTTCATACCCAGCAGGGTATTAAGAACCTGACCGACGAAGAAGCCGAAGCAATTATCAGCAAAGATCGAGAGAGTCATCAACGTGATCTTTATGAGAGTATTGAAGGTAAAGATTTCCCTAAGTGGAAAATGTCTATTCAGATCATGACCGAAGAGCAGGCAGAGAAGAGTCCATTCAATCCATTCGATATCACCAAAGTCTGGCCCCATAAAGAGTATCCACTGATGGACGTTGGCATTCTCGAATTGAACCGCAATCCTGAGAATTACTTCCAGGACGTTGAGCAAGCTGCTTTTACACCCGCCAATATAGTACCTGGAATTGGCTTTTCTCCCGATCGTCTATTACAGGCCAGGTTGTTCTCCTACGGAGACGCTCAACGTTATCGACTAGGTGTTAACCATCATCAGATACCTGTTAATAAGCCACGTTCTCCAGTTCATAGTTATCATAGGGATGGACAGATGAGAGTTGACGGTAATCAGGGAAGCAGGATAAGCTATAAACCAAATAGTTATCATGAATGGGATGAGCAGCCTGAATATATGGAACCACCAATCAAGCTGCAGGGAGATGGCTATCGCTATAATCACCGTGAAGATGACAATGATTTTTATTCTCAGCCACGAGCACTCTACAAACTGATGTCACCGGATCAGCAGCAGGTTCTATACGAAAACACTGCCCGTAATATGGGTGATGCACCCGATTTCATCAAGAAAAGACATATCGGAAATTGTTATAAAGTGAATCCTGATTACGGAAAGGGCGTAGCTCAAGCTCTTGGTATATCCCTGGAAGAAGCTGTTAAATAATAGTATGATGGTGAAAAGTGTGATAACAGATCCCCCTCCTTACAGTAGTAAAGGAAGCGGAAGAAAATTCATCAGTAAGAAAGCAAGGTATCTATGAAAAGATTGAATAAAGCTCTCAATGGAATGACGAGGACTTTTTACATCCTTATCGGATTGTTGTCACTATCTCTGGGTGTGGTTGGTATAATATTACCTTTACTACCAACCACCCCGTTTCTTTTACTCTCTGCTTTCTGTTTTGCCAGAAGTTCCCGGAAACTCTATCAATGGTTACACACCAATCCGGTTTTCGGAGAATATCTCCGGAGATACAGAGATAGAGAGGGCATCCCATTCGAGTTGAAGATTGGGATCTTAACGGTATTATGGGTTACACTGGCCAGTTCGGCCCTGATTGCTGTTCCCGCTGAGAAATGGTATGTGAGAATCATCCTTCTTTTAATCGGTATGGGTGTTACTATCCACATCCTGAAGATAAAGACCTATGTGAAGCAGGATGAGCAAAAAGCAACCTGTAGCAGGCAATTAGAATAATTGGCAGAATGAGGAAAATACTCTACTCTCTCCAGGGGAAACAGTAATCTTCAGTCATTGATGTAATCTGGCTGCTGCTGACAGGGGTAATATCTGACAACGCTTCAAAGAGCGATCCTGCATACCCGGAAACCAATATTATCATTATGGGTCAAGGGATATAGATAATTACGGTGCGAAACAGCACAGTGGTTGGCACTATCATACCAGCTGCCACCCCTTATGATCCGTCTTGAACCGCTTGTCGGACCTGTAGGATCAGTATGAGAGCCTCCAGGATACAATCCATGAATATCCCAGATCCAGTTCCAGACGTTGCCGCTCATATCATACTGCCCCAGCTCGTTTGGCAGTTTGATGCCTGCCGGATGTGTTGTTTCCTCTGAATTGGCAATATACCAGGCATATTCATATAATTCCGATTCTACATCTGTCCCGGCCCACTGATCATTATGTGTTCCTCCATTAAGAGCAGTCACACCTCCTCTTGCTGCAAACTCCCATTCCATCTCTGTAGGAAGCCGATAACCATCTGCCGACCAGTCACAGTTAACATTGTTGCTATTCGCACTACTAGTATTCCAGCCAGGTGGCCAGCTTGCCGGATTTGTTCCGTAAATACTGTAACTGTACACAGGTGTCAGATTCTTCTTGATGCTGAGTCGGTTACAGTATTCTACTGCATCGAACCAGGAAACTTTCTCAACTGGATTACCCGGGTTATTCTGGAAATAAGAGGGGTTAGTTCCCATAACAGCCTCATACTCTTCCTGCGTAACTTCAAATTTACCTATTCTGTAGGAGGAGAGAGTTACTTCATAGTTATCAGTGACCTCAAATGAGCCCCCTTCAACAAAAACAAGCTCCGGAGCGGGAAGGGTATCAGTTATGGTATAATGCGCAGTAGCGACCTGACTGGGCTCACGGTTATCCTTGTATCCTCGTGCTTTGAGAATCTTACTCCTATCTACAACTATTGGTTCCGTGTATAATGATGACTGCTCAGTCGGATCATTCCCATCGATTGTATATCTGATTACTGCTCCCTGTGTAGCACAGGATATAGTGACTGATACAGCGGTGCTGTAAGTCCCACCAGGTGGATTGAATGAAGGCAGGGCAACAGAAGTTTCTGGCTCGGTACTGTCGCTGCAGGAGATCAACAACATTCCTATTGAGAGAATGAAAATTAATATCGATATAATGCTCCTCATATATTCCTCCTTATTCGCTGAAAAGATGATATTTGCCGGTATCATGCAGTAATGAGCAAGTAATCAATAAACAAATATCAATCTTATCTACTATTTACAAATCCTGTTAGCTCTGTCAAACTATTTCATCGGACTTTGCAAGCTACCAGATACTCAAGTCAGGGAAACGATAAGCTCCTGATTCCAAAGTAAACAGAAGAACGCATCCGATACAGAGACAAAAATCAATGGACATAAATTGTCACATCCAATAAAGGTCATTTGGGAGAATGAAACTAATGTTACGTTATCTAGCTGTTGTTCTGTTACTCTGCTCTGCTAAACTCACTGCAGAAGTACCCGAAGGTTATTATGATGCCACAGAGGGATTGACAGGCAAAGATTTAAAAGCGGCACTAAATGACATTATAAAGGATCATGTGCAGTTTTCATATTCATCTACCTGGGATATACTAAAAGAGACTGATAGAGATCCGGATAATTCGGATAATGTTATTCTGATCTATACTGGCTGGTCGGTAGATGCTGCTCAGGAATATAACTTTGGCAATGGTTGGAACAGAGAACACGTCTGGGCTGTGTCGCATGGTGACTTCGGAACTGCCATGGGTGCTGGAACAGATGTTCATCATATCCGACCCTCTGATATATCTGTTAATTCAGCCAGGGGTAACAAGGATTTCGACAATGGAGGAGTGGAGTATATTGATCCTGACGGACCGACAGGTTGTTACCATACGGCATATACCTGGGAGCCAAGGGATGAGGATAAAGGTGATGTTGCCAGAATGATCTTCTACATGGCAGTCCGATATGAAGGGATTAGTGGTGATCCGGATCTCGAACTGGTAGATTATGCCCCCTCATCTCCCAATAATGAACCATACCACGGTGTATTATCCACTCTCTATGAATGGCATATCAATGACCCTCCAGATGAGTTTGAACGAACCCGTAACAATATTATCTATTACGACTATCAGCAGAACAGAAACCCCTTTATCGACTATCCTGAGTTTGCCGGATTACTCTGGTTTCCTACTGAAGCTGATCAGGATTACGAGATTACAGCAGATGCCTATCTCGTTACTAATTTCCCTAATCCTTTCAATCCGGAGACCACTATTGAGTTTACCATTAGTGAGCCGAGCCCCGTTTCTATAACAGTATATAACCTCAACGGACAGAAAGTCAGTAACCTGGTTAGCAATAACTTTAACAGGGGAACGCATCAGATAATCTGGAATACTAATGAAGAAACCGGTATTAAAATCGGCAGTGGTATCTATTTCTACAGGTTGATTACTAACAGTTATAGCGCTACCCGTAAGATGATATTATTGAAGTGATATCATCTGTTACATGTTTTTTTATATCCACTCATACTTCTCTCGTATTCCTTTATGTATCTCTTTCTTCGTTTCAACTCGTTTACTGTTCTATTAAACTTTAAGTAATCTTGCACCTCCTCATAATATCTACTTTATGAGCAACATCTTTTTGGCAGCTACGAAGTCCGGAGTAGTCAGCAGGCAGTAGTAAACCCCTGATCCTACCTGTTCGCCAGACTCGTTTTTACCATCCCACGCAATCCGGTATTCACCCTCATTATGAGGTCTTCCCGCTATCAGAATTCTGACAAGCCGGCCCCGGCTGTTAATGATCTTCAGCTTCAGATGCGAAACCTGCCTGGATAGCGTAAATATGACAGTTGTTTCGGGATTAAAGGGATTCGGATAGTTACGAAGAGTTAAGGAGGAAACAACCGGTTGAGAGATGTCATCGGCAGAGAGGACTACATCCTGCAGGTATGGATATCCGTCATTGATGCTCTGAGATTCATCACTCATCCAGATCTCTTCAAAATCCCAATCCACATAGGTATTGCCAGCATAAGGATAGGTCATCTCTTCTGTGGTTCGTCCTTCACCTGCTGGACTCACTGATATCCCGGAGCTCTCGATGTCCCAATAGGAGTTTTCAACAAGGTATGAAATGGAAAACAACTCCCCGATCAATCCACCAAAATCATAATCAGCAACTACAACGCCTGAAGAGTAGGAATTTTCAATAGATCCCAGATCGAGAATTCCCACCAGGCCACCAACACTATGCGAACCTCTAACTGCAACTCGGCTGAAACAGTCGATTACACCGGACTGGTTAATGGTACCGACAAGGCCACCTGTCCTCGTTCCTCCGATTATCTCACCCTTGCTGCAGGATCTTTTAACAAGAGATTTAGCAATACTACCTGTCAACCCCCCGACACTATCTGTACCATAGATTATGACACTGCTGCTGCAGTTGATTATGTAAGAAGCTCTCAGATCCCCTACCACCCCCCCTACACGTTCTACACCGTTAACACTTCCAGTAGAAAAGGAGTTGATGATGTCCAGATGGTCCATGCAGATCCCTACTATTGCTCCGACTGCTTCATATCCGGTTATATTGACATTAGTCAGACCCAGTTTAGCCACTGTCACCATTCCGGCCGTATATCCGAACAGTGCTACATTCACCTCATCCGGCCGATTGATAAACAGGTTATCAATTGTATGCCACCCCCCATCATATGTACCCGAGAAAGGTTCTTCCCAGCTGTTACCAATCGGGGTCCAACCTTTCCCGTTAAACCAGTTGACGGTATCCTGGGCTTCAATATCGGCTGTCTGAATATAATGACTAGCCCAGCGTATTGATTGTTCTGGTTCAGATACCTCCTCATTACTGGCCGCTATCCAGTAGAGATTTCCCAGAGAATTTATATGATACGGATTCTCCTCCGTCCCTGTGCCGACTTCAGGCTCTAATGCAGTCTGGGAAATCAGGTTAACGGCTATTAACAAAATTACCATCAGTAATCCTGTAAACTTCATAATTCCCTCCTTCACGTTCTAATTAACGAACGTGTAATATCTTTTCATTATAATTTCTTCAACTCTCAAGAGGTGTCTTCTTCAGTTACCCTCTTGCACTCAGCTCTTATTACCTCCCTCTTCTCAGAAGCTCTGACCTCTCTTTCTCAGGTTATGACTCACAAGAATTTGAGAGGGGAAAAATGCTTCTCTATTATATATGCATCACAAAAATTTTTATTGAGGACAGAATTACTCAAAGGCCTGAACGGTCGGGCTAACAACAAATCGACACTGATATTGGGAAAGGAACTCTAGAGTCCTGATTCTTTCTGAAGCAATTCGTTTCTGTCGAGATGTCTCTCCCCTTGACAGTATCGACCTTTCGAGTTTTTGTCAGAAAAAATTGAGTGGAGAACTATGAACTCACCAGCCGATTATTCTGATCTGATTCTACTACTGCAGTATATTTTAATCTAGCATACAGAGGGAGCAAGCTGAGTGACACAGAGATGCAGCATAAAATCGGGCAGTACTCTCTATCCATAGACTATTCCAGCATTATTCCGATGCTACAGGTTTCTGAAAAGCTGCTCAAAGGTACACTGGTCAAAGACGAGCTCTCCCGGGAGATTCTTGGTTCGACTATAGCTCATGAAACATACCATGTGGGTATGGATGTTCTGTTTCGCAGCATCGATTTCCATAAATTATCCCTTGAAGAGCAGTTCTATCTCTGTTTTGCAGGTGAGGGCCTGGCAGTCAAATACTGCAACAACGCTGAAGGAGTGATATCCAGAGCTATCCATAAAGGACCCAGGAATATCGGTCTCGTTAACTTCAGCTGGCAATACCTGAATAATGATTTCCATAACACGATGGCCCAATTTCGAGAAACGGTCAGAAAGATTCGCGAGCACGAAATCAACGGTTCAGAACAGCTGGAACAAAATATCAGGGACTACTGGATGTGTTCACACACTGAAAATCAGCAACCTGAAGAGATCCCCAGACTACAGCAATTCAGATTGTATTCGCTGGGTAACGATATCTGGGGTGTGATACATGACTGTTTTGGCAAAGTGGTCCTGTATGACACGGTGAAAAACCCGCAGAAGTTCCCCGAGGTTTTCAATAAGTCCCTTCGGAAGATAGGGAGAGAAGAATTACAGATCTGATATTATCACCAGAATAGGTTTACCCTTCATATCGGTTACAATAGTAATCTCCTCTCAACCGCTTCTCTTCGCTCTCTCTTATATCTCTCTTTTAGTTATCTGTCGGCAGTTCCAATCCTTAGTTATTTCAGCAATAGCATCTTACTGGTTTTATTGTTCTCCGGGGTTGATACCCTGTAGAAATATAAACCTGATGCTACTGACTTACCGGCATAGTTCTTGCCATCCCATACAACCTGATACTCCCCCTGCGTGCAGGGAGTTTCTGTTATGAGTTTTCTTATAAGCTGGCCACGACTGTTATAGATATACAATGACAGGCTCGCAGTATCTCGGGATAGACTAAAGGCTATCGTTGTCTCCGGATTGAAGGGATTGGGGTAATTGGAGACAGTTATTGGGGGTGTTACTGCAATGAGTTCATTATCTACTGCAACAGTAATATCATCGCGTAGATAGGGATATCCCCAGTTGACATCATAACCCATATCCGCCGCCCAGATATCAACAAAATCCCACTCGAAAAATGAATGCGCAGAGTAGGGATAGGTCATATGATCCGTTGTTCTACCTTCTCCCATAGAACTGTTTGCTTGTCCGGAAGTCTCTATATTCCAGTAGTTTACTACATCTGCAAAACCTTCGCCTGCATCATAGATAGTTCCTGTCAGGCCACCAGCATTGGAACCGCTGACCGAGCCGGTAGAGTATGAGTATTCTATTCTTGAACGGTTAACAGACCCTGATAAACCACCGACATAATTGATTCCCTGCACAACTGCATGACTGTAGGAGTTACTTACGAGATTACCTACTGAGTTTATTCCTACTAACCCCCCAACGTAAGTATATCCACTCACAGTACCAGCACTATAACTATACATTATCAGGGAATCACCCCAGTTTGCACCTACCAGGCCCCCTATTCGATCATTAGTTCCGATTACATCTGCCAGACTGTAACTGTTCATAGTGACACTAAGGTTCTGACCTACAAGGCCGCCGACAAGATTACGGCCTTTAATAATACCTGTACTATAACAGTTATTGACCAGGCTTCCGTCTCCTGCAAGGCCCACAAGGGCACCTACATTATCTCGTCCGGTAACGTTTACAAAGGTCAGCCCTAAATTCTCTATAACTGCCTCTACAATATAACCGAAGAGCCCTATATCATCAGTGCCGGATCGGTTAATCCGCAACCCACTGATGATATGATCCTGACCGTTATAAGTTCCTGTAAAATAGGCTGTAGAGGTTCCTATCCTGTTCCAGCCTGACCCGTCAAACCAGTTTGCTGTTTCTGAGGCATCAATATCGGATGTCTGAATAAAATGAAATCCCCAACGAGCACTGCTCGCTGCTATCCAATATAGATTATTCAGATTAGCTATCTGGTAAGGATGCTCTTCCGAACCATTTCCCGCTGAAGGTGGTATTGACGTCTGTGCTACTAGATTCATACAAAAAGCTGTTACTATAAATAGAATTATTAAATACTTCATAATCATCCTCCATAGATAATTTTCTGATTAAAGGCCACCCTGCAGAAAAAAAAATAAGATACAGGGCCGGAATTTAAACATACCCGTTTTACTTAACTGATAGCATTGGAAATATCATCGTCAACTTAGAGCAATTGCATACAATAGATATGCTAATAGAAACCAAAGATAGTCGCTTTCATACTACCCTCTCAGCAAGTAGCTTACCTGCAACAAATTAGATCAAAAAAAGTAATTATGTTAACAACGGAGTAAAGAACCTTTCAACGACATTTAACCGTTTGTATCCCCACTCTTAACACATCAGTTAGTCATATACTCATTATTATGCTGTAACTACATCCTGATATGTATGATTTTTTTCTATGAAATTGATTATTTTGTCAAGTAATAATTTATTGCCCCGATTAGCTGATTTAAAAAAGAGTGGAGTTATTCTATGATCACTCCACTCAAGATTGTCTCTTTTTCTCTCTTAGATTATTTTCTCCTCAAAAACAATCCGATGATAAAACTAATGAGCGGAGTGAGAACAATACTCCACAATAAACCAAACCAGAAACTTCTTCCCTTAGTTGTCCAGAACCAGCCTACCAGAACAGCCAGTATTATATAACCAATACCTCCAATCTCCATAATCCTGCTCCTTGTCTTTCGTTGCATTATCGATTCTTACCAGTATACTTCAGAAACATCGTAGTATGAACATCTTCCCCTGAAATTCTTTTATAGACTCGGGTTGACATTCTATAAACACCAGCATCATCTAACGATAATACACAAAAGAACAAGTAACTTAATACATTCAAAATAGCAAGGAAATAATTAAAGATTTTTCAGGCTGGTACGATACAAGAATGCAGGTAACAATATTGCCTGCCTTACACGCAAAGACGCGCTATGATTCCTGCTTTATTCCACCCTGTAAATCTATTCTACTTTCGGGAAGAATACAATAAAGAGCAGTCTCACTTCTTTAATCATTCAAAGGAAGCAGAAAAAACAAGCAGAGGCAACCTTCAGGTTGCCTCTGTTAACTGTAAGGAGTGGATTCTACTTCATCATTATCATCTTCTTCACACTCTGGTATTCATCTGTCCTCATTCGATAGAAGAAAATACCGCTCGAAACCGACCGGCCACGGTTATCCCTGCCATCCCAGACTACGTTATGATAGGCTGCAGGGAGATCTCCGTTAACCAGAGTACGGACTTTTCCACCTTTGATGTTAAAGATCTCTATAGTAACATGAGAATCTCTCTTCAACGCGAAAGAGATCGTTGTTTCTGGATTGAAGGGGTTAGGATAGTTACCGCATAACTCTGTTACAGCAGGAAGGATATTATCTTCTACGCTGCTGAAGATCTCGATTTCAATTTCATCAGAAGATTCGCTTTCGAACTCTTCATTATAGAGTGCAGTAGCGTAATATGTATGAGTCCCACTGGGAACATCAGTATCGACAAATTGAGTTGCAGTTTCCTCTCCTGCCAGCTCACTGTTGCGGTATATACGGTACAGGGTAATATTAGATCCACCTCCGGGTGCTTCCCAGCTACAATGCACATTGTTGTTATCCTCTACCTGGGCCTGGAAATTCAATGGGGGAACAAGCTCGACAATGATATCAACACTGTTCGATGGTTCGGATTCTGTTTCATCATTATACAGAGCGGTAACATAGAAACTGTATTCACCACCATCTAACCCCTCGATCGAGTGTTCGGTGGTTGCCGGATCATCGATCACAGCAACACACTCACTGTTCATATAAACATAGAACCCAGTGAGAGCACGTACTCCACTATGTTCCCATTCCAGCTGTACGTTGTTAATGTCCACTATTTGAGCAGATAAGTTCAGAGGTGGTATTATCGGCTCTTCCCCGACATTCATCGTTACCGGAACAATTTCAGGAACACCCGCATTATTCGCAATGACAAGGTCTGCTGTGTATGTAGTACCGGGAAGAACATCAGTAGCTCTGAATGTTATATCAACAACAGAACTTTCTCCGGCAGGGACTGTACCGTTAACTGGAGAAGCAGAAAGCCACGGTTCAGTATATTCATCTATCAATCCCCTTATACACCAGTTAAAATCGAGAGCCGGATTTACGTCCGGTAGTTCCTGCCAGTTATTGTTCAGATGCATCCATCCACCCTTACCATCTACTAATGGACCCTGATCAACACTGGCAGGATGATCACCTGTAGCATCGATCGAATAGCCCAACCAGTATTCATTACCTTCTAATAACTGGATCGGAGTGGTGAGCACGTGAGTCGACCAGTCATCAACCGTCAGTTCATCAGTCACATCATAAGTATATACTTCGATACCTGGATCACCCAGGGTTCCACCTTCCCAGACCCTTACAGTTACATTGGTAAATTGGGGATCGCGAATGTGAGACTTGATACCAACGATCTCATAATTGCCATAATAATTTGCCAGTTCATCAGCCGTGAACCTGACTGCTGAGATCCAGCTGGCAATTCCATTGGTGCCAATACCGTCATCGTTGTATCCGCTGTCATGGTGGATCTCGATCTGTTCACGATTGTAACTGATCCTGCTCTCTCTCTGTGCTGTTCTTCTTGTCTCTCTTCTTGATTCCAGAGAATGAGAGATCTCCTTTCCTGCCTGAATTTCGTTCAATCCATTAACTCGACCGGAGTATCCACTATGATCGACACTCAGTGGTGATTCGATAACAAATCTGCTATAATCCGGCCTGTTATATTCTCCCTCAACAACAGATATTGCATATTCCAGCTCTCCATTACCTTCGTTACTGATTGTAAGAGGCAAGGTTATAACATCACCATAATCAATATCGACCTCAAAATCAGCGGGATTAACTGTTATTTCCGGATATGATACCTGATAGATGTCGATCTGGTCAACGAACAGAACCTGACAGACTGAGTTATTGGCATGCTTGAAAACAACACGAGTATTGCCGGGAGTCTCAATATCAAATGAATATTCTGTGAACTGACTGCTTAACTCGTATGTTTCAACCGGCACAAATGTTGCAGAGTCTTCCGGATCGGACATATATCCTGCAACTAGTGAATCGTTTCCTTGAGCCCAGAAGGTTACGATACAGCCGTTTTGTTCGATCTCCACTTCCGGGGTAGCAAGCGCGACAAAGGCATCCGGATCAAGCTGACCATTACTCCCATCCAGGCCATTCATCAATAAAACTGCATTAGGTTGACTGGGAGCCAGGGCATGGTTTGTTGTCTTGATCTCCGCTATTGTGTTGGATATCAGTACATCTACAATACCAATCCACTCATCTGGCAAAGCCGGTGGTTCTACATCATCAAATGTCTGCAGTAGTATCGTCTCTTCCGGATAAGCTTTTCCATCAAGTGATAGATATACCGGGGTATTGCTGCCGTTATGCTCTATCGAAAGGACAGCATTTTTTTCTCCTTCACTTGATGGTGTAAAGCATATTTCGATCTCATAACTGGTATTTTCCGGGATCTCTATGGGATAATCAGGCTCTGTCAGGACAAATTCTGATGCATCATCGCCACTGATTGTTATATCACCCTGATTAATTACTAGTTCATTGTACCCATCATTTATCAATGTCAATGTCTTGTATGCAGTCGTGTTGTTTGTAACAGCATAGTACTGGAGAGATTCATTATCTACGGCTAAATGAGGAGCTAATTGATATAACTCAACACTATCTACAAAGAGAACCTGACAGACTGATGTGTTGGCATGTTTAAACACGATGTGGACATCACCCGGAGTGTCGATGTCGAAACTGTACTCTGTAAAAGTGTAATCCAGATCGAACGTTTCGACAGGTGTGAATGTATTGATGTCCTCCGGATCAGTCATAACACCGGCAACCAGTTCATTTCCTCCTTGAGCCCAGAAGTTTACTGTTGCTCCGTATCCGCTTATCTCAACCTCAGGAGAAACCAGTGCAACAAATGCATTGGCATCGAGCTGTCCATTGCTGCCATCCAAGCCGTTCATTATCAGGACCGCGTTGGGTTGACTCGGAGCGGCAGCGTGTGCTGAGGTGCTGATCTCTGCAATGGTATTCGATATGAGTACATCGACTATGCCGATCCAGTCTCCTGGTAAATCAGGGGGATCTACATTATCGAACGTTTCTGTGAATTCGGATAATAGATTAAGGTCAGAATCGTATTTGACTAACCAGTATTCTCCCCAGTTATATCTTCCGGCACAAATATATCCACCATCATCTGTCTGTTCTATATCGTGAAACATATCATCCAGATTACTCCCTGTCTGGATATGGTCCCAGATAACATTGCCATCCGGATCTGCTTTCATAATGCGTCCATCATATTGAGTCTCCGGATAGTTTCTCATACCAGCCATAACGAGGTTTCCTTCAGTAGTCTGAGCTATGGCTTCGAAAGCACCGGAGCCATATGTCTGTTCCCAGATCAGTTCACCCGTCAGATCGGTTTTTACTAACCAGGCATTATAACCCGAATTCCCGTCCAGTTCCGTTTCACCTGCCAGATAGATGTAACCGTCGTCAGTTACAGTCATATCTCTGAACATATCATGATCGGGATATCCATAACTCTGAGACCAGAGTGAATCCCCGACTGCATCGACCTTCATCAACCAGCCATCATTCTTGATTACACCGTTGTATTCCACGTGCGTATATCCTGCAAGGTAATATCCCCCATCATCGGCGTTAGCTATTGAATAAAATCTATCCCAATATTGAGTACCAAATGTATTATTCCAGACAATGTCACCCTGAGAATCAACCTTTAAAACCCAGCCAAGATAAGAATAACCTGACATACCACAATAACCACAGGCAATAAAGCCACCATCATCTGTTTCTATAACATCAAAGATGTAATCCCAATCGGCTGTGGTTGAGCCTTCAGCATGGAAACCGTTATCCCAGATAATGTTGCCGTTACTGTCTGTTCTTATCAGCCAGCCTTCTCCAGCCCAACCGTAAGCGGTACTCATACCTCCGATTATAAAACCACCATCGCTTGTCTCTTTTACGACATAGGCTTCATCGATGTAAGTATCACCATAAGTCATATCCCATTCCATTACCCCATTGGCATCTGTTTTGATCAACCAGGCATAATAAGCAGGTTGATCGTTGCTGGCATTTGACCTGCCGACCAGAATGTATCCACCATCGCTGGTCTGCTGGACACTGTAAGCCTGGTCATGGTTTCCCCCATCCCAGCTCGCTGTCCATAGAGTATCAGGAACACTTTGAGCATATAAGCTCAGAATAATTATATAGAATAATGCTGCTACTATTGTTTTACGTTTCATATATCCTCCGTTTTTTTATCATATACTAACGCAATTTATATGCCAAACTCCCTTCGATAGGGTATCATACGGCAAAATATCGAGTTAGGCATTTTTCAGGAGTGATACAGAAATGAACACCGTCTCGTTTCTGCACACACATTTCGAGACAGGTTTCAATTTGATACAATCTGCTTGACAAATTATAATCCGAACTATTTTTTTGTGCCGATTAGAAAGGGGGATTAATGGATGATCTAATAATAAAACGCTTAAGAAATCTCTTTGACCTGGGAGCAGTTCTCAAAGATAAACGAGATCCCCAGAAACTAAGTAAACTTGTTGAGAGATCCTCGAAGATATTGAAACAGTATGACAATGACTTTACTCGCACTTATCATAACGTTTTGATGGCTTTTCTCTACAGCGCAAGTGATAAAGAAGAGAACTCTCTTACCTGTTATTATCGTGCTCTGGAGAACAGCATCAATACCGGCGATAAAAAGTTGATCGCTATGTGCTATAACCTTATCGGGATTTTTTATCTCAACATTAACGAGTCCGAACGGGGAATCTTCTATTTCAAAAGAGCACTGGAATTTATCCCTGATTCCGCCTTTATTATGGGAAACATCGGCTCCGCCTATCTCGAAAATAAAGAATATGACAA
>CAZBDV010000034.1:0-25795 GCA_964490765.1 uncultured Candidatus Cloacimonadota bacterium | reverse complement strand
GCACTCGGCTGGTTGATCTGGCCGGTAGATCATCCACTCGTCAAAGCAGAAACGATACAACTCCTCATAGAATCTTTCTGGCAATATCCGGATAGGATAGTTAACCCGGTATATAATGAGAAAAAGGGCCATCCGATCATTATCCCCGATACACTGGATCTATCGGATAATCACACAGTACAGGGATTGAGATCTATTATTGCCCACGCCGATTTCGAACGATATGAGGTAATCGTCTCCGATCCTAATGTAATCAGGAATGTTAATTATTCTGAGGATTTATTGTAAAGTGTTTGACCATCAGGAATATTACAGACAACTTCAGGGCTTTCTGGAGAGCGGAAAATCTGTCTGGCAGGCCATAATAACTGATACTGACGGCTCCACCCCTGCACGGGCAGGTATGCATCTTGCCGTACCGGAGACCGGTAATCCCTTCGGGAATATCGGGGGTGGTAACCTGGAACACAGGGTTATAGATATGATCAGGTCCGAGCGGCCGGAGAGAGCTATCCTCTGGAAATTCGATCTCGACGAAGAGGGTATGCCTCTGGATGATGATACGATCGCTACCGCTATGATCTGTGGCGGCCGGGTTGAGATACTGATCGAACCGCTCTTCTCCTCCTCCAGACTCTTTATTATCGGCGGCGGGCACTGCGGGAAAGCACTCGCCCATCTGGCACATCTGGCCAGCTTCCAGGTTACTGTCATAGATAACAGGAAAGAGATTCTCAGAACAGAAGATTTCCCCGTTCCCTGTAAACTGATCTATAGCGACTATAACGATCTCGAAACAGTTATCGATTTCGATAGCCGTTCTTATATCGTTATTATGACCCACGGGCATGTGCATGACAAACAGGTGCTGGAATATTGCCTGAAACGTCGCTCCTTCTATCTGGGAATGATCGGGAGCAAAAAGAAGACAGCCGATACTTTTACCAGATTATTGCAACAGGGCTTCAGTGAAGAAGAACTGGCCAGGGTTCACTCCCCTGTTGGTCTGAGTATAGGCTCTCAGACCCCTTACGAGATAGCTGTCAGTATTACTGCCGAGATGATCAGGACCCGGAATCTGAAGAAATGATCAGACTCGGGCTTTGTTGTATTTTCCGGGACGAACCGATTAAATTCAGAACAACTACAGCCAGACGGCTCTCAACTCTTGGCAGAGAAGAACAGTTACAACTCCTCGGTGATATCTGTCTGCATAATGCCCTCTCACTGCAAGAGGGCCTTAACTATTGCCTCGATAACGGTATCGGTGATTTCAGGATCCAGAGCCAGGTCAATCCCTTACGCACTCATCCTGTTGCAGGTTACCGGTTACATGACCTCCCGCAACACAGAAAAATAATGAAAGTCTATCGCGAATGCCGACAGTTCAATGAAAAGCATAATATCAGAACATCCTTTCATCCGGATCAGTTCATAGTTCTCTCAACCCCTCATCCCGAAGTGCTGAAATCCTCTCTGGCCGAGCTTGATTATCAGGCTGAGATCGCGGAATATGTTGGGGCTGATGTTATCAATATTCACGCTGGTGGAGTCTATGGTGACAGGCCTGCAGCTCTCAGAAGATTAAAGAAACAACTCGATCTGCTTCCCGCCAGAGTCCGTTCCCGTATTACCCTGGAGAATGACGACCGGAACTACTCTGTATCAGATCTTTATCCCCTCTGCAAAGAACTCAAGATTCCGCTCGTCTATGATGTCCATCATCATCGTTGCCTCTCTGATGAACTTACGATCACACAAGCAACGATACTTGCCCTCAAAACCTGGAACCGGGAACCACTCTTCCACATCTCGAGCCCGAAAGAGGGATGGGATAATCCTGGACAGCAGTATCATCATGATTATATCGATATCGTCGATTTCCCTGCAGTCTGGAAAGATCTCGATATCACAGTCGAGATAGAAGCTAAAGCAAAAGAGCAGGCAATTAAGAGGCTAAGAGAAGAGTTAGCAAGCCAGGGTGTAGTGATCTTGCTCCCCGGGAATTACTAAAACAAAACTCCCTTGCTCTAGTAGAGGGCAGTGTTCTCTAATCACTCGTTATCGAGTGAGGCTATAAGGTCTATGGCAGGTTTATAAGCTTTATCAGCAGCCCTCTTCCAGTAGTCTATAGCCTTATCGTACTCCTCAACTCCGTATAGGTTGCCGATCTTGAACAGGATCTCGGGGTCTTCATCCCTCTTCTTGTAGAGATAGAGCTCGTAATGCTCGATAGCTTTCTCCCTGTTACCACTCTTCTCGTAACTTGCTGCCATTTCTAGTATCAATTCCTCCTGAGACAGGCCGTTTCCCGATTTGGGTAACAAGCTGGAGAGCCGTTTTGTATCACTCTTTATTGCTCGCTTGAATATCATTGTATGGATCACAATATAGAAGAATATCAGAGTCAATACCACCACTATCAATGGTATAAGTAAAGCGAAATTCATCTCCTACCCCTTATCTGTTCAATTTAATTTTTGTAAAAAACATCAGGTATCTTCAGGCTGTCAAGTATATATTCCCTCTGGCAGTTTTCTAACAGAGTGTTAGACAGGATAGCAGAGAGAGCGAGAAAGCACCTGTTAGGCTTCTCAGGTCTCTCGAGAGAAAAGATTCTTTTTGCTTGATTGAGGTATGTCGTTAGTTTATTAAATATACAGAGAAATAAAAAAGGAGCTGAAGTTATGAAGAAAACAGGATTTCTATTACTACTACTTTTGATTCCCGTAATTCTCCTTCCCAAAACCGGAATAGGAATAATTGTTGGTGAACCTACAGGTATATCATTCAAGCAATGGACGAGTGAGCAGACTGCCTTTGATGCAGCATTAGCCTATTCCTTCTCCGATAAGGAGCATTTCTATTTTCACCTGAACTACCTTCACCATAATGAGGCACAATTCGATTCATTCACACTACCCTGGTATTGGGGTTTTGGAGCTAATATCCGCTATAGAGAAGATGCCAAAGATCAGGTAAAGCTGGCTGGCCGTTTACCGCTCGGGATCTATCATATGTTCAATAATTTCCCGGGAGAGATATTCCTCGAAGTTGCTCCCGGACTGGATGTAGTTCCGGATATAGGATTTAATCTCGGCGCTGCAATCGGGTTCAGATACTATTTTAACTAAAATACTGAACCGTTCTGCCAGGAATAATTAAAAAAGAGGGGTGGTGAGAGTAATACTATCGCCACCCTTTTACTCAATATCTCATAACCAGAGCTTGTGACTGTTATCCTTCAACCATTGCCTCTTAACCCGATAATCGGGTAAAATAGCTTCAACTGCCCGCCAGAATCTCGGAGAATGGTCCCTGATCTTCAGGTGAACGAGTTCGTGAATTATTACGTAATCTATCACCTCTAAAGGTGCCATTATCAGTCGCCAGCTGAAACAGATTACCCCCTTGCTGCTGCAGGATCCCCATCTCTTCTCTGCCCTGGTTATCTTGATATCGGTAACTTTGCAGTTGAGACGGGCAGCCATATCTTCAACCCTGGGAGAGATGACCTGATAACCCTCAAAGATATACCAGGAGCGGAGTACTTCTCTGATTCGCTTCCTGGCTGCCGTATTGACATAGAATCTCTCTCTCAACTTTATGATATCATCTCCTGTATCAACGTAAGATAGGGGATACTCCTGCCCGAGATAGAGTAGTTTCTCCCCTTCCTCATAGCTCTTCGTTAAAGGCCGCTTCTCCCTGGCCAGAACAAGCTTACCAGTAATCCATTGCTCCTTCTCGGTTAAGAATTCTTCGATCTTGCCGTCTGAAAGGTAGAGTGGTGCTCTGACTACAAGCTCGGCGTCAGCTGTGACGATCAGGGAGAGTGTTCTCCTTTTCGATCTGATAAGCTTATAGGTAATCTGGCCGCGCTCAGGCTTCTCTTTCATCTTCTCTACCTCGCTAAGAAATTTATCTCATTTGTCTGTGCAGCATATGCCAGTCAAGATAATATCACTGAAAAGTCATTGACCGGAAGCGGGAGATACAAATATTGTCTCTCCTTGAATTCTATCGTGGATGGTAAGATATGCATAACAGGAAGCAGAAAAGTATAACTTTGGAACATCTCAGAAAACTCTGTGAACCTTATCCTCACCGCTCTGTCGGCTCAGAGGGTAATATCAGGGCTACTGACTATTTTGCCCGTCAGTGCCGGAAGCTCGGCTATGATACAGTATTACAGAAATTCGACTGTATTGACTGGCAGAGTGGTGCTCTGCACCTCGTAAGTCCGGGTAGAGAATACAGAGCTCTCCCCTCTCCCTGGTCGCTCGGTTGCGATTGTCGGGGTGAACTGCTGGTGATCTCCTCACTCTCTGAATTGCGGAACAGTAAGATCAGAGATAAGATAATTCTGATCCGGGGTGAGATCGCCAGGGAACAGCTCATGCCAAAGAACTTCCCCTTTTTTAACCCGGACAGGGACAGAGAGATCATCAGCCTGCTGGAAAAGGGATGCCCTTTAGCTATCATAACAGCTACTACCAGAAATCCGGAACTTGCAGGTGCCTTATACCCCTTTCCCCTCTTCGAGGATGGTGATTTCAATATCCCGTCAGCTTATATGACGGATATCGAAGGGGAGAAACTCCGCAAGATGTCCGGCGAGACAGTCCATCTGAAATTCTCAGCGACACGTATCCCTGCCAGAGGGTGTAATATCCTGGCACACAGGGGTAACAGAGAGGGGAGGAGGATTGTTATCTCGGCTCATATTGATACCAGACCTGACACTCCCGGTGCTCTCGATAATGCTGCCGGGATTGTGATATTGCTTAAGATGATGGAACAGCTGAAGAATTACCAGGGTCCTCATTTTCTGGAGTTTCTCGCTATGAATGGAGAGGATTATTACGCCGCTTCGGGTGAGTTGGCTTATCTGCGTGAGAACGAGGGGAAGCTTGGCGAAATCCTCTGTAATATCAATATCGATGCAGCAGGATACAGAGGGGTCGCCACAGGATATGTCTCACTTGGTGACGAGAAGGATATTCTGCAGGATATGATGGCTCTTCTTCATACCAGTCCGATATTCAGAAAGATGCAACCCTGGTATCAGGGTGACCATATGATATTCGTGCAGAACGGTATTCCAGCCCTGGCAATAACCTCAGAAAACTTTGAATATCTCTCCCGGGAGATAACCCATACAGGAAAAGACAGGATCGAACTTCTCGATATCGATATTCTCGATAATACGGCGATTGTATTGGCTGAAGGGCTGAAACAACTCTCCTGATTCGATAAGAGGTGGCTAAGAATACAATTATAACCCCCGTAAGAATCTGTCGGTAATCTGCCTTACCCTGCTCAGTATGCTTTGTTTTTACGAATACTGGCTAATATCAATACTGTAAAGAATATTGCTGTCAGGTTCATCAAAGGTATGATAATCAGAGCCGGCCCAACATCTACCCCAACAACCATCTGCCCGATAACCTTCCCTGTCAGTGCTGTCATCAAGAAAGCCAGAAAGATCACGAAAACCGGAGCGAACAGGTAACCATAAGGGTGTTTTCTGATGAGAAGAATACCCGAAACAACGGCTACAGGCAGGAGAAGAGCAAGGTCGAACCCCTGTACTACAAGGGTCGTATAATGGGCAACTTCCCGGGGAACTATACTCCCGTCAAAAAGAGGGGGTAGTATTATGCTGAGCCAGAGCAAAGCTATCAGAAGAGCCTGAACGATGAGAAATCCACCAACCGGTTTTACAGGAGTTTTCTCTTTAAACAGGGTTGGTATCCTTTCCGGTTGAAAAGAGAATAACGTAATCGACAGGGCAAAAAAGCTGAGTGCTGTCAGGGCTGCATAGATGAGAAATAACTGATTATAAGTGCACATCATCGTATAAAAAAGATAGGTAACCAGGAAATATGCCAGAACACCACCCAGAAGATACCTGCCCCGATATGAACCCTTACCGGCCAGGAGTAAGCCGTAGATCAGGAAAGGGATGCCCAGTAACAGGGTCACAAAATCCTGAGCAATGCCCTGAACAGCTACCTCGGCCGTCATATGCTGATAGATACCTCGGCCGTAAATCTCTACAACATCTCCCCTTATTGATTCGTGCTCGAATGAACCCGGCCCTCTGTCAGAAAGAATACCAGACAGAGCTGCAAAGGCTGAGAGAACAGTGATAAAAAAGAGGAGAATCCTGACTGTCCTGATCCCTTTCATTGCTGTTACCTCCCAATCAGAAATCTATCCTCAAGCCGAGAACGGCATAGTTGATCAGAGCAAAAGTATAGACCTCATCTCCATCTGACCCCCCTTCGAGAAGCCTGTAGCCGGCAAAGATGGTAAAACGGTCGTCCAGAACATAGTTGATTGATGTCAATACATCAGCTGCTCTGCCGTAAGGGGACCATAACCCCTCTGCATCGACTATCAGACTGAACTCCGGTGAAAAGTCATAGGCGAGTTCCAGATTGAGTAGAGGAACAAAGCCGGTATTCGTCTTCTTCGCCCGCAATTCTGCCGATTCGAGGGATATTTCAGCATCACGTAGTTTCAGCGACGCCCCTATACCCTTGATCAGGAGATCCTGGTTACGAAAATAATAACGATACTGCAACCTGTAGGAATCAAACCGGTATACAGCAGAAATGTCCTCACCTGCTGCAAAGGTTTCTCCCTGAAAGAGTACATCCGAATCGAATCTCCCTTCGGGGGTTATCTTCAAGGGGGCAATGAGGAAAGATAATCTATGCTGCTCATTCAACCAGTAATGAAAATTGAACCTGGAGGCGAAGGCCGGATCTGATTTCAGATCCTCGCTCAATGAGAATTTGGTTGCTTCACCATCACCCGGGATACGGGCATCGTTATAGCCGGAAAAAGCAGCACCCGCTTCAACATCAAGGCGAAAGGCAGCAAAGGTGTAAGATAGTGTTAATAAGAGGACCATCAAGAGTGTTAATTTCTTCTGCATATAAACTCTCCAATCTTTGTTTTATTTTAAATATAAGCTCATTAAGGTGTTATCGGTCAAACTTTTTTCTCTCGAGCATATCTAATCTTCCGGTTAAGCTTAGGTTCCACGATAGAACCAAAAAGATGAAGTGATTGATGAATAATAAATTGAGCTTCTAACTTCTGTTGCAAGTATTTGTTATACAGTTATTGACAAATTATTATCATGACGTCTTGTTGCCATGAGGTTTGATCTGATGAAAATTGTTATCGTAGTACTACTATTGCTGATTTCTTGTCTTTCATACAGCAATCCGGCAGTAGATTTCTCAGTACACTCCTATTTGGGCGGCTATTTCTATCCAGACCGAGATGATAAGGAGTTCAGCTATTTCGATAAACAGGATATCCGTTTGGGAATAACAGGATTGAAAAAAGAACCAATTAACCTCGATATATACCTGAAGTATAGTGAACGATTGCAGGATGAGCGGATCGGGCTCCATTCACTGTTTCTGGTTTATCAAGAATCGCCCGGCTGGTCTCTAAGTTTTCAAATCGATAACATCGGTTACGGTGAACAAGAGGAGATATTCGAAAGAGATATTACCAGTCCAGACTATGATCTGTATCGGCTCGGTGACTTCCGCTTTACCGGGATCCGATACGACAACAAAATCTCATCACTCTTCAACAGTTCTTTCAGAATTGGAGGAAATGTTCACAATAGCTCTATTGGTTCAGCTACTCTCTCATTCATTAAGGAACCTGTTGATATCGGACTTTTCTATCTCTATCTCGGAAGAGATAGTAATTTCAACAAGACTATGCATTCAGGCGGAATAGAGTTCAAATTGCAGAGGAATATTCTGGAATTGAATCTCTACCAGACCTGGCAACACCTATCCTCAACCTTTACTACCTCTAACTATCTGGCCTATGGAGAGTTACTTTTCCACCTGAAAGAAAAATGGCAGATGGGAGGTAATGCTTTCTATGCTAAAAAATTGCGCGGTTACAACGACTGGCAGGAGTATTCCCTGGTGACAGCTTATAGATGGGATACACTCGAAAACACTGTTCAATATTTATTCTACAGGGTTGGAGATATGAAAGCCGATAAACTGGCCACCATCTTTTCATATTCACTTTCCGATAGCTTCTCGCTCGGTTTGAATTCGGCCATACACTTTCCAGAGACAGGGAAAAATTATTATACGCTGGGCCTGCAGGTTAAAATTTATGAAATTTTCCCACTCTAAACTAATTCTCGTCTGCCTGGCTCTTATTCTCTTAACTATCTCCTGCTCCTGGGAAGATAGTGAATGGGTTGAGAAGACCTTCATCGCCATAACCTTCGATGATCAGCATATCAGTATCTATGAGACAGCACTCCCACTGTTAAATAAATTCGGTATGCCGGGTATCAATGTTATCAATACCGGAAGGATCGGGCGGCCGGAGCTGCTCAACTGGGAACAGGTAGAAGAACTGGAGTTCCAGCACGGCTGGGAGACCGCCGGACACAGCCTGACACACCCCAATCTTCCCGACCTTACCTACGATGAGGTCTTCTATCAGATAGAACAGGACTGGCTAAATCTCAAAGAGAGAGGACTGAGCCACGAAACATTCGTCCTGCCTCGTGGGCATGCTACTGAACGTGATTATGAGATTATCTCGCAGTTCTATCGTAATATTAGAAACAGCAGAGATCTCCATATGTATTACCCGATAGACAGACTCAATATTGGCTACTTCGCTTATCTAACCAGCTACTCGGCAGACGATGCTATCAGACGAATCACTGAGGGGGTGATTAACAAAGAAGCTTTAGTCGTGATTGGCTTTCACCGCTTCGGTGACCCCTATCATACTCATAGCTGCAGTGCGGAAGATCTCTTCAAAATACTGCAGTTCATAGCCGATCAGAGGCTGGAAGTTATTACCCTCAAAGAGGCGGCTGAACTCTTGAATTGAAAGCGAGTAGTGAATAATCATAAAAGATTCTTCACCATTATTTTCCCGATTATTGTTAATAAAACAGAAGATAAAACGTTGAATAGTCTGAAAGATAAACAACCGGACTAAACCTGTTCGGGTAGTAGAAACTGGGGATTCAAACCAGGAAGACGAGTTTCTATTTACTTGACAGCATTGCATAAAGCAAAAAGATAGTTAGCTTGAACAAAATTTAAGGTTAAGATTAAAGATAATAAGGAGTTACGATGGCTGTACCAAAGAGGAAGACCTCCAGAGCTCGACGTAACAAGCGTCGAACTCACCAAAAGGCCGAGATGCCTGTATGGACTACCTGTCCACATTGTAATGAAGCGATGCGTCCTCACAATATCTGTGAGAGCTGCGGGCATTATAAAGGTAAGAGATATCTGAACGTTAAGGAATAATGCGAATCGCTTTAGATGCTTATGGCAGCGACTATGCTCCGATACCGGAAATCGAGGGGGCTGTCAAGGCTATTCACGAAAACCATTGTGATCTGATCTATCTCGTTGGTAAAAAAGAAGAGCTGGAAAAAGAGCTTGAGAAATACTTCTATGACCGGGAAAAGATCAAGGTTGTCGATGCCCGACAAATTATCCGTATGGACGATTCAGCAGCTCTATCCGTTAGATCCAAGACAGACTCGTCACTGGTCAGGGCTATTGAACTACATAAAGAGGGGAAGGCAGACGCTGTAGTCAGTGCTGGTAATACCGGTGCTGTAATGGCTGCTTCTCTCTTTAAGCTGGGGAGAATTAAGAATGTACACCGACCGGCGATTGCTCTTACACTACCCACTCAGACGAATTATGAGATACTCCTCGATGTAGGTGCTAATGTCGATTGTGAGCCTGAATATCTCCACCATTTTGCAATTCTTGGCAGCCTATACGCTCAGGAGATGCTCGCTGTAAGTGCTCCGCGCGTAGCCCTGCTCAATATAGGCGAGGAGAGTATCAAGGGGAGCAAGCTGATCAAGGCAGCTTACGGCTTGCTGAGCAGTGAGAAGCGGATCAATTTTATTGGCAACATAGAGGGTAAGGATCTCCTGAGGGGAATTACCGATGTGGTAGTCTGTGACGGTTTTGTGGGTAACATAATCCTTAAGACCGTAGAGGGAGCTATTGTATCGGTTTTCGATATCATGCGTGAGCAATTCAAAAAGGATTGGGTAGCCAAGATAGGGGCCTTATTGTCGTTCCCGGTTTACAGTTACCTGAAGAAAAAACTTGACCATACAGAATATGGAGGTGCTTTATTGGTAGGTTTGAACGGCTTGCCGGTAGTAGCGCACGGCAGATCGAACGGTAAAGCAATTATGAATGCTTTGAAGTTTGCCTGTAAGATATCAGAGTCGGGGTTTGTTAACAAAGTTCAACAGTACTTTGAAGAGGTATAATTATGATAGCAATATATGAAGCAAAGATTTCAGGAACAGGAAAGTATGTTCCGAAAAAGATATTGAATAACTACGATCTGGAAAAGATGTTTGATACTTCCGATGAATGGATTCGCACGAGAACCGGTATGTTCGAACGAAGAATTGCCGACAAGAGTGAAGCCGCTTCTGATCTGGCCTACGAGGCTGCTAAAAAAGCTTTAGATGCCGCTGGCCTGAAATCGCGTGACATTGATATGATCATCGTTGGAACTATCTCACCAGACCATCTGTTCCCCTCTACTGCCTGTATTTTACAGAAGAGACTTGGAGCAAAACACTGCACTGCTTTTGATATTTCTGCAGGATGTACCGGCTTTATTTATGCTGCCAGTATAGGTCATCAGTTTGTAGTAACCGGCAGGGCAAAGAATGTTCTTGTTGTCGGGGTGGAGATACTTTCACGTATTACCAACTGGAAAGACAGGAATACTGCAGTTCTTTTTGGAGACGGAGCGGGAGCGGCAGTTATATCCCGAACAGAAGCAACTAATATTTCGAGAATAATAGATTTTGACCTCTCTGCTGACGGGTCCTTTGGCGAACTTCTCAAGATCGAAGCTGGAGGATCAAGGACGCCAGCATCAGAAGAGACTGTCCGCGAGAATAAACATACCCTCTATATGGAGGGTAACAAGATTTTCAAATTAGCTGTCAAATCGATGTATGAGAGTTGTGATAAGCTTCTCCACCGTAACCATATCGATATCAAGTCAATCGATTGGTTGATTCCACATCAGGCAAATTACAGAATCATCGAAGCCTTAGGGAAAAAACTCAGTATCGATATTGAGAAGGTCATCGTCTCGATCGAGAAATACGGGAATACTTCTGCTTCAACCATACCTATCGCCCTTGATGATGCAGTCAGGGCCAATAAGATCAGACACGGTGATATGGTTCTCATCGTCGCTTTCGGTGCTGGATTGACCTGGGGTGGTATGCTGTTCAGATATTAACTTGCGGTAATCCCTTACCCATTACACCCAATTTTCTGCCGAAACCAATGATAAATGAAGATATTCAAGGAGGATAGAATTGACTGAAAAGAAGAGGAAGATCGCTTTCGTTTTTCCCGGACAGGGTGCTCAATACATCGGTATGGGCATGGATCTGATAGAAAACTCCCCTGATTTATTGACACCCCTGACCGATTTTGACAGCGAAAACAATCTCAATCTGACCGCTATCATCAAAGAGGGTCCGGAAGAAGCTCTTAAAGATACTAAATATACGCAACCGGCTATTCTGTTCCATAGCATAATTGCCATGCAGTCCCTGCAGAGGCTTATCTCTATAAAACCCGACCTGGTAGCTGGCCATTCTCTCGGAGAGATTACCTCTCTGGTCGCTAATGGTGTCCTGAACCTGAAAGATGCTCTCTATCTGGTCCATAAGCGTGGTGAGTTCATGATAAAAGCTAATGAGGGCACACCCTTTGCTATGGCTGCTATAATCGGGTTGCAGGCAGACGAGATCAAGGATATCTGTCAGAAGGCTTCCGAAGTGGGACTCGTTATCGTCGCAAATTATAACAGCCCGGAACAGACAGTAATTTCGGGAACCGAGGCGGGTGTAAACAGCGCCTGTGAATTAGCGAAAGAGAGAGGTGCAAAGCGGGCACTTCCACTACCGGTTGGAGGACCATTCCACTCACCACTCATAGCCAGAGCAGAACAATGGCTCAGCGAGGAGATGGATAAGATCGAGTTTCGTCCTTCTTCTATTCCGGTAATCTCTAATGTTGATGCACAACCTCACACCGATCCGGAAGAGATAAAGAACAATCTGGCCAGACAGGTTACCTCTTCTGTTTTATGGGTTGATTCCGTAAAGAGGATGATCGAAATGGGAATCGACCTCTTTCTGGAATTCGGGCCGAAGAAGGTATTGGCAGGGATGATTAAAAAGATTGACAGAAACATCGAAATTCTAAGCATAGATACCATTCAAGATTTAGAACTAGCTAAAGTAAAACTGGAGCAGTTATGAGGAGATTTGAGGATAAAATTGCCGTAGTAACCGGTAGTGCAGGTGGTATTGGTTTTGCCACTGCTTCCGCTTTTGCCCGGGAAGGTGCAGTAGCTGTAATAATCGACCTCTTTCAGGATGCAGTTGACGCAGCAGTCAACAAGATAGTAAATGAGGGTAACAAGGCAGTTGGTTTTGCTGCTAATGTAACAGATACTACGAGTGTCGAAACTGTCATTTCCGAGATCTTATCAGAGTATAAGCGAATCGACATACTGGTAAATAATGCCGGTATAACCCGTGATAACCTCATTATGAGGATGAGTGAATCGGACTGGGACGATGTCCTCAGTGTCAATCTGAAGGGAGCCTTTGTCTGTACCCAGAAAGCTTGCCGTTCTATGCTGAAACAGAGAGAGGGTGTAATCATCAATATAGCCTCTGTTATCGGGATATCCGGTAATGCAGGGCAGGCAAACTATGCAGCCTCCAAGGGTGGTGTTATAGCCCTTACAAAGTCGGCTGCCAAGGAATTTGCCTCTAGGAATATCAGGGTTAATGCCGTAGCTCCCGGTTTTATTCAGACTGAGATGACTTCTAAATTACCGGAAACGGTAGTAAATAACTATCTGGAATCCATCCCGCTCAAGAGGGGTGGTACTGCTGCCGATGTAGCCAATCTTTGCATATTCCTGGCATCTGAAGATGCCAGCTATATAACAGGCCAGACCATCAATATTGATGGTGGCTTAATTATGTAAACAAAAGACAGGAGGAATCAATGGACATATTGTCAAAAGTTAAGGAAATAATAGTTAATGAACTATCAGTTGATGAAGCTCAAATTACTACAGAAGCAAGATTCATAGAAGATCTGGGTGCTGATTCTCTCGACACTGTGGAATTGATCATGAAATTCGAAGAAGAATTCGAGATCGATATTCCGGAAGAAGATGCCGAGAAGATGAAGACCGTCGGCGATGCCGTCGAATATCTTAAATCCAAACTCAATTAATCTCTTAAGCCCTGCACCGTTATTACTAGACACTGCTAAAAATCTTTAAAACAGGTGCAGGGCTGGATTTTTTATCCCCTTAATAACTCTGCCTCCGGACTATTTATTGTCCAGTACAGCATGGCAGTTACTCCTGAATAAGAAATCGACAAAACCAATAACGAGGTAATCAATAATGAATAAGAAACGAGTTGTCATAACCGGTATGGGTGCTATCAATGCCCTGGCTGCTAATTTCCAGGATACCTGGGAGAGACTTCTCAGGGGAGATAGTGGCATTGAGCTTATTAGCAAAGTAGATACAACCGATTTGGCAAGTAAGATAGCTGCTGAGATAAAGGATTACGATCCTCGGAACTATTTCGAGCCCAAAACAGCCAAGAAACTTGATCTTTATACTCAATATGCTCTAATAGCCGGCAAAGAAGCAATGGAGCATTCTCAAATCCTGAAGAGTTCTTACGACCCCAACCGCTTCGGTGTTATCCTTGGTGCCGGTATTGGTGGTATTCTTACCTTTGAAGAGGAATCTTACAAAATGTTCAAAGCTGGACCGAGAAGAATCAGCCCCTTTTTCATCCCGAAAATGATCTCTAATATTGCCGCTGCACAGCTCTCTATCGATTACGGACTTAAAGGGGTCAATTATACCTGCGTATCGGCCTGCGCTTCGGCCAATCATGCCATGGGTGCAGCTTACAGAGCTATTCAGTATGGTGATGCTGACCTGATTATCACCGGTGGTAGTGAAGCGGCAGTTACCCCTCTCGCGATCGGAGGATTCTGTGCCATGCGGGCATTATCAACAAGAAATGACGAGCCACATAGGGCTTCACGTCCCTTTGATAAAGAACGTGACGGATTCATTATGGGTGAAGGAGCAGCTCTCCTGGTTATGGAGGATCTCGAACATGCCAGGAAACGTAATGCCGAGATCTTTGGCGAAGTTATAGGATTCGGGGCGAGTTCCGATGCTTACCATATAACCGCACCTGAAGAGAACGGTGCCGGTACAGCCCTGGCAATCAGGAATGCCCTGCACGATGCTTCTATTCGGCCGGAAGAGGTCGATTTTGTCAGTGCTCATGGTACTTCGACCCCGCTGAATGATAAGACCGAAACGGCAGCGATCAAGACAGTGTTTGGTGAGCATGCAAAAAAATTAAAGGTCAATTCGACAAAGTCGATGCTGGGACATACTCTCGGTGCTGCTGCCGGAGTTGAAGCCATCTCCTGTATTATGTCTTTGAGAACAGGCAAGATTCATCCGACTATCAACTATGAAAATCCCGATCCTGATTGTGATCTTGATTATGTACCGAACAAAGCAATCACACATCCAGTGAATATAGCAATCAGCAACTCTCTGGGTTTTGGTGGCCATAACAGTGTTCTCGTATTGAAAAAATTTACCGGCTAATACCATATCATAGGTTCGGAGAGTTGAAGAACTACTCTCCGAACCATTATTATATGCAATGTGAAAAATATCAAATCGCTTATCTCGAATCTATTCAGACCAGCCAGCAGAGACTATACTATCGAAAAGGGCAAGTCCCTCAAGGCAGATCTTAAAGGGCTGGAGCAGAAAATAAGTTATAGATTCCAGAATCCGCTCTTGCTGGAAGCTGCTTTAACACATAGTTCTACCAGTATGAAGAACCACAACGGCCAGCGTAGTCTCTTCGAATATGAGCGTATGGAGTTCTTTGGAGATGCAGTGCTCGGTCTCGTAACCGTCGAGTATCTCTTCAATAAATTCAGAAATAAATCAGAGGGTGACCTCTCCAAGTTAAAATCGAATATTGTGTCGGAGAACTATCTCTCTATCAGAGCCAGAAAGATAGATCTCGGTTCCTATATCCGCCTTGGTGATGATGAATTCAGGGCTAGAGGATATGAGAAGAAATCGATTCTTGCCAATATGATGGAATCTCTGATTTGTGCGATCTATCTGGATGGTGGTTTGAACGAAGCAGATAAATTCATACGAAGAATCATTCTCAGGAATTTCGAAAAGGAACTGCTCAGCGAAGTGCATATCAATTACAAGAGTATGCTACAGGAGTATTACCAATCCAAATATCAAAGATTACCCGACTATAAACTCGTCTCGGCTGAAGGCCCGGACCATAAGAAGATTTTCTCAGTAATCGTCTGTTTTGATAATGAGCAGATTGGGAGTGGTACCGGAACCACTAAGAAATCTGCTGAACAGAATGCCGCCCGTGAAGCCTGTGCAAAACTGGGTTTATGAGAATTTTCCCCGTTTTTATTCCCTTTGCAGGCTGTAATCTCCGCTGTATATACTGTCAGCAGAACCTTATTACCCGAACCGGTTCTCCAGAAGAACAAGAAGTCTATCGTGTAGATTTTGACTCAATCAGGAAAGGATTGAGAGAATTCTGTCAGAAACAGAGTGGTGAGAAGAAGCAAATCGCCTTCTTTGGCGGCTCTTTCACCCTCCTCCCTTTTGAGACACAGGAGCGTTATCTCCGTGAAATAGAAGAATTCCTGCCCTGTATCGATGGAATAAGGGTATCAACCCGTCCCGACGGTATCAACAGAAAACGGCTTGACTTTGCACTCAAACACCGTATCAATACAATCGAACTGGGAATTCAGAGCTTCAATACATCCGTTTTGAAAAAAACAGGGAGGCCATACGATTCCGAAACTGCCATGCAGGCTGCCCGATTAATCAAAGAGCGTGATATCTCTCTCGGAATACAGCTAATGCCTGGCTTACCGGGAGAGACAGAGGATTCTATCAGCGAAACTGTCGAGAAAACCATCCTGTTGCATCCCGATTCGGTCAGAATCTATCCTACATTAGTCTTGAAATTTACCGAATTGGAGAGAATGTATGAGAAGGGGCTCTATTGTCCGCTTACCCTTGAAGAGGGGATAAGGATCGCTGCTGATATGACGGTCAAATTGCGGGAACAGAATATAAAGGTAATCAAGACGGGCCTTCATTCCGACCTCTCAGCCGGCAAGCTGGAGGATGATACTCCACCTGTAGTTGCAGGACCCTATCATCCCGCCTTCGGAGAACTCGTCTCCCGGGAGATCCTCTTCCGTAATATTCTCAAGGCGTATATGCCCGGTAAGACCATTCTACTCTCGCAGCGAGCGATATCTCTTTTGAAGAGAGACAGAGGTGCTCTCATTGAGAAGCTCAAAAAAAACTTGCCAATAAAGTGTCTACCGTTAATTTTCTCTGATGAAAAAGAAAAGGAAAAGGTTCTAATGGTCGAGGAAGAACCTGAGTTTTTATGGTAAATTCTATGCTGGTTAAGAAGATAAGCGTCCTGTCACTACTCTTTTTATTGTTACTGGCTCTGGTTAGATGCGGTTTCCCGGAAAGCTTTCAGGGTATATCATGGAACAGCGAGTTCAATATCCCTCTGGTCAATCGCTTCTATCATATCTTCGAACTGGAAGAGGAGAGTTCTAACTTCTTCATCGAAGGTGATGATATATATATCATCTACGAAGATGAAGTTGAGAGTGAAGCCGCCTCATCAGAGATTAAACTCAATCCCGGTTCTTCAGAGATAACTCAAGTTGCAGGGTCAGAAGAGGGAACCTTGATAACGGTTTCTGTCGATGAGAGTGGGATCGATACCGAGGATATCGACCTGATATACGGTACTATAGAAGAGGGAATTATTAGTATTGAAATCATCGAACCAAGGCCGGAGTTAGAAGCTCTCAATATTACCTTCCTCAGTATTACTGATGATGAGGGAGAACCACTGCAGGTCGATATTGAAGATTTCAATACTTCTCATTATCATTATGATATTACCGGTTATTCGATCGGCGAAAAAGAGAGCGGTGAAATTATAGACGAACTGGAATTCTATGTAGAGACCGCCTCTCAGGAATTCTATTACGATCTGGTCTACCTCAGGATTTTCTTTGAAGAACCGCTCTATTTCCAATATTTTGAAGGGTATCTCATAGATAAAAAGGTCCATCTCAGTGAGCATGTTCTCAATAACGATATCAATAATCCTATCAACATATCCAACGCCTTCCAGTTCGAAGAGGGAACTCTGGAGATGACTTTCATCAATGAGCTTGGTTTCGATGCCCGGTTTATCGGCACCTTTACCGGTATTAATGAAAAGGATGATAAGACCTACTCCCTGGAAATCACCAGAGAGGATGAAGTGATTCTTAACAGAGCCAGCAATACAGGAGTACCGGAGACCACGACTGTTATTATCGATAGACCGGAAGTCCTAGATCTGATAAATATCTTTCCCGAAAAGATGCGTCTGGAGAATGCCTACATGATTATTGGTAACCTGGATCAGACTCCCGGATTCGCCTTTGCAGCCGACAAAAGTTCCGGCAGTTTCAAGATTACTGCCCCAGCTTTCTTCCGGGTCAATAATCAGACGATCATACCTGACGAGGTTTTCTCTCTGCAGATAACTGAAAACAATCGTGAATATCTCGATACTTATACAGAAACTATAGCACTCTATCTGACTATGGAGAACAGCCTTCCACTCGGCCTTTCGGTAGATATCTACTTTAGTGAATCACCCGATACGTTAGATATATACTATCCGGAAATCTCCCCCGCTATTCAGACGATCAAATTTGCCGATAATTATGTCTCTGCATCATTTACTGGCTCGGAACCTACTGTTACAAGTAATGAGTTTTTTCTCGATCGTGAGGACATCGAGTTATTTCTAAAAGAAACGGTCTATTACGCACTCAAGATCACTTTCGATGAGAGCACCGATTCTATCAGGATACTCCCGGAGCATTATATGCACATAATTGGCCGGCTCGAAGTCAATCTCAATATAGAAATTGAATAGATGACTGAAGTAATGTCTGTTAAACTGCTCTATCTCACACTTCTAATCCTGTTACTGACATCTTCGGCAGGACTCTTTGCCGGTTCGGCAGGCTCGATCTCTCTTGCAGGTAGCTACTCACTGAGGGCACATGGTGCAGAAGCGAATTACTGGAATCCGGCCAACCTCGCTTATCCAGTGTTTTATCGGGGAGAACTCTTTATTATTAATACAGGCCTTAATATCGATAATAATGCCCTATCAATCGGAAAATATAACGATATTAACGGAACCTATCTGACAGATTCTGATAAACAAAACATAATTGCTGGGTTGAAAAAGCACCTCACTCTCAATACCGACATCTCCCATACCCTGGCAGGAATACACCTGCCTGGTATTGCTCTCTCTGCGCGAGTTAATTTACACATAAGGGGTAAACTATCATCGGAATATGTTGAACTCCTCCTTCTCGGGAACGAATACGACCGCGTTTACAAATTCACGAAAGATAACAACCATCTGGAGGGGATTGGATATACGGACCTGACTGCCGGGATCAGCCCTTACACTCTATATCTGGGGGATTATACAATTCATACTGGCATAGCTTTCAGCCTGCTTTACGGTTACGGTGTCATAACGACCGAGAAATACAGTGGTACACTACTCATCAATAACGATGGGTTAAATCTCGAGCAGCAGGTAGTCCTTAAGTTTGGAGAAAACGGGTTCGGTATGAAGAGCCTGGTCGGTTTCCGGTCGGATATCAACGATAATCTCACTGTAGGATTGACCATAGACAATCTCGGCGGATTCATCCACTGGGTTGGAGAGATAGAACAAAGAACTTATACAGCCTCTGCCGACAGTCTCTATATTATTGATCTGGACAAAGATTTCTTCTTAAGCGATGAAACTGTCGAAGAGAGCGGTAGTTTCACAACTTCACTCCCGATCACAACCAGAATAGCGGCAATCTATCATCTCTATGATTTCAATCTTTCAGTTGATTGGAAACAGGGGTATGTTAATAGCGTTCTAACAGATAAAACACCGGAAATTTCTATGGGAGCAGAGTATTTCATCAGACCACATATTCCCTTAAGAATAGGTTTCAGCCCTGGTCTCGGTTCGGAACGTTACTCATTTTCCTACGGAGCGGGCTGGTCTGCAAGAAGCTATGATCTAGAAATCGGGCTGCAGACAATCGGCTCACCGATCCCGAGCAATTATCTGAAAGGTATAGGACTGGGCATTACCTCAAGGTGGAGATTCTAAAGATGCTCTTCCTTCTGCTAATACCTGCTCTGCTGCTGATATATTACTATTACCGAACTACGATACCGGAAATCTCCCAAAAGAGGAGAATTCTTCTCTTCGGGCTGCGGACTATCGCTGTTGTTATTCTATTACTTCTCCTGTTTAATCCCATTTTCAATATCAGCAGATCGGTCACTATCCGGCCGGTTATGGTATTTCTCACCGATAATTCATACAGTATGGACCTCCCGGCAGGCGAGGTCAGTAAACTGGATAAGATGGAGAGCTTTCGGGAAATCCTGGAAACTGAGATGAAACAGAAGAATTATGAAATAGCTCACTATGATTTTGCTGACGGTATCGAGGGGAGCAGGACCCGCACGGATCTGACCAGAACACTCCAGGAACTGGCCGAAAAGGAAAGCCTGCAAAATATCGAGAACATCGTTCTCCTTTCGGATGGTTGGTTTAATGATCAACAACTCGATATCGTCAACCGTCTGAATATCCCGATCTGGACTGTCATTACCGAATATGAGGTGGAAGACTTTGACCTCGGGATCAATACACTCTTTTATAATCCGACAGCCTATACCGAAGAGGAAAATTACATCATCGCCGATGTCTTTGCCGATGACTATGACGAAGAGGCCGAACTCTCACTTTATCTTGAGGACAGGCTGATTGATAAGAAAACAGTGAACTTCTCAGAAGAGAATATCCAGCAGATAACTTTCGAGCATATTTTCGCCGAATCCGGACTCTATCCTATCAGGGTTGAGATCGAAGCTCCGGATAGTGAAGAATTCAATCTCGGTAATAATACATTCCCGGGAGCGATTAGAGTTCTCGATAAACGTTCAGGAGTATATATTCTTACTGATGTACTGAACTGGGATGTAATGTTCCTGAACTCTGCTCTGAGAAGAGATGACCGCAAAGATGTCCGTGTCTTCCGGAGTCAAAATGGTGTTTTCTACTCCGGTAGGGATCGTCTCCCCTTCAGAGATCTCTTCCCAGACCATCTGCAGATGCTTGTCTTTATCAATCAGGGTAATCTCTCATTCACGACTGAACAGATCGAACTTCTGGAACATTTCATCAGTAACGGTGGAGGATTACTCTTTCTCGGCAAACCGTTAGCTGAACTGACCGATATTCTTGCTCTCAAACCCTCCGGGATCGAACGGACCTTTCGCAATACACTCTTCTTTACTCCGGAGAGTAGAAAATATCAGACCTTCAGTGACCTCGACCATAACAACATCCCAACTCTCGATCTGCTCTATGTCGAGCCCCTCCTCCATTCTGAGATCCTTGCCCGCTTCAATAACGAAGAGCAGAGTCCGGCTATCGTATTGAGCGAATATCAACAGGGAAGGGTTATCTGCTTTGCTCTCCTCAACCTCTGGCGCTGGCAGTTAAGGGGTGAAGGGGAACAGTATAACGAATTCATTACTAATCTCTCTTCCTGGCTCAGCAACCCGACAGAGAGCAGTTTTATTGCAATGACCGATAAAAACAGCTATTTTCTCGGCGAACCGGTCAATATCAGGCTGACTGCCTATGACGAAACCCTATCCATTCACCAAGGACTTAATCCGAAGATCACTCTTTTCGCTGAGGAGGATGAGATGATTCTTCAGGAATTCCTCGTTTTTGACTCTCGCTATTACAGTCTGGATATCAGGGAACTACAGGCAGGACATTACAGCTATGAGATCAGCGACGATATAACCGGAAACAAAACTGAAGGAGGCTTTATCATATCTGATATAGATGCAGAAAGGCGTAACCGGGGTTTCAACTACCCGCTCCTCAGTTTCATCTCCCGCCAGACAAACGGAACCGCAATTCAAGAACAGGACTTAAGTGAGATAAGTCTGGAAAGAGCCGTATCTACAATAGAGAGACAGATGCTGGAGATTCCACTATACCGTCACTGGTTAATCATTACCCTCTTCCTTCTGGCCTTCTGTGTAGAACTTTATCTCCGCAAGAAGTGGGGGCTCCTCTAAGAAGTTATAACACAGGGGGACAGCGTATCGCTGTTCCCCTGTGTTATATCTATTGAATCAATTCACTTACTTTGTTGATATTTCTCTTTCCGGTTCAATCCTTCAATAGTTTAGGTGCTCTAGGCGCCCTAATCCTGTGTGTAGTCGCCAGCCCGGAGCCCAACAACGGTCTGACGTAAAACTTGAAAGCGTCGGTTACATTGTTACTTTCAGAATTGATGAATTCATCGGGCATAAGCCTCGTCTTACCGGCAATATCTTTCAGCCCGACGAGTTTATAATCTACAGAATAATACCCTGTTCTAACGATGGCAATAGAGCCATCGAGATTATGCCAGATTGCATACTGTACGGCTTTCTCGCCCACTTCCCTCGCTTCGAACTGGTCGATATCGGAAACACAGCCGACAAAAGAACGTTGAAGATAACCGAGAGTGTCTGACCGCACCCGCTTGATCTTCAGATTTTCCCTTACATACCTGGCAAGCAGATCGCCGAGAGCGCCTGAACCTGAAAGCTGAACATTGCCATGCGCATCGTGTTCGATAATGGCAGCAAGTTTAGTAGCAATCGGAATACCGTCTTTATCCTGTATTCCCTCCGATACAGCAATAACACAACGCCCATACTTCTCATAGACGTTCTTTACATCCTGCAGAAATTTCTCTCTACTAAAAGCCCTTTCCGGGAAATAGATGAGATGTGGACCGTCATCAGCATATTTCTGAGCAATTGAGGAAGCAGCTACGAGGAAGCCCGCATGCCTTCCCATAACAACGCCGATATAAACTCCCGGAAGTGATCTGTTGTCGAGGTTAGTTCCCATAAAGGCCTGAGCCACAAAGCGAGCTGCCGATCCGTAACCTGGTGTATGATCGTTCAAAACAAGGTCGTTGTCAATAGTCTTCGGTATATGGATTGCCCGGAACTCATAATCGGATTTCTCGGCCTCTTCATTGATTATCGCCACAGCTTCTGAAGAATCGTTACCACCTATATAAAAAAAATACCGGGCATTATGGGCTTTCAGGACTTTGAATATCTCACGACAGTACTTCTCATCTGGCTTGTCCCGCGTAGATAAGAGGGCTGAAGAGGGTGTTGTTGCTACCTGCTCCAGATTGTGCTTCGTCTCCTGTGTTAGATCAAGAAAATCCTCATTGAGTATACCGGCCAGACCGTGTTGTGATCCATAAACACGACTTACCTGCTGGAACTTACGTGCTTCGAGTGCTACCCCAACGAGTGATTGATTGATCACAGCGGTTGGTCCACCACCCTGCGCTACAACAACTTTTCCTCTTAACTCCATTATCATACCTCCTGCTAAATTATCTTTATGTTATAAGATATCGTATGTCAGAAATCCCCTGATACTAATGGCATATTCATACCTCTGAATTTTTATGTCAACCGAAATCAGATAGCTGAGGGTTATATCATACTCTGGCGACAATACAGCTTTACCTGCTCAACCTGAAAGAGGATACAGCTTCGTTCATTACAGGAGTCCGGTGGATAATCTTATTATCTTGACAGCAGCGATAGAATAAAAAGAGTAGTTATAGAGCTTAATGGTGAGCAAAAGAGGGAATTCCGTTAAAAGCGGAAGCGGTCTCCGCCACTGTAAGCAGCATTATAGGTGCCAGGTCACTGTGACAGTGAGTCATGGGAAGGCCTGGTAGGAAACCAGCTGTGAGCCAGGAAACCTGCCATTGAGTCGTCTGCCCGGTTCTGCGGAAGAAGGAACCGACAGAAGATTCTATCCTTTTGCTACCCCATTATTGCTGATTATCGGAGGATAGAAGTATGAGAGTTCTTGTTTTATTACTCGGCCTGGTGCTTATCCTCTCCTGCAGTATAGAGCGGGAAGAGGATACATCTCCCCGATATGTCGTAACCTCCCCGGAAGTGGGTGAAATCATCTATGCACTACAGGGTAGTACCAATATCGTTGGTGTTACTGCCGAGGTGAATTATCCAGTCGAACTTGCATCTCTTCCAAAGGTCGGCGAATTCGGAGCAGTAAGCAGAGAGAAGATCATCGCCCTTCGTCCGTCAATCGTCTTTACGTCCGGACTCGAGCAGGAGATGCTCGCCCGTGATCTTAACAAGGTTGGGATAAAGACTGTAATGATCTATCCAAAATCGATCCCTGAACTCCTGGCCGGAATCAGAGAGATTGCCGGACACCTGGAAATGCAGGAAAAGGGTATAGTTTTAGCTGATTCTTTACAACTGCAGATAGAAGGGTTACGCTACTCCGGTCAGCAACGTCCACGAGTATATCTTGAGATCTACGGTAATCCGATCATGAGCATATCTCGCAACTCCTTTATCGGAGAGATAGTAGAGCTCGCCGGGGGTGATAATATCTTCGACAGCCTGCCTCGCGATTATAGCCGGGTAAGAGCTGAAGATATAATCGACAGGGACCCGGAGATCATTATCCTCACCTATCCGGGACTAACACCGGGAGAGGTCAAAACACGCAAGGGTTGGCAGAACATCACTGCCTGCCTTGACGACCGTATTTACGGGATAGAAGATATAGATCCCGATATTATCCTCCGGGCTGGACCACGAATAACAGAGGGGATATCTTTACTGAAAAGGATGTTTCACGAACTATGAAGAGCAAAACGGTTCTCCGCATATTCCTGTTTCTCGTCTTCGCGGCGGTGGTTATCTATCTCTATCTGAGTTATCGAACTCCGACCAGCTATATTGTAGCACAGGTGAGGTTCCCGCGACTGTTGCTGACCTTTATCTGTGGTTTCGTTCTCGGTGGTGTGGGGTCTGTGTATCAGATAATGCTCAACAACCCTTTAGCCGAACCTTACATACTCGGAGTCTCTTCTGGAGCTGCCCTTGGAGGAGTAACAGCTATTATCATCGGTTTATACCTGTTGATACCGGTCTTCGCCTTTACAGGAGCACTCCTTTTGATCCTTATAGTCTGGTATCTTGCCCAGGTCGGTGGCTTTTTCAGTTCCACGAAGCTGCTCCTCTCGGGGATTATTGCCGGTATGTTCTGTTCGGCCCTGATCTCGCTTCTCCTTTATCTTAACCAGGAGGAGATAGGAAGTATAATTGGAATTCTGATGGGTAATCTCGGCCATATCTTCAGTATGCGGGAATGGACGATATTCCGTGTAATATTAGGTATATCACTACTGCTGATGTTCTATCTCTATACTCTTTCCGATAAACTCAACATTCTGACGAGTGGTGATCTGATCGCTTCGAGTCTTGGCATCGAGGTCAGGCAACTGAGAAGAAAGGTCTTTATAGTCAGCTCTATTCTGGTCGGATTTACTGTTGCCTATGCCGGGATCATTGGATTCGTCGGCCTGCTTGTTCCCCATATCGTAAGAATGCTCTTCGGCAACGATCAGCGTAAGGTTTTTCTATTCAGTTCCTTCGCCGGGGCAGTATTCTTGATCTTCTGCGATTTTATCGCCATGCATCTGACGGCAATAGAAATACCTGTCGGAGTAATCACAGCCTTTATCGGTTGTCCATTCTTTATTTATTGTTTCGCCAGAAACAGATAGAAAACAGGAATAAATTCGAGATCTTTTACCGGCACATATTGTGATAGATTAATGGCAGCTACCCTTAACCAGCAAGGTAAAATGTCTGCAGAGATGGCACATCTATCTCTTAGAGGAGGGGTTCAGAAGTAGTAATCCAGGTCATATAGTGATCTTGATATCTTTGATTTCCGGATATTTTTCCAGATGCTCCCTGATCTCGTCGGCAATATTGTCGCGATATTCATCGAATTTTGGAACATCGAGGTCAATGATCGCCGTTCCCTCATCCCAGCCTACATACTTGACCATCTTCAATTCGATGAGGTTCTTTCCAACCTTCGGATAGAGTATCTTCTCCAGTTCGGCGAGGATCGTATCCTTAGAGAACTCCTCCTTCTCGGCTAGATTATGACTTAATTCATACTCCTTGATTGCAGCTCGCAGTGTATCTACTGCCAAAACCGAACAGTGCATCTTGATCGGTGGGAGGCCGTCCAGTTCAGAAGCAGCATCCTGCCAGGTGATCTTCTTCGCCTCTTCGATAGTCTTCCCTTTTGCCATCTCGGTTATGATAGAGCCGGTAGCAATATTGGAGGCACAACCGTAAGACTGGAATTTGATATCCTCTATAACGAGTGTTTCCGGATTGACCTTAAGATAAACTGTGACCTGGTCTCCACAGGCCGGGCTACCTTCAGTAGCTCTGGCATCCGGATTGTCGATCTTTCCCCTGTTACGGGGATTCATAAAATGATCCAGTACCTTTTCAGAATATTCCATTTATGTTCTCC
>CAZBDV010000033.1:0-26346 GCA_964490765.1 uncultured Candidatus Cloacimonadota bacterium | reverse complement strand
TCACAGCCCAGCCGTATTCTTATGTTGGACTCTCGATGGATGGAGAGATCTACGGAGTGGCTCTCATAGATGAGACCGGGATAGCGACAATGGAGATTACTCCGTTTACGACACCTGGTATAGCGAATATTGTCATCACTATGCAGAATCATGAACCAATTATCGAAGAGATCCAGATCATACCCAACGAGGGACCTTATGTGATCATGGCGGATTATGAGATTGATATTGAAGGGAGCACGAGTAATGTACCCCAATATGGCGATCTGGCTAATCTTCATATAACATTGGAGAATGTCGGAATTGAAGAGGCAATAAATGTTTCAGCTCAATTGTCAACAGAAGATACATATATAACAATTGTTGACGATTTTGAACAGGTTGGTAATATTCCTCCCGAATCATCTCAAACTATTATGGATGCCTTTCAATTGATGATTGCTGATGATATCCCCGATCAGTATCAGGTTTTCTTCACTCTAACAGCTAGTGGAGATGGTGATGAGGAGTGGGAGACCCTCTTTAATTTTATTATCTCTGCACCCTCTATGGAGATCGAATATCCAATGGTAGACGATTCTTTACCTGGAGGTGATGATAATGGCGTAATGGATCCAGGAGAAACTGTCATCCTGTCATTTCCAATAACAAACAACGGTCACGCTGAGTCACCGGAGACTATAATAAGATTTACTAATAGCTCACCCTTCCTGACACTGGTTAGTGACGAGTATATTTTTGCAGGTTCTATTGAAGAGGGAGAAACGATAATGGCTGATTATACGGTAGAAGTTGATCCCGATGTTCCGGAGGGTAGTAACGTCACTGTTGGTATAAACGTATTTGCTGATTCTTATTCTGTACAGGAATCAATCACGCTACCTGTAGGACTGATCATTGAAGATTTTGAAAGTAGCAACTTTGAATCTTTCCCCTGGACTTTTACAGGAAATGCAGACTGGGTTATTGATAGTTCACAGAGTTACAGTGGAGACTACTCTGCCCGCTCAGGCTCGATAACACATAATCAATCAAGTTCTATGGTTGTTACAATGGATATTCCGGTCTCTGGAGAGATTAGTTTCTTTCTGAAAGTATCTTCCGAAGCGAATTATGATTATCTCCGCTTCTTCATCAATAATCAATTACAGGGTGAATGGGCCGGAGAAGTCAACTGGACAGAGGTTTCTTATCCGGTTCAACCGGGAAATAATACATTCCGCTGGACATATATCAAAGATTATTCTGTTTCTAGCGGTTCAGATTGTGCCTGGATTGATTATATTGTATTTCCCGCATCGGGTATAACTACTTCTGGCCCGATATTCAGTGTTTATCCGGAAGAGATAGATTTTGGCGAAGTACCACTCGGTCATTTCGTTACAGACGAATTTGTTATCACGAATTTCGGCGACGAAGACCTTGATGGTGTTATTTCAACATATGAAGGTTTTACTCTCCTTGACGCAGTTTTAAGAAGTAATCATGATGATTCTGATGTCGAGAGTCAAACATTATCGGTAAGAAAGGCTGAAACCGCTAACACAAGGACTAATTCTATTACTATGAGAGAGATAGATGGCAGGGAAAACTATACCTATTCAATACCACCAGAAAGTAATCAAACTTTTACATTGCAATTCCAACCCGAGGTTGCCCAGGACTATAGTGGTCAGATTATGATCACAAGTAACGATCCCAACAATGAAACAGCTTATATCGATATAACTGCCTCCGCTCAAATATGCATGTTTCCCCCAACAAGCTTAGAGGCTTCGGTAGAAGGCAATAATGTCTATCTTGTCTGGGAAGAACCCGATATGGAGGGAATTCGTTACAACACTGGAATAACAACTAAAGGAGAACTTGCAGAATTACGAGATGCAGGGACTAGAGAACTGTCAGGTTACAACGTCTATCGTGATGATGTAATGATCAATACTGATCTAGTGCTGGAAACGAATTATGAAGATGTAGTTACAGAGATTGGATTCTATCAATACTATGTCACTGCAGTATATGATGTAGGAGAATCTGAACCCTCTAATATTGTAGAGGTGGAAGTTACTCTTTCAACAGACGATTTAACTGTTCCGGTTGTCAACGAGTTACGACAGAATTATCCTAACCCCTTCAATCCCGAAACTACGATCGTATTCTCACTGGAATCTCAACAGAGAGTTAAGATTAATGTTTACAATATAGCAGGGCAGCTAGTCAAGACACTCGTCGACGACATGTTTGATGCAGGAGAGCATCGAATTGTCTGGGATAGTCTCAGTAATAACAACAGAGCACTGCCGAGCGGAATTTATCTTTACAGAATGACTACAAATAAATACAATGAAACACGTAAGATGATTTTACTGAAATAGTATATGGGAATCAGTAGTTTAACATATAATAAGGAATCAATCTGGAGGAATCAATGAAGAGAATAATTATAAGCCTGATAATTCTAATGATGGCTTCTTTTTTGCTCGCTGAAACAGTAGTTGTTTCTCAGCAGCATGAGAATAGTGTATCACTCCTGTATAGCAACGATAGCAGTACCGGTATTGAGCATATTATCGGGAGTTTCGAAAGAGACCCCGTTGAGATCAACGGAAATACATACTATCATATATCTATAGGGAGTGAACCGACTGTCCTGGAGAGGGGACACCCGGCACTGCCTTATGTAACTCGTAGCATAATCATTCCGGACAACGCTCTGACTGATGTTAGGGTAATCAGCAATGATTATACTGAATATGTGATGGATATTGCTCCATCAAAAGGGGCTCTCACTCGGGATCAGCTACCTAGTGAAATACCCTATAGCTTTGCAGAGGTCTACCGGGAGAATGCATTTTATCCCGAAAATCTGGCAGAATTGGGTGAACCTTATATTTTAAGAGACTTTCGTGGTCAGGTTGTAAGAATCAATCCCTTCCAATATAACCCGGCAACTGGAGTTGTAAGAGTACATACTAACATCACAATCGAAGTAAATTCGATCGGTGTTGATGACCGTAATGTTAAACAGAGAACCGTTGATGGTTATGCTCGAGAATTTGAGAGTATATATCAGAATCGTTTTATGAATTTTCATACTACTCGATACACTCCCATCGATGAACGGGGAAGATTAATAGTAATTGCTTATGATGCATTTGTAGATGCTACTATGCCATATGTAGAATGGAAAAGACAGAAAGGTATCCCTACCGAGATATATCCTGTAACGGAGATCGGGAATAATTCAACAGCAATTATGAATTTTATTCAGGCAGAATATGATCTGGATGATGGATTGATGTTTGTCCAATTAGTAGGAGATGCTGCTCAGGTAGCAACATATACCTACGGAGGACGGGGATCTGATCCATCCTACACACTCCTGGAAGGGAATGACCCATATCCCGATATGTTTATCGGTAGATTTTCTGCGGAATCTGTTGCTCAGGTAGAAACACAAGTAGAAAGAACTGTTCACTATGAAAGAGATATTAATACTGATGATACCTGGTTGAACAGTGCAATTGGAGTAGCCTCTGATGAAGGTGCTGGAATAGGGCATGGTGGTCTTTCAGACATTCAACATTTGAATCTAATCAGAGATAATTTGCTGGACTATACATATATCCATGTTGATCAGATTTATGCTCCATCCGCTTCTGCCGCTCAGGTAACAACTGCTCTCAATGCTGGGCGGAGTTTCGGTAATTATACCGGCCATGGTAACAATACCTCCTGGGGTACAACCGGGTTTTCCAATACTCATGTTAATGCTCTCACAAATGATTACAAACTCCCATTCTATGTGTCTGTTGCCTGTCTGAATGGTAACTTCACAGGAACAACCTGTTTCGCTGAAGCCTGGTTACGGGCAACTAACAATGTTACAGGAGCACCAACTGGTGCCGTTGTTTTCTATGCATCAACCAGAAGCCAGCTTTGGCAGCCACCGATGTCTGCTCAGCAGGAGATTACGCAGTTGCTGGTTAATGATCAGAAGAATACAATTGGTGGATTATTCTTTAATGGTTCTTGTCAGATGATCGATGATTATCCCACTACGAATCAGGGACCTGATGAATTCAGATACTGGCATATATTTGGTGATGCTTCCCTGCAGGTCAGGACAGATATTCCGCAGGAGATAACAGCAAATCATTTGAACGAGACATTTATTGGCCTTGATTATTTTGAGGTTCAGACCGATACTCCCGATCTTCTCGTATCAGTTACTCATGAGGGAGATATAATTGCATCCGATTATACTGGTGCAGATGGAAACGTAACATTGAACTTTGATGAACCACCTCTGGAACCAATGGATCTGACTCTGACAATTACCGGATATAACAAACTTACCTATGTTGCTCCAATTACAGTTATTCCGAGTGAAGGCCCTTATGTTGTGATTCAGGAAGTGAATATTGAAGGTTCTGATGATAACACAGCCAGTTATGGTGATGACGTGTCACTCAATGTGCGATTGGGAAATGTCGGTATTGAGACAGCCTACATGGTTGAAGCAACTCTGATGACAGAAGATCCTTATGTGACTATTGAGGACAACTTTGAAGATTTCGGACATATTGTTCCAGAAGGAAATGTTCTGAAACTGAACGCTTTCAGTCTTACAATAGCTGACTTTGTCCCTGATCAACACAGAGCTAACTTCACCCTGGAGATTATCGATAATAATGATAATACCTGGATCGGTAGTTTCAATTTCCTGATCAATGCTCCGATTTACGAATCGGGTATGTATACTCTCGATGATTCTGAATTTGGAGATGATAATGGCTATCTCGATCCAGGAGAAACCGTAGAGTTAACAATTCCGGTATCTAATCTGGGTAATGCTATCAGTCCCGAGACTACTGTGATTCTCGTCAGTGGTGGTCCCGATATAATAATTACCGGTGATTATATCATAGAAATCGATCCCATAGAACCTGATGAAACTATTCCTTTAACATTCACTTTAGTTGCCTCTCCAGAAATCGAAATAGGCTCAGTCTATACTTTTGGATTATTAGTTGCAGGCGGTGAATATGAGTATCAGACGAACTATATCTTGAACGTTGGGCCGGTCATTGAAGATTTCGAAACGGGTGACTTTTCAGCTCATAACTGGACATTTAGTGGTACCCAACCCTGGATGATAGATACCAATGAGGTTCACGAGGGAGTTTATTCTGCAAGGTCAGGAACAATTACTCACAGTCAAACATCTACAATGAGTCTGACAATCGACGTGGCTGTAGATGGAGAGATCAGTTTCTACCGCAAAGTATCTTCGGAGAATAATTATGATTTCTTGAAGTTCTTTATCAATGGTAGTATGGTCGGTCAGTGGTCCGGTGAAGTCTCCTGGTCACAGGTCTCTTACCCGGTTCAGGCAGGTTCTAATACCTTTACGTGGACCTATGAAAAGGATTACATTGTCAGTGCAGGTTCAGACTGTGCCTGGATTGATTTTATTGAATTCCCATCGGCCGGTGAAGCTCTGGAAGGACCCATATTCCTGGTCAATCCTGTCCATATTGACTTTGATGTTGTTCTCGTTGATGATGTGGCCGTTAAAGATTTCTGGATCAGAAACTTCGGTAGTGAAGAGATGACCGGTACTATTGAAACTTATGAAGGTTTCGAAATAGCAGAGGTCATTCCTGAAACACTTAGTGGTCCCGGCAGAACGGAATCTGGCAGAACACTCTACCCCTATACTATACCACCCGAGGGTAATATTCAGTTCAATCTGATATTCATGCCAACAGAAGCTATGGATTACAGTGGTGAACTACTTATAACAAGTAATGCGTTGAATAACTCCGAAGCTGAGATCAATATAGACGCTACCGGTTTCATACTTATACCTGTTGAAGATCTGACACTTGACCTTGCCGATGACCATGTTATACTCAGCTGGGCTGATCCTGAGTTCACCAGAAATACGAGAGGCTTATACCACACTAAGATTGATGGTAGCACTCGTATCAACCGTGATGTAGAGATACTTGGCTATAACATCTACAGAGATGAAGAGATGATCAATGAAGAACCGGTTACAGATAATTTCTACCTGGATTATGATATAGAAGCCGAAGAAACTTACACCTACTATGTGACAGTAATCTATAATCTCGGTGAATCAGAGCCTTCTAACGAAGTAGAGGTATTTATTACTTCTGTTAATGATGGGCTAATTGATGTTCCCAACAGAACTGAACTGTATGGTAATTATCCTAATCCGTTCAACCCATCGACAAAGATTACCTTCGCAATCAAAGAGAGAGATAAAGTGCAGATAGAAGTTTACAACGTGCTTGGCCAGAAGGTTAAGACACTAGTGAATGATGAAAAAGAACCTGGCTTGCATTCAGTTGTCTGGTATGGTAAGGACGATTCCGGTAGGAACGTTGCCAGTGGTATCTACTTCTACCGTATGAGTACAAGCGATTATCATCGCACAGATAAAATGATATTCCTGAAGTAAGATTGTCAGGGAAAACAAATGATTAAGGGGGACTCGACGAGTCCCCCTTTTTTATCTTTATTTTAGCTTTGCGAGTGAAGAATACTATTCATGGTTACACAAGGGACAGAGAGACTTTCATTTACTGATAAGAGAATCAAGATGCCACGGGTTGCGTTACTGAACTGATTATAATCTCATCATAATAATCCTGCTAACCTGACAGGGATCAGTAAGTCTGTCTGCTATCATGGATGATATGTAAGCCGGGTGGATGATTACCCAGCTCTTGCTTACCCACTTTCTGTCAGATCGGTATATGTAATGACACGCTGGTTCTTGTTATACCAAGCGTATTTGATCTCTCCTGTATAAATTGTATGATCCCCACTATTCAACTGAGAGATAACTTCACATTCAAAATTGGCGGCTGCATTTCTGATGACTGGTAATTTGACCAGCTTACCCGGGAAATAGTCAAATCTACATTCCGAGAATTTATCTATCTCACGACCCGATAGAGAACCACAGATCTTCACAGCTTCCAGCATTGCGGGTGAAGGGAAACAGAGGTTAAAATAGCGATACGATTCCAGACATTCATGTGAATAACGACTATGCCCGATCGAGATAGCAAACATTGAGGGCTCTATAGAGGTTCGCATATACCATTCGAGAGTGATTGCATTCAGCTTACCATTACGATCCTTTACTATTGCCATAGCAATTTTAGCCGGATCTCTTATATGCTGAATAACCCTGGAGATTTCCTCTTTTGTCATAATAAAAAAAGTAACATAAAATATGAAGATTTAATTCATCTGCATCATTGCCATGAAAACACCCCAGAAGAGGATGGCAAGAATAGCGTATACAATTATGATAATAAGGGTCCATAGGAGTGTGGCTTTTGCCCAGTTAGCTTTGCTGAGATTGGTACTACCAGAAAAGGCCCAGACAAAGAGCATGATGATATTAACTAAAGGTATCGCCATGAGCAAGAGGGTAATCATCCACTCTCCGACTGATACGGGTCTGTGTTGATAATTTACTCCCACCTCTCGATATACTGGTTGTCCCTGCTGATTCTCATTCATACTACTACCTCCATTGGTATTGTTAATCGTTCAGATTTCATAAAAACAGAGTCTCAATAGAACTATCTGTATGCTAAACGATTATTGACTATAAATCTCTTCTATTGTCATATATGTCAAGAGAAACATACTCTTTCAAGGATTCATTAAATCAAATATGTCTAGCCAGGTTAGGACTTGCTCATTTGAAGATATAGCTCTGATTGAAATTATAGGTTATTTTAGCCAGATGATTCTGTTATGGGGAGTGAAATAATAGTTTGTGTTGACAAATTAGCTCTGTGTCAGTTTATTAAAAGATATTGTTAATTGCAATACTATACTGTTGAAGAAGGAGACTGCAGTAGATGAAGAAGAGTAAGAAGAAGCTCAGGCAGGAGATGGTCTGTAGCAAATGTTACAAGGAGTTACAATCTGATGATTTATTCTGTCATGAATGTGGAGAGCCAACAAAGGTATTGAAAAAGGACCTCTCAGCCAGTCGGAATTGGCGAGAGACCTGGGCAGATTTTAAAGATCGGAAAGGAGAGAACTATCCCTTTGCCATCTTTTTTGTATTTGTTATCCTGGTTCCACTCTTTTTGATAATCATTTTTCTGCGCGAATCGTATCTGATAACCAATCTGGCGCTACTATTATTCCTTCCTCTGGCCTTCGTACCTTTTGCTGTTCCGATTATGGGGGAGAGGATGCCGATCACAATCGGAAAATACCTGCGTAATCTAAAACATTACCCCAAATTATTCTTGTTTGTCTTGGTTAATATAGTATATTTTTTCCTTCTTAAGGTCATTACTTCAAGCGTCGATCCAATATTGAATCTTGTAAGACTGATTATGGTTCTTTACTGGATAGCAGTCATTGTGCCATATCCTCATCTTTTGCTCAGGAAAAAGGTTAATCCACTCAAGGGGCTGTTGATAGTATATCGTGGTGGTAAAGAGACTCGCTGGCAGCAATTTTTTATTTGCGTATACCTTGTTGTAGTCAACATAATTGGTCTGGCAATTTTAGGAATAGGTCTTCTGGTTACTGTTCCCTACACTATTGCTGTTCTAGAAAGATATTATCTTCAGATGGAGAGATTGGGGCTACTTGACCCGGGTAAGGGCCAAAAAGCTTGAAATTGTGATGTGTTTCAGTGCGTGATTAAAAGACATGTATGTGATACAGAGATCAGAAGAACTCCAGAAGATTGTTAATATTCTTAGAATCTTATTCTATCTATCGATTTTTATATTTCCATATAGTATTCTAAGTGCAGGGATAGAGATGGCAGAACCGGTTTATGATTATAGTGATTTTCTTATTAATGATATAGAATACGATTTCCTGACTCTTCAAGATGACCCGGCTACTCCCGGGTATTTTAGATTTTCCTGGCAACAGGGTTACTATCCCGATTACTATCACTATAGCCGTATAAACATTCAAGATTCGATTTTTACTATCTCAGGCAGGGCTACATATAAAGAAAAGATTTTGCAGGGTGGCATTTCACTCGATATCAAAGATGAGCATTCTCTAGCTTTTGAACACTACAACTGGGAACACAAACTGGGTTCGGGATTAACTGATCTATCTCTGAATAACAGGATTGATTTGATTCGGAATAGTAGTAATCTGTTATCATTGGACAGCGGTGTAAGGTATGTGCTCACTAATAATGAAGAGAATTCCGAGAAAGATTTTCTCCGCGATTACTCGCTCTCTGGCAGATTATCATACTACAACCCGAACCGGGCTTTTTCTGGAATATACAATCTTCCTTATCAACATAATTGGGAGAGATGGCAGTTGGGACTGTTGTATTACAGAATATGGGATATTCAGCCCCACCGAGGGCAGGATATGTTGATGCTGGGAGGGGGATTTACCTATAGCGATTCTGACTCCCAGTCTCTCTTTCCTTTTTTTGTTATCAAGTATCAGCTTGCCAACAGGTTCATTGTCAGAATGAAACTTCAGGAGGTTTTTTCGGAATACCCATTAACAGATTATTTTATCGGTAACCGGCTTTTATGGAGAAGCACACTTCCAGAGGATGAAACTTTCTTTACTCCTGTACTCACAAAAAAAATCAATCTTGGTTCAGAATTCGTTACCGGTCCTCTTGTGCATTCATTTGACTTTGATTATCTGATAGGGGACAAGAATTTTAGCTACCAATGGACCTATTATGATGAGGAAGAGTTCCTTTATATAATACAACCCCTCAATAAGAAAAGAGAGGAATATCGAGTATCTTACGCTTTGACAGTCAATGATACGGGAATCGATTTTACCTATCAGCCCGGCGATAGAATTTCTTTCGAACCCCAAATAACAGCTCGTTTTACACAGAGTATAAACTGGAATATCTTCAACGAATTCCTGTTGTCAGTTACCTATATTCAAGATGAAAAATTACCGGTTAGTAGCATACATGACACGATAGAGCTGGAAGAGGCGAGATATTTTACATCACGATTACGTTATAGATATACGAAATTCAAGAAATTGACTCTCGAGAGTGGTATATCATACTCAGATATAGATCTCAGAGGATCATATTTGAGAGCCAAACCCGAGATGTATATCAAATTATATTACGGAAAGGTAAACAATGAAAGTACATATAGATAAGATAGAGAACTACGATTCAGAGAAGTTAGAAGAATATTTTTCCGACCTCTTTGAGCGTGAGCAGTTAGGGGATAAGCTACGTGGTAAGAAGTATGTTTTACTCAAACCGAACCTTTTAGGTGGACATCAACCGGAGAAGGGGGTGACGACTCACCCGGTAGTGATGAGGAGCTTGATCAGAGTCTTAAGATCAAAAGGCATAAAGGATATTCGTATTGGTGACAGCCCCGGTGGAACAGCTCGTATTGAAACCGTGTATAAAATAACCGGAATGAAAGAGATTGCTGCAACGGAGGGTGTTGAACTTTTAAATTTCGGGAAATCCGGGGTAAAAAGTATAATGAGAGATGGTTTCGATCTACTGATAGATTCACAGGTATTGCAGGCACCAGCGATTATCAATCTGGCTAAATACAAGACACATAGCCTGACTATGTTCACTGGCGCGGTCAAGAATCTATTCGGAACAATTCCCGGATTGAAAAAATCGGATTATCACAGGCTCTATCCCGATCCTGAACGATTCGCCGCTATGCTTGTTGCATTATATCAGCAACTAAGCCCGCAGATTCTCTTGAATGTAATTGATGGTATATGGGGTATGGAAGGTGAAGGACCATCTTCAGGAAAACCCCGACAGTTTGGACTTATGTTTGCCTCAGAATCTGCTTCTGCAATAGATTTCGTTGCTGCCGGTATGATGGGTTTCAACAGTGAGGATATTCCCACTGTCAGATACAGTATGGAGAAAGATAATCTGCTCAGCGATGATATCGAAATCGAACAGCAGTGGGATAACTTTGTCTTTCCCAGGGTAAAACGTGGAAGAGGTAGCCTCTACAGTTCATTCATCAACAAGGTTCCAAAGTTCGTCCAGAGATTGTTTTACCGACTTTACGACTATCATCCCGCCTTCAATAACAAATGTCGGTTATGTAGAATTTGCGTCGAGAGTTGTCCCGTTCAAGTAATAACTATAAAAGAGGGGGCACCTACACCCGAGATAGATTATTCCGGTTGTATCAAATGCATGTGTTGTCATGAATTCTGTCCCTACGGTGCTGTTTATATCAAAAAAACGCTCTTGGCTAAAATCCTGTTGCGTTAACGGGAGAAATATGAGTAAGTATATGACATTTCAGAATAGTGGGCTAACAGAAGCCGAATGGGATGATTTTGTTGTTAAGAGTGATAATGGTACTCTATTTCATAAGAGAACGTTTATTAGTTATCATATGGAGAAGAGTTTTACCGATGCTTCATTGGTTTTTCTGAAAAAAGAACGAATTCTGGCACTATTCCCGGCAACAGTAATCCAACGTGACAATAAGAGGATTTTTTCTTCTCATGCAGGAGCTTCCTGGGGAGGCCTTGTTTATCATAAACCGTTATCTTTCCGAGATACGAAGCGCATCATTAAAGCGATACTTACTGAGGCTAAAAAGCTGGAATGCCAGAGGATTGAAATAACGCTACAACCAAGAATCTATCAATCAATCCCTACCGAGTACTTTTCATTCATACTCCTGCAACAGGGATTCAGCTATCAGAGAAGAGAACTCAACAGTGTCATACGCCTTGATTTGATAGACGATCTGCTCTGGTCGATCAGCAAATCAGCCAGAGAAGAGGTTGCGAAGTCAGAACGTCGTGGCATAGAAATACAAAAGCATTCTAATCACTGGGAAGCTTTTTATTCAATGTTAAGCGAGTTTTTACAGAAAAAAAAGAGAAGACCGACACATTCTTACGAGGAATTGATGTTACTGAGAGAAAGATTTGCAGATAATATCGAACTATGGACTGCACATAAAGATGGCCTGCTTGTCGGTGGCAGGTGCAACTGGCAGGTAAAACCGGGTATCTGGCTCTTCTTCTACTGTGCTTATCTACCAGAAGAGAGATCTAGTGGTATTTTGACCAGACTCTACTATGAATGTATCAAAGATTACCATCAAGCTGGAGCCAGATACATTGATCTCGGGACTAGTAGTATCAATATGAACCCCAATGAAGGATTACTCGCCAATAAAGAACATTTTCTTGCCTACGGAATATTCCGCGATACACTAACTTATGATCTCTGATTTCCATAAAGGTGTGTTTTAGATATGATAAAAGCGAACCCACTTAAAATACTTCGTGTTGCCCTCGATAATGTGGCCGGATTCCCCTATGATTTCTACAGGATGCATAACGAGTGTGGAGATAGAGCTCGGTTGATAACTCTGCATCGTAATCTCTTTAACTATCCCGATGATATTTGCCTTGATCTTCCATTACCGCGAGGGAGCCTGGCAAAAAAATGGAGAAGAAAGAAGGAAGAGGATCTGTACAAAACCAATCCGCAGAAGAGCCACTATTTTGAGCCGAAGAACTTTGCCGAAAAACTCTACTTTGTAATGGAATACCTGACCCGTAAAGGTAAGGTTAACAGAGCAATAAGAGATAATAACCTCGATGATTACGATATCATCTTTTATGATTCTGGACTCGATTTTTACCGAAATTCAGTTCAGGCAAAAAAATGGAAAGCTGCTGGCAAGAAGATAATACTATGCTATTATGGAAGTGATCTCAGGCTTAGGGGGATTATCAGAGAAATGGAAGAACTGGCTGATATCAGTATTACTGCTGAGTATGATCATCTTGCCCTCAAACCAGATCTGGAGTTTATCTTCTATCCCTATGATACCAGCGAGTTACCGGAACGAAAGGAAAAGAGTGATGATGTCTGTCGGATAGTCCACTCACCTACAAACAGAAGATATAGAGGGACAGAAACCATCATCGAAGTGATCGAGGAGTTGAAAAAGGTGAGAGACTTCGAATTCTACTTGCTGGAAAATATGCCACGTAGTGAGGTTCTGGAGATCAAAAGTTATTGTGATATCGGTATCGAATGTACCGGGGAGTATCTGGGAATAAGCGGTTACGGGAAATCAGGTCTGGAGATGCTTGCCTTTGGGTCTCCAGTCATCACCTCTATGACTGATGAATACAGTAGGTGGCTACCGGAAAACCCCTTTGTTGTTGCTAATACCAGAGACGAATTGTATGATAATCTTCTGGAACTTATTGACAACCCTGATCTTGTGCAGGAAAAGGGGCAGGCCAGTAAACTATGGGTCGAAAAATATCACGGCTTCGCTAATGTTAACAGGATGCTTTATGACCTTTTTGAAAAATACGGGATTATTGGTCAAGCTAACCAGTTTCAGGGGGGCAGGTAGCAGAATCAGTTGCCTGCGTGGTAATGAGAAGCCTGTATAAAGCAACCTTCTTCTATTTTATGGGAAACATACTGACTCGGTTCAGTGGGTTTATCCTAATCCCTCTCTATACCAACATTCTCTCTACCACGGAATATGGTGATTATGGGCTCCTTATGGCTGTCTATGCCATTCTGAACGTTCTCTATCAGGCAGGTCTGTTTCAGGGGTTTATCAAGTTCTTTTACGATAAAGGGGTCGACTCAAAAAGAATAGTCTCGACAACTCTTAACACGATTATCCTCTTTGGATTCGTTGTGGCACTTCTTCTCTCCCTCTTTTACCGGCCTTTAGCCGTTCTGTCCGGGATAAGTCTCAATCTCTCTACACTGCTACTGATAATCTTCTGGTTGATACTATTTGATACGATAGCTTACTTCGGCCTTCATTTTCTTAAAACGAAAAAGATGGCCAAACATGCTGTCTCCTATTCTCTGATTACAGCAATTGCCAATCTGATATTAAACGTTCTCTTCCTTGTCGTTTTTAAACTGAATATTCTGGGAATATTACTCGCTCAGGGGTTATCCAATATCCTGCTTCTATCTCTCACCTTCAGACATTTCAAAAAATATTATCTCTTTCTGATTGATTGGATATTACTGCGTAAACTTTTCTGGTTTTCTCTACCCCTCGTTATAGCTGGTTTCTTTGGTATTATGATGAGTGTTGCTGACAGGTTTATCATCGATTATTTCATGGATAGGAGCGAGGTCGGGCTCTATAGCCTTGCTTACAAGCTGGGCTTGTTAATGAATGTATTCGTTATTGCCTTCCGTACTGCTTATCTGCCTCATTTTCTCAGTATTGGCAGACCCGAACCTGAAGCAATTAAAGAGAAAGAGACTCTTGTCTCAGAATTGAGGTTAACTCTCAACAAACTGGTAGGTCTGATATCGATCCTTTTTCTCGCCGTAGTGCTCTTATTACAGTATCTTTTCAAAATTGAGATTGCCGGCTACTATCTAATCAATCCTGATTATATCAGTGCAGTTTATGTTGTGCCATTCATTCTTCTGGCTTATGCATTCAATGGGCTGGCAGCTTTTTTCTCGCTGGCACCATACTTGTCCGGAAAGAGTTTTCATTTCGTTATAACTGATATTATAGGCTTTGCTGTTAATATAACCCTTAATTTCATACTTATACCTCGCTACGGAATCATGGGGGCTGCTCTGGCTACACTGGTCGGATACTACTCGGCGTCCCTGTATATGTACTTTGTCTTCACAGCTGAGATTAAGAAGAACATCGTCGGAAAAGAGGTTATCGCTACCATTACAGGGTGTCTGATATCACTCTATGCCGCAAGCGTGAGTACTTTTTTGCCAGTAAGGCTGCTATTGATTCTGCTCTTTACGCTCTTCTGTCTCAGAATAAATAAAATCCCGGTTAAGAATTTTTTCCGTTTGACAGTAAAAGAACAGGATCATACTTGATTAACAAAGAAAGAGTTTTTTACGGGAGAGAATGACTTGTTGAGTATTCCCCCAAAAGATAGAGAATAGACAGGAAGGTATATGATAAAGAACAAGAAGATCTACATTACCGGTGGTGCCGGGTTTATAGCTAACACAATTATCAAAAAATTGATCGATAATAATAAGATCATAGCTTACGATAACTTCTTTCGTGATACGATCAGTAGTACTGAACTGGCCAGCCATCCCAATCTGCAAATAATTCGAGGAGATGTTCTCGATTACCCTAAACTGGTGGAGACCATGCAGGGAGCCGATATTGTCGTTCATTGTGCTGCTATTGCGGGTATCGACACAGTTATAAAAAAACCGACCGAGACAATGCGGGTTAATCTTATAGGTACAGCAAATGTTCTGGAAGCAGCCAGAGAGAATAGAGTGTCTGACCGGTTTCTTGACTTTTCTACCTCAGAGGTTTTCGGCAGTAAATCATTCAAATCGTCTGAGGATGACGATATGATTACCGGCTCTGCAGGAGAGGCCAGATGGAGCTATTGTGTCAGTAAACTGGCAGCAGAACATCTCACGGTTGCCTATCACAAGGAATATAATATACCTTCAGTTATTGTCAGACCTTTCAATGTTTACGGGCCAGGCCAAACAGGAGATAGCGCTATACTGAGATTCATCAGCCGCGCATTGAAAAACGAAGATATCACTATTTTCGGTGATGGTACACAGATCCGAGCCTGGTGCTATATTGACGACTTCGTTGAAGGGATTATGAAGTGCCTGGAAATACCAGATGCTATAGGGCATTCGTTTAACATCGGTAATGAGAGAACCGTATTGACTATCTATGGTCTTGCACAAACTGTCTGCAGGGTGCTTGATTCCGAATCGAAAATTACTTTCAAGCCAGCCCTTTCTGCTGATATCGAACTTCGAGTTCCGGCGGTGCAGAAGGCAAAAGATCTACTTGATTTTCAGGCTGTTGTTGAACTGGAAGATGGCATATTGAGGACTGCCGAATGGTTGAAGACAAGATTAGACTGACCAGGCCTTTTCTACCTCAATCGGCCATGAATGAACTTCTGGAAGTTCTTGAAGGTGGCTACTGGACTCAGGGTGTAAAGGTTGCAGAGTTCGAAAGGCTTCTGGCTGACTATCTGGGGATTGATCATGTGATTGTCGTTTCTTCAGGAACGGCTGCTCTTCATCTTGCAATTTCCATACTCAATCTGAAAAGTGAAGATGAGGTTATCATCCCAGCTTACTCATTTGCCGCTACCGCTAATATCGTCAAAATTTGCGGAGCCAGACCGGTTTTTGTCGATGTTAACAATAATGACTGGTGCTTGGATACAAGCCTGTTGGAAGAAGCGATTAACTCCAGAACAAAAGTTATTATGCCAGTTCAGGAATTTGGCAGCATGACCGATATGGATTCATTATCTGCACTTTCGGAGAAGTATAATCTCCACATCGTTGAGGATGCTGCCTGTGCTCTCGGTAGTGAGTATAAGGGAAAGAAAGCCGGTACCATAGGTGAACTGGGTTGTTTCAGTTTCCATCCCCGGAAGATTATCACAACAGGAGAAGGGGGAGCAGTAGTTACCAATAACGAAGAGCTGGCAGATAGACTCAGAATGTTGAGGAATCAAGGTTGTATTGCTGGAACAGGTATTGCCCGGAAACTGGAAAGTAGATCCCATGGGGGAAGTATCGAACAATATATTCTTTCAGGATACAATTACCGAATGACTGATATACAGGCTGTTCTTGGTATCGAACAGCTCAAGACGATAGAGGAAACGATTAAACTTCGTCAGAAACAGGCAGCATTTTATGATGAGCGGTTTTCGAAAGAAACTCAGCTCCAGATTCCAAAGAGAGATAGTAATACAAGACATACATATCAGTCATATCATCTTTTGTTAAAACAGGGAACGAGAGATGCTCTAAGAGATTTCCTTCGTTCAAAAAAAATCGAGAGCAATATAGGGGCTCAATACCTTCCTGGTTTAAACTGTATCAAGGAAGATATCGACCAATCAAAAACCTATCCTGTTTCACTCAATGCTTATCAAAATGGTATTGTCCTCCCAATAGGAAGACACATAAATTTTGAGCAACTGGAGATGATAAGCAAAACAGTTATCGAGTTTGTTAATGGGCAGATCTGAAATCCAGAGAATCGAACAGATAATATCCGAAACGATAAAGCTCTTCGATCTTGATCTACATGGCGTAACAGTTTTGACAGAAGCTGCCAGTGGAAATTTCTACATTACACCGATAATTGCTGCCCTTGCTGGAGCAAAGGTATTTGCTCTCGCGAAAGATAATCAATATGGGGCAAAGGGAATGATCGGACGATATGTGGCTGCTCAAGCTGAGAGATTCTCGATGAAAGATAGAATAGAGATACTATATCTACTTACCGATCAGATAATCCGGGAGAGCAATATTGTTACCAATCTTGGTGTCCTCAGACCAATAAAATCCACCTTTATCAGGGCTATGAACGATACAGCGATAATCACTTCCATGTGTGAAGACTGGGAAGTAAGAGAAGAGGATATCGACAGAGAAGAATGCCGGAAAAGAGGTATAATACTCGGAGCAGTTAATGAAGAGTCTGAGATAAGAAATATCTTTCGCTATGTGGGATATCTGGCATTAAAACTGATTATGGAAACCGGGCTGGAAATTATTAACAACAGATATCTAATAATAAGTTCAGATAAGTTCGGAAGGACAATCAATTCAGTTCTGAAATTAAACGGCGCAGAGACAAAAATGCTTAACACAGAACTTCTGCAGAGAGAAGATCTCACTCACCAGGGTCTTGACGGAGATTTTGATGCTGTAATCATTGCAGATTATTCCTTTACAAGGCCAATTGTATCGTCAAGTGGATTGATCACCGTTGCTAAGATCAAAGAGTTTTTTCCACTAGCGAAAATCATTCATTTAGCAGGTGCTGTTGATTCCAGTTATTTACATGGGCATGGAATCACCTGTTATCCACCCGGGCAGGGATTAAGTCGAAGAATGTCCGTGACTCTGGACTATCTTGGCATACGGTCTCTCATAGAACTGCATACAGCCGGGCTGAAGGTAGGGGAGATCCTCTATAAAGAGAGAAGGTCCGGGTTAAAATCCGAAGAGATTCAACAGAAATTGGCCAGGCACCCACTCTGTCAGTTGCTTGACTGAAAGAAAGAGTTTGATTACCATCATTTCTCATATAAGATGTATAAGAAGATTGCTCTTAAAGTTTACCTTAACCCTTGGGAGCCCTACGAGTCGGACCGGTCCGACTCGTATTCTCCCCAATGGTTACTGACTATGAAAAAAAAAGAGTCCCCTGTAATAGGGGACTCACAAAATCATCTGGTTAACGTCTTACTCTGACTGGTAATTCAGTTACTACAGGGGTCCGTTCTGCCTTTATCCGGTAAAAACACCTCTCATCGGTTATCGATTCACTATATTCTGGAGAGATGTCGTCAGGGCGAATGATCTTGTTTTCCGGTCCCGGTGTGAAATAGGGGTCGGTACTGCGATAGATGTTGAATGTTGTGACCCATATTGGATAGGTCCAGGAGAGATGTATTGTCCCTGTAGATTGGATGCACTCTATACAGAGATCATCTATAGTTGGTAATCCGAGCCAGGTAATAGGAACAGGGCCGAATATGTTATTGGTTTCATCCGTTTCAACAACCGCCATGTCAGTATCGATCTGCAACCAGGAATTCCAGTCACCCGAATTGTAGTTTTCTACTATGAAATCAAACGATACCTCCTCTCCGGGAGGGAGAGAACTTATGCTGGTATATTGATCTCCTGCAGTCATAGTAGCTGGGGGTGAGTCGAGATTGTAGTACAGATCGAGATAGACACTGGCCGGGATATCAACAAATCCGGTATTGAGGATAGTAACGGTAAGAGTTGACGAATCTCCAGCGTATAATGATATCTCTGACCAGACTGCATCGGTTATCAGCAGATCGATATCGCTGGATGAAGTCCAGAATATACGATCATAAGGATCATTCTCGTAAGAGGCACCTTGAAATTCACCGGTTGCATCGTGAAAATAAACCAATCCCTGATTTACTGTCTTTTTGACATTGCTCGCACCGGACCAGGTATTGGACGGGAAGTAGGCACTATCAATTGTAAGTTCCTGGTCATTGTTGATCGTAAGAAGAGTTCCTCCGGATATACCATTTCTAAAGATACAATTATAAAATGGATAATCCGGATCTACGAGCGATCCGTTCATAATATTCAAACCATCAGGTCTCATTTGTTCGAATATGGCATATTCAGCAGCAATTGTACCACCAGATTGAACATTGAAGAAATAATGACCGGTGTTACCATTTATTGCTGACATATTCCCGGAGGTACCGATGATTTCCATTCTACCGGTGTTATTGATATTCATAAAATTATCATTACCGACAGATAGAGTTGAACCGGATACTATTTGCAGAGTTGAATTACTGTTCACATTGATACTACCCAAACAGATCAGATCATGTCCATTGGAGTTAAATGTACCGTGATCGACATCAATATTGCCTGACACGATGAGGTTATGGTTAAGGAACACACTGTTTGATCTATTGTTAAGCGTGATATTATCCAGATTCGTTAACTCTGTGTCCCTTTCCCTTGATAGGTCGATTGTCGGAGCCATTTCTGTCTCTTCACCTACTCTCAGCTCTGTCTTGTATATAGTTAGATTATAGAGACTGTTAGGAGGAGCAAACTGGATTGCAGTGTCATTGGAGCCTGTCATAACGAAAGTACCCCCGGCAGGGTTAAAATCAGACCGACTACAGCTCAGATTACCGGTAGTCTGAATTATCCCCCCTGTTATGTTGTAAGTGAAACCATACGAAGGAGAATTATATAAATGGATGCCTTGATCTTTGAAATCCAGAATTCCTGAGCCACTCATTGTCAATGAAGCATTACTTGCATAAGGCCAATATGAGATAGTTGTACCACCATAGATATTGATTTCTCCTCCGGTTATTGTTATTGCACCATTCAGATCAACAAATCCGTCAGGATTGGTGAGATTAATCGTACCCCCTGTCTGACACAGATAGGAACCAAATATCCCATTGTTTATCAGATCAAGTGCTGTAAAAGTACCGCTTAATACCTCAATCCCACCGGAGAGCCATTCGAAATGATCAGCTGATAGGGTCGTCCCGGAATTATTGATTCGAAGCACATTACCTGGTTTATTCAATACTAACGTATTGAAATCTTCACTATGGACGCAGTACTGTAATCCGGAGCCTGCGAAAATTACTTCTCCATCCCGTTCTATGAAACGTGATGGGCCAGCTTCATTTATCCAGTTTCCTTCAATTGTGATTGAATAGTTCGATTCTGATACATCAAAAATTCCAGACTGGATTTTCAAGTAGCCCTTAACAAGCAGGTCGTTATTGAGGATGACACCAAGGGGATAGTCCATATTCAGAATGAGATTTCGGAACCAGTTACCAGCAGAAACATTAAGAGAATAGTTGCCTCCGGAATAATTTTGATTTATTTGCACTGTGCCACCTGCAGGTTGAAAAGTTCCTGGTTCAGTTGCATGGATGCCTGTACAGATGATTTCTCCTCCGGAGATGTTGTTAACAGCGTCTGGCATGACAATGAGAGAATTATATTCAGCGTGGAATGTTCCACCAATCATTGTTAAAGTTCCATACATAAATAGATTTCGAGGTATAGATGAATCATGATAGATAAAGTTTCCTGTTTCAATGGAAAGATGACTGGTAGAATAAAGAGTTGGTTTCCCCTGTAATTCTGCAGTACTGCCATGAATATCGAGTTTTCCGGATAAACTGACATTACCATCAACAAAGAGATTTCTGCTTCCGAGATCAAGTTCATTGCCTGCTGTTACGGTTAAATCTCCCGCAATGTTAAGGTCTTCTGTGCTGGAACCTAACACAGTGTAAGCTACACCTGGACTGGAGCTACCAACGATGAGATTCCCAAACTGAGTGCCAGTACTGGCCAGATATATTGATCTGGCATAAACAGAAGTCAGATAGGTAGAAACTTCTGCAGGTAATACAACAGAAGCTCCAGAGTAAACATACCATCCAGATGAACATTCTATCTCTCCCTCAGTTATCTGGGCAGATCCTCCATCATACCAGATGAAATGATTTCCTGATGCTATTCTACTGGTAGAACTACTCGACATGAGAGTGGCACTTACTGTAACATTGTTACTAACATTCGCTTCATGTCCGTTCAGGTTAAATGTACCATTCTCGATCTCCAGGTTTCCAGTAAGATTCAGGTCAGTTACTAAATTGACAGTATTTGCCCTGGTCTCTTCAATCAGAGTCCCATCTCTGTCCTGGATGAGCCTGGCAGTAGAGTCGAAGCTAAAACGATTTCGCATTGAAGCTTTATCAATGATAAGGTTATTCAGGGTTCCAGCACTCATATGAAGAGTTGCATCGGTAGAAGAATACATAACTAAAGAACCTCCAGATGGTGTAAAATCAGTTCGAGTAGAGCTGAAGTTTTTTGCCATTCTGATAGTTCCACCAGTAATATTCTCCGTAAATGAACCGGGTCCTGAATAGATCAGTAAACTACTGTCATGAAAATCTATCACTCCGTTAGACATATTTAGGGTTACAGTGTTGATATATGGCCAGTAAGAAGTTCCACCACCTCCATACAGGTTCAACACTCCACCACTGATATTGAGATTACCCCGAAGATCAAAGTACTGAGAAGTATCCTGATAAAGATTCATTGTTCCAGCAGTTAGATTGATAGTTCCCATCAATCCTGAATCATAAAGGTCGAGAGCAGTGAATGTCCCGCCATTGACACTGATTGTACCGGCAGTCCAGTTATAAGAGTTGCAGCTTACAGTGTAAGTGCTGGGGATGATTAATTGTCCGCTGCTGCTTTTATTTAATTCTATGTTGTTAAATGCTTCACCATAAATACTACTGTCGCCTGTCCCTTCAAATATTACTAATCCCTCTCCTTCAACAAATCCGGCATGTCCAACGTAGTTCCACCATCCTCCTTTAAGATTGATTACATCAGGTGCAACAAATACTCCAGTCCTGATCCAGATCCAGCCATTGATAATTAAATCAGATGTTGCTGTAACTGTGTTAGTTCTATAAACCTCTGTTCGCCTTCCATCTCTATCAGTCTCATATATCGTTCTCGAGATATTGTTATCCCGAGTAGCCGATTTATATATCTCCAGATTATGAAAATATGAACCTGCAAGATGGGAGATATTAGCGTCTGTAGAACCTGTGAGAGTTATCGTTCCGCCAGCAGGAGTAAAGTCGGTGCGATTTACGAGAAAATTTCTCGCTACTTTTATTTCGCCACCAGTGATATTTTCAACAAACGAATAACTCCCCGATGTAGTAATATAAACTCCCTGATCATGAAAAACAAGAGTTCCACCACTCATGGTGATAGAGGCATTCCTTGAATACGGCCAGTAGGAGGCAGTTGTGCCGCCGTAAACGTTAAAATCACCACCAAAAATATAGAGATCACCGTTTAGATCTATCCAACCACCGGGATTATGTAGGTTGATTGTCCCACCGGGATTGATATACCAGGCTCCATTGATACCGTTATCCAGCAGTTGGTTGGCCGTAAAGGTACCGGTCAATACATCAACTGCTCCAGAAGTCCAATCATAGGAAGCACAGGTGATTATCGCTGAGTTATTGTTGATCCTCAATGCACCACCCGATTTGTTGACTTCTATGATGTTGAAGTTTTCTGTATAATTACAGTATTGATGATCTGGTCCATCGAAAATTACTCTGGAAGTGCTCTCGGCAAATGCACCAGGACCTGTCGGGTTTTCCCAATTTCCAGCAATCCTAACAGTATAGGATCCCGGGTTAAAAATGCCGCTTTCGATTAATAGATCTCCCTTAATAGTCAGATTGTTGGATAAACTTAGCGTTCCGGTCTGACTTGCTGTAAGATTGTTTATATAATCTGTAGGATTAGCTAATGATACAGTCTGATTGGAACCATCTAAGACAAGGGTACCATAATGCCATTTGAACGCATCTGTTGTGGTGTTAAAATTAGTAATATTACCCCTGATTATCGTGTTGCCAGTATACCAGTTATAGCATGATTTGCCGGCATAGTTCCATAAACTGCCGTTGATGATGATATCGTGTGTCGAACTGCTATGAATAACTAAGCCATTAGGATTGGGAACATTGGCTCGCACATTGTAAAGCTGGGTATTGGAACTATAGTTATACAAGTATGTGGTATTCGGTCCGTTGAAATCAATGTATCCCATTGCTAATTGAACGTTCGACCCACTCTTGAATGTCATATGGCTACCACTATAGATCTCGGCACTTGATGCTGTTATGTTTGCTGTAGAACCACTTTCCCAGCTAGTTTGTCCTGAAACGACAAGATCGCCGCTGTTGTTGTTCATGTTCAACAAACCATGGATTATGATATTATTGCTGACTATGAGATTATAGCCTCCGATTGTCAGAGATGCGCCATAGTTTATGGTTATATTCTTACAATATCCGTTCGCACTGGAAGTGACAGGATAGTTTGAACAACCAGAAGGGATTAATATATCAGAAGTGTTATTGGGAACAGATCCTACATTCCAGTTAGATGAAACTGACCAGACAGTAGAAGTGTTGCCAGTCCAGATGAATCCCTGATATATAGTTCCGAGATATGTTACCTTGTTGAAAGCCGTTACCGTAATTGTATATTCAACAGGAGAGGAAGGAGTTCCTGCCAGGTTGATAGTTACATTACCCGATGAATTTGTGTATCCCCGGCCATGAATAACATCATTACGTGTTATGGCTACCAGTGCTCCCGGAACACCGGTTGTAACATAGACTGAACTAGTACCGATTGGGATATGGTTTGGGTGTGTTACCGTCATGATACCCGGATATTTTGAGCGAACTACAAGTGTGGCATCACCAAACAGGTTCCAGGTTTTGAAGGTCGAGACAGCTCCAGTACCATAGACATCGAGCATCTTGCATGAACCATTAAAATAGAGGCCGCCGGTCGTTGTTTTGGATTCTGCAACAAGTAAATCGGTCACTTCATCCTGTGCTCGCATTGGTGGATTCCAGGGTTGACCGATAGAACTACCATAAAAAGCTATCGCACCCCCATTGCTCTTTCGTAACCATGCTTCTGCAAAACAGGTAGAACTTGTGAAGTTACCATTGTAACAAGCAACACTCATAACGAAGGGAGTCATCGGAAAATTCGTCAGGGCATTGACATTGGTATTGGAAAATCCTGTTGTTGTCCAACTGGTGGTAGACCCATGTCCTGCATAGTTAACAAAACCACGGCCGTTGTTGATTGCTGTTGACACCTGAGCGGCTGTAGCTCCCGGATCATAAATTTGATCAACTGTTGTGTAACCATAAGCAATAAGGTCATCACGAATGTAATTCATATGCTCCCAGTCGTACTCACCATTATCACCCGGGCCTTCTGCTGAGGCGACACCTGTGGCTCTTCTCGGCCAGGTCGCAGTCGAACCCAGTATCTTTTCATAAGTAATTACCTTGTTAACCTGAGATGTAACATCGGTTGCATCGTATGCAGAAAAACGGCCGATAAAAATGTCGGGATAGTTATCACTTCCTGCAACCAGAGAGAATCTCGGATCGGCTCCTCCGCTACTTTCGAAGAGGGTCGGGATATGATTATGATCACCAACGAGCTGGACAAACGTCAGATTTGGATTTGTGTTGTAATAACTCTGGATGTAAGTCTGTAATTGTGCTGCTGTGGTTCCAACTGTGCTAAACGGAAGGAGTATGGTTGGGATCCCTTTCTGCCTCTTCCAGCTAAAATATGGGGTGATGGCATCTAGAAAAGCATCATGGTAGATGATTAACAGAGTGCCGAAGGAATCGCTTATTGGTGTATAACGATTGTCGTCCCAGTTAAGAAAGTGGTTCTCATAAATCGGTTGAAATGCCCTGGAAATTTCCGTTCTGGGTGTTTGTAAAATGTTCTGTGTATCAACTCCGTCTGAATAAACCCGTACCTTAAAGGCAGTGTAGATTCTCAATATCTCTCTCTCAGGATTATATTGAAATGGTATAGACTGAATAGTTATACCACGAAACTCTCTTAAGATGTAAGGCTCAGAGAGGGAGACAAAGTCTTCAGGATAAAAACGGTCTTCCTGATAGATACTATTAAAAATATATGGAATATCAGCAGGATCGACCTCGCGTAACAGCATTCCCTTTGAGGGAGCTATGGGGATCTCAATCTCTTGATACTCTAGATCAAAAATCTCGAGTTTCACGAGTGCGTTGTCTCCAATTATAATACTCCGATTGTAGTTCGGAAGCTGAGGATATCCCTCTTCGAGAGTTATTCCCTCTTTCTCTAAATAAATATGGTACCAAGTTTTTCCTGCAATCTCTACTGCCGATCTGTTAAACTGATGAAATCGATACTGCAACAATGTCTCATCATTCTCTGATCTTAAAACTTCGACAGAATTGCTCCCTTCAGAAATCTTTATCGTCTCTCCAGACAATAAAGTAGTAAATAAAAATACAAGCGCCAGGATTATGATAAAACGATTCATACAAAACTCCTTGATAAAAACAATGGTGGATCATGAATTATATCAGTATTATTGAAGATCCAATGGTTTGTGAAGAATACCTTAACGAAGAAGCAAAGATACCTGATAAAGAAACTCTGTTGACTTGCTCTTTATAAGCGTCTAATATGATAGTACTAAAGCTTAAAATACTGACTATGACAGACAAAAAGCATTAGCGTTGACATGAACCTCTGAAATTCATTATAAATATGCTTCATTCAACATCCCCTCAAAAATATCAGTAACCGTTAACCCCGTTGAACACCTATTCTATATAAAAAGAACTTCTTATAACTTACCTACATAGAAGGAGTTAAGTTTCTGTCAAGAATAAATTTCGTTCATCGTTTCGATTGATTGTTTGATGAACCAATGTGAATTACAAAGAGAATAGCATCCTTTATGAACCAATTTCTCTGATTGGTAAAAATCTGTAGCTGTAGATTTATTTAGGAAGAGTTGTTTAGCGATAGAATAAGAAATATATGCTACCATAAATCATAAATTCAATCTACTCACATACAGCAGGATGCTTCTAATCGGTAAGCGAGTGATTGCCTTTGTAACAGCCTGGAGATGGCTTTTGCTGAATGAAAATATTTCTTGCTTCGCAAGCGAAATCGATTATATTTTCTATCAAAGAGGGAATAATTTCAAAAAACTATTGACAATAAAACCGAGCTAAAAAATATAGCAGAACCTGTGGTTTTCAGGTAGATCTTTTAGAGGCACATATTCGTGGAGAGTGAGC
>CAZBDV010000032.1:0-27168 GCA_964490765.1 uncultured Candidatus Cloacimonadota bacterium | reverse complement strand
AAAATGAGCTTGCAGTGATAGAAAAAGCAGGATCTGGTGAGGACCCTGCTTTTCTTGATCTGAATTTATTATCCTGACTCTATATTAGCATTTAGACCAGCCACAGAACTGACATTTTTTACAACCTTCGCTGTATTCTACAGTAGCACCACAATCGGGACAGATACCCCCGACAGTCTTCTTTCCTGAATTACCGGGGTTAGCAGTAGCTTTAGTTTCAGGATTCGATGAAGAATAGCCATTCAGACATCCCTCTTCATTGAGTTTCAGATAGGATTCCAGTGCTCTGGCAATACCGTCAGCGCAGGATGAAATAACACTACCCTTATACCACATAGGGGAGGGGCAACGTATTCCTTTAAGTTGATGGATCAGTGATTCAACCTTAACATTTGTTCTCAAACAGAGAGAAGCGAGTCGGGCGACTGCTTCCAGTTGAGCCGATGCACAACCGCCCACTTTACCCATCTGAGTGAAAAGTTCGAAGGCACCGCTATCATCAGAATTGATTGTGACGTAGAGATGACCACAACCGGTTTCAATTCTTCTTGTCAATCCGGTCATTATTTCTGGCCTGTTTCGTGGTGTTATTCGGTTATCTTTGATTTCTCCCGGTTCGAGCGAGGTATCATCTACTTTCAAAGTTTCTGCTACGGTCTTTTCCTTTTTCTTACCAGTACTCAATACCTGGTTCTCTCTACTGCCGTCTCTGTAGACGGTTACCCCTTTACATCCGAGTTCGTGAGCGAGGAGGAAACTGTTTCTGATATCATCCATTGAGGCCTGTCTGGGGAAATTGATAGTCTTTGAGACAGCGTTATCGGTATATTCCTGAAAAGCGGCCTGCATCTTAACATGCCATTCTGGAGTTATATCGTGAGATGTAATAAAGACCTTCTTCACCTCCTCCGGAATTTCCTCAATATCTTTCAGAGAACCGGATTCTGATATCTTCTCCATCAATTCCTGAGAATAGAGTCCGAGTTCTTTCATCCTCTTTTCGAAAACCGGGTTGACATAGATAAGTTTGTTACCGTCCATGACGTTTTTCACATAGACTAGTGAAAACTGTGGTTCAATACCACTTGACGTATTGCAGATCATACTGATAGTTCCTGTTGGAGCCAGGGTAGTTACGGTAGCATTTCTGATACCCTTTCGCTTTATATCGCTAAGCAGCCTGTTCCAGTCGAGGTTTTTTCTTTTACGGAGCACTTTCCCGTCATCGTAAATACTGCCACGGAAATTGGGAAAAGAACCTTTTTTTTCGGCGAGTAGCATAGATTTGACCTTGGCATGGTAGTCGATGAATTCCATCAAATCTTCGGCTATATCAAAGGCCTGTTCACTGTTATAAGGGACATTCATTTCGAATAACAGGTCAGCAAATCCCATAATACCGAGACCGATCTTACGGTTCTTTCTGGCCATCTCTTCTATTTCCTGTAGAGGAAATCTGGATTGGTCGATTACACAGTCAAGAAACTCAACAGAATCATAGACGGTCTCTTTAAGGTGTTCCCAATCTATTCCACCGTTTTTATAGAAGTTGTGAACATTGATCGAGCCGAGATTACAGGCTTCATTGGGTAGGAGCGGCTGCTCACCGCAGGGGTTGGTAGACTCAATCCGTCCAATGTGTGGAGTGGGGTTGAATCTGTTTATAACATCAAGAAATACTATTCCCGGTTCGCCATTTTTGTGTGCCATTTCAACAATCAGCCGGAAGATATCTTCAGCCTTAACGGTATCTATTATCTTGTTTGTATGCGGTGAGACAAGATCATAAGTACCGTTTTCTTTGAGGGCTTTCATAAAGGTACCGGTGATACCGACACTCAGGTTGAAATTGGTTAAAACACTGGTATCACTTTTAGCTGTAATAAATTCAACAATCTGAGGATGGTCGACGTTGAGAATTGCCATATTAGCGCCACGCCGGGTTCCTCCCTGTTTAACTGCGTCAGTTGCAGCATTGAAGACCTTTAGGAATGATATTGGGCCACTGGATACTCCATTAGTGGTCTTCACTCTCGAGTTAGTTTCTCTCAACCGACTGAAGCTGAAGCCAGTTCCACCGCCACTCTTATGTATCAGTGCAGCATTTTTGATAGAATTAAAAATACTTTCGATACTATCTTCGATCGGTAAGACGAAGCAGGCAGAGAGTTGTTGCAGATCATTACCTGCATTCATGAGGGTTGGTGAATTGGGTAGAAAGTTACCTGAGTCCAGCAGGCTGCAGAATTTTCTGAAAAGCCCCGGATCTCCGCTACTGATATTACCGGCAACCCTTTCGATCAGTTGTTCCCAGCCTTCGATTGCTTCTCCCGTATCATTTTTCTTGAAATATCTCTTCTCCAGGACTACTCTGGCATTGTCTGACAGTAACATAATTCAACTCCTAATTTATTGGTATTGATAAAAATAACTAACGATTGATCCAGTGATTATAGATCTCATGTGGTGAACAGATCCAGGCATTTTTTTTCTGCAAGGATTTTAACAATTTCAGATACTGACTGAATTTCTGATACTTGTTTTCCGGTGTTTTATATCTACTCCAGATCAACCCGAGATGATTTCTATAGATTGAAGCATCGCTGATCATATAATCGAGCTGGTTTTTAATTTTTCTCCTGCGATGATAAATCTGGCTGAAGACGGAATTGTTAATATTCTGAGGTATTTCCAGAACCTTAAACGGCCTGTTATCTTTTATATTAAAGGGGTAGTAGGGAAATGAGATCCCTGCTCTATATCCCAGAGAATCGCAGTAGCTGATTGATATATCATACTGTAAATCGGTCTCTTCCAGTATTTCAAAGAGAAATTGGTAATGCTGATAGAAGCAGAAGAGGTAATTACCGGTTACGATGAACCCCTCGCCTGCATACTGCTCAGCCGATTTCTTGATATCTTCAGCTGTAAGTGCCTGCAGTGAGAATATCCCTATGGTTTTATCCTCCAGGAGTGAGTGAATCAATCCAGGTAGTGAAGAAGGATCGTTTTGACTTGAATCTTTATTTACTTGTACGAGTGAATAATCATAGGGAAAGAAGAGCTCGGGAATAACCCCATGTTTTTTTTGTCTGGCAAATTCCTTTAGAAATCTGGAGGCAGGTATCAGTTCATAAATCGGGGTTGCAGGTTTTTCTATCTTTTTCTGCTTTTTGTTACCTCTTTTTCCTGACGGTTCTGCTACGTTCACGGGATTACTTTGATTCTGGGTTAAAAGCTGGGTGATAGAAACGGCAAAATCCTTACTCTGATACCATTTCTTCTCTTTCTGATAACCAGGGAGCATCTTCTCCAGACCTTTCTGGAAGATATCACAATATCTATCTACTACTGGAATGTGTTCGAAATTCCATAGTTTCTGCAGAGTCTGGTTCAAATCCTGTTTATCATTACGGTTTCCATCCCGCATCGTATATTCCTGCCAGCAACTGAGGAAGAAGAAAGCGGAAGCGATGATATCTTTTTTTATCTCCAGGCTCTTATCGGTATACTGAAACAACTGTCCTCTTTCCGAAAAGAGAAAGGGTATATTTTCATTACGATAGTTGATAAAATGAATTTCCTCATTGACCGGGGACTCTTTGCCGAATATCTCTGCTGCTTTATCACTGTAATAGATCTCAACGGGTCTTCTCTCTTCTGCTGGCGGACCATAATAGACGTGTATATCCTCTCTTGTATATTCGTAGAAGAAATTCGGTTGCAGGCCCAGTATTTTACAATAAGTTCTGAAGACATACTCAGCCTTAGGGATATATGCTCGTTCTACCTTGAGCTGGATATTGATCGTTCTACTCAGTTCATCCATCATTCAATCCCTTGCAGGGAAGCAGTTCCAATTCCATCCTTCACTTTACCATTACCAGTTCCAGAATCTCCGGATACTCTTTTACATAATGAATTTTCACATCACTTGTGATATCATATTCCAGGTCTTCGATCGTCTCTCTATTTTCTGCAGGGAGGATAACTGTATGAATACCGGCCCGTTTAGCAGCCAGAATCTTCTCTTTCAATCCACCGACAGCCAGTACTTTACCCTTGAGGGTCAACTCCCCGGTCATAGCTATATCCGGTCGGACTCTCATTCCGGTCAGGAGTGAGATAATAGCTGTAGTAAGCGTAACACCGGCTGAAGGGCCATCTTTGGGTATAGCTCCGGCAGGCAGGTGGATATGAAAATCGGATTTCTCATATTTTCGGGGATCGATCTTGAAGTTAGAGCTGTTACTCTTGATATAGCTAAAAGCGAGTTGAGCAGACTCTTTCATAACCTCTCCGAGCAAACCGGTCAACTTGAGAGTTCCTTTACCCGGCATAGCGTTTGCCTCGCAGTAGAGAATCTCTCCACCAAAGGGTGTCCACGCCAGGCCAGTTACTACTCCGACCTCCGGTTTCTTGTTAGCCAGTTCCATAGAGAACTTTCTCCGTCCGAGATAATCTTTGATATTTCTGTTAGTAACGACAAAACATCCGGTTTCTCCGGCAGCAATCTTTCGTGCTACTTTACGCATGACCGAGGCGATCATACGTTGCAGGTTTCTTACTCCCGCCTCTCTGACATAGTAGCGAATTATCTCCTGAAGTGCAGATCTCATTATCCGCACATCTTTTCCACTCAGGCCGTTGTTTTTAGCTTCCCGGGGGATGAGGTATCTTCTGGCTATATGGATCTTCTCCTCCTCAACATAGCTGGAGAACTCCAGTATCTCCATCCTGTCCCGCAGGGCGGGTGGAATTGTATCGAGGATATTGGCTGTAGTAATAAACATCACCTCTGAGAGGTCGTATTTAAGATTGATATAGTTATCGATAAACTCGTTGTTCTGTTCCGGGTCCAGCACTTCGAGGAGTGCTGAAGCGGGGTCGCCACGAAAGTCACGTCCGATCTTATCGATCTCATCGAGCATAAATAGAGGGTTAGCAGTTCCGGCTCTTTTGATCTCGGTGAGAATCTTCCCCGGCATAGCACCGATATAGGTTCTTCTGTGTCCTCTAATCTCAGCTTCATCGTGAATACCTCCGAGAGATATGCGGATGAATTTGCGATTCAATGCTCTGGCAATCGACTTGCCGAAAGAGGTTTTACCAACTCCGGGCGGGCCGACAAAACAGAGGATCGGGCCTTTGAGCTTCTTATTCAGCTTCTTGACAGCTATGTATTCTATCACCCGTTCCTTTACCTTCTTCAATCCGTAGTGATCTGCTTCCAGTATCTCCTCTATTCTCTGGAGATTCAGACGGTCTCTGGTCTGTTTCTTCCAGGGGAGGGTAACCAGCCAGTCGAGGTAATTGCGAATAACGTTATACTCGGCAGAAATGGGGGACATCATACTCAGTCTGTCCAGCTCTTCAAAGGCCTCTTGCTCCACATAATCGGGGAGGTCTGCAGCCTCAATCTTTTCTCGCCAGTTTTCGACTTCCAGGCTACCCTCATCTGTCTCACCGAGTTCTTTCTTGATGGCAGAGAGCTGTTCTTTCAGGTAATAACGCCTCTGATCTTCGTCCATCTCCAGTTGAATATTGCTTCTGATCGTATTCTCCAGCCGCATCTGTTTGATCAGTTCGGATAAAGATTTATTGAGCGATTCATATCTTTTTATCAGATCGACAGATTCCAGGATACTCTGCTTTTGTCGCACATCAAAAGGCATGTTACCGGCAATGATATCAGCTACTCTACCGGCCTGCTTGATATTTTTCAAGCCGAGTATGATCTCTTTATTGAGATCGGTAGATTCGCTGACAATCTTTTCTACCAGTTCGGTAGCAACGTTTCTCAAAGCATTGATCTTTGGCGAGGTATCGATATTTTCCGGGATTGTCTCTACCTCAACCATCATAAAGGGATCTTTCTGTATTATCCGGTCGATTCGAATACGGGAAACACCCTGCAGAAGCAGGCTGATTGAACCGTCCTGGTTGCGGAGCATTCGGAGAATCGATACGGCTGTGCCGTATTCATGGATCTCAACTTCATCCTTTTTACCCTCTATCTCTCTGGTTAAAAAGAACCCGAGCAGCTTATCATTCGAGAGGGCATAATCTATTACCTTTTTTAAAGACTCTTCTGAGACTACCAGCGGCATCATCAGATAGGGAAACATCACCGTGTTATTCAGATGTATAACAGGGAGTGACCTTGGTATTCTATTATTTTGACTCATTTTTTCCTTCAAAACGTCATCGTTTTTATTGATTCTACTCCAATTTTTCCGTAACACTTATTCAAATCCATCTAATAACAATATAACTCAGAACTCCATCAATCCAATTCTCTGATTACTCTTATAGGTGCAATATCCCTGATTTTTTGTAAAGCAATAATTGTCGATGCGAGTGAAATTGTCAGAACAATTGCTGGAACTATAAGAAAATCAGCCAGTCTTATATCAACAGGAAGCCAGTGGATAGGGAAACCGGGTACCGGTATATAGATCAGTTGATAATTGTGCTGAAGATAGAGAAAGAGGGCAGAAATAATACCACCGAGCAGAATTCCGATCAGGCCAACCGAGAGATTAACCCCGATAAAAAATCTGTCAATACGCCCGGTCTTCATTCCTAATGCCTTCAAGATTCCGATCTCATTCTTCTTTTCTGTTACTGTTTTCAAAGAATTCCCGGCCATGTTGAATCCGGAGATTATAAGCATCAGGACAAGAACGAAGAACATTACCCCCTTTTCCAGTTGCATAGCTGTGAAGAGACTGGCGTCGAACTGACTCCAGTCCTCAACGACGAACTCATCTCCCAAATCCCTCTGCAGGGATGAAGCGTATCGGCCCGAACGGTGAGGATTTATCGACTTAATCTGTAACAGAGAGACCCCTTCCTTAAGATCGCTGAAATATCTACCATTCTTCAACGACATATAGGCATAGGTCTTATCGTATTCCGGCATACCGGACACAAATATCCCAAGCACCTTGAATTTCCTGATTCGCGGAATCATACCGAGCGGTGATGGCATACTGTTAATAGGGGATGTAACCTGAATGTACTCACCGATAGTAGCCCGGAGTGCGAGTGAGAGATCTAGCCCGATGATGATTCCCTCCTCTTCGAATTCCTCTAAATCGGGGACACCCAGTCTGATCTGTTCCTCCAGGCCGATCAATTCATTATGTTTCTCAAAATCGATTCCAGAGGAATTAATTACCGCTACAGATTCTCCCTTGTAGGCAAGGAGTTCATTACTGATAACGGGTGAAACAGATAATATCTCCGGCCGTTGCTGGATACTGTCAGCGAGTCTTCGATAATCGTTTATCGACTCTCTGTCGGCAGAAGTAACTCTTATCTCCGCTTTGGAACCGATTACTCTTCGCATCATATCCTGCTCGAAGCCGTTCATAACGGAAGAGACGATAAGAAGTGCGGTTACACCTATCGTAATCCCTGTCAGAGAGAGGAGGTGTGTAGCTCTGGGGAAAAAACGGTTTTTCCCACAGAGATACCGTTTAGTCAGTATGAAGTCCATCTTTCCTGTTTATAGTATTCAGCTATGTTCCGGTTTCATCTGCGGAAAGAGAATGACCTCTTTGATCGATGTATTATCGGTAAAGAGCATACAGAGGCGATCTATACCTATTCCGAGCCCACCGGTCGGGGGCATTCCGTATTCCATTGCCTCCAGGAAGTCCTCGTCCATAGGGGTAGCTTCCAGGTCTCCCGCTTCCCGCATCTCGGCCTGTTTTCGTAATCGTTTCTCCTGTTCCAGGGGGTCATTGAGCTCTGTAAAAGCGTTGCCAAGTTCATGTCCAGCTATGAAAAGCTCGAATCTCTCCACGAAGAGGGGATTATCTTCCCGGCTTTTGGCTAAAGGTGAGACCTCTTTCGGGAAGTCGGTTACAAAGGTAGGCTGAATCAGCTTATCCTCTACATAGGTCTCGAAAAGTTCAATTATCATCTCACCGGCAGTAGCATTCTCTGCTATCTCGAGATCCTTATCTCTGAAGAAATCTTTTAATCTGTCGAGATTACAATCGGAGACATCGAATCCTGTCTCCTCACTTATCAGTTCGACCATACTCTTTCTGGCCCACGGTTTCTCCATCGAGATCTCATGAGGTCCGTATTTGAAAGTTAACTTACCGAAAAGCTTAAGAGCTATATTGCTCACCATCTCTTCGGTCAGGTCCATCATTGTGTGAAAATCGGCATAAGATTGATATATCTCCAGCATAGTGAATTCCGGGTTGTGATTCCTGTCCATACCCTCGTTACGGAAATCCTTGCCGATCTCATAAACTCGTTCGAAACCGCCGATGATAAGTCTTTTCAGATAGAGTTCCGTTGCTATTCGAAGATAAAGATCTATATTCAGTGCATTATGATGAGTTATAAACGGACGGGCATAGGCACCACCATACAGGGGTTGCAGAACTGGAGTCTCAACCTCGATAAAGTCCTGGCCGTCGAGATATTCTCTGATCATACGGATTATTAATGCTCTGGTAATGAAAGTTGATTTGATCTCCGGATTTAACAGGAGATCAAGATACCTCTTACGGTACCTGAGTTCGATATCGGAAAACTCGTCGTATCGTACTCTCTTGCCATCAACTACCTTCTCTTTTACAGTCGGAACCGGTCGCAGATTTTTGGCCAGGATCTTCAGGCTCTGGCACTTGAGAGAGTACTCACCCCGCTCGGTGATCATCACAGTTCCACTGGTTTGCACATAATCACCCAGATCTGTATGCTTATAGACTTCATAATCGTCGGCACCAACCGTATCGAAACGGACATAGAGCTGAATTCTACCACTCATATCCTCTATATTGGCAAAACCGATCTTACCGTGACGCCTTACTGCCGCAAGACGGCCGGTGATTATACACTCTGCGCCATTCTCCAGCAATTCATCTCTTTTATCGTGTAATTCTCTGATCTGATGGGTTCTCCCTACCCTGGCAGGGTAGGGATTGATACCCATATCGATGATCTTTTGCAGCTTCTCTCTCTTCAGTCTGACAATCTCTGACGGGTTGTGCATATCAATACCTCTAATTTATTAAGTAAATTTTATGTACAATCATTTGAAAAGGGTGTCGATGTCAAGGATAATGAAAATGATTGAGGCTTGAACAGGTTTCCTTTTTTTTCGTAGCTTAAGAACTACTGAAAGACCATCTTGGAGATATAACGGTGTATCGAAATGTCTCTGTTCTTTCAGGCTGAATATTCTTCCAGCAAGAAACTCCTCAATACTACCTGTGAGCTACGGCTCGAAATGAGGTGCGCAGGGCTCTAAGTCTATAGAGAGCTATAAGTGCGGTCTATTTCATCCCTTACCACGGTTCAGAGTCAAGGTCTTCGAAGAAGAGGGTTCTGTTCTCTTCTGCTTCGATCTTTTCTCCCGCTTCTGCAGCTAGTTGGAGATATTTTTCTGTTTCACTTTTGTTGCCGGCAGCTGCATGGGCTCTGGCCATAGCCTCGTAAGCGTAGGCGAGATCGAAGTCTGTAAAATTATGTTCTTCAGTAAGTTCAAGGCATCTCTGGGCGTGGAAGAGAGCCCCTTCCGGACGGTTGAGCACGGCATATACTCGAGAGATCAGCCATTCACCCCTTTGCAGGTTTAGTTCACTACCTATTCTACTCCAGTGGTAATAAGATGTATGAGCTGCATGGATCATCTGGTCGTTTTCCTGGATAGTTCTATCAGGTTTATCCATCAGATGCCATACCAGATTGTTCAGTCCAACAGCATATTTATTATGAAATTCTTTTTCAGTCATTTTGTTCTCTTCTAGCAGATCATCTATCTCCTCTGCTCTGATTACTTGCGGAGAAGCTGTGAACATCAGCAGGAATAAAGCTGATAGTGATATCAGGCACATAAGGTATTTCTTCATATAACCTCCAGGGGTTAAGGTTGTTAATACAGATCAAGCTTCTCCCGGGAGATAACTTCATAGTATGTGCTGGCATTCTTTTTCGAGACGTTACCTGTCGGGATTTTCAGGATTCTGATGATTGTATCGTAACCGTAAACCGAATACTGTATGAGATCACCTTCCCGGACTTCGGTACTAGCTTTGACCGGTTTGTCATTTATCAGAACCAGATCTCTGTCGCAGGCGTTTTTAGCGATACTCCTGCTTTTTACCAGGCAGAGTCTGTTCATTAACAGATCGATTCTCATATCATATCCTCTTAATTATTATTCTATAACATCTTCAGGAGTGAAATGCAGATCGTATTTGAACGCCTGGACACCAGGGTTATCTGCGATGGAGATGGTACTGGAAAAGAGCACCCTGATTCCCTTTTCGCTTTTCAGAGTATAGTTGCCTGGTTTCAGGTTAGAGAAGAAGAAGAATCCATTTGGATCTGTGTAAATGATGTCGGAATTTCCGTTAAGGAAGACAGGGATCCCCTGTAGTGGTGTATTATCATGGTCGGTAACATAACCGAAAATAAAGTTATTGGGCCGGGAAACTGCTCCACTCGATTTTCCTGCCAGAGTGCTTCTCAATTGATGGTTATTATTCATCTTCACACCGGAATAAGAAAAGAGTGCTATACCCGGGAAACCGAGCTGGTTACTGAGCGAAATCTTGCTGCTGACAAGATCGGGTGAGTAGGGCCTGTGATCTTCAGTCCAGGTACGAAGTCCAACGATCACACGATCACGCCATTTTTTAACTTTATGTAACTCGTTCTGCACAATGTCATCAGAGATGGAATAGGACATCAGATAAGCATAATCTATTATTCCTTCATCCAGCCAGTCAGTCCAGTTCTGATAGTATTTTCTCTCAGCACGTTCCAGATTGCTGATAACTGCTGCAGATACGAGCAGGTCGGGATTTTGATACTTGATTTCGGCATAAAAGCGGCGGACGAAGCGAGAGATCTGATCGCTCTTCCAGCGGTGGAAATCGTTCGCTTCATAACCCGACTGGCGATAGCATTCAACAGCAAGGGGATTATAGCCATACTGGCTGTCGGGGTATCGTATGTAATCGAGTTGTATTCCGGCTATCTGATAGTTAGTTGCTATATCAAGAAATACGTTGATCAGATAGTCGTGGACTGCCGGAATACCGGGATCGAGATAGGCACCTTCGTAGGAATCATACGGCATTCTATACCCCCGAAAATCTTCGGTAATCCATTCCTCTCTTGTGTAATAGAGGTGTTGCGGTGACAGATAATCGAGTGTTTTGGGGGTAACTACAAAGACCGTTACCCAGGCGTGGATCTCAATATTACTCCTGGCAGCCGTATCAATAAGATAGGCCAGAGGGTCGAAGAGGTCATCATTAAGGATATAGCTTCTCGGTTCGGGATTTTCATAAGTATCGAAGATCCTGTTCGGGGTATAGAGAGCGTCAGCTCTGTATCGGGTATGGGCGAATATCTGTGTGATATTGTTAGCCAGGGCAAATTCTACCATACGGTCGATCTGCTCCGGGGTTTTCAAATCCCAGGCCATGACCCAGAGCCCCCTGATATCGGCAGAGAGGGTCACTACCCCACAGATCAGGGCCAGAGTAGTTACTATCAGAATCAGCTTTCTTCTATCTTTTCTACACAGCATTGGCAATTTCCGTCCTGGAGGGTGATTTGCAATCTGTCTCGGAGTGCAATTTTCCTTACAGAATTAATGATCTTCTTTTCTTTTCTGATTATCCCATAACCCCTTTTCAGGGCTTCATAAGGTGAGAGTCCGGCTAAATGATGTCTCAGTTCATTGAGCTGAGTCCGATTTTTTTCGAACTGAGTTTGCGTGGAATTGGTTAGATGGTTCTTCAACATCTCTATCTGCATCAGCTTCTGATGAAGCTCTTCTGCTGAACGTTGATTGGCCAGATAAATCAACTTCTCCCGGAGAGATTGCAGCCTGTTTCTCAGTTCGGGGAAACAGCCCAAATTTCTGGTGAAGCCTGCAACCAGATCGTCCAGCTGTTGCTGATACTGGAAGAAAATATTGCGGGGGTGTTTCTGGTATAGGATCTTCTCTGCAGAGCGGAGGATATTGTTGTAATGAAGCAGCTGTTGTCGGCATCTGGATCTGAACTCACGTTCCAGGTTCTTCAAACGGCTGACCAGATCCTGTTTATCAGGGACTGCCATTTCTGCTGCTGCTGATGGGGTGGGAGCCCTTAAATCGGACACAAAATCTGCTATAGTGAAATCTATCTCGTGCCCTACGGCCGAGATAACAGGAATATGGGAAGCAAATATTGCTCTGGCCAGAGCTTCGTCGTTGAAACAGAAGAGATCCTCCTGTGAGCCGCCACCTCTCCCGATTATTATCGTATCTACAGACATCTGTTCATTGAAATAACGCAAACCCTCAATCATTTCCGGAGCCGCATTATCACCCTGCACCGTTGCCGGATAGAGATATATGTGACAGGGGAATCTTCTGGTCAGGACATTCCTTATATCCTGAAAAGCTGCACCTGACGCGGAAGTTATTATCCCTATAGCCTCGGGATATTCGGGAATCTTCTGCTTGTGTTCGGGGTCAAATAAACCTTCATTACTCAGCTTCTCTTTCAGGGCATTAAATTTTATCTGCAACTCTCCGATGCCGGCCGGTAATAACTGCCTGACAATAAGTTGATATGCTCCAGTCTTCTCATAGACGTCCAACTTGCCCGAACAGAGAACCTTGTCTCCATCTTTCGGATAAAATCTGGAGTCGATATTATACTGACGGAAGAAGGCACAGCGGAGGGTACTTGTCTTATCTTTCAACGAGAAATAGATATGACCGGAGGAATGAGAGGTATAGTTTGCTATCTCTCCCTCTACCCAGAGCGGGGGTAGTTCTCCAACTACATTCTTAACGATCTTATTAACATCGGATACCTGAAAGATATCCTCTTTGCTGATTTCTATCATAAGAGCTGAAGTATCTCAGAACCTGCCAACAGGTGCAAGATAGACGACAAACTCATCTTCGCCGTCGAGGTGTAAAGCCCTGTCCATCTTTTCCTGGTCATAAGCCGCAATACCGCAGGTACCAAGTCCCAGAGCTTCTGTTGCAATATAGAGATTCTGACAGACGTGGCCGGCATCGAGCAGGATGAGTTTAGCACTCTCTCTGTCGTAACGCCATTCGGTCCGATAGGGTATTGCTGACCAGACGAAAACAAGTGGAGCATTCCCCACAAATGTCTGTCCATTAGCTGCTTCAGTGATCATTTCACTTTCAGTTTCGATACTTTCCTCAGGCAGTAGTTTATGCTCGATACCGAGATAGCGGTAGACCCCTTTCTTCAGCCCCTCTATGCGGTTGGCTATGACGTAGGTCTCGAACGGATGTCGCGCACCTGCGGAGGGAACTACCCTCAGGGCTACCGCATAGTCCTCTCCTCTCTGAAAGAGCCGGTGAACTCGCTGGGTAGAGCTGAGCAGGAAAGAGAGCTCGTCGAGTGTGAGTGGTTTATCACTGTACTTTCTTCTGCTGCGACGGTCATTGATACAGTCCATCACCTTAATCTTTTTAAGTAGAGATTCAGTGATCTCCGGCAGGTCAATGAGGGTTGCATTTTCCGGAAAAGGTTTTTGCAGAGGTGGACAGGGTTCTCCTTTCATCTGTGCGGACTGAACATCACGCAATTCATTAAAATGTGTCTTAATACCTTCTCGCCATTCTTTTTTGTTATTCATAACAGTTCCTTTTATCATCAATAAGAATGTAATATCTTTGTATCTGGAGCTATGATGTCAACTAAAATAAGGGGGTTAACTGACTGCTATTGTATCCTGACAGCAAACTGAGAAATCAGATATTCGTATTTCTCCCGTAATTTCTGATTATATTCCAGGTTTTCTTCGATCTCCTCCCTGTATTGCCACTCTTCCGACATATTACTCAGCGTGTCATAGAGTTGCCACTCGAATTCAAAGGTCATACCCCTCAATGAATTGAGTGTCTGCAGCTGGCGGGGGGTGAAAAGGGTCTGGTCAAGATGACGGAGAATTATCTGGTTTATCTCCAGTTCCTTCATACCAGAATAGTATCTTATAATTGCTCTCTCTTCTTCATTGCGTATACCGAGTTCATTCATCAGGCGATTCAATCGTCTTACATTGCCGAATTCTGAACCGGCCAGAATACCGAGATAGACCTCATCTATCCCTTCGTCTTCCAATCTCTCTATTACCGGATCGGGAAAGATATGGACTGTTTCGTGATAGACGTGCTGATCGAATACGTTCTGAACAAAGAAAAGAAAGACAAATGAGATCAGACCGGCAATAACGGGAGTTGTGACCCAGCCTGAAGAGATTCTGCCAAGGATGTTCCACTGGATGTTTCTTCCTCCTTTGGCAATAGCAATTCCGAGGATACCACCAATAATAGCCTGAGAACTGGATACCGGAACGAGTGGGAGGGCAGGAAGATTATGAGTAAGCAGCCAGTCACGCAGACCCTGCGAGGCAAAGAGGTAAAGAACGAGCGAATGGGATAAGACTACTATAAAGGCAGTAACAGGAGAGAGACGGAAGAGATCCTTCCCGACTGTCTTCATTACCTTGTAAGAATAGGTGAAGACTCCCAGAGATATGGCCAGTCCACCGAGTAAGAAAAGTTGCTGGACCGAAGTAATAGTAACCAGATCTCCTATAGTAAATTCCCGGAAAGGGGAAGAGGGAACAAAAACTCCCATGACATTGGCAATATTATTAGCCCCCAGACTGTAAGCACCGAAAGCTCCGACGACTACCAGACCAAGCCGGGTCAGAGCATCCATTGTAAGGAGGTGAATCCTGGCATTATTCAGTATATACTTGATTATCCAGTAGAGTACCATAGCAAACAGAGCAGAAATTACTGGATTGAGTATCCAGGTCATTACAATTTTCGTTAGAGATGATATATCTGTCGGATTACCACTGAAGATATTCCATCCGATAATGGCACCTACTATAGCCTGGGATGTAGAGACGGGGAGACGCAACCTGGTCATTAAGGTTACAGTGAAGGCGGCAGCAAAGGCAACTGCGAAAGCACCCGGCAGGGCATCAACTGCCCCGAGTTCACTCAGGATCTTAGTTGCTCCGCTTCCTTCAAGAACAGCACCCAGAACTATGAAGATAGAGGCGATCAGGGCAGCCATCTTGAAACGGATCATCTTCGTCCCTACCGCCGTCCCGAATACATTGGCTGCATCGTTAGCTCCGAGAGACCAGCCTAAGAAAAGGCCACTGGATAAAAAGAAGAGAATCATAGGCTTAGATCATGCGCTTTATCGTATAAATTGCTAAACGATCCGTAACCGATTCTGCACAATCGGATATTGATTCTATACCGGCAGCAAAATAGCGGAGATGAATCTTCCTGCTCAAATCAAGATCTTTGTCGGCGAAGATCATACTCTTCAGCTTGACGGCTATGTCGTCTGTCTCCTGCTCATAAAAACCGACCTTATGGATATGATCATTGACCGATTTGATATCCTTGAAAAAAGCCCGTACCGATCTTACTAACCATTCCACTGACTGGATCGATACATCAGTTACTTCATTGAAAAGAACATCGAATTTCGAGGGGATATCAGGTTTCTCTATGTCGAACAATTGCAGAGTATGCTTCATTGTATCTATTACATTGTCGGTATTCTCCAGAATGGCCAGAACATCACCACGATTCTCCGGGATTAGTGTTCTGATATAGAGTTCCTTCTCTACACCAGTCCGTAATTCATCCGCCTTACGCTCATAATCGATCACCCTGTCCAGACGGGATTGAAAATCATCATTGCTCTCCTTCAGATAGTTGTCTACCGCTTTCTTGAAGATTAATCCACTCTCTGATACAAGGTCTAAAAATTCGTCTATCTGGTTTTCGATCACGCGGGATATTTTGAGTCCAACTGCCATCTCAAATCACTCTCCTTTTTCCCTATCTATCAATAAATTAACATAATTCATACTACTACTTTGTCAAATTATTTCCGCTCCCTGAATAGTTCTGCCTTGCCCTGTAAGGCAATATTCAGCGAGAAGTTATAAAAAATAAGAACTTGCTGAGCCAGCGGGAATGATAATTTAAAGCTAACCAATATCTTGAGTTTAACAAATATTAATGCTTGACAAGTAAAAACATTTGTCAATAATTGAAACAGGATGCAATATTGACTGTTGTCCGGATAGTGATCAGAGTCAGAATGCCAGATGCTGATAAACTTCAATATATGGCTGCCGGAGTGTGAGCATACAGTCAAATGGGATGGAAGAGACTATCAACAACAGAAGTGTATCATCCGGAGTCTATTTTGCAGAATTGATAGTTGCAGGAAAGAGAGCAGAGAAGAGTAAGATGCTTCTGTTAAAATAATCAGACAGATTAAATAGCTGTATATTGTTTTATCTAACTTAAGGGGGTGAGGCATGAAAAATATTAAACTGATCGTGATTATCGTTTTCCTGTTCACGGTAACGCATCTCACTGCACAGTTTGGTGGAGGTGCCGGAACAGAGCAGGATCCCTGGCAGATAGCCACTGCAGAGCATCTCAACAACATCAGAGACTATCTTGGTGCAGAACATTCCGATAAGCATTTCATCCAGACAGCCGACATAGATCTCGGAGTACCACCCTGGAACGAAGGAGAGGGCTGGGAACCGATCGGGACACATACTAACAGTTTCCAGGGTACATACAATGGTGATGGTTACTCTATCGAAGGGATCTATATTGATAGAACCACTACTGTCGGATTGTTTGGTTACATAGAAAATAGCGTGATATCCAATCTCAGTCTCTACAATTCAATACTGACAGGTATGTCAGGTGGTGGCATATTAGCCGGTCGTACTGGTTCCGGTTCGTCCATAAGTAATGTAACTGTCTCTGGTACTGTTACTGGAGACAGTTCTTATACCTATTATGTTGGTGGATTGGTTGGTATGAGTTACGGAACAACTATAACAGGGGTTTGTTGTGACGTCACTATCAGTGGTGGTAGCATTATTGGCGGCCTAGCAGCTCAGATCAATATGAGCACGATAGCATATTCCTATAGCAAAGGACTGGTTATTGGAACAGGGGATTATGAACATTCTGCTGGAGGACTGATAGGCAGGGTTGACTTTGAATCAAGTATAACAGACAGTTACAGTACCAGCAATGTCTATGGTCATTCGCGTGTTGGAGGTTTCATTGGCTATTCATCATCCGCTAATATATACGATTGTTACAGCACGGGTGAAGTTGTAGGAGAGGGATATGCAGGTGGTTTCATCGGATTCACTAACTATACAGTCCACAACTGCTACTGGGATATTGAGACTAGTGGGACAGATATTTCAGCAGGTGGCGAAGGTAGAACCACAGCTCAGATGTTATCGGCTCAAACTTTTACTGGCTGGGATTTCTCGGAGACCTGGGATATGATAGAAGATTTTTCCTACCCGGCATTCCAGTATCAGGAGTTGAGTAGTTATCCCGTTCCCGGACCGTCTAATCTGACTGTATCGTATTCTGACCAGACGGTATATCTTGACTGGGAGCTACCCTATAATACCCCTGCTGGTTACAGGGTTTACAGAGATGGTCTCCTGTTGAACGAAGATGGATTGATAACCGTTCTGGAATATACTGATACGACCAGTTTACCGAATAATAACTACTCATACTATGTAACAGCAGTGTTTGATGAAGACGGTATTTTGTTTGAATCAGCCAGCTCCAACAGTGGGTATGTCCTTACTGTCGAGTTTGCCGGTGGTGACGGCAGCGAGAATGATCCATATCAAGTGGAGAACAGTGAACATCTTTATGCTGTTAGATTTTTCCTCGATGCACACTATCTGCAGACTAACGATATAGATTTGAATGTTCCACCCTGGAATGAGGGAGAGGGATGGGAACCAATTAAAAAAGGATTTAATAATTTTAGTGGTTGTTATGATGGAGGGGGACACACAATCTCCGAACTCTATATTAACAGGCCTGAAGATACGAACCAGGGTTTATGGAGTCTGATTAATGGTGGAGAGGTTAAGAACCTTCAACTGGTCGGTATCAACGTTACCGGCAGAAACCAGACCGGAGGACTGGCCGGACTTATCACAAATAATTCGATTATTATTAACTCTGTAATTGCCGGTAATATTCAGGGTACACATGCCTATGTTGGCGGCCTGGCAGGCAGATGTGTAAATTCGCAAATTATTGACTGTGATACTGATGTCACTATCACGGGAACAGTTAATGTTATCGGGGGGCTTGCAGGGTTGATTGACAGTTCTCAGATATCTAATTGCTCTACTGAAGGATACATTACAACAGCTGGTGGTCAGGCTGGTGGCCTTATCGGCAAAGCTGACGAATCGGAAATAATCGGATGCAGCAGTACGATGGAGGTCACAGCAGCCGATTTAGATTCTGGGGGATTGACAGGTTACAGTCTCCATACAGGAATCTTCAACAGTAATAGTTCAGGTAGTGTAAGTGGTACCGGTGCGGTTGGCGGCCTTGTTGGATATGCTCAGTCCTGCAGCATAAACGGCAGCTACAGTACGAGCAGGGTGAGTGGGAGTAATTACTCTGTCGGTGGCCTTGTCGGGCGAAACAGGAGTACCGCTATCAATGATTCTTATACCGCCGGATCGGTTTTCAGCAGTCATAGCTGGGTTGGTGGCTTGTTGGGAGTGAATTCGGGTGGTGAGATTACGAATTGCTATAGTGCGAGTTATGTAACCGGTTGGGGTAATCATATCGGTGGGTTGATTGGATTTGGTGAAAATCAGGAGGTTAGTAACAGTTACTGGAACACAGAGTTGAGTGGCTTAACCGAATCTGGTGGTGGAGAGGGTTTAACCATATCTGAGATGCTGCAGGCTACAACCTATTCTGAATGGGATTTTATCAATATCTGGATACTTGAAGAAAACTTCTCTTATCCTGCTCTTTTATGGCAGGATTCATCGAGCTATCCCATACCGGGCCCTACACATCTGGCCGGGTATGGAGATGATGCGATGGTTCACCTCTTCTGGGATGCACCTTTCAATGAACCTTCTGGATATAAAATCTATCGCAATGGGATTCTGCTCAATGAAGACTATCTGATAACCGACACGGAGTATATGGATCAGGATGTCAATAACTGGGAGCCTCATACCTATTTTGTAACAGCGATATTCTCCTTTGCCGGTGAGCAGGTTGAGTCTCTTCGAAGTGATTACCTGGAGGTTACGCCTGTGCAGTTCGCCGGTGGCAACGGGAGTATCGACAGTCCCTACTTAATAGAAACAGCCTATCAGCTGGCCAATGTCAGATTAGTACCGGCTTTTCACTTTTTACAGGTTGCAGACATTAACCTGGGAGTACCACCCTGGAGCGAAGGGGAAGGATGGGTCCCGATCGGGACCTCAAATACCGATAGCTTCAGAGGCAGCTACGACGGGAACGGTTATTCGATTAACTATCTATATATCAACAGGCCAGGCGAGGAGAGGCAGGGGCTTTTTGGAACTGCACGCTTTGCTCTCCTGAAAAACGTAACACTTGTTCAAGCCGATATCGTAGCTGCAGGTTTTGCCGGTATACTGGCAGGGAGCCTGAGAGATACCACGGTTGAGAATTGCACTGTCTCCGGTGGAGTGACAGCTTCGGATAATTTTGCCGGAGGGCTGGTTGGATATGCTTCAAATTCACTCCTGTCCAACTCTTATTCTAACTGCATCGTGAACGGTAGCAATTATGCTGGAGGGTTATTAGGGCAGTCGTTATCAGCAGTCATTGATAACTGCCAGACCGAAGGGAGTGTAACAGGCAATAATAGTGTTGGTGGTTTGATCGGCAGAGCACACGCTTATTCATATACGAATAATAGCAATAGCTTCAGCACAGTCTCCGGGAACAGCAGGGTTGGTGGTTTGATAGGTGACAATAGTAGGTCGATATTGATCAACAGTTATAGTAACTCTGTTGTTAATGGTGCTGAGGATAGCATCGGTGGCCTGGTCGGATTGAACGAAGATTCACAAATCCATAACTGCTATAGCAGGAGTCCGGTTTCCGGTTATCGCTACGTAGGTGGATTGGTAGGGTTTAATCATCAAAACTCGCATAGTTCCATTGTCGAGTATGGATACAGTACCGGGCCGGTTTCCGGTACAATTGCTGTCGGTGGTCTGGTTGGGGTATCGACTACCAGCTCTCAGATAAGAGATAGTTACTGGAATACCGATACAAGTGGAACTGCTTATTCTTCCGGAGGAGAGGGGAGAACTACCTCTGATATGACCTGGCCTTATGCCGTCGATACGTTTTCCGGCTGGGATTTTACGTATGCCTGGGCAGAGGATCAGAATCACGATATCAATGAGGGATATCCTTATCTCGACTTCAATACCGATAACCTCTTCGTAGGCGGAACAGGCACGGAAGAAGATCCCTTCCTTATTGACAGGCTTGCCAATCTCAAAAATATCCGTTACTTCCTGGGCCTGACGAACAGCGATAAGCATTTCAAGCTTGTCGCCGATATAGATTTATCGTCATCTTCCAGAAATCAGGGAGAGAAGTGGCTATCGTTAGGGACAACTCAAATTAATAGTTTTCAGGGACATTTTGATGGTAACGGACATACCATAACCGGGCTCTATATCAATGAACCTGTCTATGAATATCAGGGGCTGTTTGGTTATACCCAGGAGGCTAAAGTCAGGAATGTCGGTATAATCAATGCTGAAGTAACGGGAGTGAATTATGTCGGAGTACTGATCGGTTATGCGCGTAGTACAGATGTGAAAAACTGCTTCAGTACAGGTCTGGTCAATGCTACTAACTCTGTTGGGGGATTGATCGGCAGCAGTACCAGTGATACCCTCATTGAAGAGTGTTACAGCAGGACAGAAGTTAATGCCTTCCGTTATGCAGGAGGGCTGGTAGGCTATCATAGCAGTTCAACGATCAGAAATTCTTTCAGTACCGGTAATATTACCGGGATCAATGCTCTTGGTGGTCTGACTGGTGGCAACTATTCCGATTCGGTCGTTGAGAAGAGCTACAGTATCGGAGCAGTCAACGGGGTAGAACAGCTGGTAGGGGGGTTAACAGGATATAACAGTTATGATGCCGTGGTAATATATTCCTACTGGGATATAGAAACGAGTGGCCAGGACATCTCTCCTGCCGGAGAAGGTCGAACAACCTCTGATATGACCTGGCCCTATGCCGGTAATACTTATATCGAATGGGATTTCCAGCAGATCTGGCTGATAGATACCGATTATTCGCTTAATAACGGTTATCCTTTCCTGGCAGAGACGGTCGTCTCGGCCGATCTGCCTGTAACTCCACAGGTAACCAAAATGCTTATCTATCCCAACCCCTTCAATCCAGAAACAACTATCAGATTAATGAATCCGCAAGAGAAGCCGGACGAACTGGTTATCTATAACCTCAAAGGTCAGAAGGTCAGAGGTATAAAAGAACTGGAAGAGGATGATAACAGCTGTTACTATATCTGGGATGGAAGAAATGACTATGATAAAACGGTTGCTTCCGGGGTGTATTTCGTCATAATCAGGGCAGAAGGGAGGCTGTTAGAGAGTGGCAAGATGCTGCTGCTGAAGTAATTGCTACACCTCTAACTATTCGATTGTTACTTCAGAAAAACGGGGTAAGAGGTGAGTTATTCTCCCCTTACCCTGTATCATTATTTTTGTGTCTTCTCTCCCAATTTTGATTCTACGGGAACAGAACGGCGTTTTTGCTTCTCCCATCTCCGCTTTATACATCTTGAGTATATTCACGCTCTCACTTTCTATTGCTTCAGAATTAACTTAATCTTCGATTGACAATTTTCTCATCTGAAAAAGATATTGGTAGATAGAGAGAAACATTGGAGACAGAATTTGGAAGATAGAAACAGAGCAATACTGACATCGGGTAATATACCAAGGCAACTATTCTTTCTGGCATTGCCGATGATAGCTGGTATGCTCGGCCTGGTAATATTCAATCTAACCGATACCTTCTTTGTCGGCAGGCTGGGTACTGAACAACTGGCGGCCCTCTCATTCACCTTTCCGGTAGTAATGGTGATCAACAGCTTCTCGGTCGGTATCGGTATCGGAGCGGGAGCGTTGATCTCACGTTATGTCGGTGAAGGTAATCAATACAAGGTAAAAAGGTTGACGACCGATAGTCTCATTCTCGGATTCTTGTTCGTTCTTATCATTGCTATATCCGGCCTGTTGACTATCAAGCCGCTCTTTACCCTGCTCGGTGCTCGCGGTGTGGTACTCGATTACGTGGAAGACTATATGTCTATCTGGTATTTCGGGACATTCATGGTAGTTATTACTATGATCGGAAATAATATAATCCGGGCTCTCGGCGATACCAAAACTCCCGGTATGATCATGCTCATCTCTGCAACTATCAACCTGATTCTTGATCCTCTACTGATCTTCGGACTCTGGATCTTCCCCAGAATGGGAATACAGGGTGCTGCACTGACTACTGTTTTCTCACGCAGCATAGTGACGATAGTAGCTCTCTATGTCCTCCATTTCCGCCGCAGGTTGATCTGTTTCCGGAAGGTTAGAATTCAGGAGGTCTTGATCTCCTGGAAAGAGGTGCTTCATATCGGTATCCCCTCAGCTTCAATCAGACTCGCTCTGCCGGTAGGTTCGGGTATCATTACCAGGCTTCTCGCTTCCCAGGGACCGCTTGTGGTCGCAGGTTTTGGTGTTGCCACTAGGATTGAGTTCTTCTCTCTCGCTCCGATCAATGCACTCTCTTCGGTGATGAGCCCCTTCACCGGTCAGAACCTCGGTGCTGGTAAGATCGACCGGGTAAAGCAGGGCAAGAAGATAGGTCACAGATTCTCTCTGGCTATCGGTGGCTTCCTGGCTATCCTGCTGGCTATTTTTGCCCGGCCGGTAGCTGCGATTTTCAATGACGATCCGCTGGTCATAAATACCATCGTACTCTATCTCAGAATTGTCCCCATCTCATACGGACTGGCCGGTACTCTATATATCAGCTCAAGTATTCTCAATGTTTTCAAAAAGCCCTATCAGGCAGCAGGAATGATGGGCTTGCAGATCTTCGGATTCTATATCCCCTTTGCCTTTGTGGGTAATTATCTCTTCGGGCATGCCGGAGTCTTTGCCTCCCTCTCATTCTCCTACTTTATGACCGGTTTCATATCCTATGAACTGGTACGCAAGGAGATCAGGAAATTGCAGCAGAAATTACTCCTGCAGATAAAAGAGAGAGACCTGGAAGAATACGAGGTTCCACCCTTCCCCGCTGAAGGCTGAGTCTCGCCTTATGAAAAATACCGCTAAATCCCCTTCTGATATTGATATAGCTGTCTTCAACCCTTAAGGGAGAAAGTAGTCGGCACCCGACCGACTCCGATACTTCACAATGGTTGGACTGACGAATGGAGCAGAGCAGGAGGGGTGACGGAGTGATGAGGTGACGAAGTAATTCTCCATTCTCCATTCAGAACGACTTCTTGCTATTCTTTCCTCCGGTATCCCTAAACCCTAAACCAGAATAAGCTCCTTGTTCTGACTCTCATTTGTTAATCTGTTGAGCTGTCAATGCATATAAATATAAGTAACTTTATAATGAGAATATAAGTGCAATGCCGGTAAATAAATAATTGTTTACTTGACAGCAATAGTTTAACGGTAAAACTAGTTTTATATTAAGAAGCATCTATGTTATGATAACGGACGTGACTCTCGCTAAAACAGAATTCTGCTCAGGATGTTGAAGAAGAGGAAGTGTTATATGATTAACAATAACAGAAGGGCCGGGATACCCCCCCCATATGTAACATATTGATATGCAAAGAGATATGCTATGCCCCGTTCTGTAAATCGCTTTTTATTTGTTCCCAGACAAACCTGTCGAGTCACAACAAATTCATTCCTCCTCTGTCTCTCTGCCTGTGAGCGGGGAGACGTGACAAGTTACGGGAAAACCGTAGAAGGCTAGTGACAGAGTAACAAAGTGACAAAGTTACAAGGTAATGAAGTGACGGGGTAACAGGATTAATGAATAATGAATGACCTAGATAGAGTCAAAGCAATATGTAGTGATTTATGAATGCTTTGAATAGATCTTTGTTCTCACTGATGCGGGTGTATTGGTGATGTTTACAGGTTATAGTCCACTTTCTGTCCAGTGTAATGTGATTAATCAACCAATTTAATCAATTCGGAGGAATTTATGAACTCTATGCATAGATATTTTTTTCTGCTGATAATCTGTTTATCAGCAATGGTTGTTGTTATCAGTCCCCTTTCTGCCCAGTTCGCCGGTGGAGATGGGACGGAAGAGAATCCCTATTTAGTAGCTGATGCCGATCAGCTCGATAGTGTCCGTAACTACCCGGAGGCGTATTTCCGTCAGATAGACGACATCGATCTTATCAACTATACCGGCGGCAACGGCTGGGAGCCAATAGGTTGGTTCGAAGATCCTTCAGATCCCAATCCTGAGATAATTCTTTTCAAAGGATCATATGATGGTAATGGCTTTGTTATATCAAATCTATATATAGACAAGCCTTCCCATGACTACATTGGTCTGTTTGGAATGGTTTCTGAAGCGATTATTCGAAACGTTACTATTATAGATGCCGAAGTCAATGGTTTTGAAAATGTTGGAATACTTGCAGGGCTTGCCACGAGAGGATTAACCTATGAAAGAAGCTCTGTTATCGAAAACTGTCATACTTCAGGTGTAATATCCTTTTCTTACAACCGAGCCGGAGGAATAGCCGGAAGTATAAGGACTGGTACAACAGTTACCGATTCTTCAAGCAATGTTGAGATAAATGATGTTGAATTTAGAGCAGGTGGCCTTATCGGTGACAGCTTTCATTCTTATGTATTCAACTCTCAGGCAACCGGTAATATTGGCAATTTGGCCAGTAGTTATATTGGTGGTTTAATTGGTATAGCTCAACACAGTGAAATTGAAAACTGTAATTCCTCGGCTGATGTAACAGGTTATTACTATGTTGGCGGTCTGATCGGTTATTGTTATACCTCAATGATATTGACTTGTTGGTCAGAAGGAGATGTTATCGGAGGATATTACGTTGGTGGATTAACAGGAGTTACCAGAACTGAAAGCGTAATATCTGATAGCTATTCTTTGAGTAACGTTGACGGGACGATATATGGTGTTAGTATTAAAGCAGGTGGATTAGCTGGATATCTATGGAACAGCAAGGCAGAAAATTCCTATGCTATAGGTAGTGTCGCAGGAGTCAACCAAGTAGGAGGACTGGTCGGATGCAGCTTTTCATACAGTGAAATATTAAACTGCTTTTCCGTAAGTGATGTTTATGGTTATGAGGACGACATTGGCGGTTTGGTAGGGCTTCTCGCTGAAGGTTGTGAAATCACAAACTGCTATTCTATCAGTAATATAGCAGGGTCTAACTATGTAGGTGGCTTGATTGGAGCGAGTCTGCACAACAACACAGTAAATAAAAGCTATTCGGCAAGTAGTGTTGCCAGCCTTAATAATGTAGGTGGCCTGATCGGATATCTGTATAATTCGAACAATGCCACAAACAGCTACTGGGATATCGATATATTTGCTTACGATAACGATATTGGCGAAGGTAAAACAACTCTTGAGATGCTGCAGGAAAGCACCTATACCGGCTGGCACTTCGATAGCGACTGGTCTATCAGGGGGTATCACAACAACCCTTATATCCGTAAGCACTATCCTTCTCTGCAATGGCAAAAGGACAACATTTCGCATAACCGCATAGCCGAGACCGATGCACATGTCAAGGTGTATAGAGACCGCAAGATCTATTGGGAATCATTCCCCCGTCTACAAGAGCAGGATGATCACTATTATACTGCACAACTGCTCAGCCCTTTAGCAGGAATCATAACTAAAGTAAGAAGCCAGAACGAAGAAATGAACTGGGATGATGAAGATGGCTGGACCGGTCACCCTATCGGATTCAACAGCATAAGGGGATACGAGATATACTTTGATACTGAGTATGATCACTATCTCTGGGTCAATGGTGAACGTATCAGTTTCTATGAAGAGATCACGCTCGAAGAGGATATTGAAAACTGGATCGGGTATTTCTTTTATAAGCCGCAGGATGTATTCTATGCCTTCGGTTCCAATGTCATCGACCAGCTGAGTTATGTGAAAGCCGAAGACTGGTCTATACACTGGCTGGCCGATGGTGATGAATGGATACACAGGGACTTTCACCAGGAATCGACAGCCGGTAAGCTTTTTTACGGCAAGATGTATAAAGTCAGAACCAGGGTTGACCATCCGGTAACTTTCAGCTGGAACCTTCCTCCGGAATACCAGATACCGCCAAGAATGGATCCCATACCGAAACCAGAATATTTCACCTGTAACGAGCTTTCCGATTACGAGTCGATCTTTATAGAAGATATGGAAAATGATGATGATATTCTGGAAGTTGCTGTCTATGCCGGAGAAGAGTGTGTGGGAGCGAGTGTCTTCGAGGGAGAGTATCCCCTGGAGCTCCTGGCCTATACTAATGAATCGCATATCGGAGAGGACTTGAGCTTTGCCATTCTACGGGAAGGTCAAAGAAGTTTTCCGGAAAGAGTAAGAGTTGTCTGTGTCAGAAACAACATCAGCGGAGAATATACAGACCGTATCCTGCAACCGCTTAACCAGCGGTTTTCAGTGGTAAGGTTATATGCAGGCGATGGAGATCTGGAGACTGTTATTCCGCCCAGTGTATCCCTTTCCCAGAACTACCCCAACCCGTTAGTCTTCGGTACGGCAAGCCGCTCTCATCTGACCGAGATCCCCTTCTATGTTTCTGAGACGCGGGAAGTATCGCTCACTCTCTATAATATCAAAGGTCAACGAGTAAGGACACTGTTCTCCGGAACAGCAGATGCAGGCAGACATTCCATTGGCTGGAACGGATTGAATGAGCAGAACCGCCCTGTCGGTTCCGGAATCTATTTCTACCGTCTGGAGAGTGGTGATCAGATCCTGACCAGAAAGATGCTCTTGATCAGGTAGCAGAGGGCTAAGAGCTAAGAGCGAAGAGCTTAGAGCGAAGGGCATAGAGCTAAGAGCGAAGGGCTAAGGGCTAAGGGCTAAGGGCTAAGGGCTAAGAGTAGAACAGATCTGCTCCGGCGGATAGTTTTCCGCCG
>CAZBDV010000031.1:0-27486 GCA_964490765.1 uncultured Candidatus Cloacimonadota bacterium | reverse complement strand
TCCCAACGACAGTGCCCCGGCTCAGGTCAACATCTCTTATTCCCTGATCGAGGGGGGCACAGACCCGGATATATTGGCTATAGTAATACCCGGTTATCCCTATTATGCGGAATTCAACTGGGGCGATGGTATCATAGATTCTTCTCCGCAATTCCTGGGAGAGTTCGATGACAGTTATGATCTGAGTGATTTACTCTATTACCAGCCGTCGGAGTTCTCACCCAGCATAGATGCCGGAACACCCGATACGACGGGATTGAATATACCGCCCTATGATCTGCTGGGCAATCAACGGATCTGGGACGGCCTGGGTGATGGGGAGGCAATAATCGATATAGGCAGCTTCGAATATAATGCCCCGGAATACACGAGTGTGGATGACTACCTGCTGCAACTGCCGGAGTCTCTGCTGATCATGAACTATCCCAACCCCTTCAACCCGGAGACCACAATAGCCTTTACCCTGCCGGAACCCGGTAAGATCAGACTGAGTGTCTATAACATCAGAGGCCGGTTCGTCCGGGAACTCTTAAATGAATTCCGGGAAGCGGGAGAACACCGGGTTACCTGGGACGGCAGGGACGAGAGAGGTAATCCGGTCAGCAGCGGGGTCTATTTCTACCGCCTCTCAGCCGGCGAGCTAACAGAACAAGGCAAAATGATGCTGTTGAAATAGGAGTTTCGAGTCAGTACGATATCTGCCCTGGTCAAGATTGCTTCGAGAGATTATATAAGAGATTGATAGCGTAGAACAGCGTACAATGATTCTGTCCGGGAGACAATAAAACATCGGTATCGTTCGGAATGACTGGATAAAAAGCGCGATAGTTCTTGTCCCTACAGCGGAAATAGAACTCGAGAACAGTTCCGGGATCAGCTCAAATCCCACCGGCAATATGTTTTCTCTATACCACGAAGTGTTATGCTACAGATTTTTTTAGAGGCTTTTGCCGTATAATGAAGTACTGGAGTACCGGATAGAAGAAGATCTATGACTTCAACTCCCATATACTGTCAAAGCTGCTGCAAATATGTATCGTTTCGCTAACCGGATACACTTATTCCGTAGTGCGGCTCAATTTTTCTACTGTAAATACCCTGAATAAAAAACGCGTGATGTGAGGCGAGGTGATATTATAGTTGACAATTTCGCTGTTTTAATAGCTCAGTAGCAAAAAATCAGGGGTTATAAACTCAAAATGAAGAGTAAATTACTGGATACGATCAAGAGTCCGGACGATGTACGGAAATTAAGTTTCAGCCAGTTAGAGCAGCTGGCAGACGAGGTGAGAAAGCGCATAATCGAAGTCACAGCCAGGACAGGAGGCCATTTAGCCCCGAGTCTGGGGGCAACGGATATTGCCATAGCCCTGCTCAAGATTTTCGATCCGCTGAAGAACCGGATCGTCTGGGATGTCGGGCATCAATCTTATGCTTATAAGATCCTGACCGGGCGGAACGAGCAGTTTCCAACCCTGCGGCAGCTTGGTGGTATCAGTGGATTCAACAATATTTTCGAAAGCGAGTATGATGCTTTCGGGGTGGGGCATAGCAGCACCTCGATCTCAGCCGCTCTGGGAATCACCGTAGCGGAGGATTTGAAGAAGAAACCGCAAAAGATGATCGCGGTTATAGGTGATGGTGCCCTTACCGGTGGTATGTCTTTCGAGGCCTTGAACCATGCCGGCCATCTGCAGAAGGAGTTGATAGTAGTCCTTAACGACAATACGATGTCGATCTCCAAGAATGTAGGAGGGTTACAGGACTATCTTTCCAGTATGATGGTCAGCAAATCCTACAATCAGTTAAAGAAGCAGATCTGGGAGCTTTCTGAGAGCCATCTGCCGGCCAGGATCCGGAGGAGTTTCCTCTACGGGGCCAAGAAACTGGAAGAGAGCCTGATCAACATTCTGGTACCGAACATCATTTTTGAGGATCTGGGATTCAAATATGTCGGTCCAATCGACGGGCATAATATTGGACGTATGGTCAAAATACTCAATAATGTGAAAACCAATATGGTTGGGCCTGTGCTGGTTCATATGGTAACCTGTAAAGGTAAGGGTTGTCATTTTGCGGAAGATAACAGCACTAAATTTCACGGTATCGGCCCCTATCACGAGAAGACCGGTAAGAGTATCGCTAAGAATGATGTTTCCTATTCCAGGGTTTTTGGGAATAAAATCACTGAATTAGCAGGTAAACATAAGGATGTGATAGCGATAACAGCAGCAATGAGTGAAGGGACTGGCCTTTCAAGGTTCGAAAAAGAATATCCCGATCGTTTTTATGATGTCGGAATTGCGGAACAACACTGTGTCACCTTTGCTGGTGGACTGGCAGTTCAAGGTTTTAAACCATTCGTAGCGGTCTATTCCACTTTTATGCAGAGAGCGCTCGATCAGGTGATTCACGACATCGCTCTGCAGAAGTTACCGGTTGTCTTCTGCCTGGATAGAGCAGGATTAGTAGGTGAAGATGGAGCTACTCATCATGGTGCTTTCGATCTGTCTTATATGAATTTCATTCCCAATCTGACAGTTATGGCTCCCTCCTCTGCCGAAGAGCTGGAGGCAATGTTAGAATACGCCTATGACTATAAGGATGGACCGGTAGTAATTCGCTATCCTCGAGGTAAGGGAGAATATACTGGTGAATTAGAGCAAAAAATAGAGAAGGGTAAATTTGAGATAGTCAGGAGAGGTAAGAAATTAGCTCTTCTCGGTATCGGCAATGGTTACCGGATAGCAGAGGGTGTCGAGAAACTTCTACAGGCAAAGGGGTTAAAGCCCTGGTTGATTAATGCCCGCTTTCTCAAACCGCTCGATATCGAGACACTCAATGAGTTAAAAGATAGTGTAGAGGCGGTTGTAACAATAGAAGAGAATGCTCTGGCAGGAGGTTTCGGCAGCAGTGTAGCTGCTCATTATTCTCCTTTCCGAATTCCGGTATATTCTTATGGTATTCCTGATAAATTTGTCCCGCACGGCCACACCGATGAACTGAAGCAACTTATAGGCCTGACACCGGAACAGATAGCAGAAGATCTTGTTAACCAGCTCGATTTGAAGCCAAAAAAGAAACCAGCAACAGTCAGAAAAAGCCGGAAATAGCCGGATTTACTTTCGAGCTTGATCTATTCAATCACGAATCAGAGCCTTCTGAGCGACAGGTTTCCGGAAATACAGAGTTATGAAGCACGAAATGATCACCTTTGATACAATAGTGGCTCTTTCAACCCCGATGGGCAGGGGAGCGCTGGCAGTAATCAGGGTAAGCGGCGAGGCAGCTTTCGCCTCAATATTACCCTATTTTAAAAGCTTATCAGGCCGTACTCCTCAGGATGACCTTATAAAAGAGGGTAAAGTAATTTCTGAGGGGGAGTTGAGGGATAAGAAGCGTCAGTTTGGTATTATCGCAAATGAGAATCGGATAATCGATGAAGTTATACTCTCGTCCTATCCTGCTCCCCATAGTTATACCGGAGAGGACGTCCTGGAGATCTCCTGTCACTGTAATCCCTTTATCATCAGAGAGATAATACAACTGATACTCAGAACTGCCAGGATAGCCAGGCCGGGTGAATTTACGCGACGCGCTTTCTACAATAACCGGATAGACCTGACAAGAGCTGAAGCCGTAGGTGATTTGCTTAATGCCCGGACAGAGCATTCACACAGGGCTGCTCTTAGCCAGCTTGAGGGGAGTCTTTACAAGAAGATAGCTCTTTTGCTGGAAGAATTAACTTCATATCGCATAGAGCTGGAACTGGAGATAGATTTCAGCGAGCAAGACCTGCCTGTGTTAGACAGGAAGAAAATGCAACAGAACCTGCAGAGATTGAGACAGGAGTTAGAGCAACTTCTGGCATCGGGGAAAGAGGGGCTGATCATTAGAGAGGGTTTGAAGGTTTCACTTATCGGAGCACCAAATGTCGGGAAATCGAGTCTCTTTAATTATCTTCTGGAAACAGAGAGGGCAATTGTGACCCCTTTACCCGGAACTACGCGTGACTATCTGGAGGAGTCACTCTCCATTAATGGTTATCTGGTCAGGTTATATGATACAGCAGGTTTGAGAGATTCTGCTGAAGAAATTGAAGCTATCGGTATTGCCCGAACCAATGAACTCATAGAGCAGGCAGACAGAATCATCTATATGGAAGATGGAGAGCAACAGGGGATAGATTATGAAAAACAGGGCCTGGTAGGAGAGTATTCTCGTTTGATCAGGGTTCTGAATAAAGCAGATATATTATCAGAAGAAAAGATTGACGAATACAGAAGAGAAGGTTTTATCATTATATCTGCTAAAACAGGCAGAGGGGTCGAAGATCTGAAGAGAGAACTGATAGTTGAACTGGAGTTAAAATCAGCCAGGATAGAGGATGGTATACTCTCCAATATGCGTCAGATCGAAGCAGTTGAGAATTGTCTGAAGAGCATAGAAAATGCTTTGAGGTCACTCGAGGAGAATCTCGGTTATGAATTCACCGCCTTCGATCTGAAAGAGGCGAGTTCCGCTCTGGAGGAGATCATAGGGAAGATAACTACCGAAGATATGCTCAACCGGATCTTTGCCAGCTTCTGTATCGGTAAATAATCGAGCCGGTTACAGGCAGAGATGAACCCAGAAGTGCCGGAGAATAAGAGTTATATAACAATATATAGAGGAAGAAGGTGATGGAGAGAATAACAACCCCGAACGAACTGCTGGAAGAGCAGGAGTTTGACAGGACATTACGTCCCAGGTCGTTGAAGGAGTTTATCGGGCAGGAGCAGTTGAAGGAGATCCTGGAGATCTCAATACAGGCAACCAAACAGAGAGGAGAACCGCTCGACCACATACTCTTTTATGGTCCACCGGGCCTGGGCAAAACTACACTCGCTCACATCATAGCGAACGAGCTTGATGTCGAACTGAAGGTCTCTTCCGGGCCGGTATTGGAAAAACCATCAGACTTGACCGGAGTTCTGACCAACCTGCAGCGTAACGATGCCTTCTTCATAGATGAGATCCATCGCCTGAATCACGTGGTAGAGGAATATCTCTACCCCGCAATCGAGGATTTTCGGATCGAGATCATCATCGATAGTGGGCCAAATGCCCGCTCCTTTCGTATCGACCTTGAACCATTCACCCTGATCGGAGCTACCACCAGGGCAGGGTTATTGACTTCACCACTGAGAGCACGGTTCGGGATTGTTCTTCGACTTGACTATTACGACCTGGAGAGTATCGAAAAGATCATCAAACGTTCAGCCAGATTACTGAATATCCCGATAGAGAAAGAAGGAACAATAGAACTTGCCAGAAGAAGCAGGGGAACACCGCGAGTTGCTAACCGTCTGTTGAGAAGGGTAAGAGACTATGCCCAGATCAAGGGGGACGGTATCATAACGAAAGATATTGCTATCAGAGCCCTGAAGATGCTAAATGTTGACCATGCAGGCCTGGATGATATGGATAAGCGGATTATAATGACGATTATCGAGAACTATAGAGGTGGCCCGGTAGGACTTAAGACTCTGGCGGTTGCTGTCGGTGAAGATCCCGGCACAATAGAGGAGATCTACGAACCATATCTCGTGCAACAGGGCTTTCTGGAAAGAACATCACAGGGGAGAAAGGCATCTTTTAAATCTTACAAACATTTCGGAATGAAACCACTGACTGGAGAGCAGAGTATACTGGATGAATTCGAAGAGTAAGAAATTACCGACCTGACGGTTATTAAAGATAAAATTGATAGTATCTTAACGGATAACGAATGATAGAGAATAGAGGAGAACATAAGTGAAGGCGAGTAATATCTTAATGACAGTACTGATAGTGGTGGTCGTCAATCTGATATTATATCAGCTGTTCTGGCAGCATTCCACTGAGTCGGAACAGGTTACGGAAAGCGTCTATACCAGAGTAGCAGACCGGGGTGAGGTAGAGGAAGTTGTTACAACCTATCCTGTTCAACGTGAACGTCAGAGCAGTAATGACGATTATCAACTCACCAGGTCCAATGCAGTAACCAGAGCGGTAATGCTGACTGAACCGGCTGTAGTGAGTGTCAATGTGATCAAGACTCAGATAGTGAGAAGATATACCAATCCTTTCGATAATCCCTTTTTCGGTTTCTTCGATCAACGTCCTTACAGGAGAGAAGTACAGAGCATAGGCTCCGGAATAATATATAATTCTGATGGCTATATTGTCACCAACTCTCATGTTGTAGAGGGTGCGACCCAGATCAAGGTTATACTCGAAGATAAGCGTCAATTCGAAGCAGAGATCATGGGGATTGACAGTGTCCTCGATATAGCAGTCTTGAAGATCGAGACTGACAATCTACCGACAGTTCCTTTCGGGACTTCAGACGATCTTCTTTTGGGAGAGACCGTGATTGCTATCGGTAACCCCTACGCTTTCCTGATTAAGGATAGTAAGCCGAGTGTCTCGGTAGGTGTTGTTTCTGCCACTCAACGAAACTTCTCGCAGGATACCGGCGGCAAGATATATCAGGGTATGATCCAGACCGATGCAGCTATCAATCCTGGTAACAGCGGTGGGCCACTTGTCAATATCCTGGGAGAGGTGATCGGGATCAATACCTTTATCTTTTCTGAATCGGGTGGGAATATCGGACTTGGCTTTGCCATTCCGATTAACCGGATAATAAGGGTTACAGATGAGATCATAGAATACGGCAGAAAACGACAGATCTGGTTCGGGTTCAAGATTCAGGATCTCAGCCCGATGATTGCATCCTATCTGGAACTGGAGGATCTGAATGGTGTCATTGTCAGCATCATTGAGGATAACAGTCCGGCGGCTGAAGCGGGGCTGAGACGGGGTGACATCATCAAGAAGATCAATAATATTATGATCCGAAACAGTACTGATGCCGAGATAGCGATCTCGGAAATTACTGTCGGAGACAGGATAGAAATGGAAATCTACCGTGGTCAGAGAACCTTCAGCATCGAATTCGATGCTATAGAGCTAGATATCTGACAAAAATAGCAAGCGAAGATCCCGATTTATATAGACAGGATAGGCTTATCAGGGGGATAGCAGTCTATCAGGAAGCGACAACCTCTCCTCCGGTATCTTCACATTGTAATCTACCAGAGTTTTAGTCGCTTTTAATTCGCCGTTTACTGTTGTTGTCTCACCAATATAGCCAAATTCCGGAGCAAAGTAGAGATGCCTGACCTCTTCGTCCCGTTGAGGAACGGAAGTATTGGATCCGGTGAGCAGAATGGATGATTCATCCCGGTTACTCTCGTTCGGTATTACCCGATAGACAATACAATCGAAATCACCGAGCGGGGTACTGAAATTAGATGATGTGGAGACACATCTGATGGTAAAGGCATCGGTATATGCCCATTCATCTCCTACCTCTGCCGGATACTTGAGAAAGAGTATCCTGTTGACATCAGATGTCCAGGACCCTATTTGCTGACCGTAATAAATCAACCCCTCCTCTTCATTCCTCATCCAGTTCTTGAGGGTCTGAGGAGTATTCTCCGGCATTCTGAACCAGTTCCAGAAATAGACAATATGTTTCTCCCCTTCGTAGGTTATCTCTCTAAAACCGGTAATCCCGATCTTGGTCGTATCGACTACCGGTTCGTGTGGAGGATTAAAGGTCGAATCGGCAAATACCCAATAATTATCAACAGCCAGAGGCATTATTGTATCGTGATACTGGACTCCGGGATCAATTGTGGAATCTTCACTGCAGGCAGTGAATAATATCAGAACAGTCAGTAACAGTATTATCTTAATCATCTAATGAACCTCGCTTTTTATCTTATAACAGAAAATCACCGGAATTGCTTCTAATCTACCCGAAAATCATAAGTTGTTATATGCCTGTGTTATCCCTTTCTGTTAGTTTTTCTTCCGACTTGCAGGCTGTCAATCTCTTTCTGAGTGTTCAACTCTAGAGATATTTTCAGTGATATAATGTCTGCAGGATATTGAGGGTCACTGTTTATCCCTTGACAGGGTGATTTTTGCTACAAACTGTAATTAAACACTCATTAGAGAGTTAGACAAGAGAGGTAAAATAGAAGATACACGAGGAGTAACTCGCATGAATTTGTTTAGGACAGATATTTTCCTGGCAGTGCTGATGATTCTCTCTATCGCAGGATGCACTCGAGGGGGAGAGGTAATAGATGGGAGTGAAAGATATCTGGAAATGGGGGATATGTTGCGTAATGAAGGTGATTATTACGGTGCTCTGGATAGCTATCTATTAGCAGCGGAACAGGAGCCGGAGAAAGCAGATATCTTTTACAGAATCGGCCTGGTATATGGTATTTTACATAATCAGGAGGGGGCTGATCGTTCACTGATCGGGGGAAAGCCGAACCGGATCAGCAAAAGGATATATTCGGAAGAGAGCAATTATTCCAGGGCGGTTTATTATTTCAGCAGAGCGTCTGACATGGGGCATGAAGCATCGCGGGAAATACTGCGCACAATGTATGATAACATACAGCACCGGGACGTGAAATACTGATGTAACATCAGCAAACAGGTTATCACGCTTATATGAATGTTGCAGCCGAATAGCAGCCAGTACTTTGGCCAGTAATCTTGCAAAAACCCCGAAATAATACAGCTATTTTACTCGGTTAAAATGTGATCTGAAACGTGTCACAGCCTCGATTCCCCTTATCTCTGAATCTCTCGCTGCTCTAAGGAGCGGCACAGTCTGATTGACATCTGCTTCAGAGATCTTATCTTTTTGGGGAGGGAAGGGATAGAATCCGGATATCTCACTCAGTTTATTAACAACCATCCTGTATTCGTTAATGGCGATATCCAGATCTTCATAATTATCTTTATCTCCTAATACTGATTTGATCTCTTCAAGGAAGTTCAGGCCATTGATCCTTTCTGCTCTCCAGACCTGAGTATTATAAGCTAACCCCCATGGATCTGCCTTATCCTCACTTAGAGCTTCAATCCAGACATCATAACCTCTGCTACCCTGAGTATATCCCTCATATGCATATTGTTCGGGATTGGTATGATAATCATTAAAGAAATCGAGAGCAGTATGAACTTGCTCTCTTCTGTCTGGTTCTCTCTCCAGGGAAGATACAATATAGATTGTCAGCAGCCCGATATCTGATTCTCCTAACTCATCCCACGGTTTGTGTCCGACACTTCCGTCGAAATCATAATAGAGGTATCCATTATCGTCTGTCCCAATAATCAGGTAATATTCGGGGATATTTAATTCCCAGCCAAATACCGGTTTGTTATCTGCCAGAGCTTTTTGGGTAGCATCGAAAGCTTCCTTCTGTAGTTCTTTAAATTCGGGATTGGTTTTATGGGCTTTGATACTGGTAAAACTCAATCCCAGAGATTCGGCATTTGCCAGGATAAAATCGTGCTCGAAAGCAACAGGCCCGCTCGGGCATACAACAGGATGCATATTGAGCAGGAAAGCATGGCCAGTAACTCCATTAATCCAGGCACTGGAATATCCAAACCCGAGATAATCGGAGCAGGATTTAAGAGAACCCATAAAGGAAGCCCATTGATTATGTGGTCTAATTGGAAGAAGCTCCTGGGCTGTAAGTATACCTGAGACCATTATCAGCAAAAGGAATAGTAACAATGCTATCTTCATCTAACCCTCCAGAAGAAGTTTGTCTATGAAGCAGCTTCGTGGTTAGAAACTTATCTGTCAAGGGTAATTGCTGTCTGATAATTGCATTTTTGCCAGGGGAAATCTAATCCTTCAAGATAGTCGTATAATATGCTACAATAATAGATTACTGTAATGTTTGTGAAGAGGGTATATTTCTTTACAGCAAGGGAATCACACAGTATCAAGCTTTGAGAAGGGTGCCTGTTTTACCGTGCAGGGCATCAACGACACGCTCAACTGAGGTTATTACCACTTCTTTGCCTCCCTTTTTGAGGAAGTTGACTGCAGCCCTGATCTTCGGGCCCATGCTTCCAGCCGGAAATTGTCCCTCGGCGAGGTATTTCTCAGCTTCAGCGACAGTTAGGGTATCGAGTTCTTTCTGATCAGGCTTACCGAAGTTAATGGCTACCTTATCCACTCCTGTAAGGATCACCAGCAGGTCGGCCTCTATCTCTTCAGCAAGCAGAGCTGAAGCAAAATCTTTGTCTATTACGGCATCTATACCCTCCAGATTTCCCTTTTCGTTCTTGATAAAGGGTATTCCGCCACCACCGCAGGCGATTACTATTACACCTTCTTCAACAAGCTCTTTGATCGTAGAGGCAAGGGGGATATCTACAGGAATTGGTGAGGGGACTACCTGTCTATAACCTCTGCCGGCATCTTCAACGATATGCCAGCCGTATTCTTTCTTCAATTGTTCAGCTGTTTCCTGATTATAAAAGGGACCTACCGGTTTGGAAGGATTTTGAAAATTGGGATCATTCTTATCTACCTGAACCCTGGTAATGACAGTCAAAACCTGAACATCAAGATTCTCTTCGGCCAGTCCATTCTCCAGACATTCTTCTATCATATAGCCCATAGTACCTTCGGTTGCTGCATTAAGGAACATCAGTGGAAGCGGGGCAACGTTCATTTCTATTCCGGCCTGCTGCTGGATGAGCATATTGCCAACCTGAGGCCCGTTACCGTGTGTAATCACCAGATGGTAACCCTCTCTGATAAGTTTGACTATTCCCTGCATACTCTCATGGGTATTTTTCTTCTGCTCTTCAACGGTACCCTTCTGACCAGCTTTCAGTATAGCATTGCCACCCAGGGCTAATACGGCTTTCTTCTTCATCTTCTACTCCTTTATCGTATCTTCAACGGAAAAAATCAGTGGTTACTCTGCATAGAACAATGTCAGAAAATCAAAGGAGACTGAGCGATGTCAGCCTCCTTTTGATACTTGATATTATTTGATTCAGTCTATTTCTTAGAAATCCTTCAGGACATCTGCAAGATTTGGACGTCCAATCTCCTGCAGGTCATATTCGACTCTGATTACAGGCTTGTTAATATCGATTATTCTGGTCAGGTCGATCGGAGTAGCAAATACTACTACGTCACAATCGGTAGCGTTGATCGTTTCCTGAAGATCCTTCATTTGCTTTTCTCCATAGCCCATTGCTGGAAGTAGAACACCGATATCGGGGTACTTTCTGTAAGTATCGGCAATTGTGCCTACTGCGTATTCACGCGGATCGACCAATTCACCTGCTCCGAATTTCTGTGCAGCAACAACACCGGCACCGTATTCCATCTCACCGTGAGTGAGAGTTGGGCCATCCTCTACTACCAGTACTCTTTTACCATTGATCATTTCTGGTTTGTCGACTGTTAATGGTGAAGCACCATCAATCACGACAGCGTTCGGATTGACTGACTGTATGTTTTCACGAACTTCCAGGATAGCATCGAAATCACTTGTATCGATCTTGTTGATTACCACAACATCGGCCATATAGAGATTGGTCTCACCGGGATAATAGGCCAGCTCATGACCTGGACGATGAGGGTCAACGACTACGATGTGTAAGTGTTTGTCAGATGTGTAGAAGGAGATATCGTTGTTACCACCGTCCCAGATGATAACATCTGCTTCCTTCTCTGCCTCTCTCAGGATCGCTTCGTAGTCTACTCCGGCATAGATGACACTGTTCATTGCTATATGCGGTTCATATTCTTCCATTTCTTCGATCGTGCAGTTGTGTTTCTTGAGATCATCCAGTTCTGCGAAACGCTGAACTTTCTGAGCTTCCAGATCACCATAGGGCATAGGATGACGAATTGAAACTACTTTTTTCCCTTTAGCCTGCAAGGCCTTGATAACGGCTCTGGTTGTCTGGCTCTTGCCACAACCTGTTCTTACAGCACAGATAGAGATCAAGGGCTTGTCTGTCTTGATTGAAGTGTCTCGAGCTCCAAGCAGTATGAAATCTGCTCCGATAGCGTTGACTAAAGAAGCCTTGTGCATAACATACTCATGCGGTACGTCACTATAGCAAAAGACCACAAGATCTATATTGTGTTTAATGATCAAGTCTTTCAGGTTCTCCTCCGAATGGATCGGTATCCCTTCCGGATACAATTTTCCCGCTAAGCTCGGCGGATATAACTTGTCATCGATATCTGGAATCTGCGTTGCTGTGAAAGCGACAACATCGTAATTATCATTATCTCTGAAATAGACATTGAAATTATGAAAATCACGTCCTGCAGCACCCATAATTATAACTTTTTTCTTCATAGCTATTCTCCTCTTTACTTTATATTTTTGACTTGCTAAGCCAAATCCTTAAGAATAGGGCGAAAAGTCAAGCCTTTTCTCTTAAATGTTTTTCCAATGCGGAGTTAATGCTGTTTACGATTGCTATCTCAGAGTGGGTAAAGAAATCAGATAATAGCTTGACAAAAATAACCTGCAAAATAGAAATGAACGACTTGAAGAATTTCCATCGCAAGGTTTGGGTGTTCCTCAAGTAATATTGTTGTTAAACCACTGATATCAGTGGTTTAATATTATAGGAAGTATTATGGTATTGGACAGAATCAAAGAACTTGCAGAGCGTGTAACACAGGAAGCTGGTGTCGATCTCTATGATATTGAGATGAAGAACACAAATAAAGGCAAAGTACTGCGAGTTTTTATAACCCGTAAAGAGGGGGTAACCCTGTCCGATTGTTCCAGAGTAAGCAGGCAATTGAGTAATGATCTGGATGTTATCGATCTCATTGCTAATCAATATTTCCTGGAAGTCTCTTCGCCGGGTCTGGAACGCGCACTAAAGCGAGAAAGTCAATACAGACAGGCTCTGGGAGAGCAGGTTAAAGTGACCTACCGACAGGATGACAAGAATGTGACCGTGAAAGGTCTGTTAAACGACGTAACCGCAGAAGGGATAACACTGGAACTAAAAAGAGCCAGACAGGAAGAGGTTGAGAGTTTACTGATTCCTTTTAAGAGTATCAAGAAGGCAAGAACAGTCTTCGAGTTTAAAGGTAAACAACAGCAGCAGAGGTAAACTGCTTTAAGATAAGGAGTAAAAGACATGGCAGCCAATATTACATCGGTAATAATGGAATTAGCAACAACCAAGCAGATTGACCGGGCTAAGATCGAAGAAGAGATCAAGAATAGCTTATATACGGCAATATCCAAAAAGTTACTTCCAGAGAATGAGCTGGAGATAATTGCAGACTTCGAGAATGACAAATTGTTCGCTAGAATGAAAAAATTAGTTGTTGAAGAGGATTTGCATCTTGGCGAGATCTCTCTTACGGAAGCACAGAAGATAGATAAGAAGGTTCAGTTAGGTGATTATATTGCAGTGGATGTGCCGATAACTGACTTCGAACCAAAGATAATCAATATAGCACGAAAGACTATACAGGAGAGGATTCGCAAGATAGAAGAGGACAGGATAATCTTCGATTATGAGAAGCAGAAGGGGCAGATTGTCTCCGGGAAAATCCGTTCGGCAGATTATAACGGATATAAAGTGGATATCGGTTATACCGATGCTCTGTTACCAGTAGAAGAGCAGGTAGAGAGTGAATACTACCGTGTTGGGGATATTGTAAGATCTTATGTCGTTAATATCCGGAAGAAGAGCAAAGAGGTTATGGTCATTCTCTCCCGTAACCGGCCCGAATTCGTCCAGCGTCTCTTTGAACTGGAAATCCCTGAAATATCTGATGGTGATGTAATCGTCAAAAAGATCGTCAGAGAACCGGGAGTTCGAACAAAAGTTGCTGTCTCAGCAATAAAAAAGAATGTCGATCCTGTCGGAGCTTGCTTCGGTAAGAACAGTACGCGTATCGATATGATAAGAAAGGAATTGCACGGAGAGATTATTGATGTTATCTCCTGGGACGACTCACCTGAGCAGTTGATAGCTAATGCTATCGGTAATGATCTTGTGGACAAAGTCTACCTCTCTGACAGAGGTAAATTCGGACGGATAGTCGTTTCGGACAGGAATAAAAATCTGGCAATAGGGAAACAGGGCAAGAATGTTAGACTGGCGGCGAAGTTAACTGAGTACAGCCTCGATATATTCACTGAGGAAGAGTTCGAGGAGAAGATAGCCGAAGAGAGGAGAATAACAAGCCATATTTCCGAACTCGACGGTGTAACTCCCAAGATTGCCGAAACTCTGAAAAAGCACGGATATACATCTGTACAGGATATATTCAAGGCTACTGTTGAGGAGTTATGTGTAATGGAAAACATCGGCGAGAAAACTGCCCAGAAAATTAAAGAATCGGCTGAGTATTTCTGATGCCCAATCGCTCTTCTAAAGCGGGACATATCCCGCAGAGATCTTGCGTGATCTGCAGAAAGAAGAATGAGAAAGACAAGATGATGAGATTTGTTTTAAACGAGGGTGATATAATTATTGATTACAGGCAGCGACTCAATATGAGGGGCTATTACACCTGTGATGATAACGGCTGTATTCTCCTTCTTGACAAGTGGTTGAAGAAGAAATCTCGCAGAGGTAATTAGATACTGAGAGTATCATAATAGAAAAGAGAGATATGAAGAAAGAAGATATGAAGCTCAACAACTGGCAGGCCATTTCTGGCCTGTTAGGTCTCGCCTATAAGGCCGGGAAAGTGAAGACCGGTATGTCCGGCTGTTACAAGTCCTGTGTCAGTAAAAGGGCAAGACTGGTAATTATGGCTGATGATCTCAGTGATCATTCCAGGCGGAAGATTGAGCATATCATATCCACGAACAGAATAAAAGCTTTTTCATACGGCACAAAAAAACAGTTCGGACAGTTGTTTAAGCGTAATGATACCGGTCTGCTATCCATAGAGGATAGTGATTTTGCTGCCGGGTTAGAAAAAGTGATGACCTGAGCTACTTATTGGAGGAATATTGGGTATTAGAGTACACGAATTAGCTAAGGAATTGAAGATTTCAACCTCAGCGCTTAAGACACATCTTAAGCATCTTAACGTCAATGTAAAGTCCCATATGACACAATTGGAAGACGAAGTTGCCGATAAGATCAGGGATATTTTTCAGACAGAGAGTGATAATATTAAGAAGATCGAGCAGGATAGGCGTCGCTATCATGATATAAAGAAGAAACAGAAGAAGCTGGAGCAGGAAGCTGAGCAGAAGCGCAAGGAAGAGCAGGAAGCCGAGAAGAGATTGGAAGAGGCCAGGAAGAAAGCTCCAGTATTTATAGAGAAACCAATATCCAAACAGAAAGAGGAAGAACCAGCAGCAAAGAAATCTGAAAAGACAACAGAGACTCAGGCGGCTAAACCAAAGGTTTCCAGAACGGAAAAAGAGGCCAAACCTAAAACCCGAAAAACGACAGTAAGGCCAAAACCTGTAATAGGTGAGAAAAAACTGCCTGATATACCAACGCCACCTATTGAAGAACTCGACAAGAAGAAGGTTACAAAGACCAAAAAAAGCGATAAGAAAGATCTAGAAGAGAAGTCTAAACATCTTCAGGCTAAACTGAAATATAGTAAAAAGGGTAAGGGTAAAGCCAAGCTTGAACCAACAGAATTGGAAGAGGCCGAGATCAGCCGTTCTATCAAGCAGACAATGGCTAAAAAGAAGAAGAGAAAGAGATACAAAAAAGAGGATAAAGAGAGTAATCAAAGGCCAGCGGAAGATCAGGAACTGGTCATCAGTGAATATACTTCTGTTAGTGAATTAGCCAAATTAATGGACATCCCAGCTACGGAGATCATTACCAAATTCTTTATGATGGGTAAGATCGTAACAATCAACCAGAGGCTCGATAAGGAATCTCTGGAGATGATTTGTGACGAATTCGATTTCAATGTCTCTTTCGCCGAAGAATATGGAAGTGATATCATTGAAGAGGCAACGGAAAAACATAAAGATGTCGAGGAACTACCAAGAGCACCTATAGTTACCATTATGGGTCATGTTGATCATGGGAAAACTTCTATACTCGACTATATCCGTTCGACAAATGTTATCGCCGGTGAAGCTGGTGGTATTACTCAACATATTGGTGCTTATCAGGTTGAATACAAGGATCAGAAGATTACCTTTATCGATACCCCTGGCCATGAAGCCTTTACCGCAATGCGGGCAAGAGGTGCACATATAACTGATATTGCGGTTATTGTTGTAGCAGCCAATGACGGAGTCAAACCACAGACAGTAGAAGCTATTGACCATGCCAGGGCTTCCGGTGTAGAGATTGTAGTCGCAATAAACAAGGTCGATCTGAAAACAGCCAATGTTGATAAGACTATTACCGAGTTATCGAAGCAGAAAGTATTTCTGGAAAATTATGGTGGCCACACGCTCTGGACTACCTGTTCTGCCATAAGTGGAGAGGGAATAGATGAATTACTGGAAGCTATAACTTTAACCGCAGAGATGAAGGAGTTGAAGGCGAAGCATGATATTCCCGGCAGTGGTATTGTAATAGAATCCGAGAAAGACAGCCGTATAGGCTCACTGGTAACTATCCTTCTGAAAGAAGGAAAGCTCAAAAAAGGTGACACTGTCGTCTGTGGTGCTACCTATGGCAGGATCCGTAAGATGGAGAACGAACGAGGCCAGGAGATAAAGGAGATCGGTCCTTCCGATGTAGCGCTGATCTTCGGACTCAATACCGTTCCCAAAGCGGGAGATATGATTAACAAGGTTAAGAATGAAAAGACTGCCCGACAGATCAGTGTGGAGAGAGAACAGATCCGCCATGATCGTGAGAAATATATAGGTAGAACAAACCTCGATAACCTCTATGATAAGATAAAGCTTAAAGAGATGAATGATTTGAGGCTTATTGTAAAAGCTGATACAGATGGCTCTCTGGAAGCGTTCTGTGATTCACTCCAGAAACTCTCTACCGATGAAGTACTGGTAAATATCATCCATAAAGGTGTCGGTAGTATAGTGGAAGCCGATATCAATCTGGCTGCAGCTTCTGAAGCTATTATTATCGGGTTCCAGGTTCGTACTGAGAATAAAGCCAGGAAACTTGCCGAAGATCTCAATATCGAGATCAGAACCTATCAGATTATCTATGATGGTATCAATGATATACAGCTGGCACTGGAAGGGATGACTGAACCAGAATACGAAGAGAAGTTTATTGGCTCGGCAAACGTTAAAGAGGTCTTCCGAATCAAAGGGGTTGGAAATATTGCCGGCTGTGCAGTCGATAAGGGTGTTGTCAGGCATGACAGTATTCTCAGACTCTATCGTGATAACGGTTTGATCTATGAGGGAAAGGTTGCCTCATTGAAACACTTTGCCAATGATGTTGAAGAAGTTCGCGCTGGTAGTGAATGTGGTATCGGAATCCAGAATTTCAATGATATTAAAGAGGGTGATGTGATTGAAGCCTACCAGCAGGAAGAGGTAAAGAAAACCTCAGCACAAAAGGATAGTGGACAGGCATCCAAATCAGAAAAAAAGAGTAAGGTGAAATAATTTATCATGAGTTTTCGTATAGAACGATTGCAGAAAGAACTGTTGCGTATTCTCAATAACGCTCTGGTCAATAAGATCAATGATCCGAGATTGCAATGGATTACTATTACAGATGTTGAGTTAACCTCTGACCTGCAGCTAGCCAAGATCTATTTCTCGAGTATGGATGATGAAATAGACAGTGGCCTCTGCACCCAGTTATTGACCAAAGCATCTGGTTTTTTTAAAAAAGAGATAGCAGAAGCACATCTGTTACGAAGGATACCGGAAATCAGATTCATCTATGATGATACGGGAAAGAAAGCCAGCAACCTGGAATCTCTCCTGAAAAAGATATCCGAAGATGAGAAGACGGAATAAGCGAATCATATGTAACGATGATTAGAATAGATAGTATCAGTGATTTAAGAGAGGTTGTTCTATCTTCAATCGAAAAATACGATAAGATCGGGCTTCTGACCCATGAGAACCCTGATGGTGACGGACTCAGTACCTGTCTCGCTCTGAAGGAGATCATTGAAGCAATGGGGAAACAGGCCGATATAGTACTGGAAGAACCACCCATTGAGAGTTTAGGTTTTCTCGAAGCAGAGAAAAGAACGATCCTGATTAAGGATATCCTCTCTTATCCTCTTATCCTGCTTGTCGACAGCCAGAGCAGAAACAGGCTGGGGAGTTGCGGATCCCTACTCGATAAAGCTGAATTGATTATTGCTATAGATCATCATCTGGAGAACAGTGAAATTCGTTCAGAGAATAAGAAGAATGGCATCAGAGATGTTGATTTACTCTATAACAAGCCTCACACGGTTTCTGCAGGAGCCATCATCTTCAGAACATTACAAAAGGAAATATTACAATTACCGGAGGATAAGAGACGATATTGTGTAACCGCAATTTATGTCTCTGTTATCAACGATACCAACAATTACACCAATAAGAATACTGACGCGGAAGTCTTCAGTCTAGCTGCCGAACTGGCCCGCATGGGAATACTCCCTTACGAAGTTACCGCTAAGTTTTTATACAAGCGCTCGGTTTCTTACTACAGGTTCATTGGACAGGCACTCTCTACTATCAGGACAGTAGCTGACGGCAGGGTGCTCTTCTTTCACTCGACACAGAAAATGCTTTCTGATAATAATCTCAATATCGATGCTACCAGTAAGATAACAAATTGGGTGAAAAAGCCTGTTGGTGTCGAGGTAGTGGTTTATTTCAGGGAATTAGAGAGAGATAGATATCGCTTGAGTTTGAGATCTGAGAATCTGGATGTCAACAAGATAGCTGTCAAATATGGTGGTGGAGGCCATCGCGTAGCTGCTGGCTGTGAAATCTGCGGGAAACTGGAATATATCGAAACGGTTATTCTTGAGGATATTCGAAATCAGTTTAGAGAGCTGAGAGGTTAACCTTTCAAAATGTATGTCACCTAATACCTGCGGAATGACCTGTGAATTGTGGTTTCTTATTACTCGATAAACCTGAAACCTGGACGACATTCGACCTGATCAGAGATCTTCGCAAGAAGAGCAGATTAAAGAAGTTCGGACATATGGGTACATTAGATCCGTTTGCAACCGGATTGGTCATTGTTGCGTTAGACAAAGCTACCCGTCTCACTCCTCTCCTGATCGGTAAAGATAAGGAGTATCTCGTTGAGATTGAACTGGGCACAAGGACAGATACCGGGGATAATACAGGAGAAGTGGTCGAGAGCCGGATGATGAAGCCACTCTCCAAAGACCTGCTTGAGCTGACTGCCAGAGAGATGCTCGATATCCGGGAACAGATTCCACCTCTCTATTCAGCAGTGAAAGTGTCGGGGAAACCGGCCTATAAACTGGCCAGAGCCGGAGAGAGTGCCGAATTGAAAAAGAGGGAGATCAAGATTCATTCTTTTGAGATACTTGAGGCAAATGATAAAGAGATCAGATACAGGACGAAAGTGAGTAAAGGGACCTATATCAGGACGCTGAGTGAGACCTTTGCCGAAAAACTTGGAACTGTTGCATTTACGAAAAAATTACGCAGACTGGCAATCGGTGAAAGCAGAGTTACTGCTGCTGTTCGGCCGGAGAAGATCGACCAGGATAATTGGCTCGATAATATTCTCCCTGTAGAGGATATCCTCTCCGACATTCCGAGAATCTTTCTCACTCGTGAAGAGGCTCTCTCTTTTCAGCACGGTAACAGAATAATGACTTCAGCTCTTCCCCCGGGAGACAATGTATTGGTCTTTAGCTGGGATAATGATTTTTCAGGCCAGAAGCAGCTACTTGGCTGGGGAGTTTTTAAAGATAAGATTCTCTATCCCAGAAGGGTTCTCATATGATTAGATCTGCACTCCCTTCAGATCTGACAGAACTCTGCTATCCGGTAGTGACTATGGGAACATTCGATGGTGTTCATACCGGGCATCAGTATCTTCTTGAAAGAGTAATTTCCCGGGCTAAGAAGATGTCTGGCGAATCTGTTGTCATCACATATTACCATCATCCCAAAGAGACTCTGAATAAAGAACTGAGAACATATCTGCTGACTGAACGGGAGCGGAAGACAGAACTCATCAAAGAGCTGGGAATAGATCATATATTGTATCTGCAGTTTGATGAAGAGATGGTAGAGATGAGAGCTGAAGAGTTTCTTCGCAGGATACTCATAGAGAAGGTAAAAGCGAAAGAGATCGTCTTTGGCTATGATTGCCATTTCGGTTATAGAAGAGAGGGTGACTATCATTTTCTCAAGGACAATGAAAATTTCTACGGATATCGTTCTTCTTTGATCAAACCGGTCAGGATCAAGGGAAAGATCGTCAGCAGTAGCCTGATCAGGAATATGATAAGGGCAGGTGAAGTAACAGAAGCAGAGAAGTTTCTGGGAAGATATTACGATCTTATCGGAACTGTTGGTACCGGTTCAGGTATTGGAAGAGAGCTTGGATTCCCTACCCTGAATGTAATCCCTATTGATTCATTTAAGCTTCTGCCAGCTAATGGTGTCTATTTCGGAAAAGCCTGTTTTGCTGAGCAGGAACATTTTTGTTTGACCAACATAGGATACTGCCCAACATTAAAACATCTGGATGAGAGGACTGTCGAAACCCATCTCATCGGTTTTGAGGGGGACTTATATAACAGGAAGATCTCAATCTCTTTCATCACCCGTCTGCGAGACGAAGAAAAGTTTTCCGATAAGAACTCATTACAGAGAGCTATAGAAAAAGATAGGCAGGTCGCTGACAAGCTGATAGAGAGGATAGAAAAGAGATGACAAAAAAATACGAAGAGAAAGGATATTACAGAAGGTGCGATACTATTTGAAAGCTCTGATACTCGCCTTTCTCGATGGATATCACTATCTCAATCGTTTGCCTGTCAAATACTGGATACCGTTAATTTTGTCCTGTGTCTTCCTCGGCTGGAACGGGTTACAGATCATTTTTTCCCCTAATCTTATTCTTGCCTTCATTGACACGGGTTCAGTTACCGAACTAATCTATAATACTCTCGAGTTTCATATCCGCTCCATTCCCATCTATATATTTATCGTTCTGACCTTCATTCTTGTCCACTGGTTAATTCACACAATAACCGAGATTGGTTTGACTAATCTATTACACAGACAGAAGATAAGCCTATCGCGAATCTATACAACCGGTCTGAATTTCTTTGTGCCCAATCTACTGATCGTTATCTCTATCTTTTTTATTGTCATAGCAATATTTATGCTCTCAATATTCCTGCAGATTGCCTTTTCAGGTTTTGCTATGACCTTTGTTACTGGTATAGAAACACTGTTCTACCGAGCTATCGGATTATCGCTATTGTTCTCTTTTATTGTTACTATGTGGCTAACAGATTTCGTTCTACCCCGTATGACACAGGGGCACACCTTCAAATATGCTTTTGTGAGGAGTATGATAGTATTCAATAATAGACCTGTATCCCTGATAGCTTTCTATATAATAAAACTGATCCTGATTCTACTATCGATTGGCTTGTTTCAGATTGTTCTCAGGCATCTGTTGTTGCCGGTTTCTGTGATGCTTGAGACACAGTATTCCATTAGCCTGGCTTTATTCTCCGGAAGGGAACTGGTATTTGAGAAGCTTTTTAGTAATCTGGTACTCCTGATATTTGTTTTCGTGTCAGCCTTGCTGGTATTTGCTCCCTTTATGGCACCCATGTATCTCTTTCAGAGGTTCCTACTCTTAAGACTTTATAAGGTATGATTATGACTGTCTATTTCTGTAAAGAATGTGGCTACGAAACTTCCAAGTGGAGTGGAAAGTGTCCTGAATGTTCTGCCTGGGACAGCTTCAGAGAGGCTGAGGGTCTGACAGGAAGAGTCAGGGGTAAGAATAAGAAACTTCTGACGACTGAAAACAAAGGGAGTGACTCGATAACAGAAATCAGTACCGGACGCGACGAGCGTTTATTGACCGGAATAGCAGAGTTCGACTGTGTTCTCGGGGGTGGAATCATACCCGGCATGGTCTGCTTTATTGGCGGAGAGCCCGGTATAGGTAAATCTACTCTGATGCTGCAGATCGCTCAAATGGTTGCAGAGAAGGGAAAGAGCGTTCTTTACGTTTCGGGAGAAGAGAGCAGAGAGCAGATTAAATATCGTGCTGACAGGTTAGGTGTATTTAGTGATCGGCTTCGTCTCTACTGTTCCAATGTATCAGAACAGGTTCTCGATGTTATAAAAAAAGAGTCTCCGGAGATGATAGTCATTGATTCGATTCAGTCTATCGGTTCTCTGGAACAATCAGGAATTCCAGGCAGTCTTTCTCAGGTCAGAGAAGTTTCTATGCTCTTTACTCATTATGCTAAACAAAAGAGTATCCCGATCTTTTTGATCGGTCATATTACCAAAGAGGGCATAGTAGCAGGACCGAAGATAATAGAACATCTTGTAGATACTGTTTTGTACTTTGAGGGGGATAGCAGCGACCAGCTTAAGATTTTGAAAGCTACTAAAAACCGATATGGCTCAACGAACGAGATTGGGGTCTTTGAAATGCGGGAAGATGGCTTATCCGAGATCTCAAATCCGTCACGCCTTTTTGTTCAGAATGATATACTGTCAGCTGGCTCTTCTATAGGTTGTGTGATTGAGGGTACCCGTAGTTTTCTCATAGAGGTCCAGGCCCTCGTTACTCCCGCTATATACGGTAATGCGCAACGTATAGCTCTCGGTATTGATCACCGTAAACTCTCGTTACTGCTCGCTATTATCGAGAAGAAGTTAGTCCTTAAGGTCCGGGAGAAGGATATATTCGTCAAACTTGCTGGTGGCTTGAAGTTAAACGACACTGCACTCGACCTACCCTTTATAGCTGCAATTTTATCGAGTTTCGAGGATAGAGAACTACCTCCCAAAACTGTTCTGATTGGTGAGCTGGGATTGAATGGAGAGATCAGATCGGTTGCACAGATAGATAAACGGATAACAGAAGCATTGAAACTGGGATATGAGAAGATAGTTATCCCTTCAAAGAGTAAATACAGGAAAGGGGAAAAGAATATCGTATTCATCGACCGTCTTGAAGAGATTTATCCGGTATTATTTTCCCGCTAAGTATGAGCTATGAGGTAAATTATGGCTAATATCTTTAAGAATATCAGTATTGAAATGGTCTCAGATGTATTACAGGCGATGAAGAACAACGACACGGCAGTAGTCAGGGTAAGTGGTAAGGATAGAGATGGGACACGAAAGTATAATGTCAATCTTAATCTCGGTATAGAAGATACAAAAAGGCTATTCGGAGAAGGTATAGTCGAATCAGAGTAACAGTATATTCAATTTTTTCTTTCTCGTTTCAAGGGGAAACAAGCATTAATGATCCGAAAGTGCTTGAATACGCGATAATGCCCTTTTTAATGACGATTCAGCACGCCTGTAATCGATATCCGTATCACTGGAAGCCATTCTCTCTTCAGCACGTTTTTTTGCCTGTTCTGCCCGTTTAAAATCAATCTCATCACTTCTCTCTATTACTTCACAGACAATACGTATAACATTATTCTCGACAGTAACAAATCCATCATGGATAGCGAATCGTTCGACCCCTTTTGTGTTATTATGATAGACTATCAGGTTACCGACCCGGATTTTGGTAATGAAGGGTGTATGATCCTCAGATACGCCGAAATCACCGTCAATACCTGGTATGATGACATGTTCACACTCAGTATCGATTACTGTTCTAGTAGGTTGAATGACCTTCAGCTTCAAACTCATTTCTGAATTTTCCTCGCCTTCTCTTCTGCCTGTTCAATAGTGCCAACATAGAGGAACGCCTGTTCGGGCCAGTCATCACACTCGCCTTCCAGGATAGCCTTGAAGCCGGTTATTGTATCCTTAAGAGAGACATACTGTCCGGGTACATTAGTAAACTCCTCAGCTACGAAGAAGGGTTGAGAGAAGAAGCGTTCCAGTTTACGTGCTCTGCTAACTACAAGCCTGTCTTCTTCCGAGAGTTCGTCCATACCGAGAATGGAGATAATATCCTGCAGATCTTTATATTTCTGAATCACTCTCTGAGTTTCGCGAGTTACATTATAATGTTCTTCGCCAACGACTTTCGGGTCAAGAATTCTACTGGTAGATTGAAGAGGATCGACAGCAGGATAGATACCCAGCTCAACAATTCTACGGGAAAGGAATGTAGAAGCGTCGAGATGGCTGAAAGTAGTAGCCGGAGCTGGATCAGTGAAGTCATCTGCCGGGACATAGATAGCCTGAACGGAGGTAATGGAGCCATAGTTGGTAGAGGTAATTCTTTCCTGTAAAGCCCCCATCTCTGTTGCAAGTGTAGGCTGGTATCCGACAGCAGAGGGCATTCTTCCGAGCAGGGCCGACACTTCAGAACCCGCCTGTGTGAATCGGAAGATATTATCAATAAAGAGCAGAACGTCTTTTCGGGAAACATCACGGAAATATTCAGCTACGGTAAGGCCTGTCAGGCCAACACGTAATCTTGCTCCTGGTGGTTCGTTCATCTGTCCGAAGATAAGTGCAGTATTTTTGATTACTCCCGATGCTTTCATCTCCAGCCAGAGATCGTTACCCTCTCTTGTTCTTTCACCTACACCTGAGAAGACGGAATAACCACCATGTTCAGTTGCAACGTTACGAATAAGTTCTTGAATAAGGACAGTTTTCCCTACCCCAGCACCACCGAAGAGTCCGGTTTTCCCACCCTTCAGATAGGGTTCTATCAGGTCGATAACCTTGATTCCTGTTTCCAGGATCTCTTCTTCTGTAGAGAGGTCTTCGAAGAGTGGTGCCTGCCGGTGTATCGGGAAACGTTCTTTCGCTTCGATTGGGCCCTGTTCATCTATCGGGTCACCTGTTACATTGATGATACGACCCAATACCTCTTCTCCTACGGGTATTGTAATCGGTTCACCGGTATCGTGGACCGTATCACCTCTGACCAGGCCATCTGTAGAATCCATTGCTATTGCCCTGATCTTCTTTTCTCCGAGGTGGAGTTGGACTTCCAGTACCAGGTCGTTTTGTTCTTCTCTCTTGATCTTTAAGGCGTTGTAGATTGCCGGTAATTTCCCGTCAGGGAATTCAACATCTACTACTGGTCCGATAATCTGTATTATTTTACCTTCGGTCATCTTATCCCCTTATTCTTTTATTGCTTCAGCACCTGAAGCGATCTCAATTATCTCGGTTGTAATGGTTGATTGTCTTGCCCTGTTCTGGAGCAGAGACAGTTCTTCTATAAGTTCAGAGGCATTCTCTGTGGCGTTATCCATAGCTGTCATTCTTGCACCTTGCTCTGCAGCTGATGATTCCAACATCATTCTCCAGATATCGACATCGATATATTTCTCTCCTAATTCATCGATAATACTGTCTTCATCTGGTTCATAGAGATAATCAGTTTCCGTGACTATATCAGATTCCATTGGTACTATCGGAAGGAGTTGGCGGGTAATGATGTTTTGCTGTATGGCAGATTTGAATTCATTATAAACTACATCAATTTTGTCGTATCCCTGATTGAGGTAGAGGTCAAGAACCAGGCGGCTGATATCCTTTGTGATTTTAAAATCAATCGTATTGTAATAGTTGAAAAACTTTTCGATTATTCTGTCTGTTCGTCTCTTTAATTGATCGAATCCCTTTCTACCAACACAAATTATATCGGTTTCAGGATGCTGCTGCAGATATTTGATTGCAGTCCTGATTATACTGGAGTTGAAAGAGCCACATAGTCCTCTATCTGCGGTAAAGACGAGCAGTGCTGTTTTCCCTGATACTTCCGCTTCTTCCCCGTTGGCTTTCTTTCGTCGGAGATTTTCTCTGCTGACGAGGAATGGATTTTGTGTACCCGGATTCTTGTATTTGATCGTTCTGATCATCATATCGATATAATCTGCATAAGGACGGGCTTTGATAATTTTCTCCTGAGATTTACGCAGTTTCGAAGCAGCAACCATCTTCATAGCATTGGTAATCTGTCTGGTATTTCTGATCGATACGATACGATTTTTTATATCTCTGATATTAGCCACTATTTATCTCCCGTGTTAAAACAGGTTTGCTCAGGAAATTTAGATCTTTTCCTTTACTTTCTTACAAATGTCGTGCATCTTTCCCTTCAGTTCATCGGTTAGAGCTTCTCTGGCCAGTTTCTCCATCAGTTCACCATGGTCTGTATCTAGTGTATGGAATAACTCTTTTTCCACCTCTTTTACCCTGCTCAGTTCGATATCATCCAGATAGCCGTTATTGGCCATAAAAATAATGAAGATCTGTTTGGCTATGGGGAGTGGTTCATACTGATTCTGCTTCAAAATCTCCAGCAGTCTTTCACCTCTCTGTAATTGAGCCTGGGTAGCCTTGTCAAGGTCAGAGCCGAACTTGGCAAATGCCTCTAATTCGGCATACTGTGCCAGATCGAGTCTCAATTGCCCTACAACATTTTTCATCGACTTGATCTGAGCACTGCCACCCACACGAGAAACTGAAAGGCCAGGATTGATGGCAGGCCTGATCCCGGAATAGAATAATCTACTGCTCAAGTATATCTGACCGTCGGTGATAGAGATGACATTGGTTGGAATATAGGCCGATATATCGTCTGCTTTAGTCTCAATGATCGGCAGAGCTGTGAGTGAACCTCCTCCCAGATCATCACTGAGTTTAGATGCTCTTTCCAGCAGTCTCGAATGAAGGTAGAACACATCACCGGGATATGCCTCTCTTCCGGGTGGGCGTCTGAGAAGGAGTGATAACTCACGGTATGAGACGGCGTGTTTAGAAAGGTCGTCATAGATAATCAGGGCGTGCTTTCCATTATCACGGAAATATTCGCCAATAGCACATCCTGTATACGGTGCGATATATTGCAGGGCAGGAGGTTCTGAAGCAGTGGCAGAGACTACAATGGTATAATCCATAGCCCCATTGTTCTGCAGTATCTTGACTATCGTTGCGACAGACGATTTCTTCTGGCCGATAGCGACATAGATACATATAACATCGGTATCTTTCTGATTGATTATTGTATCGATTGCTATGGCGGTCTTTCCAGTCTGGCGATCTCCAATAATCAACTCCCTCTGTCCTCTTCCGATCGGGACCATTGAATCTATAGCCTTCAAGCCGGTCTGCAGTGGTTCTTTCACTGGCTGTCTTTGAATTACTCCGAGTGCTTTTCGCTCTATTTCAGTATCTTTATCTCCCTTTATCTCTCCCTTACCATCGATGGGGAGTCCTAACGGATTGACAACTCTGCCGAGCACACCATCACCAACAGGCACGCTTAATATTTTATTTGTTCGCTTTACGATATCACCCTCTTTGATCTTTCGAGATTCTTCAAAGAGAATACAGCCAACATACTCTTCCTGCAGGTTGAGAGCCATACCATAAACATCTCCGGGAAAGAGCAACATCTCACCGGCCATAACCTTATCCAAACCGTAGATAAGGGCGATACCATCTCCAACTTCTATTACCTGCCCGGTTTCGTCCACATCGATATCAAACTTGAACTCAT
>CAZBDV010000030.1:0-28044 GCA_964490765.1 uncultured Candidatus Cloacimonadota bacterium | reverse complement strand
AAGCAAGTGTAAAATAGCCACCGAAAGACACCGAAGACACTGAATTATGACGCCCTAGCGGTAGCAAAGCAAGGAGTAAAGAAAGGCTCTTCCAACTTCTTTCTTCTACGTTCTTTCTTTTGTACCGTCAAAAGAACCGAGGAAAAATCTTCTCCGTGGCCGCTTCCGAGTTCGGCGAAGCCCACGAAGCAAAGAAAAGCTCTTCCAACTTTTTCTTAAAGTACTTTCTTTTGTTCCGGCAAAAGAAAGTACCAAAGAAAACCTCTCCAGCGTACAATGTAACAGCTAAAAACCTTCTCGAACGGGCTTCTCTCGATAAACTCCTCGCTTCGCTCGTCGGACAGTATCTTCGAAGCCCCTTCTCGTACGGTTTTATTAACGCTGTTAATTGTAATGCTGGATTTATCTATTCCCGCCCACCGCCCAAAACGGTATCACATTCATCTATTCCCGCCCGCCACCCTAAACGGTATCACATTCACATATTCCCGCCCACCACCACGTAGTGGTTCTAGCGAGGGGAGTAGCAGGGAGAATGAGTGATGAAGTGACGGAGTAACGGGGTAACGGGGTAATGAGGTTAATGAATAATGAAAAATGAATAATTGGACCAGAGGGAGAAAGAAGCAAGCTACCGGGGGAAAAGCAAGTGTAAAATAGCCACCGAAAGACACCGAAGACACTGAATTATGACGCCCTAGCGGTAGCAAAGCAAGGAGTAAAGAAAGGCTCTTCCAACTTCTTTCTTCTACGTTCTTTCTTTTGTACCGTCAAAAGAACCGAGGAAAAATCTTCTCCGTGGCCGCTTCCGAGTTCGGCGAAGCCCACGTAGCAAAGAAAAGCTCTCACAACGTATTGTTATACTTTCTTTCTTTTTCTCCGTAAAAAGAAAGAAACAAAGAAAACCTCTCCAGCGTAAAATCTAACAGCTAAAAACCTTCTCGAACGGGCTTCTCTCGATAAACTCCTCGCTTCGCTCGTCGGACAGTATCTTCGAAGCCCCTTCTCGTACGGTTTTATTCACGCTGTTAATTGTAATGCTGGATTTTATCTATTCCCGCCCACCACCCCAAACGGAATTAAAATCACCACTTCTCCCTCTCTTCTTCACCCCATCACTCCATCACTTCGTCACCCCGTCACCTTGTCACCTTGTCACCTTGTCACTTTGTTACCTTGTTACCCCGTCACCCATCTCTTCTTGCTTTACCCCCAGTAGCCTGCTTTTCTTCCCCTGGATCTCACTACTCACTACTCACTACTCACTATTTTTTATCTCCCCCTCACTCAGTCTCTCCCTCTCTCCGTCTCTTAGTCCCCACTCTCTTCGTCTCCTTGTCACCTTGTCACTTTGTTACCTTGTCACTTCGTCACCCATCACTTCTTGCTTTACTCCCGGTAGCCTGCTTCTCTTCCCCTGGATCTCACTACTCACTACTCACTACTCACTACTTTTTATCTCCCCCTCACTCAGTCTCTCCCTCTCTTCGTCACCCCGTCACTTCATCTCTCCTTGCTTTACCCCCGGTAGCCTGCTTCTCTTCCCCTGGATCTCACAACTCACCACTCACTACTCACTACTCACTACTTTTTTCACTCAGTCTCTCCCTCTCTCCGTCTCTTAGTCCCCCTGTCTCTCCGTCACTCCGTTACCCCGTCACTTCGTCACCCATCTCTTCTTGCTTTACTCCCGGTAGCCTGCTTCTCTTCCCCTGGATCTCACTACTCACTACTCACTACTCACTACTTTTTATCTCTCCCTCTCTTCTTCACCCCATCTCTTCATTACTCCATTACTTCATCACATCATCACATCATCACTTCGTCACCTTGTCACCTTGTCACCTTGTCACTTCGTCACCCATCTCTTCTTGCTTTACCCCCGGTAGCCTGCTTCTCTTCCCCTGGATCTCACCACTCACTACTCACTACTCACTACTTTTTATCTCCCCCTCACTCAGTCTCTCCCTCTCTTCGTCACCCCGTCACCCCGTCTCCTTGTCACCTTGTCACCTTGTCACTTTGTTACTTCGTCACCCATCTCTTCTTGCTTAACTCCCGGTAGCCTGCTTCTCTTCCCCTGGATCTCACAACTCACCACTCACTACTCACTACTTTTTTCACTCAGTCTCTCCCTCTCTTCGTCTCTTAGCCCCCCCCCTCTTCGTCACCCCGTCACTTCGTCACTCCGTCACCCATCTCCCCTTGCTTTACCCCCAGTAGCCTGCTTCGCTCCCAATAATTCATTGACTATATCTCTCCATAGAAAAATTTAGGATAATTAACAATCCGTCAGGGAGGAATATTATGATCAGAACGGCAGAATGTGTATCTCCGATGCACCCGGACAAGATATGTGACAGGATATCGGATGGCATCTTAGATGCAGCGCTCAAGGAAGATCCGCAAACGAGGGGAGCCATAGAGGTTATGGGTGGCCACGGGATCGTGACCGTAACCGGAGAGGTGACAACCCAGGCGTATGTCAACGTCAGGGACATAGTTAACAGGATAGTGATTCAGAAGATAGGGGTACAATCGAATATCGTCAGGCAGTCACCCGAGATCTCACGTGGAGTGGATACCGGCGGAGCCGGAGACCAGGGAATAATGGTCGGATACGCCTGTAACGAGAACGAAGCAATGATACCGCAGGAACTCTATCTGGCACGGAGTCTCTGCCGCCATATATTTGAAGACTATCCCTACGACGGCAAGACACAGATCACACTCGGTGATAACAGGGAGATAACAGCTCTGGTAGCCAGTTTCCAGAATACCGACAAGGAAGTACTGACCGATCTGACGAAGGAATGGGCGAAAGAGAACAGGCTGGAGCTCCCGAAGAAGCGGTTATATTTCAATCCGGCAGGTGACTGGGAGGTTGGTGGCTTCGAAGCTGATACCGGCCTGACGGGGAGGAAGCTGATAATAGATAATTATGGCCCGAGAATCCCGATCGGTGGTGGTGCTTATTCCGGTAAGGATGCCACGAAGGTTGACAGAAGTGCTGCCTATATGGCCCGTAAGATCGCAGTGGATTATCTGAAAAATAAAGGTGCCGGAGAGGTACTTGTCTATCTCGCTTACGCTATTGGTGTCGTGGAACCGGTAATGGCGATAGCCAAAATCGACGGGAAGGATGAGAAGGTAAGCGGATATGATCTCTCACCGCAAGGTATCATAGAGTTTTTAGGGCTGGATAAGCCGATATTCGAGGATACTGCAGAATGGGGCCATTACGGTAATGGCTTTGCATGGGAAGCATAGAGTTTCCGGGGGGAGCAGGGATTATTTTTCCACTATATAAACAAGATTATAAAGGCGGTATGTGATGAAAAACATTTCTTTAGCACCGGACGGAAGGGAGTTTATACTCCCAACGGAAGAGGAGACGCAACAGGAGCGAAAAACTCTGGAGAAGATCACAACAGAGCAACGGAAGCTGGGACGGAAGATCGTAGCTGTGCAGGGTATGGGCTTTGTGGGGTGTGTTATGGCAGCAGTGATTGCCGATGCAGAGGATAAGGATGGAAAGCCCCTATACTTCGTGCACGGCCAGCAGCGTGCTTCGGTCAGGTCCTACTGGAAGGTGCCGGTAATCAACTCCGGGATACCACCGGTAAAATCTTCGGACGATGAGGTGCCAAAAATATTCCAGAGCACCGTTGCGGATAAACAGAGCTTTCGAGCCACGTGGCACAACTATGCTTTCGAGGTGGCCGACATAGTTGTGGTAGATATCCAACTCGATGCCATCAAGCCGGCATTCGGCGAGGCTGAACGGGGGAGTTGTGATCTCTCGGCTTTCCGGGATGGAATGCGAACGCTGGGAAAACATATCAGGCCCGAATGCCTCATACTCGTGGAGACAACAGTACCACCCGGCACCTGTGAAAGGGTGGTCAAACCGATCATCGAGGAGGAGTTTGCCAGGAGAGGTATAGACACGGAGAAGAATCCGCCTCTCATAGCTCACTCCTACGAGAGAGTGATGCCGGGTGCCAACTATGTGGGATCGATAAGGAACTTCTGGCGGGTATTTTCGGGGATCAACAAGAAGAGCAGAAAGCTGGCGAGAGAGTTTCTGACCGATGTGCTCGATACAGAGAACTATCCGCTGACCGAACTGGAGAATACGAACGCCTCGGAAATGGCCAAGGTGATGGAGAACTCCTACAGGGCGACTAACATTGCCCTCACACTGGAATGGGCCAGATTCGCCGAGAAGGTCGGAGTCGATATCTTTAAGGTAAGGGAGGCGATCAGAAAGAGAAAGGGGACGCACGATAACCTGCTCAGGCCCAGCCTCGGGGTCGGTGGATATTGCCTGACAAAAGATCCAGTACTCGCTAACTGGGCTATGAACGAGATCTTCAAGCTGGATGACTCACTCGACGTGGCGATCAATGCGGTTAATATAAACGATACTATGCCGCTGCATACCATCGAACTGATAAAAGAGGAGATAGATAACCTGGAGGATGTCGTGATCTGCGTGCTCGGCGTATCATACCTGGAGGATCTGGGCGATACGCGCCATTCACCATCAGAGACGCTCGTCAGGATACTGAACGAGTCCTGGGCTATTGTCAAAACACACGACCCTTATGTGGAATACTGGCCGGAACTGGAGAATGTGCCGGTACTGAACGATCTCGAGAGAACACTGAAAGATGCCGATGTGGTGATCTATGCCGTCGGGCACAGCGAATACAGGGATCACGATCCAGCAGATGTGGTGAAGATGACGCAGAAGAAACCGCTTGTCATTGACTGCTCCAATTTCCTGAACGACGCGAAGATAGAGAAATTCCTCAAGCTGGGATGCAGGGTCAAAGGTGTAGGAAAGGGTAATATCGAACGGATGAAGAAATAAATAACTACACCAGGCTGCAGCAATAAAATTTATAATTTTCTATGATCCCCTTCCAGAGAGAATGGAGGGGGATCATTTTTTTTATGGCTAAAATTTCTTACGCTCAAGGAAATTTTGTGATGCAATATAAGTAGAGGGGTGAGAAAAGGGCCCGGCTGCCAGAGAGGCCAGCCAGAGATGAAGCAGGGGTTGCTGAATGGCAACTGCCGATAGCTTTAACGCTTGGCCGATTTAGCATAAAGGGTGCCAAAGAAAATTTAAGAGCTCTATCTCATTTACTCAGAGGAAATTATATTCCCGGAAAATAGTGAGCCGGGGAGATAACGAGATTACTTTTTGACAGGAATGAGATAGTTCTATTAATGGTCTAATGAGAGGCAGGAAAGAATGGTAATTTTCATAGTAATTTCAATAGTTTCAGAAAGAGAAGGGCAAGGAAGATGAGTTTCGTACATCTGCATAATCATACACAGTATAGTGCTCTGGATGGAGCCTGTCGGACGGATAAGATCATCAAGTTGGCCAAAGAATACGGTATGCCGGCTGTAGCGATGACAGATCACGGCACGATGTCGGGTGCCATCGACTTTTACGTGACGGCGATGAAGGAGGGTATTAAACCTATAATCGGTATCGAGGCGTATGTGATCAACGGCGAACTGGAAGGGGCGAAGAACCGGAATGAACGGCGTCATCATCTAGTTTTGTTGGCAATGAACAATCAGGGCTATCAGAACCTGATCAAGCTCTCATCCCGCTCGTTTCTGGACGGGTTTTATTACAAGCCGCGGATGAGCAAGACCCTGCTGAAGGAGTATTCCGAAGGGTTGATCTGTCTTTCTGCCTGCCTGCACGGTGAAATACCCACTCTGCTCCTGGAGAAGAACGTCAAAGAGGCGGAAGAGGTGGTGGAGTTCTATAAAGAGACCTTTCCGGACCGCTTCTATATCGAACTGATGGACCACGGGATAGAAGAGGAGAAGATCGTCATACCCGAGCTGATAGATCTGGCGAAGCGAACTGCTACCCCGCTCGTCGTAACGAACGACTGTCATTACCTGAAGAAGGATGATGCGGAGGCGCACGATATACTCCTCTGTATCCAGACCGGTAAGACGAGAAACGACCAGAACAGGATGCGCTATGAGACCGATCAGCTCTACTTCAAAACAGAAGAGGAGATGCGGGCTCTCTTTCCCGAACTGCCTGAGGCGTTCGAGAATACGGTGAAGATAGCCGAACAGGTCGATTTCTCGCTCAACTATGAGTCATTCCTCCTGCCAAAGAGCGAAGTTCCTGCAGAATACAGCAGTGAATCGGAATACTTGCGAACACTCTGTTATACCGGTGCAGAAGAGAAATATCCCGAGCTGACTGCTGAGATCAGGGAACGAATAGATTACGAGCTGAAGGTTATCAACTCGATGGGCTATGAGAATTACTTCCTCGTCGTGAAAGACCTGGTAGATGCCGCCAGAAAGAATGACATACCGGTTGGGCCGGGACGTGGTTCTGCTGCCGGGAGTATCGTCTCCTATCTGCTCGGAATAACGAAGATCGACCCGCTCCTCTATAACCTCTTCTTCGAGAGGTTTCTCAATCCCGACAGGATAGAGATGCCCGATATCGATATCGATTTCTGTGCCGAAGGGCGGAACAGGATCATAGAATACGTCGTGCAGAAATACGGACGGAAGAGTGTTTCGCAGATCATAACCTTCAATACCCTGGCAGCAAAATCGGTGATCAAGGATGTAGCCAGAGTACTGGAGGTCCCAGCTGCCGAGGCGAACAAGATAACGAAGATGATGCCGAACGTGCCGAAGATCACCCTGGAGAGCTGTCTGGAAGATTATCCCGATTTCCGGGAATTAATGGACAGCAACCCGCTCTATTCCTCGATCATCAAATACAGCCTCGTCATAGAAGGGCTGATACGGCAGCACGGCATACACGCTGCGGGAGTCGTTATCGGACCTGACGATCTATCAAACTACGTTCCGCTCGCTATCAGTAACCAGAAAGGTGGGCCGCCGGCCGTGCTCGTGCAATACGAAGGCAAATGGCTCTCTTTCCTCAAGCTGCTCAAAATGGATATCCTCGGGCTGAAGACCCTGACGATTATCAAGCGAACGGTGCAGCTCATCAAAGAATCGCAGGGGATAGATATAGATCCCGATAACATAGACCTGCAGGATCCGGAAACATACGAGATCTTTACAAATGGGCAGACCGACGGAGTGTTCCAGTTCGAATCTGCCGGGATGAAGAAGTATCTCAAAGATCTGAAGCCGAATACATTCTCCGATCTCGTAGCGATGGTGGCACTCTACCGGCCTGGCCCGATGCAGTATATCGATACTTATATCAGGCGTAAAAACGGGGTAGAAGAGGTCGATTATGACCATCCGCTCACCGAGAGAGGCTTGAAAGAGACTTATGGGGTGATCGTCTATCAGGAGCAGGTGATGCAGATCTCGAGAGAGATGGGTGGTTTCAGCGGGGCAGAAGCCGATACACTCCGTAAGGCGATGGGTAAGAAGAACCAGGCGGTAATGAACCAGTTGAAAACGAAGTTCTTTGATGGAGCCCGAAAGAACGGGGTGCCGGACGCTACTATCCAGAAGATATGGGATAAGTGGCTGGAATTTGCCAAGTATGCCTTCAATAAAAGCCATTCTGTCTGCTATGCCGACGTTGCCTTCCGAACTGCCTACCTTAAACGCCACTTCCCCGTGGAATTTATGACTGCCATACTCTCACTGGAGAAGGATCCGGCCAAGATACCCTACTTCCTAGAAGAAGCAAGAAATATGGGGATCGAGGTCATACAACCGAATATCAATGTCTGTATGAAAGATTTTACCGTGAAAGGGAAGAAGATACTCTTCGGATTGAGAGGGATAAAGAATGTGGGTGACGTTGCCATACAGAAACTGATCGAGGAGAGGGAGAAAAATGGGGTGTATCACGACCTGTTCGACTTCTGTTCCAGGGTAGATCTCACCTCCTGTAACCGGTCAGTACTGGAAAGCCTTATCTTTGCCGGTGCACTCGACGAGCTGGAGGGTAACAGAGCAGAGAAGGCAGCAGTGCTCGATATGGCAATAGAATACGGGAACAGTGTCAGTGCCGAAAGAAAGAGAGGACAGCAGACACTCTTCTCAGAACTGGAAGAGGAGCAGGATGAGGGTGAAGATATCCCAAACGGGTGTAAACCGCAACTTCCAAAGTTACCGGAATGGACACTCAACGAGAAACTGGACCGGGAAAAGCAGGCACTTGGCTTTTATTTCTCCGGACACCCGCTCTTTAACTACAAAGAAGAGATCGAACACTTCACGAATATGAATACAAAGAAATATTCCGAGCGAAAGTCTGTTTTTAATAAGGAGAGGGTGGCCATAGCCGGAATCGTCAGTGAGATAATAATGAGGAAGGACAACAGAAACAGGCTGCCCTGTATAATGGTTATGGAAGATCAGTTTGGAAGATTCGAAGTGGCTATCCCGTCCAGAAGTATGGGAAAATTTGAGCCCTATCTCAAAGAGGGGGAGAAATATCTCGTACTCGGTAATACAAACGGCTCTCGTAACGGGAATAGTAACTTCGATAACAGCACACTCCGGATCTATCCCGAAAAGATACTACGCTTCGAAGAGCTGCCTGAACACTATAAGGGAGAGATTACGCTGGAAATTACCCAGGAACTGCTGACCGACGAGACGATCAAGAGGCTGGAAAACCTGGCAAAAGAGTCTCCCGGCTCCTTCCAGATAAGTTTTAATGTCAAGACCGCTAAATATGACTATCTGAGGATTACACCTCAGAAGTTCTGCTTCTTCCCGGGCAGCAGGTTCAGCAGACTGGTCAGAGAGTATTTCGATAAAAAGGCGAAGATCAGCGTGAAGGTCAATGAGTTTAATTAGAGAAGATTATGAAAATTCGAGGATTGTTCATCATAATATTGATAGTGTCGCTGGCGTCACTGACAGGGGTGGAGTTTGTTACAGAGCATATGAAAAGTGGCTCCAGAAGCCTGTTGCTGATACCTTACAGCGATTTCTTCTACAGGCTCTCCGACGGGGTAAAGATCTTCGACAACTCCGTTACTGTAGCTATCTATACCAGCGAAGAAGAGATCATCTATCAGGAACAATTCCGCATCAAATTCAGTATAGATAACGCTCTGCTCGAAGAGCTGGAACCTCTGGATTACAACAGGGAATACTACCCGCTCCGGTTCGAAACTGACCTGGAAGATGGGGAATATCAGTTATACGTCGCCATTACTGCCGGCGGAGCTGCCGACAGGAAAAAGGAGTTGCGGGAAACCTTTATCTTTCCCGAAACTACGAAGGATACCGGATATCTCTTCATCGAAGCAGAGATCGGCCAGTTCAGGTTCGTGATCCGGGACGAAAAGTATCTCCTCCGTGCTTACGATACATTACAACTCGAACAACAGAGAGAATTCGAACCCGATTCGACAAGGGTGGTGATCGAAAGAGCAGGCAGGAGAGAGATTATAGAGAGTGATGAGTTAGAACGTCTCCCGGAGTTACTGAGAGATGCAGATAGTTTTGAGGTCTTACTGGAGAGCTACTACCAGGGAAAGAAATATGTCTCTGCACCGGTCTATCCCAGCCCGGCATATTTCTTCCAGCAGAAATTCACACCACAGGAGCAGCTTTCACAGTTACGATATGTAATAAATGAAAATGAATATCAATATTTAAGATCGTTATCGGCAGAAAGCCTGCAGGAGGGGATTGATGAATACTGGGAAAGCAAAGATCCCGATCCCTATACCATCGATAACGTATATCAGGAAACTTTCTATCAGCGTGTCCGTTACGCTGATAACAACTACCGGATACGGGGCTATCTACCCGGCTGGCGAACCGATATGGGGAGAATATACATAACCTACGGTGAACCGGACAGGATCGTATCGGATGTCTTTCCCCTGGGAAGGCCACCGAGCATAACCTGGCAGTACTATAGCCTCAATAAGGTATTTGTATTCTACGATTTCAGAGGATATGGACAGTATGAACTCAGGAACAAATGGATTGATTAAAGTTATCTGCATTGCCCTGATCGGTGGACTGCCGTTACTGATCAGCGCCGGAAATATCGAGATGCATCTCGAGCAGAACAGGTTTCTCGATAATGAGGGGAATACAATCTTTCATCTCAATTATACAATACCCTACTATCAGTTAGGGTTTGTCGAGACCGATGAGGGGTTCCTCGCTACCGTCGATGTCAAGATCGGGGTTGAAGATGAAGAGGGTGAAAAAAGCGTCATAAACGAATTCTCGCATTATATCGGAGTGCTGACGAGAGATAATGCCCTCTCAAGAACTCAGCACTATCTCGACAAAATAGAGCTGACCCTCTCCAGTGAGCAGTCCGGCTTGATTCTCTTTGTCGAGTTTGTGGACAGGACGACAGAGGATAGCTATAAATGGGAAGGTGTTCTGGAAAACCTGCCGGAGAACAGTCTGATCTCTGACCTGGAGTTTTCCCGAAATATAATCAGAGAAGAATCCCGTGCCGGATTCGAGAAATTCAGACGGGGAGATTATCAGTTCTATGTCGATCCGACACACGTCTATCAGAGATCTCTGCAGGATACGGTCTTCTTCTATTACGAGATACAGAATCTCTACCCGGCTGTCGATGGTGCTACCTATATCACTGAAGAGATAACGATATATAACGATGATTACAGCTCTACCCTGACGAACAACCTGAAAGGTGAAACGACGACCTTCGATATGATACACAGAATCCCGGCAGATACACTCAGCTTAGGCTATTACCACATCGAAGTCTCTGTCTATGACAGGGTTACCAATAGAGAGGAGAAAACAGAAGACTATTTCGTGGTCTCTGAAAGAGCTTTCCCGGCTGTGAGAATATTCCCTAACCTGGAGGATGAATATCGACTGCTCCGCTACTTCCTCCCTTCAACGAGATTCAGAAACTGGGATGCCTTCAGTGACGAAGCAAAACGGCACTTTATCGACCGCTTCTGGACACTCAATAATCCTAATCCTCATTCTGATACTAACGAGTTTATGGATGCAGTAAGAGAACGTATACAGTACGCCAATGAACACTTCACTCACTTCAGAGACGGATGGGAGACCGATAAGGGAAGGATATATATCAGGAACGGAGAGCCGTCAGAAATAGAGGCTAACCTGACAGATATCGATACCAAACTGACAAGAAAGGAATACGAGATCTGGAGATATCGGGAGACGAACCAGGTCTATCTCTTCCTCGATATGCAGGGTAATGGTAATTTCCGCCTCTTGTATTCCAGAAATGACGATATGGAACATACTGCCAGTGACTGGGACAGATATCTGGGCGAAGATTTCGATATGGGAAAATTGCAGTAAGGATAGGCCTGAAAGGCCTGCCTGATATACCCAACCTGTAATGATGGTTTTTTGTTTACAAAAACGGTAGAGTAAAATTATTGTGAGGGGAATGCTGAGCCTGGTTGTCTTATTAATAAAAGAGCAACAGTAGTTGAAGAACGGAAGTAGAGTCAGTAGAATGAAATAATGCTCTGAACGGATGGTTTTACAGTCTGAAAGAGATTGAACCAGGCAGAGAGAGTGAATGTGGAGGAAACGATGAAATTTAGAATAATTATCCTGAGTGCTTTAATGCTGCTCTTAGCAGGGGTGCTTATAGCACAGACTGTGCAAAAAGTTGCCGTCCTCGATTTCGAGGCGGAAGACAGAAGTGTCAGAACCCTGGCAAATCAGATGATGGATAACCGCAGAGGTGATTTCCGGGCAATCTTTGACGACTATGAGCAATACGAGTTGATCGACCCTAACAGGGTTAGCAGAACTCTGTCCGATATGAATCTGGAGAGTGTCAGATACATTGCCAGTGCACAGGCTGCTGAAATCGGAGAGACCCTGGAAGCCGATATCGTTATCTGGGGTTCAATATCCGACCATTCTTCAACAGAGATTCGCGTACTGGCTAATATTATGAGTGTCAGGACGAGTTCAATAAATCAGTTACGTTTTAATTTGAGAAAGCGAAGTGCTGACCGGCGTGATGGTCTTAAGGTCGAACTGGTTGATAAGATAGCTGAACTGGCCGGTGGCCAGCTGAACAGGCTCTTCGAGATCGGTGAGCAGCAGATAAGTGCTAATAATTTCACTGCTGCCGGTGATACCTACAGACGAGTTATCGAAATGGATCCTGAGAACCTCGATGCCTACTTCTATCTCGGATATATCGAGTTTATGCTCAATAATTACCAGAGCTCTGAAGAATACTATAAACGCGGGCTACAGATCGATCCGGATAATGAGAGGATATTGAATAACCTGGCCGAAACTCAACGCCTGGCCGGGAAACAGGAAGAGGCAATAGAGACGCTGAGAGATCTGGCAAGGATCAATCCGACTGAAGTGGTCTGGTTCCGTATTGGTAATATCTATACCGAAATGAATCGCCTTTATGATGCCATAGATGCTTTCGAGCGTTCTCTGGAAATCGATGACGATTATGAGCGAAGCCACTACAGATTGGGTGTTCTGCTCTTCGATAATGATATGCCCAGAGATGCTATTCCTCACCTGGAATACATACTCGAAAGATATCCGGAAGATGATCTCATCAACAGGAAATTGACTGCAGCCTATCTCAGAACCGGACAGCTCGAACAGGCGATAACAAGATATCAGAATCAGATCGAGAGAAACCCTCAGAACGTATCTGCTTATCTCAATCTGGCTGGCGCCTATAGAACACTGGAACGAAACAATCAGGCACTGGAGACACTTCAGAGATTGATGGAATTCGAAGAGAATAATCCTACTGTCTATATCAGGATGGCTGATGTTAAGATAGCACAGGGTAGCCTCAATGCAGCAGAAAGAGATGCTCAAAGAGCAATAGAGCTTGACCCGAACCTCTATGAGTCATATATGATTCTCTCACAGGTCTATCAGATCAGAGGGTATAGCAAATACGAGGAGTTCATCGACCTGGAAGAAGAGGCAAGAGCTGCCTTCGGCAGTGAAGCTAACAGATTGGTTGCTGAACGTGATGAGGCCAGAAACGAAGCTAACAGACTCTTTACTACAGCTGACCAGTATCTCGACATGGCAGCAGAGAGGACAGGTGAGCCGACTGTGACGAGGGATATCTCCAACAGGAAACAGTTACTGAGCCAGCTCATCAACGAAACGAGAAGGACTTTCTTCGATTAATAGAGAGGACAACAACTTAAAATTCGTGATAAAAACAGAAGGGCGGGTAATTTTTCCCGCCCTTTTTGCTCTGAATGCCCTTTTCTTTCTATTATCGATGGAACAGAAAACGTTCTCTTACGTTTATACCTCATAACAGAAGGTGCTGGGAACGACAGGAACTCTGTCAGGCCCTGCAGCAGGAAAGAGGCCGGAGGTATGGAGTATGCTGTGAAAGAGGAAGCCGAATAGTGTTATGGTATGACAGTACGAAGTGAGCCTTCCTTAAAGAGGGTAAGATTAAAAGATAAATTGACAAGTTTGACAGGAGAAAGGGAATTAGTATTGTAATAACTTCATTACCGGAGGGAATATGACCTTGATTTCGATCGCTGCTAAGGGCGGGTGGCTAATGCTCGTTCTGTTAGTTATATCGATAATTGCAATAGCTATTATCATTGAGAGAATAATAAAGATAAAAAAGGCCGCTTTACCAAACGATAGGTTTCTGGCCGATATTAAAGAGAGTGTCGATAATAATCAGACGGAGAAAGCAATCAGACTCTGCTCCAATATGCCGGAAAACCCGCTGGCTACAGTTCTTGCCAAGGGGATTGATGCTATGAGTATCAGTATAGACGAAGCGGAGAAGGTTGCCTCTACTACTGCCAAGAGTGAAATGCATAAACTAGAAAAAAATCTTGGTGGACTGGCTACTTTTGCTGCGATAGCACCATTGATCGGTTTCCTTGGAACCGTGACAGGTATGGTGAAGGTCTTTATGAATATCGAAGCTACCGGTGGCGGTGTAGATATCAGCCTGCTGGCTCAGGGTATCTGGGAAGCACTCCTCACTACCGTTGGTGGGCTTACAGTTGGAATCATCACACTGCTCTTCTATAATTACCTCGTGGGAAAAATTGAGAGTCTGGCCAACAGTATAGAAGACTATACCAACCATTTTCTGTTAGATTTCAGGAGAAATAAGGATGCAAATTAGTCTGACCAAAAAGAGGATTTCATCGGTAACTCTGATCTCGTTTGCCGATGTCATATTTCTGCTCCTCATCTTTCTGCTCATATCCTCAAATTTTATTACCCACTCGGGGATTAAGGTCAACCTCCCCGCATCCAGTACGCAGCAGAACGAGTACAACAGAAATATCAGCCTCACGATCACAAGAGAAGAGGCTCTCTTCGTTAACGATATCTCGGTAACCTGGGAGAGTTTGCCGACTATTCTCAACCAGTTCCTGATAGATGATCCGGAACAGGTGGTAGTGGTCAGAGCAGATCAAGAGATCTCGTTGAAACAGATTGTCAGGCTGCTCGACATTGCCAAACTCTCGGGAACGAACCGCTTCTTCATCGCTACTGAGATTATAAGAGCGGAGGATATGCAATGACATCGGATCTGAAAAGAGCCGTGATTATCTCTCTGGGTATTCATATACTTCTGATAGTTATCGGGTTCTTTATCTTCTATGATCTGCTGCCGGAACAGCTATTCAGGCAGATAGAGATCCTGGAATTCCGTATGAACCGGGTACCGGTTACGAGAGTTACCGATTACCGGCCGGTCAGAGATGCCGGAGAACCGAGTATCAGGGATTTCAGTGAAGGACAGAGCACCAATCTCGCACCACAACGGGTCGAATTACCAAGAGTAACGACTGAATTTGATGACCCACTCGAACGGATAGATATTCCAAGGTATCGTGATGTATCTACCACACCGATAAAGCTCGATGACGATATCGGTAATATAGCTGCCCGGGTGCAGAGTTCTGTCTCTCAGGATGGCCGCGACCTGGATGCTACTACTATTCGCGAACAGCCTTTAGCCTTCAGTGGTGATGAATATCTCGATGAATTGACCTCTCTGCTCGGAGATATGAGCGATTCTCCTACCGCTTATTATCTCGAAGGTGAGATACTGCAGAGGACTATCGTCAATGAGGTTATTCCGGAATATCCAGCCGGGTTACAGCGTAACGCTACTGTGATTATCCAATTCGATGTTCATCCCGACGGTTCGGTGAATGACCTGATTGTGGTGAAACGTGATGAGGCAATACTGGAAGAGCTCAGCCTTAATTCTCTGAGAGAGTGGCGTTTCAACCCGATACCACAGGAAGTTATCCAGAAGGGAAGAATCACCTTTATCTATCAATTACAATAGAAAGAGAGAGAGCAAAACAGGCTAAAAAAAGGCCGGAAGTTAATAGATTACAACCCGGAAACCCTTCCGGGCTGAATAGATGACCTGCTTTCCGGCAGGGAAAGAACTATCACTCTGCCGGTAAAGGATCGAATAGAGTAAAAAAATTAGAAAGGAAAAGAGATGAACAGAATTATTCATCCCCATTCGTTCAGAGATATGAAAAAGATGCTGACCCGGGTCGATGTCTCTTCCCAGGGGGTCGATAATATGGCACCGAAAGCTTTTGCCCTTCCAATCAGATTAACAGGGGTGGAGATCGGAGCTGTTAATATAATCAAACAGGAAATGCTGACGGTTGGTGGGGATGCTGCCATTTCCCGCGGAATAGTAGAGGGTATAAAAAAAGAGAGCGATATTATACTGCTCGGAACTGTCGATAAAGTTCGTAAACTGATCCGTAAACTCTCTCATTATACGACATTTGGAATTCCTCAGATACGGGCAGATCTGGACAAGCTGCTCCATATCTATTCTACCGAATTTGCACATAATATGCAGTCCGGACAGAAGAGACTCGATCTCAATAAGACGAAACTGGTCGGTATATTGAATATCACACCAGACTCCTTTTCTGACGGGGGAGAACACTATGAACCGGGTAAAGCTGTAGCACGCGGCCTCGTAATGTTTGAGCAGGGTGCAGATATAATCGACATAGGGGGAGAATCTTCCCGTCCGGGATCTACTCCCATCGAAGCAGAAGCTGAACTTGCCAGGATCATACCTGTCATTAAGGGTATCAGAGAAAAGAATTCCGAAAATTTGATCTCTGTTGATACCTATAAGGCGAAAGTGGCAAGAGAAGCTCTTGCCAATGGTGCTGATATAATTAACGATATAAGCGCTCTCCGTTTCGACAGGGATATGACAGAGGTTTTACTGGAAAGAAGTGAAGTACCTGTTATCCTGATGCATATGCAGGGAACTCCCCGTAACATGCAGGACAATCCGGTATATGAAGATGTCGTTGACGATATACTCTATTTCTTCGAGGAGCGGATCAACTACTGTCTTGACGCCGGGATAGCTAAAGAGAGAATTATTATTGATCCCGGTATTGGGTTTGGTAAGACCTTCAAACATAACATGGAGATCTTCCGCCGACTTCCCGAATTTCATTCTCTCGGAGTTCCCATTATGATTGGAGCTTCACGCAAACAATTCATTGAAAAGACCTATCCCTACCCGGCCAGCCCGGGAGAGCGTTTAAGCGGCTCGCTGGCCATTACCTCTCTCGCCTATCAGCATAAGATAGGCCTGATAAGGGTGCATGACGTCAAAGAGCATTTTGAGCTGCTGAAGACTCTGCAGGAAATATATGCTGATTAGAAGAGGAAACCGGTAAAAATGAATTTCTTATTGCCCGGGATCACCGATCTTATAGATATTCTGATAGTCTGGATTATCGTTTACCGTCTCATTGTCCTGGCCAGGAAAGTAGGTGGATATCAAATACTTCTCGGCCTCGGGCTGCTGCTGATTGTCTATTTTATTGCTTCCCTCTTCAATCTTGAGATGATACTCTCGATATTCGGCACACTGAACGAATACTGGCTTCTCGTTATCATAATCCTTTTTCAGCCTGAGATTAGAAACATACTGGCTAAGATCAGCCATACCAACATTCTGACCCCCTTTCAACGAATACCAAAAAAATCTATCTATGCACCACTGACCAATGCAGTCGATACGATGTCCTTCCTGAAGAAGGGGGCAATAATCGTCATAGAGAATGAGATCAAACTGAATAAATTCATCGAGACCGGTGAGAAAATCGATGCCATCCTCTCCAGTAAGCTGATAACCTCAATATTCGATCGGAACAGTATCCTGCATGATGGAGCGGTCATTATCCGTAAAGACAGGATCGTTGCCGTAAAAGTAGTTCTCCCCCTGACACAGAATATAGAATACCGCCGTCAATTTGGCACACGTCATCTGGCTGCTGTGGGAATTACTGAGGAGAGTGACGCACTTGCCATTGTTGTATCCGAAGAGACGGGTAAAATATCTGTGGCTATGAACGGTTCTATCCAGACCGGTATCAATGTCGAAATGCTGGCACAGATAATAGCTGATCATTCTAAATAACTATCATAATCAAAGAGAGGCTACATATGAAGGTCATAGCAATTACAGGTAGTATCGGAAGTGGTAAGACAAGAGCACTTCAGTGGTTCAGAGAGAAAGGCTTGCAGGTAATTTCGGCTGATGAAATCGGGCATGATCTGCTGGAAAGAGGAGAGATCATATACCGTATTAACCAGTCATTCGGTAACAGGGTGGTAGAGAACGGGAAGGTAAACAGAAAAAAGCTGGGAGAGATCGTCTTCTCCGACCCCGAACAGCTCGAGACACTTAACCAGATACTCCATCCCTTGATCATAGCAGAGATCAGAGAGAGAATAAAGAAGAGTAATGCGGACCTGCTCATCTTTGAGGTTCCCCTCCTTTTCGAAGCCGGGATTGAAGATATGTTCGACCTCACGATCAATATAGCTGCCAGGGAGGATATCCGTAAACGAAGGCTGCAGAAGAGGGATAACCTCACGGAACGGGAGATTGAGAATCGGTTCTGCAATCAGCTTCCCGATGCAGTGAAGAGAGAGAAGGCAGACATAACAGTCGATAATAACGAAGATGAAGAGAGTTTTACAGAAAGCCTGGAAGGATTATATACCCGGATATTTATCGAACTGCTGGATATGAAGAATATCCATTGAGCAATTTACCAACTCAATCGGAAATACTTATCTTCTGGAAAACTCGAAAGAATCGAAATCGTAACCGAGAGATATATAGGTAAGCAGTTTACCTTCTTTGTTTATACCCATCCCACCTCTTAGAGGACCGATCAGACTCTTATAGCCGAGTTTTACACCCGCTCCATAGAGTGTGTCACCATCAAGCTGCCAGTGGTCACTGGTTCCTGCATTTGCTATATTGAACTGCAGGTCGAGATAGAAGTTCCTGGCTATTTTAACTCTGTTAGCCAGCGACAGAATCTTCACTATCGGAGCGCTTCTTTCATAAGGATACATACCGAGGAAGCTATCGAATCCTCCGACGTAGAAGGGGTCAAAGTTAATCGGGTCATCATCCAGATAGGAGCCGTATTCGAACTGCATCAGGAGGGAGTAGTTACTCTGAAGGGGAAACAGATGCTGATACCTGCTGTAGAATCGGTTATATGTATAATTGCTCAGGATATTCTCATCTGCATAGGAGTACTTGAGCAAGTACTGATTACCGCTCATCGGCAGGACCAGGTCATCGAGAGTTTCGTAATAGAATTTAATACCTAACCCAGAAGAGAAGAAGCTGGTATCTTCAAAAGTTTCAGCAATATCACGATAGAGCTGTTTCTTATATGTGTAGAGGTAAGGTTCAATTATGAACCTGTTAAGAGCAAAGGCACCCACTCCGAGTACACCGCCATATTCCAGGGAATTACTGCTGGCGATCTTGTCCTGTTCCTCATTATAGAAGTAGAGGGTATGTTCATTGATATAGGGGAATATCCGGAAATAGACACCCCATTCCCGGCCGAAATTCTTTACATAATCGAAGAGTAACTCTCTCTCTCCTCCAACAGAGAAGGCGAGCATCAAGTTTGAGTTATTACCGAGATAGTTACGCATCTCGATAACCCCTTCGAGTGTAAGGTCATCACGGTCGTTGTATCTGAGATTGATCCCGAATTTACCCCGCTCTTTTTCTGCCACTTTGATAATCAATTCATATTCATCTTCATCGATTTTTCTCACTACCGGATATATCTGGTCGAAGAGATTAGAATTGTAAGCAGCTCTTGTTCCCGAGATAATTTCCTCTCCGCTTAGAGGGGTATCGGAATGTAGTTTCGTGTATTCCCTTATCTTGCTGCTACTGAGGTATCCGTTCCCTTCAACTCGGATATCGTTCAGCTTAATATGCTTCGGCAGATTGTCCACCTCTCTCTCTTCTCTCTCCCCACGAATTTCTGCCATCCTTTTGAGTTCGGGTATTACTTCGCGAGCTGCCTTTTCACCGGCTGCTATCAGCTCGTGAATACGATCAAAGTCCATCATACGAAGATCGTTCAGTTCCGGTTGGATTAGAAGTGAGCAGTAATCGATTTGTTGCATTGTCCTGTCACGCGAAGCTATATTGATAGTCTGGTCGAGGATAGAGATAGGATGGGTCAATCTTTCTCGTTCCCGTAACTCTGATGTGACCTTTACTCCGATAACGTAATCAGCACCCATATCGCGGGCAAGCGAAGAGGGTAAATTCATTCTGATACCGCCATCTATCAGGAGTCTTCCCTCCAGATCGAAAGGAGTAAAGACCGAAGGGATGGATATAGAAGCCCTGACAGCTTCGTGCAGGCTACCAGAGTCAAGGATGACAGTTTCTCCGGTCAGCAGGTCGGTTGCCACACAGGCGAAAGGTATCGGTAACTTGCTGAAATCCTCTATATGATTATAGGGATAGAGTAACTGAAACAGTTGATTGATTAACTTATTTCCGTTAATCAGTCCCTGCGGTAAGGAGAGGGAAAAATTATCGTTGATCAGGAAAGATAGATTATAATAGTTACCCCATCGTTTCTCGCCGATATAGTAATCGCTGCGCTCGACTTCATCGTAAAGGAGTAAACCCCAGTCGAAGTTCTCGAGGATGAGGTTTTCAATTTCCTGCCCGGAATATCCTATAGCATAAAGGCTGCCAATAACAGCACCCATACTGGTACCGGTAATATAATCGATCTCCAGCCCCAGTTCATCGATTACTTTCAGTACTCCAATATGTGCCAGGCCACGAGCACCTCCACCACTGAGAGAAAGGCCAATTTTTTCAGTCTCGCCCTGTAAGCTGAAGAGAGCTGTAATTAAGAAGATTATGAAAACTATTTTCTTAAACATAACACACTGCCTGCAGCACTGTAAGGTGCTATATTTATAGCTAACCGGTGTCGATATTATACTCTCTTTCGGCTCAGAGTCCCTCTTCCGGAGGAGGTAGGTCATCCTCCTCGATCAGTACTTCCTGCTGTTGTACCGGCCTGTCATAGATAGCTTCTATGAGTGGTGAGTATGAGACTACTATCCCGGCGAAAATGATACTCACCATACTCATCAGCTTGATTAGTATATTAAGTGAAGGACCGGAAGTGTCTTTGAAGGGATCTCCCACAGTGTCACCAGTTATAGCTGATCTATGGGCTACCGAACCTTTTCCTCCATACTTGTTACTCTCTATATATTTCTTGGCATTATCCCAGGATGCACCTGCGTTGTTGAGCATTATAGCGAGGGTAAAACCGGAGGTCAATGCTCCTGTCAGCAGACCCATTACACCAGCAACGCCGAGTAATAGCCCAACAAGCAAAGGCATAATGAAGGCGAGGCAGGAGGGGATGATCATCTCTTTCTGGGCTGCTTTGGTAGATATTTCTACACAACTTGCATAATCAGGCTTTTCCGATCCATCCAGGATACCCGGCTTTGAGTTGAACTGACGTCTGACCTCCTTGACCATTTTGCCTGCAGCTCTACCAACAGATTTCAGGGAGAGAGCACAGAAGACGAAGGCGGTCATAGAGCCGACAAACATACCGATCAGGACTTTGGGATTGATCAGGGTGACATTATACAATTCAATAAAATGTTCAATTGAAGCGGTAGCAGTTTCAATAATAGTATTGGAACCGATGATAAAGGATTCTACCCCCGTTCTGCCGAGAACCATTTTAACCTCTTCAATATAGGCAGAGAGGAGGGCCATGGCAGTCAGGGCTGCTGAGCCGATGGCAAAACCTTTACCGGTGGCTGCCGTAGTGTTACCGAGTGCATCGAGGGCATCTGTTCGTTCCCTGACCTTTTCTCCCAGATTACTCATCTGGGCGTTACCACCGGCATTATCGGCTATCGGACCGTAGGCGTCAGTTGCCAGTGTTATTCCCAGAGTAGAGAGCATACCCACTGCAGCTATTCCAATACCATATAGTCCGTTGGAGAGGTCGCTCCATATCCAGCGGCTACCAAAACCGAAGGAGAGAATGATACCCATACCTAATGTGATTACAGGTATACTGGTTGACATCATCCCTACCGACATGCCGTCAATGATCAGGGTTGCTGTTCCTGTCTTACCCTGTTTTGCTACTCCGCGGGTGGGGGAATATTCGTGGGAGGTAAAGAACTCTGTTGACTTTCCGATAATGATACCTGTCAGCAATCCGATAACGAGTGACATCCAGAGATTGGTATTGGCAGGCAGCAACGCTCTGATGAGAACATAAGAGGTTACCAGAATGAAAGCTGAGCTGAGCCATACACCCTTGTGGAGCGATTTTAACAACTCTTTCTGGCTGGACGATTCCTTCGTGCTGACGACAAAAATACCTATAATCGAGCAGAGAATGCCGAGTCCGGCCAGACATAATGGAAGGATAATAGCGTTGATCTGCAACTGCGGTGTAGCAATAAAAGCAGCAGCTCCCAGAACAGCCGTAGCTAGTATAGAACCGTTATATGATTCATAGAGGTCAGCACCCATACCAGCAACGTCACCGACATTATCCCCGACGTTATCAGCTATAACTGCCGGGTTACGGGGATCGTCTTCGGGAATGTCACTCTCGATCTTACCTACCAGGTCAGCACCGACATCGGCAGCCTTGGTAAATATTCCGCCGCCAACACGGGCAAAGAGAGCCTGAAATGAAGCGCCAACGGCGAAAGAGAGCATAACAGAAGTCAATTCCGTATAATCACTGATTTGAAAGGGATTACTCTCTGCAAACCCCATAGAAAATCTTAATAGAAAGAACCAGAATACAAGATTCCCGAGTCCGAGTCCTACAACACTCAATCCCATTACTGCTCCTGAGCGGAAGGCTATCTTCAGGCCGGCGTTAAGGCTGCTACGACAGGCCTCTGCAGTTCTGCCCGAGGCATAGGTAGCCGTCTTCATCCCGATATAACCGGCAAAGGCTGAAAACAGTCCACCTGAGACGAATGCGAAAGGTGCCCAGATATGCTGGATTTTGAAATAAAGTGCCAGGAAGAGATATACAATAAAAGCAAACAGAAAGAAAATAGCTACTACTTTATACTGCTGCCGTAAATATGCTTTGGCACCAACTCTGATACATTCTGCAATCTCGATCATCTTCTCATTGCCTTCAGGCTTACTCTTCATCGATCTGTAGAAGATCAGAGCAAATACTAAAGCTCCCAGTGCACCCAATGGAGCTATAACGAACCAAAGACTCATTGACTTTCCTCCCCGAAATGAAATGGAATACATTTTTTTAAGATTATAATTGCTTGTCAATATTTTAGATAAGCCATTTCCCAGAAATCAAGAACCGAATTCTGGCTGGAACGGGAATGAAAGCTTTCTCGATACTCTCTTTTCTTCTTCCCGCAGAGATTCGTTACACTTATAACATCCCCTTTTACGGGCTGCTGACCTTAACTCCCTAACCACTTTAATTTTATCTTGTAACAAGAACTATTCCCGGATAGTTAAAACAACAGTCGGGAATAATTTCCCTGCCGGGGGAAAGAGAATATATTGTAAGTATTAAGATAACGGAAAATTACGGAGGAAAACAGATGATAAGAAAAGCTTTAATAGTAGTTGTCTCAACCCTTGTTCTGTTCCTGGCTTTACCGCTTGGAGCTCAATATCCAGTAACTTCCGAGGGGAAGAGCCCCTTTGTCGAGGTAGTGAGAAATGTAAGGGAGAGTGTAGTTCATATTCAGGTGGAAGCGGAGGTAGAGACCCGTGTACCACAGGGTAGATTTCCTTTCGATGAAGATCTTTTCAGGTTTTTCTTTGGTCCGATGCCAGAGACGAGAAGGTCTGTATCAGTAGGGAGCGGTTTTATATTTCGTCAGGATGGGAGTGATGTCTATATACTGACCAATAATCACGTAGTGGATCTCAGTGAGAATCAGACGATAACAATAACTCTGGCTGATAAGGCCAAATACAGGGCTGAGGTTGTGGGATTAGATCCTATGACTGATGTAGCGATAATCAAGATCACTGTTCCTGCAAATGAGCAGGTAGCATCGATACCACTCGGCAGTTCGGAGAATCTTGAGATAGGAGACTGGGCGATAGCTATCGGTAATCCCTTTGGCCAGCTTGGCCTGGACAGAACAGTCACCGTTGGAGTGATCTCAGCTACCAGTCGCGCATCTCTCGATTTCGGTGCAAGATCACCAGTTTATCAGGATTATATTCAGACCGATGCTGCTATCAATCCCGGCCATAGTGGTGGACCTCTGTTAAATATACGGGGTGAAGCGATCGGTATCAATGCAGCTATAACCTCTACCAGTGGTGGCAATATAGGTATAGGTTTCGCCATCCCGATCGATCTGGCCAAAAAGGTCGTATCTGACTTTATCGAGTATGGACGGGTAGTTAGGGCATATTTAGGAATTCTTCCCCAGGAGATCACACCCGACCTGCAGCAGACTCTCGGCCTGGAGCGGATTGGTGGTGTTCTCGTTGCCCAGGTGGAGAGTGATACTCCCGCATCCCGTGCTGGTTTACGTAATGGAGATGTCATTATCAGGATGGGTGACGAAGAGGTCCAGAACGTAGCGCGATTCAGGATAATAGTAGCCAATTCGGAAGTAGGGAAGCGAGTTCCGATCACTATAATCCGTAATCGTCAGGAGCGTACTCTGCATGTAGAACTGGCCGAATTACCTGATGAGACAGTAGTTAGAGAACAGAGAGAGCCGGCAGAGACACCGCTTCTCGGACTGGAGGTAGCAGAGCTGCAGAGTGAGTTTGCGCAGCGTCAGCAGATCAGTGCCGATTATGGGGTCGTGGTCTCAGCAATCAAAAGCAACACACCTGCCCACCGATCCGATCTGCGGGTTGGTGATGTTATAATGGAGGTCAACCATCAGAAGGTTGAGAGTGTATCCGATTTCGAGCATCTGATCGCGGCAGCTAAAAGAGAATTTGAGGAGGATGATAACAACGTCATCCTGCTCTATGTTCTGAGTCGTGATGGTGTGAACAGGTATATGACGATCAATCTGGCAGAATAGATTTTAAGAGCAGGAACGCTTCTTCAACTCCTCATAGATGTAAAGAACCGCCTGGACGTATGCTTCGTTTCTATTATAAGCGAAGACTGCGTTCCGGCGGTGTTTTTCTGAGTTCATAGTTGACCGGTTCAAGCCGTGCTGAAAGAGATAGTTCTCAATACTGGCCAGATTATCCTCTATCGAGAAAATATCAATATGAGTATCGTCTCCGTCAAAAGATATGAAGAAACTATTCAATGAAGCAGGAATGAACTGGCCCCAGCCACTTGCTCCGGCGAAAGAACCTATGAAGTAATCGATATCATGACCGGTCTTCTCCATAAAGGTATGAAGCCCGACGAGCTGATTGACCGCATAATTCTCCCTGCGTGGGACTAACAGGTATTGCGCGACGAGTGCATCGAAAACGTAGAAGTTACCACGCTGTCTCTGTTCGGCAAAATTGGTCTCCATACCGAGAATTGCCACCACGAGTTCGAAATCTATTCCGTTTCTTTCCTGAATCTGCCGGAGTATATCGTTATGTTTCGCGATAAAAGAACATCCGAGTTCGATCTTACGTTCTACTCCGAAATGTTTCTTATAGTCTGTTAAATCGATTTCACCACGATCGTAACGATGTTCGGTCATATTGGTGAAGTAACTCTCCATATTAGCGTGAAAGCGGAAGTTATCACGCACGAAATTTTCCCAGAACCAGTCGTCTGGCAGGCCACGCCCCTCGAGCTTCTCGGCCAGTTCTGCCAGTTTAGCACCATGTTCGGCCATAAAAGAGTCATTATCCTCTATAGCGAATGAGAGAGTGAGATTCAATAAAATAGATAGAAAGAAGATAACTATAGCATTTATCTTTATCATTGTCAGTTTTTCCTTTTTAAGCTTGAAACGAGTGTTGTAGGCCCTTTATTTCACTTTTTTCACTGGTACATCGAAATTAGCCATATTCTCCTGTATCCATTTTTCTGCTGAGAATGCTGCAACGGCACCGTCACTGACTGCCGTAACAACCTGGCGGAGCACTTTATGAACGATATCACCGGCAGCATAGATACCCGGAATATTGGTATGTCCCTCTTCATCGGTCATGATAAATCCCTGAGCATCGAGATTGAGTCGTGATTCGACAAGGGCATTATTAGGGATAATCCCTATATAGACAAAGATCCCATCGACAGCCTTTTCGAAAAAAATATCCTTCCTTCTGTTATAGAGGATAAGTTTTTCTACTCTCTCCTCTCCGACTATCTCATGGACGACGGTATCCCAGATGAACTCAATCTTATTATTCTTGAAAGCTCTTTCCTGAACTGCATGAACTGCTCTTAACTGGTCACGCCGGTGGATGACGAATACCTTTTCGGCAAAACGGGTCAGGAATTCAGCCTCTTCGATAGCCGAATCGCCACCACCAATAACTGCCACCTTCTTACCACGATAGAGTGCTCCATCACAGGTTGCACAGTAAGATACACCACGGCCGGTCAGACGTTCTTCTCCCGGAACGGCCAGTTTACGGGGATGAGCTCCGGCACAGTAAACTATCGCCTTTGCCCGGTAAGTATTTTTATCGGTCTCTACGATCTTACAGATTCCTTCCAGGCTGATAGCCGTAACCTCTTCCTCACGGAACTCCGCCTTGAACTTATCTGCCTGCTGCTTCATCTTGTCCATCAGTTCATAACCGGAAATGGTCTTCTCAAAGCCGGGATAGTTATCTACATCTGCTGTGAGTAAGATCTGACCCCCGACCAGCCCCTTTTCGAATACCACGGTCTTTAATCCACCACGTGCTGCATAGATAGCTGCCCCTAAACCAGCCGGCCCGCCACCGATAATAGCAATGTCATAATTTAATTCTTCGTTCATTGATCTACCTGCCTGTTATTATTAGCACAAAAATCTGAAGAGGGATCAAGTTTTCACAAACTTCGGTGTCCAGTCCTCGTTACTACCAACACCCTGAATATAGCCATTCTCGAATCCAAGATCGGTAAGGACCTTAACAGCTGATTCATATTCCTCTTCTGTGATCGATCTGTTAATCTCCGGGAAAGCAACGGAACGGTATGTGGGATAATACTGCCCCATCAAGCTGATAAATGTCTCGGGGCCAAGATTGTCATGAATCCATTTCATTACCTTATCTATACGGTTAACATTTTTTGGTATGACTAGCAGTCTGATCATTACACCACTTTGAGCAATGCCATCCTTCTCCTTCAGATGCCCGACCTGTCGCACCATCTCTTTCAGGGCGGCTTGTGCTATTTCGGGGTAGTCATTCGCATCAGAATACTTACTGGAAGCATCACTATCAAAATAGCGAAAGTCGGGTAAATAGATATCGATCAGCCCCTCCAGTGCCTGCAGTGTCTCTATACGCTCGTAACTGTTCGTATTCCAGATTACCGGTATCTTTAGACCGTTCTTCCTGGCGAGTTTAAGGACATCGATCAATTGCAGGGCATAGTGACTTGGAGTTACCAGATTGATATTATGTGCACCACTATCCTGCAGGCTGAGCATGATATCTGCCAGCTCGTCACTCGTTACCTTACGTCCCCAGCCGAAATGGCTAATTGTGAAGTTCTGACAGTATACGCATTTCAGGTTACAATGCGAAAAGAAGATAGTTCCGCTCCCTTTACTGCCACTGAGATTGGGCTCTTCTCCAAAATGAAGCTGGTAAAGATTGAGTTTGATCTCAGCTCCAGCGTTACAGTAACCAGTAGTCTTATATCTGTTGACCCTGCATAGACGCGGGCATATATTACACTTCTCAAGTGTTAGGCTCATTTACCGTTCCTTCCATAAGAATTTATATCTAATCCCGTTATCGTTGAACTTTACTCACAATGTAATCCTCTTTCCCTGATATGGCAAATAATTCTTTCCTTTCCTGCTTATCCTCCCATCGGTTTTTTCAGAGGTGGCAAGCTCATGCTTGCCGCTACCTCTTGTTTTTCCGCCGGCAGCTTGCTTCTCCTTCTTCTGGTTTTCATCCGTTAATCTGCTAATTCTTCCTTACTCTACCTCCCAATGGACTTGCTTTTGCCCCCTCTGGAACTCACCACTCACCACTCACTACTCTTCGTCTCTCCGTCACTTCGTCACTCCATCACCACCCCTCCTTGTTCTACCCCCTCTACTATATATGCATCACAAAATTGTTGTTTACTTCTTCTTTTTCTCCGTAAAAAGAACCGAGGAAAAATCTTCGAAGTGGACGCTTCCGAGTTCGGCGAAGCCCAAGAAGCAAAGAAAAACTCTCACAACGTCTTTCGTCTTCCTTCTTTCTTTTGTTCCGGCAAAAGAACCGAGGAAAACTCTTCCTCGTGGCTGCTTCCGAGTTCGGCGAAGCCCAAGAAGCAAAGAAAACCTCTCCAGCGTACAATCTAACAGCTAAAAACCTTCTCGAACGGGCTTCTCTCGATAAACTCCTCGCTTCGCTCGTCGGACAGTATCTTCGAAGCCCCTTCTCGTACGGTTTTATTAACGCTGTTAATTGTAATGCTGGATTGAAGGAAATGGGGGAATAGCAGGGAGATGGAGTGATGAAGTGATGGAGTAATGGGGTGATGAGGTTAATGAATAATGAATAATGAATAATGAATAATTGGACCAGAGGGAGAA
>CAZBDV010000029.1:0-28173 GCA_964490765.1 uncultured Candidatus Cloacimonadota bacterium | reverse complement strand
CCATTCGTCTTCTGGACATGGCCTATCAAGTTCTTTATCATGGTCTGCGCCCGCTCCTTCGAGATTACTGTATGCTTGCTCAAGCGGAGAACATTATCAGAGAAAGCGAGTGGTATTTCCAGAGTCTTTACATTTCTCTCGGGATGAAACAGACGGTAGGGGTAAGCTATGCCGTGTCTGAAGCCGCACTTTTCCTGCAGAGCTTTGCTGGAATCATAGATGATATCCAGGCTATCGTGAATCTCTGTAGTTCCGGGATTTTCGTATTGAAAGTGATTCTGTCTGACACCTTTTATTTTCTGCCCTATTGCAGTAGAGAGCCTGTTGATATATTTTCCTAAATCCTTCTCTCTCTGTGAATTATAGGGTGCTAGCAGGGCTATCTCGTTGTTATCTTCTAAAAGCTGGTTAAGCTCGGTCTGTAAATCGGGATCTTTGAGTGAATAATCAGTATCGAAACGTTGTGATTTCCTGTCTGATGCCCCTACAAAATAGGTCGAGCGGACCCCCTGCTCTTTGACTATCTCTCTGATCTCCTCGAAATTCCAGTATACCTCGTAGTTGGTTATCAGATAATTGATCTTCTCTTTCAGGTTCCGAAAGAAGGTTCCCCATTTCAGAATGATCAGGAGTTTCAGGTCGGTGAAGAAAGAGGATATCAGATTGCCAATACGCCATTTCTGCAGCGAATCAATATTATGAGAAAGGGTATAGGCAAAATCTTCACCGTTTGGCCAGGCCTCTTTCTTGACCAGAAAGACCGACGGATTGACTGTAATGGCTTCCTGCAAGAAATTCTCTATCATCCAGAGGAGTGTATTTACATAGGGGAAATGCTTGTAACCAATCAAGGGTAGATTATCGTCCGGTATATTGCCGTGTATATCTCTGGGTTGCGAAATAGATTCTTCATAAGACGAGAGATGAAAGAATATATTACCGATTATATCGAAATTGTACTGCCCCCAGAAGATATCATTCACCCTGTAGGTTACAAGAGGGTGTTGGAACTCTTTGCTTGATAGGATAGGTATGATAGTATGCAGTTTGATTTCGTGGAGCTTGTTGCCAATCTCCTCCCGATTGATCCGGCCAGTGGTTAAGAGGTCGGTATCAGCTTTAATGAAAAAGACCGTCGGGTTACTGGAAAACTGGTTTTTCTCTTCGGTGGAAGGCTCCAGTAAACCGTAAAAGAAAATAATCTCGTTTTTCCTCAATTCACTGATACGGTTGATGAACCTGTATGATAGCCCCAGGGTATCAAAGATAAAGCTGAACGTATATCTGGTGAGTTCGGCAAATCTCTCTAATTTGCGGTCTATCATTATTGCAATCATCTCTCATCTCGCTCCCCTGAATATTAAAGTCATTTATAGCTAACCCCGATTCTTTGTCAATCGAATGTCTCAGAGAAGAAAAAAATCGGAGAAAGAGGCTTAAAGCTATGTTTCAATATTATTTACTCTTGACTGATAAGGAAGAAAAAATATTTAGTATTGTCTGATTAATACTCTAAAAACTCGAATTATCAGGGGGACTGCTTGATTAGCTTGAATATCGAAAAGTCGAAGATTGACAGGGCCAGAGAGTATGCCAGAGAGATTGTTTCATCTTTCAGCGAACTTATGGAGAAACAGAGCTCTGTTACCATTGAGCGGACAGTAGCAAGATTTATGGGTATCGACGGTGCTCTGGAGAACGGAGAACCGTTACCCAACGTTCTGGTTGAACATCTTAAGAGGAGGGATGTTCTCGATAGAGGTGTTGCATACTGGATAGCGAACGGTATAGTAGCGGAAAAAACTACCGCTCAGATCATTGCTGAAAGGGTAGCTGCCGGAGAGCTGGACCTGACAGCAATAGCACCTCAGCCTGCAGAACTTGTATTACAAAAACTGGATGAAGTTACAACTGCCCTGCTGGAGAAGATCAAGCTTCAGAGAGTTTACCGGGAAGAGGCATATAAGCGTTTCGGGGAAAGGAACCATCCAGCAATTTATGTTATCGTAGCAACAGGAAACATATACGAGGATGTAATACAGGCCAGAGCAGCAGTTCATCAGGGTGCTGACATTATTGCCGTAATCCGGTCTACAGCTCAGTCACTTCTGGATTATGTCCCCTATGGTGCCACGACCACTGGATTTGGGGGGACTTATGCGACTCAGGAAAATTTCCGTATTATGCGTAAAGCTCTCGATGAAGCGGGAGAAGAGGTTGGAAGATATATTTCTCTGACCAATTATGCTTCAGGACTCTGTATGCCAGAGATAGCGGCTATGGGAGCTCTTGAACGCCTTGATATCATGCTTAATGATGCTATGTATGGTATTCTCTTTCGTGATATCAATATGAGGCGTACTTTCCTTGACCAGTACTTCTCCCGAATGATCAATGCCTATGCCGGCATAGAGATCCAGACCGGTGAAGATAACTATCTAACCACCTCCGATGCGATCGAAAGTGCTTTTACTGTTACAGCATCGCAGTTGATAAATGAGCAGTTTGCTCTTATGTCGGGTATCAGGCCGGAAAAGATGGGACTTGGCCACGCTTTCGAGATAGACCCTGAGATTGAGAATTCGGTTTTATACGAAATTGCCCACGCACTCCTGACGAGGACTCTCTTTCCCGATTCACCGATCAAGTATATGCCACCGACCCGCTTTGTTACAGGTAACATCTTCAAGGCATATCTGATGAACGGTATGTTCAATTTCGTGGCTCAGATAACGGGACAGGGTGTTCAACTGCTCGGGATGATGACAGAGGCGATCCATACCCCGCACCTGGTGGACAGGGCTCTCGCCATCGATAACGCTCAATATGTCTTCAAGGGAGTAAGAAATTTCTCTGACGAGTTTAAGCTGCGGGAAGACGGTTTTATCAATGAGAGAGCTAATCGTGTGCTCGATGAAGCGATTGAGTTTCTTGCCGAGGTGAAAGATATCGGTTTGATGCAAGCTCTGGCTAAAGGTAGTTTCGCAAATATCAAGCGCAGCGAATTCGAAGGCCGGGGAATAGATGGTGTGTTCCTGAAGTCACAGGATTATATAAATCCCTTTATAGAAAGGATGAAATCGGAACTGGAATCTCAGGGCTGAGAGGTATTTATGAAAGAAAATATTGAACAGGAAATGGTGAAGAGAAGTCTGATCAAACCTTATGGAGACACTTTAGACGATGGTAGAATACAGTTATCCTTTGCCCTCCCGGCACCGGCTAATGAAAAGGGTAAGGAGGCTGCCAGACTCATTCTCAGACAGATGGGTCTCGAGGAGATCGAAATATGTCATATTAGAGACCTCTCTGACGGATTTGCTCATTTCATCGCCTATGCAACCTGTAATACTACCGTCGACCTGGACAGCATAAAAGTCAGAACAGTTGAGGTTCCAACGCTTGGAATGGAAGAGATCGATGAATATGTCGATGAGCATATCGGCCGGGAACTGGTTGTGGTAGGTGCCTGTATCGAATCGGATGCTCATACTGTAGGGATAGATGCCATAATGAATATGAAGGGTTTTAGCGGCCATTACGGTCTTGAGAGGTATCGCAACTTCAAAGCTATAAATATGGGTGCTCAAGTAGCTATAGAAGATCTTCTGAAACGGGCTATGGAGGAGAATGCCGATGCTGTGCTCGTTTCTCAGGTAGTTACCCAGAAAAATATTCATATCAAAAATTTGACTAGATTAATAGAATTAGCAGAAGCAGAAGGGATAAGGAATAAGATGCTCTTTATCTGCGGCGGGCCGCGAATCAGTCATGAACTGGCTATGGAATTGGGCTATGATGCCGGATTCGGTTCCGGGACCTTCGCTAACAATGTCGCTTTCTTTATTGCTGAGCAGATTACTGAAAAACCCGAATCCCGATAAGGAGGTATTGTTAATGCCAGAGATAATTACCGCAAAAGAAGCGGCAGAAATGATCAAACCGAACAACAGTGTTATGTTTGGCGGGTTTCTTGCCGTCGGTTGCCCCGAGAATTTAGTCGATGCCTTGAAAGAACTGGGAACTTGCTGTATCGATATGATCGTCATCTCTACAGATTTTGAGGATAAAGGTGTCGGTCTCCTCGTGGCCAATAAACAGGTCTCAAAGGTACAGACTTCACATATTGGCACAAACAGGGCGAGTCAGGCTCTGATGAGCAGTGGTGAAATGGAGGTTGTGCTCATACCTCAGGGTACTCTGATGGAGAGAATCAGATCTGCAGGTGCAGGGCTCGGAGGTGTTTTAACCCCAACCGGACTCGGAACCATTGTTTCCGAAGGAAAGCAGATACTGACAGTACAGGGGAAAGAGTATATACTGGAAGAGCCCATATCAGCCGATTTTGCCTTTATACGGGCAGAGAAGGCAGACAGATACGGGAATCTCGTCTATGACAAGACCGCCCGAAACTCGAATCCGATGATGGCTACAGCTGCCAGAGTTACTGTCGCGGAAGTCGAAGAAATCGTCGAAATTGGAGAGATATCGGCTGAGGATGTCGTCACTCCAGGTGTCTTTGTTGACTATCTGGTTGTTCACGAAGAGAAGAGTTGACCGGTAAGTTTTTTACAGGACGAATATTAAGGAGCAATATTAATGGATAAAGAAGCAAGAAGAAAACTGATAGGGAAAAGGATTGCCCAGGAGTTAAAGGATGGCGATTTCGTCAATCTGGGAATCGGACTTCCTACTGAAGTGGCAAATCACATACCACCGGGGATTAAGGTCTTTTTCCAGAGTGAAAATGGTATCATGGGGGTTGGCCCGGCTCCGGAAAAAGGGAAAGAAGATAAAAACCTTATCAATGCTGGTGGGGGACATATCACTGCTATTCCGGGTGCCTCATATTTCGACAGCTGTCTCAGCTTCTCCATTATCAGGGGAGGACATATAGACATGACTGTGCTCGGTGCACTTCAGGTAGATCAGGAGGGTAACCTCGCCAACTGGATGATACCAGGGAAGCTGGTGCCCGGTATGGGTGGAGCAATGGACCTGGTAACCGGTGCCAGAAAAGTGGTAATAGCCATGGAGCACTGCGATAAACATGGTAATTCTAAAATAATGAAGAGCTGTACACTGCCGCTGACAGCCAGGAATAAGGTTAATTTAATCGTCACGGAGAAAGCTGTTATAGAAGTTACTTCTCAAGGTCTGGTCTTGAGAGAGATTGTCGAGGGTTCAACGGTGGAGGAGATCGTCGAGATCACCGATGCAACGCTCACCATCCCGGATAATGTCGGGACATTCAAGCTCTGATTACCAGGATTTACGACAAAACTCGTTCAGTCGACTCTTCCTGGTTATATTCGAACAGATGACAATGTTTGAATTGATCCCGGCTTAAACAAAGGTAGAATGTAATATGAATTTACAGGATATGATTTTTAACCTGCAAAAATACTGGTCCGAAAATGGGTGTAACATTTTGCAACCTTATGATATGGAGATGGGTGCTGCTACCTTTCATCCGGTAACTTTTTTCGGAGCTTTACGAAAAACTCCTTCTGCAGTTGCTTACGTGCAGCCCTGTAGAAGGCCTAAAGACGGCAGGTATGGGCAGAATCCCAACCGGTATCAACATTATTATCAGTTCCAGGTTCTGATTAAACCCTCTCCGGATAATATCAAAGAGTTGTATCTGGGAAGTTTGGAAGCTCTAGGGATCGAACTGGTCAAGCACGATATCCGCTTTATTGAAGATGACTGGGAATCACCTACTCTCGGAGCAAGAGGCCTTGGCTGGGAAGTCTGGCTCGATGGGATGGAGATCACTCAGTTCACTTACTTCCAGCAGGTCGGAGGGATCGAGGTCTTCCCAACCAATGTCGAGCTCGCTTATGGATTGGAGAGAATAGCCCTTTATATACAGAGAGTAGACGATATAAAGGATATAAGATGGAACGAAGAGACCGCTTATGGAGATATTTTCTTCGAGAAAGAGGTGGAATTTTCCCAATACAATTTTAGAGAACTGCCGGTAGATTCCTGTTTTAAGGCTTTCGACGATTATGAGAGGCAGGCGAAAAAGTTGATCGACAGTAAATTGCCATATCCTGCTTATGACTATATTATGAAGAGTTCACACAGCTTCAATCTTCTAGATGCGCACGGTGTCATTAGTGTCATGCAACGAGCTGATTATATTAATCGAATAAGGAGAATGGCTCGCGACTGTGCTCTGGTTTTTATGAAGAAATATGAAAACCGGGAGCAGGAGCAGAAATAGGTGATAATTAATCCTAACGGGGAGGAATTATGATTGAGAAGTATAAATCAAACTGGGAAAAGGTAGCAGCAAAATTTTCCGCTATCTGGGGAGACTCTGTGCTGCAGGTAGCTATCTATAATACCGAACTGTCTGATAAGGGTAATCTTGTGGTTATTCTATCCGACGACTCCATAAAACATCTGGTAAAAGCACATTCTGTTGCTTCCGCTGTTGTCCATATGGGAATGGAGCCACCTCTTGTCGTCAGTGACAAGTATATTGCCAATTCACTCGATAGCTTTCCTCTGGAATTTCATAATATCAAGACCGATTATATCAACCTGGTCAGCAAGAAGGATATACTCCGCGATCTTGAGTTCGAAAAGAGCTATATCAGACTGGAGATGGAACGGGAACTGAAGAGTAAAAATCTGCTTATAAAGATGGCTATTCTTGACCATTATGGAAAGAACAAAGTATTGAAGAATCTGATCAAAGTATCGGTTCATTCTATTGAACCGATTATTAAGGGTCTTCTCTTCCTGTTCGATGAAGATATCCCGCTGAATCACAAAGATCTGATGAACAAAGCTGATGATGTGACCGACTTTGATATCAGTTCATTACTGACAGCTACCGATTTTACTATCGGTAAAATAAACATAGAAAAGAAAGATATTCCCGACTTCTTCGAACAATTTACTGCTCAGTTACAGGATTTAACAGATCATGTTGAAGCGTTAAAGGTATAGTATACTCTGGGAGTTAGTTTTTCCGTACTCACTGAGAATTCTGCTCGATAACACCGTGACAGAACTGATGGAATAGGGTTAAAGGAAAAAAAAGACATTGAAAAAGATAGAGAAGACGAGAGATAAGAGATTATTTGACAGGGTATTACCGTATCTTAAAAGAAATTTAAAATATATCCTGCTCGGGATACTGGTTCTGATAATCGTTGATGCGGTTCAGTTGCTTATCCCGAAAGTCATACAGACCGCTATAGATAGTCTCGGTGTGGAAGGTGTTACTCAGAAGCATCTGGCCGGTTATATGTTCCTGATCTTTCTTATGGCGGGTATTATAGCCATAATGCGTTATTTCTGGCGGATATTGATAATTGGTAATTCATTTGATATCGAACGTGGTTTGAGGCAGGATCTGTATGAACATCTGATAAAGTTGAGCCAGAATTTCTTCAATAGAGCCAGGATCGGTGATTTGATGGCTCATTCGACTAATGATATGCGTGCTATCAGAATGCTGTTTGGTATGGGCTTCGTTGTAGCTGCCGATATTATAATCATGACCCTGGCTACAATCTTTTTTATGGGTTCAATCAACATCAGACTTACCTTCTATGCTATAATACCATTACCGGCGTTATCTTTTGCCATCTTCTTTTTCGGAAAAAAATTACACCGCCAATTCGCTAAAGTACAGGAAACTTTTTCCGATCTTTCCGGTATGGTTCAGGAAAGTATTTCCGGAATTCGCGTGGTAAAAGTATTTGATCAGGAGAAGCCTGAACTGGCGAAACTGAATGTCTTCTCGGGAGACTACCGAGATAAAAGTGTGAAGATGGCCAAGATCGAAGGATTCTTCCATCCCTTTAATGCCTTTATCATAGGGCTCAGTATGATAATAGTTCTCGTATTTGGTGGTAGAGCGACAATAAACAACGAAATATCGATAGGTGAATTTGTTGCTTTTAACGCCTACCTTGGCATGCTGATCTGGCCTATGATAGCTATAGGATGGATTGTCAGCCTCTATCAGAGGGGAACTGCTTCTTTGAAGAGGATAAACAGGATCCTAGATATACAAGAGGAGATTGTTGATGTTGATACCGATGAAACAATAACCGAGTTAAAGGGAGATATCGAGGTTAAAAATTTAACCTTCCGCTATCTGGCTAATGAGGATAAAGAGCAGAAACTAAAACCGATTCAGGAAACACAAGATGATGGCGAGTTGATTTTTGAAGATATATCTTTCGACCTAAGAGCAGGAAACACACTCGCTATCGTTGGGAGAACCGGGTGTGGCAAGTCAACTGTCATCGATCTTCTGACAAGATTCTACAATCCGCCTCGTAACTCGATATACATTGACGGGCATGAATTGTATTCCATACCTCTGAAAGTATTGAGAGAAAGCATAGTTGTGGTTCCACAGGATATATTCCTTTTTTCCAATACTATAGCCAATAACATCCGCTTCGGCAAATCAGATGCAACGATGGAAGAGGTCGAACAAGCAGCCAGAATGGCGCAGATATATAATGAAATAGCGGAGCTGGACAGAGGATTTGATACCATCATTGGCGAAAGGGGAGTAACCCTTTCAGGTGGGCAAAAGCAGAGAATTGCAATTGCAAGGGCTATTCTGGCCGATCCTAATATACTGATACTTGATGATTCTCTCTCTGCTGTCGATACCAAAACGGAGAAAAAACTACTCGATCATATGATCGAATTAAGAAAAGAGAGAACAACAATCATTATAGCTCACCGCATATCCTCACTTCAACATTCTGATAAGATTATCGTTCTCGATGAGGGGAAGATAATTGAGTCGGGTTCTCACTATGAGTTATTGAAGAAAAAGGGACTTTACTGGGATCTTTACCAGAAGCAGAAGATACAGGAGAGAATAGAAAAGAGATGAGCGTAGAATCCAGAATAATGGTCATTTACATACAACAGGGAACCAGAGAAGATGAACGAAGAACATTTTGAACTAACAGCTGATACTTTACAGACGAAGATATACGACAGCAGGCTGATAGGTAAGCTGCTCACTTACCTGAAGCCCTACAAGTTTTATGTTATTGTCTCGCTCTTCCTTCTGGTGTTATTGACACTTACTCAGCTTGCTCTCCCTCTGATTATCAGGACAGCAGTAGATGAACATATAGTTCCCTCGAGACATCTACTGATCTTTGATGATAGAGAAGAGTTCGAGAGTTTCTTGAACAGGTATGAGAATGTCAAATTAGATCCCTATTCCGTGGATAACAGCCACTATATCGTTATTCCTTCTGATTACAGAATGTATATAGAGCAGTCTGATCTGGAATACCTTCAGGAAAGAGGAAACTATCAGAAAGGTAATTATTTTCTGCTACCTAACACAGAGGAGAATATTGCCATTCTCAGGAGAGCTAACGATGAGGATTCATCCCAGGAATTTTTCGTCCTCTCAGATGAAGAGATAGCAGTGTCTCAGACAAATGTCCAGAAGTTACAGCGGGAAGAGATCAGCACCCTGCGGGGAGAATCAAGAAAATGGCTCTATTATTATGGTCTGTTCTATCTTCTGCTTATTCTCGGAAGATTGGCTTTCAGCTATTATCAGGTCTATGTTACCAATTACGCAGCCCAGAAAGCGATGTATGACCTGAGAGAGGATGCTTTCTCACATCTGGAAAAGATGCCTCTGTCATTCTTCGATAAAAATCCTGTAGGAAGACTCGTTACAAGGGTCACCACAGATATCAGAGCTCTTGATGAACTATTGAGTCAGGGATTGGTAACAATGTTGCAGGACTTTATGCTCCTCATAGGTATCACGATCGTTATGCTGGTACTCAACTGGAGACTTGCCCTGGTGAGTTTTACAATACTGCCCTTTGTTTATCTTCTGGTTCGCTATTTCAAAGAGAAGACGAGAATTCTTTATCGGGACGTCAGGAAACATGTAGCAATGTTGAATGCTGCTCTTGGTGAGGATATCTCCGGCGTAAAAGTGATTCAACTCTTTAATCAGTTCATCAGTAAATGCCGCCAGTTTGCTAATATCAATCAGAAATACTATGATGCCTCAATGAAACAGTTGAGGTTATTCGCTATCTTCCGTCCACTTATTAGTATATCCAGACATGTCGGTATCGCTATCATTATCTGGTATGGTGGTGGGCAGATCATTCGTAATACCCTCTCTCTTGGTATGTTGATGGCCTTTATCAGCTATATGGAGAGATTCTTCGAGCCGGTCAATCATCTTAGTGAAAAATTTAATATCCTGCAGGCCGCTATGTCGGGAGCAGAAAGAGTATTCGATCTGATGGCCAAGAAACCACAAGATTACAGGGAAAACCTGACATCAGGTGTAAAACTGGATGGTGCTATTGAGTTCCAGAACGTCTGGCTTACATATAACAGTGACAATATGCAACTGTTGTCCAATCCTGATAGCTCTGATATTCACGAAATGACTACAGAAGAGCAGAAACAGGGGCAGGAGCATACCTTCGTCCTGAAAGATATATCATTTAAAGTAAAACCTGGTGAGAAGATAGCTCTGGTAGGACATACAGGTTCGGGCAAAACATCGATCATCAACCTCATAGGAGAGATGTATCCCTTCCAGAGAGGTGATATTAAAGTAGACGGTAAGAGTATAAAAAATTACTCAATCGAAGATCTGAGACGGAATATCGGTATTGTTCAGCAGGATGTCTTCCTCTTTTCAGGAACTATCCGGGAGAATATCGTTATGGATAATAAGAACCTGACTGATGATGATGTTATCCGGATCGCCGAATACGTTAATGTTGACCGGTTCATAAAACATTTACCACACGGCTATGATGAGCCGGTAATGGAGAGGGGAGCTACATTCTCAGTGGGGCAGCGGCAGTTGATTGCCTTTGCGAGAGTTCTGGCTTATGATCCGGCCATATTCGTACTCGATGAAGCCACTTCTAATATCGATACAGAAACAGAGATTCTTATCCAGGATGCCCTGATAAAGGTTATGAAAGATAGAACATCGATCATAATTGCTCACCGTCTCTCGACAATACAACATGTTGACAGAATTATTGTTCTCCATAAAGGTAAGATAGTCGAAGAGGGTCATCATAACGAACTGATCGCTAACAAGAACCTCTATTATGATCTCTATCGGCTGCAATATGCCTGAAGATTTAACGAAAAATAAATCTCTGTAACACAAAAACTCTGCAAGGAGTTATAATTCACGTAATTTGAGGTAGAGGAGTTATCATGACCCAGATCTATACTGGAGAGGGTAAAGGAAAAACGACAGCAGCACTCGGTTTGATCATCCGCATGCTCGGTTACAAGAAAAAGGTCTGTCTGATACAGTTTATGAAGAAGAATGTAGAGTACGGGGAGATCAGATTTTTATCAGAATGTGAGGGGATAGATATCTTTCAATACGGAACGGATAAGCTCATAGAGCCAGGTAAGCCGAAAGAGATTGACCTCGATGAGGCAAGGAAAGCGATAGACAGAGCGAAGAGAGTAATAGCTGGGGAAGAATACGATCTTATCGTACTCGATGAGATAAATGTTGCTGTAGCCTGGGGTTTGCTAAAACTTGAGGAACAGTTGGAGCTCTTTGATATCGAGAGCAGATCGGAAATCGTTATGACCGGAAGGGGTGCTCATCCAGAGGTTATAGAGAGAGCAGACCTGGCCAGCGAAATGAAAGAGATCAAACACTATTATCAAAAAGGAGTAATTGCCAGAAAAGGCATTGAATATTGAATAGGGTGCAGACTATAGTCTGCTCGAGAAGCAAACAAGGGTTTCTAATCACGGATAACAAAAGTCTTTTTAAAAGGAGAGAAGTTATGAAGAATTTTCTGATCGTTTTACTGATAATACTGGTTATAGTCATTATTATAGCTGCAGTTTTTATCGGCAGATATAACCGGATGCAGCAATTAAAAGTAAATATCGATAACAGCTGGGCAGAAGTCCAGAATCAACTCATGCGCCGGTTTGATCTTATTCCTAATCTGGTAGAAACCGTTAAAGGGTATGCTGCACACGAGCAGGAGACCTTTCAGGCGGTTACTGAAGCAAGGGCCAGGGTAGGAGGTGTCATTGAGATAACAGAAGACCTGCTGAATGATCCAGATGCCTTTGCCAGGTATGAGGAAGCTCAGAATAATCTGGCCGGAGCGTTACAGCGGCTTCTTATGGTAACCGAGAACTATCCCGAATTGAAAGCCAATCAGAATTTTATCAGACTGCAGGATGAGCTGGCTGGAACAGAGAACAGGATAGCAGTATCCAGAAGACGTTTTAATGAAGCGGTTGCAGAATACAATCGTATGATAGTGATCTTTCCCAATAACATTCTGGCAGGGATGTTCAATTTCGAGCGAGCACCTTTCTTTGAAGCTCCTGTAGAAACACAGACTGCACCCCAGGTTCAGTTCTGATAAGAACATACAACAACGAAAGAGGGCAGGAGCGGGCGAAACCCCCTCTCCTGCCTGATTTATTCAAAACTTATGAGATGGGATAGTTATTTCTATCGGAGAGCAATTCTCAATTATCTCCTTTTACCTTTTGCCCTGTTCTTTACCTCTATTATAAAATTACGGCGTAAACTTTACAGTGCAGGGTTTTTCCCCGTTTTTGTTCCCAACGTTCCTGTTATCTCTGTCGGTAATATTGTGAGTGGTGGGAGCGGTAAAACCCCTTTTACTATCTATCTGGCTAAACTATTGCAGCATAATGGATACAGAGTAGCGGTATCACATCGTGGCTATAAAGGGGCTTATGAACACACAAACAGGCTTGTTTCAGATAGAGATGGACTGTTATCGGGTGCTGATATTGCTGGAGATGAACCTTTATTACTGGCGGAGAAATTAGCGGGAATACCCGTAATCGTAGGTAAGAAGCGCAAGAACTCACTGAAAAAGCTTCAGGATCAATTTCCTGATCTTGATTATATCATTCTCGATGATTCTTTTCAACATCTTCAAGTCAGGAAAGATTACAATCTGGTCCTCTTCAACTCTGTAACAAAGATTGGTAATGGATTTGTCCTGCCGGCGGGGTTATTAAGAGAACCGTTATCTGCACTCCGTTATGCTGATCTGATTATCTACAATGGTGAAGATGAGATTCCGAAAGAGTTGACCAGGATTGGCAAGAGAGTTATCAAGGTCCATAATAGATTAGAACGGTTCTACCTGCCGAATGGAGATGATATTGATCCAGCTTTGATCAGGGGAAAGAAAACAGCACTTATTTCCGGGATAGGGCAACCGCAATCTTTTGAACATACTGTTCGATCTGCAGGGATAGGATTCGACAAACATTACCGTATGCCCGACCACTACAGCTACAGTAATGAAAAGATGATGGCTCGTTTGAGTAAGGAAATCGAGAATAATTTTACTTATCTCTTAACTACCGAGAAGGATTTTACCAAACTGAAGCAGTTTACTTCACTGTTACCGCTTGTAATTGTGGCAATAGGGATTACAAGTGATAAAGAGAATCTCTTATTAAACCAGATAGAAGGTATCAGCCACCGATAACTGAATCTATATCTGCTGCTGAGTTTCCTGTATTATCGTTATGGCGAATAGAGGTGTAGAACACGTTCGTAAGATTCTGCACCACTCATTGCTATACCATCCTCATTAATATCATCGAAAGAATCGACCCGCCAGATAATCGTATCGTGTCCTGAAAGATCGGGGCCCATATACTCTACAACGAGTGTAACTTCTGTCTCTTCGTCTTCGTAATAGTCGTGGTGCCAGATGTAATTATCGTATTGATCGAAAATTAGAAGCCGAAAATGGATAGCGTCATTTGTAGCGTACCATTCAAACGAGAGGGTATCTGCCAGAGAGGCCTGGGCAAAATCTGGCGGACTGAGGAGTATCGGTTTCTGTAATAGTTTATAGCTTACAGTATCAGAGATACTATGGTTGCCATGCATGTCGTATCCCGCTACATAGTAAGACCAGGTCTGACCTACCGGATTATTTTGATGTAGCCTGTTATCGAGATACTCATTGCGATTAACTTCCGCTCTTGAAAGGGAGTCGACGAGTGTAACATCAGAGTAATCACCAAAGCGGTATACTTTCATATAATCCAAATCAGGGTCATTTATCGAATGCCATTGGATTCGGATCCAGTTATTATCGGGAACTGTATCGATCCCGTTATTGGAATCGTTTACCAGAGTTCCATCAACGTAAAGCGAGTCTCCTGTGTCCCCAAGATGCGGAATCAAAATAACTTCGGCCGGTGGAGTGGTATCGACTTCAAAACTCTCTGTTCCCGAACAACTAATGAAATAGAGTGGTATGGTGAATACCATCAATAACAATACCCTTATACCCATTGTTTTTGTTTTACTCATCATCTCAAGCTCCCGTTCAGAAATTGGCACGTAATCCGATACGATGGGTATTACCCAGGTTATTGGTTACGAATGCGTAATCCAGATTAACATTAAAAAGTAGAATAGACAGGCCGGTTGTGAGATTGTCATCGTAATATCCTACCCGGCCACTGAGGAACTCATCATAAACATATTCCAGTCCCCATCTCTGTTTCTGACCATAGACATGATAATCAGTATCAGTTGCAATCTGGATCGTAGATTTCCATTTTTCCAGCGGCTGAAGATAGGCCAGGCCGAGTTTGGTGTTCATCACAACTTCATCAGATTGTCGGGATATCGTATCCCAGGATATGGAAGTTCCCCCTATATCTTGAAAATTCACACCAATAGAGAAGGTACCGAGCCAGTCGACATCAAACCAGTAATTGAGATATTGTCTGGTCATTAGTGAAACATCAAAACCTGTGCCGGTTCCTGTGTATTCTTGAATCTTTCTGGATATGTATTTGATATTACCACCGAAATAGAAGTCAGCAGGCAGATCGAAAAATAGCCATCCCAGATTCATATCATATCTGATGTTTTTGGAGAAAGCAAACTGGAAGAGGTCGTCGGTACTGGTAAATTCGCCGTCCGGTTGGCCTGGTAGCTGTAGATTGGGAAACGTAACTCTCTGATCGATCGTTGTTCCGATGAGATATTCTTCAGGGAAGATAGGTATATTTGGTATAGAGAGCCGGGTCCAGTTTAAACCTATCGTAACGTCATTCGGAAGTGGCTGGCAGTATGTAATATGGTCGTAATGTGCCAACCCGCCGTAGAGATATGATCTCATCAATCCAATTTCTATTCTCTTAATCTGGGATATACCTGCAGCATTCCAGTAAATAGCCGAGCCGTCATTGGCTACTGCAGTGAAGGCTCCACCAAAACCTAAAGCCCTGACCCCGGAGCCTATCTCCATAAAATCTCCTGCATATCTTCCAGCATGTAGTGGTGATGATAATACCAGAAACAGACTGAAGATCACTATTATCATTAAATAGCGAAAAAGATCTAAATTCTTCATGGAACCTCCGTTCGAGAGCTCAGAACTGAAAGACCAAGCTCCATTATCGGGTTATAGCCATCTTTTGCGTTTTTTCTGCTGTTTTATTCCCTTTACGGGCAATTATTTTATAGAAGTATACCCCATTGGCCAGATAATACCCTTTATCATCCCGACAATCCCAGCCCAGAACTGTTCTGGGGTATTCATGATAGCCTATACCTGAGGGAAGATTGTGGAAGGTCTTGACTAACCTGCCACTGACCGTATAGACCTTGATAGTGACTTCATCTGCATCATCGGTCAGGACATAGGTGAATCTGGTTCGGTTCTGATTGGCAGGATCAATAGTCGTAGTAACAACCGGATTGGGATAGTTGGCAAGATTCAGCACTTCGAACCGTGTGTTAACAACGAAATTGATGTCGTGTGATTGAAAATTACCGTTAACATCAGCGCAGGAGAGTGAAAGGGTATAATTCCCGTCATCGAGATTCAGTTGATGTTTAATCGGTATAGATGTCAGATTACCTGGATTGGCGGCTATTGTAAAATCTCGTTCATCTACCGGGACTCCGTTTAAGAATAGCTCAATGTCCTTATCAAAGATATCAATACCATTAGCATCTGCAAGGGTAAAGGATATTATCCCGGTACCGGAAATATAACCACCGTATGTAAACTCCTGATCCTGAACATTCGCCGTTACAGTAGGCGTTCTGCGGTCATTATTGCGCAGAATAGTGTAAGTGCCAAGACGCTTCAGATCCTGATAGACATGATTATCTACCGTTGAAGTGAATCCCCCTTGATGTATCCATTTATCATAGTGATCTATCCAGCGATAAAAGGCAAAACTGTTCTCATCTTCCCATTCCATATTATCAGGGTTGGAAGGGTTATAATCAATGGTCAGCCTGATCGTCTTGTCATCCGGTAATGTACCGAGGGTATCGGGTAAAACACTCTTATCGAACAGACCTAGTTCATAAGTACGAGAATAGCTATTGTTCATCAGGGCAATCGTATTGATATCAGGTTGGTTTAACGGTTCTTTGAATGGACCACTATTGATATAGAATATCGTCTCTTCTGAGAGGAGGCCTGCAGGGATTTCAAATTTAAGGTTTCCGTCAAGGCTATATTCTGTTACACTGTTAACTCCTGCGTAGAACATATTCAAAGTATATTGAGGCGATGTTATTGAGTTATTGTTCAGAGAGTGTTCAGCAAAGTCAACATCTGGATTGATTCTGGCAATGAAACGGATGGAACCCTGTATCGGTTCGATGGGGATATACACCCAGTTATTCTCCAGCGGCAAGATCTCCGGGACGTCTGTTTCACTCAGAACAGTATCGATATCATCTACCCTTTTTATCAGCCTGATAATAGTCTCTGGTGATTTCAGATCACCCATATTTTTTGCTTGAAGTTTAATAGCCGGCTGATTATCGAAACTGGCAAATTCCATTTCGGTTATCGTTAAGTCAGGTCCCAGAACTCTGTAAGTGAATGTAGGAGAAGTTACTGTCTGGTTTGCTCCCGTTGTGATGATGAAGTAATACTGTCGCGGATTAGGATTCGGGTTTGATGCAGGGAAGGGTTCTGTTGTTATATAGCGGTCTTCTTCCGGGTCATAGACCATTGTTCTCTCCTGGGAACCACTACGGGCCAGGACAGACTGAATACCAGTCTCGTCAAAGAATCTTGCGGCAATATGCACTGGGTCGTGTTCTGTAATTTCGGCCGGGATGGTAACATTATCAACAACCGCAGTCTGGCCGACTGTAAAGTTGGTCATACCCAGAACCTGTCTCTCGCTACCGTATCCATAAACTTTGACCAGTCTTCTGTATATGTTCTGTGGTATATTGGGAATAACATAACTTGCCTGAAAGATACCGTTTTCAAGCGGTATATCGAAGGGAATGTTTTGAGTGATTTCATCCTCATTCTGAATAAGAAATCTCGCATATTGTATATCTTCACCCATATCAACCGTGATGTGTAGAGTATCACCTTCTGTAATATTGTACTGGCTCAATTCAATATGAACTCTGTCCTGGGGAAGGTCGAAGCCGATCATCGGATCTCCGAACATAATTGCGCCATGGGTCATAGCGAGATAAGCTGAGCTTGTTCCTCCCGAAGCACTGAATTTTGTCTTTGCGTAGGATGTAATATCTCCGAAACTACCGAGGTTTCTGTGATAGATAGATTCGTTCAGATGATTAGCCATTGAAACGTTTGAGTATGTATAGCTCAATCCGGAAGTACCATAATGGGCAATCGCCCCCCTGTCAGGGATCAGGATCATTGTCTCACCGATACTGCCGGCACCGGGTCTGGAAAAGTCAGCCGGGTAACAGGAAAGGCTTAACACAAAGGGGTAGTTATTATTATTAAGCGTCACAATATCGTTATTATTCAGTAGGTTGTAGTCTGCCCAGATTCGTCCACCACCATGTCCGAAGAACTGCACAAAATATGTACCGGCATCCCAGGTATTTTTTAACTTGAAGGTACCACCCAGATACTGAGGTGGAGTAGGTGGCTGTGTATTTGTATAGACTCTGACAACATTAAAGTCGTCCGGAATCCAGAGATCACGAAGTTCTTCGCTCAATTGAGCAAAGATATCCTCGGCATCGGTAATTTTGCCACCTGCAGCGAGGGTTATCGTGCTCTGCCAGAGATCATTATAGTTGGGGTTTTCCAGATAGTGGAGGGATTTTTCTGCTACTGGCATTATTTGATCTCTTTCCCAGAGAGTGATTCTGCTTATATTGATATCAGGTGCGGGATCATCACCAACAATACAGGCATACCAGTTGTCACTAGGTGTTGCACCCACCCTGTCAGTCCAGATATTCTTATAGGGAATATGATTAATATTTCTATGGACACTAAAATCTCTTTCATCAAAGATACCCTTACCGAGCAGAAGGACGTGTGTCATCGGTATGGACCAGTTATGGTAAGCATAAGTAAGAAAATCTTTAATGGCATCTGCTGATCTGATGCCATTATTGAACTCGTCAAAGATATTCTGTATATCGACAAGTTTCACATCTGCTCCACGGTTCTGCCAGATGTTTTTCAATAGTTGCGTCCCCTCTTCAGCGATGAAATCTCTGACAGTGATGATTATATAATCAGCCGTATTGTCAGGATTTTTCAATTCGGAAGGAATACGGGGCCGAATCTCTTTCGGACTCTTTTTCTGATCTTCGGTCAATGCTATAAATTCAATATTATCAGCTACAATCTGGTTCTGAAATGTAACTTTGTAAGGGGCTCCACCAGTCTCTGAGAAGGGTTCGATCTGTAGATTCTCTATAAAGCCGGAGTTGATCTTATAGATCGATATCTGATCAGTAGAGAAATTGTCGAGTTCGAATTGATAGAGGCCGAGTGGCCTGTTAGAGGGACGGCTGAATCGTATGTAGTCTGAATCAGTCTTATATTCCCGCCAGTATTTGAGTGTCAGATAGTCGAATAATACTATCTCGGCATGTCCACTTGGGGTATCACCTGGAAGGTCAATATAGAGATAATTCTCTCCATGGTTGAGATAGAGATTGGGCAGGGGTGAGGTATTGCTGAAGATCTTTTCACTCTGTCCAAACCAGGAGTGATCATTAATAAAAGAGGAATTAATTCTGACTCTGGCCCGATGGTCAGGAACGGTAGTGTCAGTTATGTATGTCAAACCTACCAGGCAGGCAGCAGCTTCGAAGCCTCTGAGGTGTGTCTGTTCGGGATATTCGAGATGAAAGGGTGTAACATCGAGATCGGGGGCAAAGATTCTTTTCCAGAACCAGAGATCCTCTCTAGGAGCAGTTGCGTAGTTACCAAGTGTGAAATGCAATCCAGAACCCTGTTCTTCAAAGTGGACTGTCTGTTCATAAGATACCGGTAAAATATAGTTTGCCGGGTTAGTCTCTCTGATACCGCCGTTTTCGACCGCCATGCGCGCACCCCATTGATCGACTAACTTGAGAGTATATACGTTCTCCGAGGTATAAGTATCGTAATAACCCTCCTTACCGTAATGCCTGTCGCCAAAGAACTCGAAGTAATCACCCGGGTCGAAAGAACCGTCCCTCTCTCCGATAAAGTGAACAGGAACGACGTTCTCTTTGTTCTCCAGTTGCAGATAACGAGGATCAAGGCTATCCAGATCGAGGTCAACCTGATATTCTAATTCTTCCTCCCAGAGATTGATGATATCTTGAATGTCACTATAGGTGACACGATATATACCTTCACTATCTACAATAAACTGAATCTCAGAAATGCCGAATGAACGTAACGGGGTATAGTCGGGGTTATAGTCTCTTGTTTTCCGCCAGTAGCGTGACTGTTCGTCATTGATAAAGAAGAGCTCTCCCAGACGGTCGATATAGCTTCTACCCGGTATAAAGTCTCTGGAGACGCTCTTGTCACCCTGTATGGTAATGCGGATTGTAGCTTCTGAAATCACAGATAGACTACTGCTAGCAGCATTGTATCTGAAAGGGTTGAGTCTGAAGCTTGCATAGCGACGGTCAGAAGCGAAACCACTATAACCCTCCTCCAGGATATTAAGCGGATAGTTTTCACTGCTGTTATAGGCATTTCTATTACGATAGAAGATATAATCAATTTCTTCAGGCTCTGAGCCGCTCGGTTGTTCCACTATAGTTACCGAATTACCGCTTGAGGTTTCAGAACCGATTACCAGCTTTTCAGTCGGATAGATAGTAACACCTCTCTGAGTCTTCTGCACAATATTTTCGATACTGAGTGTTATTCCGCCGTCAACCGGTATACCAACTATCTCCGAAAAATAGGGAATGAGAGGATATCCCTCAAGGGAGTGAAAGTGGGTGAAACTACCTGTTATCCGGTGGTAGAGATTACCCTCATGCTCAATCTCCTTCAGTTCGTAATCTGGAAGAGCGAAATCGAGGATTACCTCATTCTCTGAAACATGGACTACGCTAAAGGGGGAGGCATTCAGCAAGTTTATCCCACAGCATAATAGTATCAGGGTAACCGAGATTCTGAAAAGTAAAAATGATAACGTCCTGTAGCAAAACTTATCGTCTACTATTTGAGTGTGATCAGCCCGGTCTGTTTTTTCAATCCCGTAAAAACTGAGTTCACAGGGAGTGCAAAAAAATGTCTGAGAATGTCTCATCTCTTTTCTCCTTCTTAGAACCGCTTAGATTGATGATGGCCTAAGTTGGTATTTTAACCTGGTCTCTTATATATGCAATATTCTCGTGGTTCAGAGCAATATCTTTACGGAAGTATATATTTTCAAAATTGATCTTATAGAGGCCTTCGTATGCCTTGATAGAAGCTTCGGCAACAGTCGGTGCCAGAGCAGTCACACTCAGAACCCTGCCACCGGAAGTAATCAACCTCTTTTCGCTGTTCCTTTTTACATTTGCGTAGAATACAAGCCGTTCGTCATTAATTATCGAGTCATCTATGGATATGACCTTTCCACTCTCATACTTGCCTGGATAGCCGTCTGAGGCGGCAACAACAGTAATTGCTGCCGAGTTCTTCCATTGCAGATTTAGATCTTTCAAACCCTTACTGGCAATTGCTGCACAGACATCAACAAAGTCTGTTTCCAGCAGAGGTAATACTGCCTGAGTTTCGGGATCACCTAAGCGACAGTTGAATTCCAGGACCTTTATTCCTTCTTCCGTGAAGATCAGGCCTGCATAGATAACACCTTTATATTCGATATTCTCTCTTTTCAAACCCTTCATAAGCGGTTCGAATATACTTTCCTCGATCTCCTTCAAGAGTTCTTCAGGCACTTCGACCGGAGCATAAGCACCCATCCCACCGGTATTGGGTCCCAGATCTTTATCGAAGATCTTCTTATAATCGTGCGAGAGTATGGTCATTTTATAATCGATGCCATCAGTAAAGGCAAAGACAGAGGCTTCGTATCCCTTCAGGTATTCTTCAATAATCACTCTCTCTCCTGATTGACCGAAATCTTTATCGAGCATCATCTTACGGAGAGCAGCCAGTGCATCACCCTCATTGTGGGCTATTATTACCCCCTTACCGGCTGCCAGTCCATCAGCTTTGATGACGACCGGATAGGTAAAGTTATTATAGCTGGAGTTACGATCTAATTTCTGAGAAGAGTTTGTCTTTATAAATTGTGCCGCCTGCCCGTATTCTGTGAATGTCTGATAAACAGCTGTAGGTATCCCGTATTTCTGCATCAGGGATTTAGCAAACACCTTACTGGTTTCCAAACGGGCAGCTTCCCTGCTGGGGCCAATAACAGTTATTCCCTTATCGTCCAGATAGTTTGAGAGTCCTTCCTGCAGTGGTTGTTCCGGCCCGACGATGACCATATCGATATTCCTGTCGAGTACTATGTTATAGATATCTTTGAAACTGTGGGATGGGATTATCTCAGCTATATCCATCATTCCGGCATTACCCGGAGTAACGTATACTTTATCAACTCTCTTACTCTTTGCTACTGCATGGGTGATGGCATGTTCTCTGCCACCGCTGCCGATAACCATTACTTTCATTCCGACCAACCTTCTCCTATTGTTCAGTTAACGGTTATAGTCCATGTTAATATCCGGGGCAACAACACCCGATACACAATACCGTCAATTTAAAAAGCACTATTCAATAAAGCAGGAGTAATTTGCAAGCTTTTTTTACCTGTAAGAGTGTAACCAGTTATTATGTAGTAAGTTTCAATAAAAGATAAAAAAGGATTAGGTCTTATTTTTTATTATTGATTCTGATTGCCTCTACCGGACAAACTTCAACACATTTACCACAACAGACGCAGGCTTCGGTAATAAATAACTGGTCTTCACCTTCAATTATAGCCGATACGGGGCATATGTCTATACACTCTCCGCAATTCACACACTCAGATGTTATTATATAACGCATATCAGTAGTTTACCTCTCATCTCAGATGGACATTACTTCATTTTCTTTATTTTTTGCGGCGTCAGAAACCTTTTCAACCCATTTATCAGTCAAATCCTGAATATCATCGAGCAATTTCTTCATTTCATCTTCCGAGATCTGTTTATCTTTTTCCATCTGTTTGGCAATATCGTTTCCCTCTCGTCTTATGTTTCTGATAGCAACTTTCGAATCTTCAGCAATTCTTTTGATCTGTTTTACGATCTCTTTTCTTTTGTCCTCCGTAAGTGGCTGGAATGGTAAGCGAACAACCTTGCCATCATTATCGGGAGTGATGTCGAGATTGGCAGCGAGTATCGCTTTCTCTATATCTGTCAGAGTAGTCTTATCCCATGGTTGAATGACAATAAGCCGTGGTTCCGGAGTTGATATGCTGCATAATTGCTTAATCGGTGTTAATTCTCCGTAGTAGTTAATTTTAATATCATCCAGGATCGACACACTTGCCCTTCCGGTACGTAGTTTAAGAAAACTGTGAGCCATTGTATCGATTACTTTGTTCATTTTCTCTTCCAGTTGTTTTAAAACCTTGTCCATATTAATCTCCTTGTAAGCCAGCCATCAGTAGACGTAAGTTCCTACAGCCTTTTTCAGGATGGCATTTTTAAGATTACCCGGTTTGGTAATATTGAATATCTTCATTGCGATATGATGATCTCTGGCGAGAGAAAAAGCTGTCATATCCATCACGTTCAACCTCCTGGAGAGGAGTTCATCGTAACTGATTTCCGGGTAGTATTCTGCATTCTTATCGACCACAGGGTCAGCACTGTAAACCCCATCGACTTTGGTTCCCTTCAAAACGATATCGGCGTTTAACTCAATAGCTCGCAGGACCGCTGCTGTATCGGTTGTAAAGTAAGGATTTCCGGTACCACCAGCCAGGAAGCATATCCTGCCTTTATTAAGAGCATTTTCTACACTGTTTGTCGTGTAGAAACGACAGACCTTGTTGATCTCCAGTGCAGAAAATACCTCTGCATGATAATTTTTCCTTTGTATATAATCACTCAATACAAGACTATTCTGCAGAGTTGCCAGCATTCCGATATTATCGCCGGAAACCCTGTTTATTCCCTTATCCTCTTGCCCGTCAGCATTACTTCTGAGTGATTTTGCACCTCTGAAGATATTACCGCCACCGAGAACAATCCCGATAGCCAAACCCGTCTTTTTCAAGGAAATGAGATCGTCTGCCAGTTGCTCGAGGACTTCATGGTTAAATCCGAGAGAACCATCACCGGCCAGAAATTCACCACTGATCTTGACGATAACTCTCTCTATCTTTTCTGGTTTGAAGAAGTCAGTCATTTTATGCACCCAGTGAGTATCTGACAAATCTGGCTACCTGAATGTTCTCGCCCATCTTGGATACTGCTTCATGGATTACCTCTTGAACTGATACTCCGGATTCTCGATAGTATTCCTGATCGAGCAGGCAGTTCTCTTTAACGTATTTCTGAATCTGGCCGTCTGCGATCTTCGTTGCAATGTTTTCTGGCTTACCATCATTGATAGCCTTTTTATAATAAACCTCTCGTTCCTTAACAAGCATTTCCTGGTCAAGCTGCTCTTCGCTAACAGCTAAAGGATTTGAAGCTGCTATATGCATGGCTATGTTCTTGCATAATTCTTTGAAATCATCGGTTCGGGCTACAAAATCGGTCTCACAGTTGATCTCGACCAGAACGCCGATTTTTCCGTTGAAATGGACATAAGCCTCGATAAGCCCCTCTTTTGCTTCCCGATCGGATTTTGATGCTGCCTTGCTGATACCTTTTTCGCGCAGGTATTTGACCGCTTCATCCATATTCCCCTCGGTAGCCTGCAGGGCTTTTTTGCAGTCCATCATTCCAACCCCGGTTTTCTCTCTCAGTTCTTTCACCATTTGAGCAGTGATATCCATATATATCTCCTTTAAAATTTTTTGTCTGATTATGATAATGATGCGTACTATGTGCTATTGCACGTTGATTTATATCCTTGACCCCCATAGAGGGTCCAGTTAAGATTAGTTCTCTTTCTTCTCTTCTTTGGACTCTTCGACCTGATCCTCTTCTTGCGGCTCTGACTTTTTGTCAGTTACCTCTTCCTTTTCAGGCACTTTATCAGCAGGAGAATCTTTTGTTTCTTCTGCTTTATCTTCATCCGCAGCCTCACTTTCATCACCCTTGGCAGCCTGTGGACCCTCTACAGCCTCTTCCATACCTTCCATCATAATATTACGTCCTTCTATGACGGAGTCAGCCAGAATATCGGTAATCAGGTAGATGGCTCGAATCGCATCGTCATTGGCCGGGATAACATAATCGATAAGGTCAGGATCGCTATTGGTATCAACCATACCCACTATCGGAATATTGAGTTTTCTCGCTTCGTGGACGGCAATTTCTTCATGAATAGTGTCGATAACAACAACGGCACCAGGCTTGGAATCCATACCACGAATACCACCGAGGGCGGTAAGTATCTTGTCATATCTTCTTTTCATTCTGGTAGCTTCCAGCTTGGTAAAACTGTTGATCGTTCCATCTTCCACGATCTGTTCATAATAATCAAGTTTACTGATCGACCGCCTGATTGTCTGCATATTGGTCAACATACCACCATACCAGCGGTTGCTGACATAGAAAGCACCACATTTTTTGGCTGCTGCCTCGATAGCATCTTTGGCCTGTTTTTTGGTGCCGACAAAGAGAACGTATTGACCACGGGCTGCGACTTCTTTCAGAAACATATAAGCTTCGTTGATGGCATCTACTGTCTGTTTGAGGTCAATAATATGAATTCCGTTTCGCTTGATAAAAATATACTTCTTCATCTTGGGATTCCACTTATGAGTCTGATGACCGAAATGGACTCCCGATTCTAACAATTGCTTCATCATGACAACTGACATAGTTACTCCTTACTTTACGGTTATTTATCTGATCATCCCGGATATCCGCAATTCAATCCGTTACTGTAGAGAGTAACAGACACCGCCTTGCAACTCCGGGGTGCGATATTTTTTATATAATAATACTACGTTAACACCTAAAGAGGACTCTTTCCGGTGTGTAAAAAACTCCTTAACGTTTTGAGAACTGGAATCTCTTACGTGCTTTCGGTTGGCCGCTCTTCTTTCTCTCGACCATTCTCGGGTCTCGTGTAAGCAGGCCGTGTTTCTTCAACTCGCCACGTAGATTCTCGTCATATTTGGTCAATGCACGTGCTATTCCGTGCCTGATTGCTCCTGCCTGGCCAGCCAAACCACCTCCGAGGACATTGACATTCAGATCAATCTTATCAGAAAGATTGACGAGCTCAAATGGTTGTTCAACGATCATCTCCAGTGTTTCACGATTCAGGTATCTCTTTATCTGAACATTGTTTACTGTTCTCTTGCCAGTCCCGGGTGTCAGACGTACACGGGCAACTGATTTCTTTCTACGACCCACTGCATCAAAATACTGCATCTATATTCCTCCGTTATTCACGAGATAGTTATTGGTTTCTGTGCTTGATGAGGATGCTCCGATCCTGCATAAACTTTTAATTTCTGTAAAAGCTGTCTTCCGAGGGCATTTTTTGGTAACATACCCTTGACTGACCTCTGGATGATCTCTTCAGGTTTTTTACTCTGTAGTCGAGCGAATGGGATCTCTTTATATCCACCCGGGTAACCGCTATAGGACTTATAGACCTTCTGTGATTCTTTGTTACCCGTTAAATTTACCTTCTCTGCATTTATGACTATAACAAAATCACCAGTATCGAGATGTGGTGCATAATAAGGTTTATGTTTGCCCCGGAGTAATCCGGCAATTTTAGTGGATAATCTGCCCAAAGTTTGACCCTCAGCATCGATCAAAATCCAGTCATGTCTAATCTGGTCCTGCTTTGGTGTAAGCGTTTTCATAAAGACATTCTCCTTAGTTTACTATTTATCGTGTCAAAATATTTTATCTCAGGTTTTCATGTCAAGGATGATTTTATTTAACCTGTAGATAAGTGGTGTTGTAATCTCCTCTATATACCCTTCTGATTGATCTATATAACAAAATGAATCAAGGGGCACAGTTAACCGTGCCCCTCAAATTCTATCAAGACCTTTCTGAGATCCTATAGTTTAAATCTTCAGTCTGGCCTGTTGATTAATACATACCGCCCATTCCTGGTGGCATTCCGCCGCCAGCAGGAGCTGGTGGTTCAGGTTCCGGAATCTCTGTTACGATACATTCAGTAGTCAGGAAGAGTCCTGAGATACTGATTGCATTCTGAACAGCAGAGCGGACGACCTTGGCCGGGTCAATGATACCGGCTTTATAGATATCTTCGAAGTTTCCTGTATCGGCATTGAAACCGAAGTGTGGATCATCACTACCCTTCAGTTTCTCGACCACTACCGCACCCTCTTCACCGGCATTTGAAGCTATCTGGAAGGCTGGTACGAGAAGTGCCTTCTTCAGAATATTGGCTGCCACTTGTTCTTCGTGATTGTCGAATTTGATCTTATCAATCGCTTTGGATGAATGGATAAGGCATACACCACCACCGGTGACAATGCCCTCTTCTACAGCAGCTCTGGTAGCATGCAGCGCATCATCGACTCTCGCTTTCTTCTCTTTCATCTCGGTCTCGGTTGCAGCACCTATCTTGATAACAGCAACACCGGAACTCAATTTAGCCAGTCGCTCCTGGAGTTTCTCACGATCGTAATCGGATGTTGTGTCTTCGATATGATTTTTGATCTGTTTGATACGAGCGTCAATATTCTTCTTCGTGCCCGCACCCTCTCTGATGACGGTATTTTCTTTGTCGACTATAATCTTCTTGGCGGTTCCCAGATCCTGCATTGTCACACTGTCCAGTTTGCGGCCCAGTTCTTCAGAGATCACGGTTCCCCCGGTGAGGATGGCAATATCTTCCATCATAGCTTTGCGGCGGTCACCAAATCCAGGCGCCTTGACTGCTGCCACATTGATCGTTCCTCTCAGTTTATTAACGACAAGAGTAGCAAGGGCTTCACCCTCGATATCTTCTGCTATTATCATTAACGGTTTGCCCGATTGTGCTACTTCCTGAAGGATTGGAAGCAGGTCCTTCATAACGGTTATCTTCTTATCAAAAAGGAGAATGTAAGGATCGGTGAGTTCGGCTATCATCTTGTCTGTATCGGTTGCAAAGTAAGGTGATACGTAACCGCGATCGAATTGCATACCCTCTACTTTCTCCATATAGGTGTCAATAGATTTAGCCTCTTCAACGTTAATTATACCCTCATTACCAACTGAATCCATAGCCTCAGCTATCAATCTGCCAATCTCAGGATCGTTATTGGCAGATATCGAAGCTATCTGTGCTACTTCATCAGAACTGGCGATCTTCTTACTGAAATTCTTGATCTCATCAACAACTACCTTGGATGCCTTCTCCAATCCTCGCTTCAGATACATCGGATTGACTCCAGCGGTGACATGCTTCAACCCCTCTTCTATAATCGCCTGGGTCAATAACGTTGCTGTTGTAGTCCCATCACCGGCAATATCATGAGTCTTCTCGGCCACCTCTTTACAGAGCTGAGCTCCCATATTCTCAAAGGAATCCTCTAAATCTATCTCCTTGGCTATGGTAACTCCATCGTTGGTTATTGTCGGAGATCCGAATTTCTTCTCTAATACCACGTTCCTACCACGCGGCCCCAATGTCACTTTCACTGCATCGGCCAGCTTATCAACACCAGCCTTGATTGAGTTGCGTGCTTCATGACCAAATTTGATCTGTTTTGCCATCTTCTTTCCTCCTT
>CAZBDV010000028.1:0-28695 GCA_964490765.1 uncultured Candidatus Cloacimonadota bacterium | reverse complement strand
ATACGATTTGACATTATCGATCAGGATATTCTTCTCACCGGTTATCAGATAGGCGTTATAGGAAGAACCACGCTGGGTGATATACCCGTGAAAGTTGCGGAGATCCCAGTCTATTCCTCCAACCCAGTAAACATTGTCTCTTAATTTTATCGGAAGCATTATTCAATATCCTCCTTCTGGCATTCAGGGCAATAGAAGGTAGATCTTCCACCGCTCTTGATTCGTTTTACAGGATGCCCTTCACAACAGACATCTTTGCCATAGATCTGCAAAAAATTCTGAAAAGATCCACTCTTATTATCAACCCGCCTGAAATCCGAGATACTGGTCCCGTTTTGTTTTATAGCCTCTGTTAAAATTTCTCTCGTCTTGTCTATCAGAAGCTGGAGTTCGGTTTTACTTAAAATGTTTGCAGGCCTGTTGGGTGCAATCTTACAGGAGTATAATATTTCGTTTGCATAGATATTACCCAGGCCAGCTATACAGTTTTGATCGAGCAGTAAATTTTTGATTGGGGTCTTCTTACGAGTAAATATAGTAGCAAGATGTTCGGTGTTAAACTCATCTGAGAAGGGTTCACACCCGAGTTTACAGAAGAATTTAAGCTTATTCTTCCCGGGAATGATATTAATCGTGCCAAATGTCCGGATATCATTGAAGAAGAGCTTTGTATTATCGGAGAAACTGATAATAGCTCTGGTATGTTTTGTAACCGGGATCTCATTGTTGACTATGATAAGTTTCCCGGTCATCCGGAGGTGAACGATCAGGCTGATATTCCTCTCAGTATCTATTATGATATACTTACCTCTGCGGTTAACACTTATGACCTTACCGTATTCCGGAAGAGTTGAAAAGTCATGAAATACTGTATCTGGACGTAATTCATCGACTTTAACTATACTCTTACCAACTATATTCTGTTTCAGCTCCCGTACTACGGTTTCAACTTCCGGTAATTCCGGCATATTCCCCTCTCAGCACTACTGCATTCTTGTCCATTATAAATAACATAATGCGCTTTCATCTGACGACAAGATAAAAAAAACGATCATTCTTTGCAGTAAAATGCTCATTGCGGTAAATTTATGGTTGTACTTCCAGGTACTGGAACCCGGGTATTCTTTCAGTCGCTCTCTTCCTGATCCAAGTTGTTGATAGAGTCCCTTGTCTCTTCTAATATCTCTATATATTCTGGAATCAGAGAATAAGGATCCTGAGCTTCCAGTCTTCTCAGCATCTCTATACCTCTATCATAGATTTCGTAGTCTAGAGAAGCAAGGTAGATGTAATTGATTAAATCGGGTGCTGAAATGCCCGCCTCAATAGCTCTATCAAACATATCGAAAGCTGCATCGATAGAGTCGAGTTCCAGATGGGCAAAGACTGCCTGAACATACAAATTGAGATTCAGGGGGGAAGACTCTATTGCTTTTTCTACAGTATCTAATGCTCTCTCATATTCTTCCGCATCAATGTAAAGTTGAGTCAAGCCGGGATAGAAACGTTCACGATTCTGGATAAAACGGATAGCCTTATCGAGATAATGTGCTGCATTACTCAAATCATTCTGCCTGTGATAGTACTGTGATACCCTCATAAAGGCAGCTCCGTAATTCGTGATAAGTTTCTGCATATTCTCGTCTTTATGGATATCCTCTTCGAAAATGCTTCTATAAGAGTAAATCTCTTCCAGGTTATGCTTAAGACGATCAATGTCTATCTGGTCAGGATTCTTACTGGCAACTATTCTGTTCACCATCCCTTCGTTTCTCAGATGGTCCTGAAATACGATTTCATCAGCAATTGTGACTGCAAAATATATAGGCCTTCTTCCGTAGTTATCCCGAATAATCTGTAATGCGGCTGTATCCTTAATGAGCATAGGCCTGTTTCTCTCGAGGGTGACAGAGAATCTGTCTGTGTGGTCATTGGGATTAACGATCATGATATCTCGGTTCCTGTCTACTATAAAGGGCCTTACATTATCAATCTGTTCATCAGGTATATTGAAATGTATCCCTTCCAGATCACGTAACTGCCTGAGATACCAGGGAGTATTGAGCAGACTCAGGTTGGCTACTGATACATCGGGCCGGATCCCTTTCAGTTGTTCTCTCTTATACTTCATTGCACGATTTATTGCCTCTGCTGTTTCTTCGTCTTCTATGACATCCCTGGCAGGATAGGTATGTTCGAATGCATGGGGGTCATATACAGCCTGAGCATACCAGAGAGGGAATGTATCGTTATCGCCGTGAGTAAAGATGATAGCATTCTCTTCCAGGCTATTGAGAAAATTAAGGCCATAATCGAGGGCTATGAACTCTCTGGAACGATTGTGAATAAAGTATTGAGAGGCGAAATTCACGATTGGTAAGAGTATTACGAGAAGGACTACTAAGTTCAGAATAATCTGTTTACTTGATAAAACATATCGTATAATCCAGATTGATCCGATTGCCATCCATACAGCCCAGAGAGCATAAGCAGAGACAAAGAAATAGTCACGGTCTCTTACTTCCGCATCAGAGAGGTTCATAACAAAGATCATAGCTATTGATGTCATTAGAAAGAATGCCAGGAGATAGATAAAAGCATGTCTGTTTTTCTTGAATTGATAATACATACCACCCAGGCCAAGGAAAACAACAAGAGCTCTGGTAAGACTGGCAATGAAATGAGGCGGCAAGCTCAGCCAACGAGCTATACTATCAGTATGAAAGAACTGCCAGAAGAAATAGCGTAGGAAATGCTCAGTTACTTGATAATAAAAAGTCGCTCTCCTCTCAATGAAACTCGTTACACCATACTGACGCCTTAAGACGTAATCAGAGAAGAGTTCCAGATTATGGGGATGTCCTTCGTTAATGAAAGGTCGCAGCTCAGACCTGACAAAGAGATAGATATGGGGGCTCAGCGCAATTATCATGAAGGCTATACCCCAGAGCCAGACTGTATAATGGATGCGATCTTTGAGATAGATATAGCAGATCAAACCGAAAAATACAGCAGTTACCATCTTTGCCATATCGGGAATCTGGATTACTTTACTGATCTGAATGAATATGAAATAGAGAATCAGGCCGATGATTAGAAAGACGAAGAATCTAACCCAGAATTTACTCGTCTTCACAGCCTGTAAGATCAAAGGATAAATAACAATAAAGAGGACTGCAGGTATTGTCTGTAGAGTTGTCTGATGTATACTGAAGCCAATAAAGAAAGCGTACAAGATAAGAAGAAGAAAGTTCTGATGTGAGTATTCTCTCGTCTTCTCTACCCAGATTAGAGTCAACCAGATCACGAAGAATATGATCAGGTCTCGACCTGGATAAACTGATGCCTCGATAGCATTGTTCCAGAATGTAAAGGAGAAAGCAGTAAAGAGTGCAGCAATCAGACCACCGATGTGAATAAAATATCTGTTGTTATCGATCATCGATATGAGTTTGACAGTGAGCAGATAGATAAACATTACAGCGAGAGCAGACATTAATCCCGAAATGGCATTGACTATGAGTGCATCATGCAGCCCAAAACCGAAGATAGTGAAAAATCTGCCGAGGATGATATAGAACGGATTACCGGGGGGATGAGGGATACCAAGAATACTACTGCAGGTTATGTATTCTCCGACATCCCAGAATGTCACAGAACGGTTCTGGGTTAACCAGTAAATTACCAGTGTAAAGAGAAATATCAGAAAAGCAATTACTGCATTGGTTCGTGGATTGACTATCTTCTGTGGCCGCATCTGATCACTGAAATCATATAACGGCTTCTTAGTCATCTGGCCGGTTTTTTTCTTATCGATCCTCTTTGGTTTCATCCTCACCTCTTTCGAATTTTATGCTGTATCTGTTTCTTATTTAGGGTTACCAGCATCAGGTCTGCTGATCATGGCTAAACATAAAAGAGTTCTGATAAAAGTTGTCAATAACATATATCAATTACAGGAGTTAGCTTCTCAATTAAAAAGAGAGCTCATTATAGCATATCTTGCCATCGATTATCGTCAGATAACTTCGCGCTTCTAACCAGTAATCTGCCGGCTTATTTCTGTAATCTTCGATTACTATCATATCGGCCAGTTTTCCCGGTGTTAATGTACCTCGCTCTTTCTGACTATCTGAACCGTAAGCTCCACTCCGGGTGTATCCATTTATACTCTGTTCTGGTGTGATAAGAAATTCTGATAACCAGCTTTCTTCTGCAGGATCGAGATGAACTTTGCGGGTGATAGCACTATAGATCCCGGTAAATGGATTGATATCAGCAATTGGAGCATCAGAGCCAAACCCCACTCGACAACCTTTGTCAAAAATAACTTTCAAGGGATAGGCAATATTTCGAAGCGATCTATGTTTTTTGTCTATAATAGGGATGTCGAAACTGATGTGATAGGGTTGAAGCGAGCAGTATATTCCTCTTTCTCTGATTCTCTCGATGTCATCACTATTAAGAAATTGCAGATGTTCCAGACGGAGCATCGGAGAAACTCTTCCTCTGGAGTAGAGCCTGTCTATTACATCGAGTAATACTGTCGTACTTTTATCACCAATGGAATGAAAGCTTAGTCCGAGATTATTATTCCGGCACTTCTGTATAAGATTGATGAGAGCATCTTCTTCGATTAAGAGGGATGCTGATGATGAACTACTATCATCGCTGATGGACAAGAAGGCAGTCGAAGAGCCGAGAGCGCCATCGAGAAAGGATTTGATAGTCCCGAACTTCTTGAATTCAGTACCGGTGTAAGAAGTAAGTCCCTGATCAATAACATCGTCGATATCCTCGTCATATATATGCCAGCATACCCTTAGTTTATCGACAAAGAGATCAGCATACTGACGGAAGTCGGAAAAATTTTCCATTGTATGAACAGCTGTAAGACCGTAACGATAGAGTTTGTTGAGACCTGAAGACAGACTGGCCCTGTAATCGTATGGCGAGTTATGTTTTAGAAATCGTTCTACCAGTATCCAGGCTTTTTCATAGAGAAAACCATCAGGAGTACCATCAGGTCTCCGACCAATTTTACCTCCCGAAGGATCAGGTGTCTTAGAGTCTATCCCGATATATTTCAAAGCGGTTGAATTGCAGCACCGGGTATGAAGATCTTTGCTTTGTAATACTACAGGATACTTACTGCAGATCCTGTCGAGAAACTGCCGGTCTAATTCATTGTAATCGCGTATATTTGACTGATCAAGATTTCTACATATAATCCAGTTAGTTGAAGATTCTATATGCTGTCTTTCGGGAATTTTTCTCAGAAATGCTTTAATTCGATCTGCAATCTCTGTGAGGTTTTCTGTTCCCTTCAAATCAACAATCCTTTCCTCTTTCAGGTATTCAAGAATATGTGTATGATTGTCGATAAAACCAGGTAGAAGAACCTTGCCTTTGAGATCTATTTTCAGTATTGAGGAGTCGTTAGATTTTGAGAGTTCTGGAACGCCAAGCTCTTTAATCCGATTGTTTTCTATCAATAAAGAATCATGGACCCCTAGTTCGGGGTCCATGGTCATAACTATTCCATTATGGAGGAGAGTTTTATTCTGCACTTTTTTTAGCGGTTAGTCTCTTCTTGATCAATATCTCTCAGTTCAGTTCTGAACTATAATCAGAACCGATTATTCCGATACCCGTGATTAGATCAGCCAAGACTTTCCTTTTTATTTGTATTATCGGTTTTATAGGTGTACTCAGGCTCTTTATTGTCCTTCAATACTTCAGGTGTAATTTTGCATTTAGAGACATTTGCCTGATCGGGCAGGTTATACATTATTCTTAACATGGTTTTTTCCATTATAGACCTTAAGCCGCGTGCACCAGTTTTTTGTTTTAGAGCTATTGAAGCGATCTCGAGAAGTGCTTCTTGAGTGAATTCTAATTCCACACCCTCCATCTCGAAAAGCTTCTGATACTGCTTGCAAATAGCGTTTTTCGGTAATGTCAGAATTTGAACCAAAGCATTTTCACTCAATTCGGTCAGAGCTGTTGTAACAGGTAACCTGCCAACGAGTTCGGGAATAAGTCCAAATTTGAGCAGGTCGTCAGGAATAACTTTGCTGAAGATGTCCGTATCCTGCTCTGAGTTCAATCTTATATCGGCATCAAATCCGACATTCTTCTGATTGATTCTCTGTTTGATGATTCTATCCAGGCCACAGAAAGCACCACCTACAACAAAGAGAATTTTACTGGTATCGATCTCGATAAAATCCTGATGTGGATGTTTTCTTCCTCCCTTCGGTGGGACATTAACTTTCGAGCCTTCAAGGATTTTCAATAACGCCTGCTGCACACCCTCTCCAGAAACATCACGAGTGATAGAAGGGGTTTCTGATTTACGGGATATTTTATCGATCTCATCGACATAGATTATTCCCCTTTCTGCCTTCTCCACATCATAATCTGCATTCTGTAACAACCTGACCAGTATATTCTCTACATCTTCACCGACATAGCCCGCTTCTGTTAAAGTTGTTGCATCTGCAATAGCAAACGGGACTTTGAGAAATCTTGCCAGAGTCTGGGCAATGAGGGTTTTACCCGAACCTGTCGGTCCCATCATCAGAATGTTACTCTTCTCGATCTCTATCTCGTCATCTTTCTTCTGTTTAAAGATTCTCTTATAGTGATTATAAACGGAGACGGCAATGATTTCTTTAGCTGAATCCTGATCGATCACATATTGATCCAAATACTCCTTTATTTCTCGCGGAGTTGGTAAAACAAAGTTATCAAGGCCGAAATCTCTCTGATCTGCTTCTATGATGGAGTGACACATCCTGATACACTCATCGCAGATATTTCCAGCCAGACCTTTGATCATATGTTTGGTCTCTGTTTCACTCTTTCCACAAAAAGAACAGTGAAGTTTGCTGTATTTATCTACATATTTGTCCATAAAATTCCTTCCTGTTTGGGTTACTACTTACGGTTTAGCAATACTTCATCAATGATGCCGTAGTTTTGAGCCTCTTCAACATTCATAAAAAAGTTTCTATCTGTATCCTTTTCGATCTTTTCCAGTTTTTGGCCTGTGTGCTGAGAAAGAATACGATTCAAACGATCTCTCAGGCAGAGTATCTCTTTTGCATGGATGTCAATATCTGCTGCTTGACCCTGAACACCACCCATCGGTTGATGAATCATGATTCTACTGTTTGGAAGGCCAAATCTCATTTTCGGTTCACCCGCTGCCAGCAGTAGTGCTCCCATTGATGCTGCCTGCCCGATACAGATAGTACTGATAGCCGGTTTGATATACTGCATTGTGTCGTATATTGCCAGTCCGGCTGTAACAGAGCCACCGGGCGAGTTGATATACATATATATATCCTTTGCAGGATCTTCACCTTCAAGATGGAGCAACTGGGCAATGACAAGATTAGCAATATTATCATCAATTATCGAGCCGACAAAGATAATTCTGTCCTTTAAGAGCCTTGAATAGATATCATAAGCTCTTTCAGTCCTTCCGCTCTGTTCTACTACTATCGGTACATAAGGCATAGCTTTACTCCTCTATATCTGTTTTGACATCTTCTCCCTGTTTATCGTCGTCGGAAGAATCCTGCTCATCAATTTTATCTTCTTTCTTGATGAATTTGTTATTCTCCATCAAATAGTCAAAGAGTTTTTTCTCTTTAATTCTATTAACGAACTCCTCCCTTTTTGTTACATCGGGGTTCTTCTGTAAGTACTCTTCAACACTGAGATTCAACTCGTCCGCCAGTTCCTTGATAGTATTTTTTTCATCCATTTCCGTAATTTCCAGAGGGATGATCTTCATCAATTCAGTGACGATATAGTAACTCTTTATCTCAAAATAAGCAGTTTGTGTATAATACTCAGCCAGGTCTTCAGGTTTTTTGTTCAGTAATCTGGCGTAAGGTTCGGCCAGTTTATGCGAGTATGAAATAACTGATGAAGGTGGTATGTCAAAGGGATTGCTCTCGATCAGTTTGAGCAGCAAGCTATTCTGTTTCTCTCTCTGGTTAGTAGTTTCAACCTGTTTGCGGAGATTCTTCTCAACATCCTGACGCATCTGTTTCAGGGATTCGAAATCAGCATTTCTGGCAAATTCTTCATCAATTTTGGGGTAGACTGTTCTTACTATCGTGTTGATTATAACTCTGACATTGTACTCTTTATCGTCTTTTATCAATATTGTTTTGACGACATCATTCCGATTATGGCCAATCAGGTCTCGGTTAAACTTCTCTCCATAGCTATTATCACCCAGTTTAACTACATTAATTTCCTTCAGTGATGGGTCAAGTTCAGTGTCGTTATCCTTGCTCTCGAGAGTGATATGAAGGTTATCTCCTTCTTCAACTGGACCTTCAATATTTTCCTCTTTACCCATATTCTTGCGTATGTTATCAATGGCATCATCGATCATCTCTTCATTAAACTCAGTTTCATTAAATGGCACTTCCAGTTCAGTATATTTGGAGATAGTGACCTGAGGTTCAATTTCATAACGGAATACCATGATCAGATCCTTCCCCTTATCCCACTCAATATTGGTTGGTACGCCCTGATACATAGGTTTTATATCGTTCTCTTTAATAGCTGTTTCGTAATAGTCATAGACCTTCTCTTTCAGATAAGATTCTCTTGCCTGGTCAAAAAACAGGTTATCAACCATTGATAAGGGTGCTTTGCCTTTACGGAAACCTGGAACCACTACATAGTTTTTGAATTGCTGCAACACAGAGCGGTAATCCTTCATAGCCTGCTCTGAGGGTATGGTTATTGTTAATTCTTTAACACATTGATCGACGTCTTTGATTGAAATGTTCACTTAATACTCCTGATCCTTTTGGTGGTTATGAGAAATGGTGCGAAAGGGGGGACTTGAACCCCCATAGGATTTCTCCTACTGGAACCTAAATCCAGCGTGTCTGCCAATTCCACCACTTTCGCTTTATTCGATATTGTATTCTCTCTTTTATTATTCTGTATATAATTCAGGGCTGATAATCAGTTACCCTCTAATTGGTTCAGTATCTCCAGATATTCGCTCTGTATATCGGTTCTTTCGAGTCTATGAGCCGCTAAGATTATAAACTGAACTGCCTCGACAGATTGATTGTCTAATTGGTATAACTTCTGTCCATATTCCAACATCTCTTCATAATTACCTTCATGTTCTAAAGCATAAAGAAGATACAAAATTACCTCTTGATCATCAGGTGTTACGTTCAGAACCTCTTTAAAATACTCCACAGTTTTATCATACCTCATTAGATTAAAAGCAGTGAAGCCCGCATTGATGGCAGCGTCAATAAATGAATTATCGAGCTCATAAGCTGTCTCAAATGCTTCCAGAGCCTGATGATCTCCACCTTCCGTATTCATATACACGAAGCCAATATTGTAATACACTTCCGGATCGGTAGGGTCGATCTCAATAATCTCTTCATACCAGTTTATTGACTCTTCGTAATTCTGATTGTTGAAGTGGTAAAGGGCTAGATTGTTCCTCGATACTGTATCCTGAGGATCGATTTCTGTTATATGTTCGAAAAAATCTGCTGCTCTATCATCTTCACCCTGAGTTTGATATATAGTTGCTATCATTGCAAAAACGTTAGTGCTGTCAGGTGTCAGATCGGATAGATCAAAGAAGTGTTGCAGAGATTCGTCTATCATATTCTCGGTATAAAGTTCCTGCCCAATATTAAACAATCTTGCCCAGGCGCCACGTCTTTTGAGCTCTGCATCTTCTATAATATCCTCAAATTGCGGGTAATTACCCTCTTCCTGTATTTTATTGTATGATTCGATAGCCTGATCATAGTAATTAAATGATTGGAAATAGTATTCATCTGCCTGATCGGGTATTGTTTCGGCATAGAAGAAATATATATCACCAATATTCTTCAATGCTTCAATATATTCCGGATTCTCGTCTAATACTTCAAGATACCTTTCCAGGGCTAAGTCATATTCCTCATAGGTCATGTAAGTATTACCTGAACGCATATTAACACGGGCTTGCCCTACCAGTCTCTGGCTGTCTGGAAGTGAAGCTCCCGAACTACAACCAATCAATACCAATAATCCCAACAACACAAGCATCAAACCTGTATATATTCGTCTCAAACTCATATTTACCTCCGATAATTCTTATACGTGTTAAGTATCGTAATAAACTTTTCTCTTCAGTGTATCAGTCAAGTAATTTATCACTGAAAATCCTTCTGGTTGGCTTGCTAACATCAGAACACAATAGATCGTATTTACTCACACAAGAAAAAGAGACTGCTGATAAATCTCGTGATTGCTTGCTACAGATGAAACGGAAAGAACATTCAGTTATATCATAGGTCATTCTTCGGCAGGCAATGATCTTTCAGGAACAATAATAACTTGACAACAAATGACCTGTTGTTCTATTGGTAATGTATAATATGTTTGATATTTTTAGTTGGAAGATTTGATGCTGTATATGAGACTTGATAATCATTAAACCAAAGAGGTAAACAGAATTCACTAAGGATTATTTGTTTTCTTTGCTTCTGTAGTTATATTGTATCTATGAACTTTTAGCAACTGGCATTATGAATCGAACCAGGCTACTTGTTCCGCTCAATGTCCGGGCAAAAAAAAGTTATGAATACCAGGGCAATGAGTTATAAGTATGTAATGAGTAAAGATTTCTAAGGAGGAAAAGATGAAATCGTCTATTAAATTGTTATTTCTTTTGTCGTTAGTCTCACTTTTTGTGCTTGGCTGTCAGAACAGCCCCAATTTCTTTGAACCCGAATCAACGACTTACAGTGTCGGCAATTCATCAGCAAACAATGTAAACGAAGTGAATGATATCGGAGCAATTTATTTATCAAGCAGAGAGTTTAACACTTCAGAATACCCGATCTGGGCAGGTCAGAACATGGAGATAGGCATACTCTCTATTTACAATGACAGTACTTATATCTATGTTCAATTCTCTCTTTTTGAAGACAATGACTGGTTAATAGAAGAGACTCATGTTCATATATCAGCAGAACTGGCGGGTATTCCCGCTACTCAGAACGGACCCAATGCAGGGATTCCTATTCCAGGACAATTCGATTATTCAAATGATCACGACCCATTAGTTACCGAATATACCTATGCAATAGAGCTGGCCCCATATGATTTCGAATGTGACCAGACCATCGTCATAGCTGCTCATGCAGCTGTAGTTATGTTAGATGATGAGGGAGAGGTAATAGACGACGAAACTGCCTGGGGTGGTGATATCCCGGGTCCGGGACCACGCTGGTGGTTCTATGCTGAGTATACGATCCAGTGCAATGGCAATGGTGAACCACCCGAATGGGAAGAAGAAACCGCTTATGGCGGAGACTATCCCGGTGGTGGTAATGCCTGGTGGTTCTACTTCGATACAGAAGGCTCTGAAACACAGGGAATCTATGCCGGTCAGAATCTGGTAGAGGATGCGAGTGTTACTTATTCCTACGATTACGATACTGAAGTAGGATATATAACGATCGATTTAGGTGAGAATATGATGTTACAGGATGAAGATGAAGCGGTGAAGATTCAAGGCTATGGCGAAGGCGAACTACCCGATTCAAGACCTGCTTCAGGTTTGTTTACAACCTACAAAGGGACAGATCTGGAAATTGAGGTTGATCATTACAGATATTTCGTGATACATCTCGATGTCCTGGTTTGTTGCGGAGAATAGTCATTCGTATTGGTAAGTAATCACCAATCTGTAATATAATAGCAGAAAGACCGTCATGTGGAAACATGGCGGTCTTTTTTTATGAATAGTTTTTATCTTGACAGATTGATTTAAATAGTATGGTCTAAATACATATTAGACAGAGGGAAGGTAAAGGCATTGTCGATAACCAATCAACAATCAAGAAAAGCAGTAAGATTAGCAAAGGGAAATTACTGCAATTTTCTTCTCATATCATATAGAGAAGCCTTCTCTATTACCAGGGATAAGCCAACCTCAGAAGAGATAGCCAGACTCACAGTGATCAAATATATTCTTTATGAGGATAAAATCAAGTCTGCATCTATCCAAAAATGGCTTAAAGACACCACTAAGGATAAGATCCATTATTATTTCAACAGGATCATTGAAAGTACAAAGAATTCTAAGTGTGTTTACTACAGGCTGGAACAGAAGATTACCAACTACATTATCAATGACTGCTTGATGATACCTGAACAAAAGAAGTTATTAGAACTTCAGTCTGAGATATATTCGGAGACAGTTGGGCTTGAAAGGAAGTTATTAGAGAACTATCTGATGTCAGCCTGCAGGATATGTGATCTTCACCCCCCTAAAGATTCATCATCAGAGATAAAAGGATTACAACTTAAGATTCTAAGACTGAGGAATCTTTTCAGAGATAAGAAGGAGAAGCCAGGAATTGATAATCAGGGAACCGGGCCTAATCCTAATCTACAGAACTCTGAAGAATCACATTCCATCGAAGAGTTATATAAAAGACATTCCAAACATTTTAAATCTATCAAGTTACTGAAAAAGAGTATGGAAACAGACGATATCAAGCTTTTAAGCCCATATATGATGGGGAAAGAAACTGTAGATTTTGACTATCCTCCGATCAGGAGGGTAGCTCGCTACAATGTTCTGCTATTAAAGATAAATCGGTATGAAATCCAGATTCAATATAGTTCAACCCACAGAGATTTTTATCAACTATCCCTGGTTATCGATTTCGAACCAGAGAAAGATATGGTAATCATCCTGACGAGTATATCCTTATATTCTCAAACTAAGAAGAAATCTGTTCAATAGCGGTTTTATGTGGTTAAGTGCGGATATAAACAAGACACCCGATAATTATCGGGTGTCTTGATAGTTAATAAGCATCTGACAGGGATTTGAGGTGAGTAGGATCTGGGTTTCGGTCACCAATCCCTATCAGACGTATAATTTTATTTAAGCAGGATCATCTTCTTAACATCCAGGTAATCAGCAGTCTTCATCCTGTAGAAATAAACTCCACTACCCATCTGTTTACCATTACTGTCGAGTCCATCCCAGAATACATTATGTCTGCCACTCTCAGTAAAACTATCGAGCAGGACAGTAACTTTTCTGCCTGCGATGTTATAAATTTCCAGAGTTACCCGTTGTGGAGTATCCAGGGTAAAAGCCAGGGTTGTTGTGGGATTGAAGGGATTGGGATATGCCCCGATTAGTTCGGTTCTCAATGGTTCCGGAGTTTCATCTTCTACAGATGATGGTTCAATTTCATAGACTCCGGAGACAATTTCGCTGCTAATCCAGCCATCTAACATTGCTATCGCTTTTATGGTAGTAGTCTCGTCCAGATATATTGGATCAGCATAGACTGTAGAATTTTCGTCCGGATCGTTCCCATCCAGTGTGTAATATATAATAGCATCATCAGTATCACAGTAGAGCGTAACCTCTACCTCTACCTCGTAAGACCCCGGTTCGGGAGAGAATTCCGGATTGGCAACGACACCTTCTATCGTGTGATTGACTGTATTGGAAGGATTGGACTCCCCTTCACTGTATACAGCTGTAACATAATATTGATAATTGCCTGGAGCCAGGTCTGAATCCTCATAATAAGTATCTGTCAACGGTTCGTCATTGAGCATGCTGAATGACTCATCACCAATAGCTCTATATACATTGTATCCGATTAACTCTCTCAGTCTTATTTCTCTTCTTTCCGGTCTTGATCTAATCGAGGTTATTTCACGGGAGAAACGGGTTGATCTGTTTCTATGATCTACTGTCGTCGGTTTCAGAGAATACTCTGCAGGAATATTTTTTTCATTTGAGTTATACCAGTCCGGTAAACTGTTTTCACCTGACATTGTTAATGGTTCTTCCCAGCTCAGTTCGATAGAATCGATACTGCTCTCCAAAACCAGGTTTTGTGGTGGGTTAAGAATTGCATAGTCAGTTGTAGCTGTCTCACTCGGGATCCAATCATCAGCAAATCCACGAGCTCTGACAGTTGTCGAGACATTGATAGTGAACGGCTCTATATACAGTTCACTGGTTTCGTTGGGGATAGAGCCATCTGTTGTATAATAGATATTCCAGATATCTTCCGGGAGCTCGATCTCAATAAGCAGAGGTTCATAATATGTTCCCCCCTCAGGTGAGATCTCAGGCGTTGGTATAATCTGAGTCATAAAATAATCAGCTGAAGCAGTATCACTCGGTAGAAGTTCGTCACAATAACCTTTTGCTTTGATAGTTATGTCCGACCCGAGGGTGAGTTCTATCGGGAGTTCGTAGAGGATGGACGATTCATCTGGTTCTGAGCCATCGAGTGTGTAATAGATGACGGCATCTTCTGTATCTGTAGTGATCTCGACAGTAAGATCGGTATTGTAGTAACCACCGGGTGGTGTGAACTCAGGGGTAGCTACCCTGTTAGCCAGCTGAATGTATGCTATATTAGACGGCTGAGATTCTCCTTCTGTGAAGAGAGCAGTTACATAATAATAGTAGTCTGTGAGCGGTTCAACATCGGGGTCATAATATTCTGTAACTTCAATCAGTTCATCATTGATCTGATTACCGTTACGATATATATTGTAACCCAGTAGAGTGCGGTTATCTCTATTGTTCTCACGACTCATCTCCGCAGTCGCAGATCTGGTTCGTTGTTCGCTTCTCAGGTCTGGCAAAGTGGGTGGATTCCATTCCAGGTGAATCTGAGAATTTGAATACTCGGCAGTCAGGTTTTCCGGCCTTACCACTTCTGTATCACCTGAACTGGTTATCAGGACAATCATAGCCTGTGGTTTATTCGAAGATGTGGTTGTTGTAGTAGCATTTGTCTGATCAGAACCATCAGAACGAACAAACCGATATCCATTTGGAACACTGTAGATTCTTAACTGTCCTGATGAATTCCAGGAGGGTACCTGAGCGAAGGCAGTATCGACGAGGATATTGTCTTCACCGTTCCAGAGGAATGGAGTGTCTAATTCTATCATGTCCCAGTCGCCAGCTGTTGGCATATAGCTGTTGGTAAAATAGACGGTCTCGAAAGGTCCGTTGTCGTGCGAGGAGGCGTTAGTCGCAGTCGTGTGTTTCATTCTTATAATGAAGTTAGGTAAGGCATATTGAGGTGGTGAAGTAACGTAGAATCCAAAATCAGTAATAGCACCACCATTATTAATACCAGCTGCACTGAGTTCGTCGGCAGTATAGACCATCTGACCCCTCAAACTACGATACCAGATATTGATCGGAGCACCGTCAGTAGTACTGTTTGTAGCAGTACCCGATCCAAGTTGAGCTGTTGCCAGACCTCCGACATTAGTATATGCTTCACCGGAGAATATATAATTTCCGGTCTCTAGAACATAATCGAAGGCGATCTCCGTTCCAACACTGATGGTTTCGTCTACTGTTATGTTGATCTCAGGATAGAGTACATCACCAGCAAAGAGGCCGAGAAACTCAGTATTAGATATACTATTAATCGTTACAAGCGGAGTGTCTGTTGTGATATTAAAATCAATTTCTGGAGAACTGGCACTACCTGCATTCATAATCGGAAGATAGAGAGTTAGAGTTTCACCCGGATCTATCACTCCGTTGTTATTACCTCCCGGTGCCGGGTCGTAGATCAATGGTGTAAGGACATCCAGCTCTGGTGCCTGGATATAGAAGTTAAATGTATGTGTCCAGGTCATATTGTCATCTGCTGTAGCAGTAAGGATGAATTGAGCACGATGCATATCGGGCACATTATCAGCGATTTCAACGGTAAAGGCATTATTTACTGTAATCGTCTCCTCTTCACCCATAGTTCCGAAGAAGGCATAATCATCGAGGATAGTGATATACTGGTCGTTTGAGGTGATCTCTGCCGCTACGTTCTGAGCTATCTCACCACCCAGATTGATAAGTGTCATACTGATATCAATGATATCACCGAATTCCGGAATGTTATTATCGACACCGACAATACTGAAGTTATCGATGGCGATATAGGCGTTTTCATAATCAATACCACCAGTAGTAAAGAGTATTGCCGTTTCATTGCCGAGAGGCCTGGCCGCTGTTGGGTATTGATTTCCAAAAGTATATTCCAGACCTACAGTTCCTGTGTGATCTTCCAATCCCACTGTGCAGTAATTACCCCATTCCGGTCCTGTCATATTATTCATGTTATTGAATACTTTATACTGGATCTTAATATCTCCGTTACCAGTGGGAGTGAGATAGACAGACGGATCATAGAGTATAATCTGGAAGGTCTCCTCAGCGCTACCAACTCTGTTAACAGCATTTTGCCACTGGATAACAAAGATACTGCTACTTTCATCATAATAGGTATAAACAGCTCCTGAAGCGAGAGATAGGTTATCCCAGAAAGCTGCCACTATAGGGCTGGGGCCCATTGGACCTGGCAATCTGTAATTACGGAAGGTTGCCTGTTCAGTGATACCAAAACTTATCCAGCCGTTTGCACAGATACTGATCTCATCATAATCGATATCATAAAACCGGAAAGTGAAGGGGAGATCCATAGTTGTTACCTGCTGTACATTGGAATGATCAGACTGTAAGCCGGTATTAACTCCACTTCCACCGAGAGAGGGAGCAATTTCTATCCAATCGTATACAGGTGCTTCCAGATAGGTGTCATCTCCATCATCGAAACAGATATAGCCGAATGAATCTGGCCCGAGTGGGTCATCAACCGTAACAGTTCCGACTGATAGATTAAATGGCACTGTCTGGGCAAATCCGTCACTATTGTAGAGATCGATCTCAAGATTGAAAACTGTTCCGGGAATCACAGTGCCGGATACAGCGACTTCAAAATTTTCCAGACTGTTCGTCGCATTTTCACCTGCGGCAATGTTGCCGAAATAGGCAGTAGGTTCGAGAATAGTAAAACCGAAAGCTTCACCGCTCAGAGTACCATAGACATCATCAACGTCCAGATTGCCATAGTTGTGGAGGGTAACATACATCTCGGCATTTTGAGCTGGTTCAATAACATTACCTACACTGAAGGATATATCTTCAACAACGAGATGCCCATTGTTAATTATCAGAACGAATCTACTCAGCCAGTTATTAGATATACCTTCGCTGATTTCAAGGTCGAAATAAGCTCTGTAACCGGAAGGGGTATCGGGTGAGAAGCTGACCTGATAAGTTGTAACATTATCTCCCGTTCCAGCAGCTGGAATATCTGGATATGTAGAAACTGCCTGAGTGACCTCGATAAATTCACTATCAATGGAGAGGGTTCCGCTAACGTTGGTTGCTGTAGAACTCATGTAGTTTTTCAGAGTAAGATCGATGCCTGCACTATTACCCGCATTTGTCTCTCCGTTGATATCAATTCCGTCCAGAGCAACAGAGGGATCACCGTCAAATGAAAAAGTACCGAGATGGGGGATATAATCGGGTTTAGTAACAGTTACCTTGACTGTTCCAGTTGCACCGGAATCGAAAATATGGGTAATATGCCCATTCTCATCCGTATAGTCTGTTTCGAATAACACTTCATTGCTTCCGTCAACTTGACGAATAGTTACCCAGGCATTTTCTATCGGCTGGCTGTCATCGTCAGTTACAGTGATGTCAATATAGTTTGCACCGATCGGTAAGGATTCATCATAAGCAACATTCATAATTTTCGGCAGTCCTGCCCATATATCAGCTGAAGGGTCACCCATCAGACTCGCTTTTTGGGAATGGATAGGTGGTTTTGCGGGATGAACAATATCCCAGTTCTGGTGCAGGAAGAGCTTGCCCCTGGCCAGAGTTTCTCCCATTGTCCGGATATTCTCGGCAAATATACCATACATGAAACTTCCTACATAAGCGTTGTTAAAAGCAGTTCTTGTTGAGCCGGTGGTCATTCCTATAGCTGCTATGGCACCCTTGGGAGTAACAGGGGTTCCCATATTTACTACTGATTCTGTGTTGCTGCTATTAGAAAAAGATAATGTAGCACAGGAGATAAAGAAGCAATTGGGGAGCATCAGACCATTATTGAGAGATGAGGCATTTGCAGTCCAGCCAGACATGCCTATATAGCCCCTGTAGGGGAAGAAGCTGATTCCCTGATTGAAAGCATTGTTAATGACGGTAGTCGCTGATCCTGTATAATGTGTAGTGAACTGAAAATTCTCATTGTAATACTCTATCAATTCTTTCACAAATCTCATGGTGATAGAGGGGGAGATTCCTGAGGGGGTGGTAGCATCACCGACCAGGAGTGCATGCTCATACCAGTCAGTGTTGGTCAAATAAGGTTCTTTTTCATAGTTTCGTAACTTGTTCCAGATCGTTACGAGTTGTTCGGAAGTAGCGATTGGAAATCTACCCACGAAAGCATCGGAGATATCATCGTTACCCTCTAAGAGACCGTAAGGGTGGTCTCCATCAGCGCTGTATTCATAGAACTTTGGAATGGAAAAGCTACCAGACCCACCACCAATAAGAATAATGTATTCCGGTGGATTTTCCCACGTATCATAAGCATTCTGGATATAGTTCTTTATAGCATAACTCGACCCGAGAGCAGAAGTGTTTGTAGCCGTGATTTCAAATCCTTTATCCCTCTTCCAGTCAACAAATTGGTTTACTGTAGGTTCTAACAGAGGACTGTGATGATATATGACGATGATGCTTCTTGCCTGGTACTCCAGATCAGGGTTGCGGAACTGGTCGTAATTGAGGAAAGCAGCTCGATAGATATTTTCGAAACTCCTGGATATTCTATCAGACCTTCTGTTCAGTTCATTCTCACCTGGCTGGAGTCGATTGTAACTCACTCGTACCTTCACATTATGATGTATTGTTAACTCACGCTTACCGGGATTATAGGAAAAGGGGAAAATGGCTATCGAGACTGCCCGGAAATCTCTCATTATTATCGGTGATCCTATATCGACTAGTTTTGCCGGATAGGAAATATCTTTCTTATAGAATTCACGATCATAGAGAAAACCGGTCTCTTCGGAAATTACCAGATCTGGACCTTGAGAAGGGAACAAAAGGATATCAGATTCCTGACTGGTTTTGTCAATTCCGAGTACCTCGATAGAGACATCTCCATAATCGGGTATCATCAGCATTGCTGTTAAGATCGGTAGCTCCGGTAATCCCTCAGTGAAGATATAACCCGCTTCAGGATGATAAAGCCGTTGATAGGTAATACCATCGTGCTCTTGCGTAGTGAATTCATAATCTGTGAGATCGAATTCGATCTCTGTAAATTCGCTTCCGGTTGCTGTTACTCTGAACATCTCGTGTGATGCATCAAGAGCAGTCCCGGTTAATGCCAGCAGCAAAAATAATGATAATTTGCAGGCCAATAATAATTTTTGATCTCTTTTCATATCAAATTCCTCATAATCGAATTAGTATATTACTCTTGATTATAAAGCAATATCAGTTCCATAAGTTATTGTAAGGATGATAATTATAGGTCTTGCCCGAAGAGGTAGCTTCTCTCAATCCTGAACGGTTTTTGCCCGACTTAAAAGTCTCTGCCTGAGCGGATAATGGTGAATTGTCAATGGCTGACAGAGGGATAACAATGGGTGAAGGGAGGATCAGTCAAGTGTCAGGTATCGATTTCTACATATCTGATATCGATTCTGTAGTTATTCTGCTTAACGACAGGGATGTTAGAGACGATTTGTCTGTATCTTTCCAGTTGTTCAGAGTCTTTGATAGAGCCTGTTTTATAGTCTATAAGGAGTATCTCTTTATTCTCTTTATCAATCTGCATTCTATCTATTCTGTATTCTCTTTTTTTATGATCAAAAACCGTCAACTCATTGAATACTTTATCCCATCTTCGGCTGAATACATGACCTTCAGAGGCGATAAACTTTCCTATTTTTGTGATAATAGTTGCTATTCTATCCAATGGTATGAGATTTCCATACCGGGAGACTGTTTTTTTTCGGGCATATTCCAGTTCTTCTTTACTAGCGTATTTTATGAAAGAAAGGTAGTAGTGGGCCAGGTCACCATATAGAATTTGTTGATTGGTCAGGTAAACAGTCTTGTGGTTCAGTTTTTCAACCTCTTTGTACTTCGCTTTTTCAAGGAGTTTGCTACGTTGTAGAGAGACCAGTCTATCATATTCAACCTGATCCACTTCAGGTAATTTCGTTGTTGTTTCAAGCGAGGGAAGAGAACCGATCTCACTTTTTAAGAGGGCTTTATCGAGTTCCTCGCTATCCTGTAAGGTCTGTTGATCGATATTGAGGTAATGGAGGAGAGTTTCGAGATAAAGTTTTTTGATCAGTTGCACACTCATTTTCTCTTCATCGGAAGTGGTGCTGGCAGCTGCCAGAACACCCTCCTTTCTCTCATATACCGAAAAAATCGAGAGGGATGACCTCGCGCGAGTCAGGGCCACGTATATGTTATTGAGTTCTTCCAGTGCTACTCTGTCATTCTTCTGCTGTTTCAGCGAATAATCGAACATTTCAAGAATTGACGAGTAGTTGTATGAAATTCTGAACTCTTCCAGATTGGTGTAACTGTTGTTAAAACGGTAAAGATAGTCCAGGTCTCCGGAGAAATTACCCCTTGACCCGCTGGTATCATAATAGAAAAAGACATGATCGAATTCCAGCCCTTTAGCCTTATGGATCGTCATTAGTTGCAATGAGTCTATATTCTCTATGCATGCCTGGCGGAATTGTTCATTTTTCTCATTATCTGCCAGAAAAGTGAGCAGTCCGTTGACATTTTTAGGATATTCAGAGCTGATCTGTATGAAAAAACTGGCTACAGTTTCGAGGAAGAGATGAAGGTTCTTGATATTATGATCCTCCGGGAAGAGACCGGTCACATTAAATTCTCGTATGAGGGACATAATAAATCCGATGAGGTCTGCAGGAGAATACTCATCTAATACACGGAGAGTTTTTTTTATGCTCGTATGATGGTTGAACTCTTCACGCAGTAGTTGGATAATGCTCTTTTCCTCGGTCGTTGCTCTGTTGTGGAGCAGGGCTATTTCTTTCAGTTCTCTGGCTGGCAGGAGACAGTAATCAGAGCGGAGAAAGCGGAGAAGGTGAAGTATATTCTGCTCCGCAATAAAACGGAGAATATGAATCATCGGTTTTATTACCTGATGCTGTAGAAAAGAAAAGGAGGATTCAAGATAGTAGTCAATCCCGTATTCTTCCAGAGCAGAGGCAATGTCTTGCAGATGATTATTGTTACGTGCGAGTATGACACTTCTGGCCGGATTTATATTTCTCTTCTCATAAAGAGGTAAAACGTCTGTTTCCACGAAAGCCCGGCAGGGGTTAGAGGTATCAATATTATCACTATCCGTCTGACTTTTGCTTTTATTCATAAAAGAGATACTGAGATAACCATCATCTTCTTTTGAATGAGATGATATATCTTTGTCATAATTCCAGTGCTGTCCATATTCTTTCAGCCTGGTTGCCAGGTTCCTGAATATCAGGTTGATGAATCCGGTCATAAATCTTGTACTTCGGTAAGTCATATCGAGTGATGTAGAATCTTTACTCTGAATAATAGCAGGCATATTCAGAAGCAATTCTCTCTCTCCACTACGCCAGCCGTATATCGACTGTTTTTCGTCACCAACTATTATAACCCCACCATACTCTCTGCTACCGGAACCGCTTATGATCTCACTGATGATAGGGTAGAGCAGTTTATGCTGAATGATACCGGTGTCCTGAAACTCGTCAATTAGAATGAATCTTGTTCTCGTTGAAAGATACTCGTAAAAACGATTGGATACTGATCCATCGAGAGGGTCGATCAAAGAGAGTTCGGGTTCGTACATATACTTGAAAGTATAATAGGCAATATCGGCGTGGGTAAAGATCTTATCACGCATCTTCAGCCTGTCATATTCGGTTAGTATATGCTCAGCCAGTTTCAGGATCTCTTTCTCCTCAGGCAGCAGATATTTCTGAAAAATGTAAAGGCAGAAGAACTGCCTGATAATTTCAATTTCGCTGTTGATCCGCTCCTTGAATTCGCTATCACTTTTCCTGATCTTTTGATTATTCCAGAAACGGAGGTCTTTACAAAGAGTTTTCCACTTTTCGAACAAGACTCTTTCATCTTTCAGTAATTCGATCAATTCACTGATAAAATCGACTATACTGTCAGCGTTTACTAGTCTCTTGTAGGGCTCGCGGAATAAACTTTTTATCAAAGTAGGATCTTCTGAACTCTCATTATATCCAGCAACGAGGTAATTCTTGATTTCTTCGGCTAACATTTCAAATCTCTCCCGAAAAGCAGTGAGATTTTTAGCTGCCAATTGCTCCCTTTCAGCCTCATCGTCTGTCACTTTTAGCTCACGTATTAGTTGTAAAAGCCAGCGATTTTCAATTATGGAAAGGATAAGTTTATCGAAATGCTCCAGCGAATTATTTTTTGCAGTTCGAAAGATCCTAATGAAAGACTCGGAATCTTTACTGTCACTAAAAATGTGATTATAGAGTAGAGGGAGATATCTGCTATTCACTTCATTATCAATGCTGAATGATGTTATTCCGATGTATGGTGCGATGACGGTTTTGAAGATTGAGTTGATAAAAGAATCTATCGTACTGATCTGGAGTTTGTGTTTATTAACCAGCATCTGCTCATATACCTTACGAAGATATACCAGCTCGGTTTCGCCTAACTTCAATCCGAACAGTTTCTCCAGGTTATCCTCCAGTACTCTCCCTTTATCATTGTCGCTGAGCAGATTCTCAAGATGTTCAATAATTGCGGTCCTGATTTCGTATGTTGCTTTTCGGGTAAAGGTGATGACGAGTATCTCATCGAATCCGATTTCGTAATCACGGTACTGTAACAATAGATTGATGTATTCCAGTGATAATCTATATGTCTTCCCCGTTCCTGCACTTGCCGTAATGATTTTTTTGACTGGAGCTCTCATTTTGTCTCCTCTTTATGGTTCCAGATTCCTTTCGTATCAATATGTTTTCTCAGCAGGTCTGTTCTGATAATTTCGGGATACAAGATGTATTCAGGCCTGGCTGTTAAGCCGAACCATCCCTGTAATCTGATTTTATCAAGAAGAATTTCGGTGTCATTGATGAATTCTTCAATCAACTTCTCTTTGCTTTTTTTCTGGAAAAGTTTCGACATCTCGATCAATTCACGCTTTTTTAATGAATATATGTAAGATCTGGTCTGTTTATCCTGAATAATGCTCCATCCTCTCTCTCTCTTATATATACTGCCCGGTGTTGTCAGATAACAAAAGACCAGTTCATAGATAACCAGCTGCCGGAGTAGTGACCTTTTATTGTTCAAAGACCCGGTCTTATAATCAAATATATGGATGTAAGGTTTTCTCTGGAAATCATCGGTGTACCTTATAATTAAATCGGCCCGGCCGTGCAGATAAACTTCCCATTCGCTGTTACTGTAAAGGGGTAGGATCTTGTCCGTGGTTCTCACTTCATGTTCTATCTCCAGTCTTCCCTGACGTCCCTCTATTATCCTGCCGAGCATTGCGAAAAAAGCCACAACACCCTCCTCGACTACAGGTAGAAAGATTTCTTTGAAGTATCGGTAGTTATATGTATGCGGAATTCTGTAATAGAAGTAGTCAGTATTCAGGAAATTATCTCTGTTCTTTTCCATTATACCTCCCGCTGCTGCAGGAAGGTTATCGAAGTATTCGGAGAGGTCATCCCCTTCCGGTAACGGCAATATCTGCCAGATCCTCTCGACTATATGATGGGCAATAGAACCTACGAGAATCGGGGAGAAGGGGGCTAACTGGTACTCTTCTTCTACTCCGGCTATATACTTTAGATAATAGGTGAAAGGTGAATCGTTCAATTTTGAGAACGAGGAATGACTGAGAATCAAGTTATTGTCTTTCAGATCCTGTTCTTTGTCGAATGGGATTGTGTAGAACTCCGGATTACTCAAGATATCACGGTTGATTCTGTATCCTTTATCAGGATCACTCACTGTTGTATAGTAGGCATTGTAACCCTGATCGGGCAGAGGTTTCGCCTCTTCTGCGATACGGATAGTTTTCTCATTCTGAAAGATTAGTTTCAACTCCTCGATAAAAGAACTGACCTCTATATTCTGATTCCTGTTTTGCTGGGCGAAGATATAAACATTACGAGAATTCAGAATCAAGCGGAAAAAGTAATATTTTTCCCAATATCTGATATCTTCGTAGGTTTTCAAACCGAGTTTTCTTCGTTGAGATTCTGTAAAGAGAAAAGGTGTCGATTGTGCTGCAGGTAAAACCCCTTCCGATGCGTTGAGGATTGCTACTTGTTCGAAACAGAGATTTCTGCTGTCGAGCAAAGAGCTGATCTCTTTACGGTTATGTAATGATCCCTTCTGATCCTCTTCGCGGTAATACCAGGTGACTCTACGAGGTCGGAGATATAGAATCAGCAGTTTCAGAATACTGCTGCAGAGTGTGAACCTGTTCTGATCTCTCTCTTCACTCCAGAATGTACTGTTGTCTATCAATTCAAGATTGTCCAGCCTGTTGAAATCTGAAAGAGTAGTATATAGAATCTCGGCAGTATTACTGTATTCGAGTTCATCTGATGATATTGTTTTCTGCAGATTCCATCCGTCCTCACTATCGATCAGATGAATGAGAGCCATGATTGAATCTACTCCGGCCAGCCTTTCAAGTAGAGTTCTAATCAAGCTAAGAGCACCAGTAAGGAGATCCCACTCTGCTTGCTTAAGAAATCTCTCCTGTCGGTAATACTGATCCATATCTTGCTGCAGGTCAATATAACTGAGATTCTGGCGGATCAGCTTCTCGATAACCTGTATCAATAACTCCTGCCGATTCTTCTCAGGTAAAATATAGGAGATGAATGCCTGTTCCGAGAGCTCTTTTAATAAAACATCGAGTGGAATTAGTTCCCTTTTCCTGTTCGGCTCATAGAGAATATTCTCCAGCAGTTCTGTCAGGCAGACTATGAATATTGCCGGCTGACTGTTGAGCAGTGGTGTAGTGGAAATTCCACCAAATTGGGCTGGAGAAAAAAAACGAGAATACGAGCACTGATAAAGCCGATTGTCGAATGCTTTGTCCAAATTTCCTCTCTCTAACATAGTTTCCATATACTTTCCATACATGGTGAAATCATTCGGTGCTCTGTAAATCTCTATGCTCTCAGTAAGACGATCTTGTAGATCCGCTATGGGGAAAGATGGACACTCTAATAACCTGTTCTTCTTTGTGTCGATAAAGCTATCGTTCAGTTGATAACAGACCGTAACTTCAAACCCTGCTCTGGACATAGAATTCAATAACCGGTTCTCTAATTGAGTATAATAATGCTGATTGACAAAAACGAATTTATTGTAGCTCTTGTAATACTCGAATGTCAAATTAGAAATAGTAAATAGAAAAATCTTATCTGTCCAATCTCTTTCCTGGAGCAGCTTTTCATAATTTGATCTTATATCTAACATTAAATTATAAAGATCTGCCTGCCAGTCAAGAATCTCGTCACCTGACTTCAGCAGAGTGCCAAGACAAAGCGCAGGATTAATCTCCTCTTCAGTTAACTCCTCCCAGAAGGTAAAAAAGTCGCTGGCAAAACTTATAAATTGAAAATAGTTGCTGATCTTCAGCCTCTTTTTCTGCTCTTCGGTCAGAGAGTGGTATAATGCAAGATTTCTACGTTCCTCCCGCAGAAGAAGAGAGGGCCTTACAAAAAGATTTTCCTTCAACTCTTCCAGGGTTTGAAACTCGGTGGTAGAAAACTGCCAGCCCTTCTGAAACAGAAACATACCACTTTTCTTCGAGTTCTCGGTGGGAAAGATATATACGGTCCCGTCGGAAGGAAAATCTTCCAGGACCTTCATTATAAGATTATCAGCAAAACCATAGAATCGATAATCGATCATTGAATACTCCACGTTCTCTATTCCATTTGTGTTACTAATATTATTAGAAAGAACAAAGAGACAAGGAAAAAGTGGAGTGAGTAGTCTCGATCTATATTCCTCACGTTGCTGACTGAATACCCCGAAGGTTTACTCTCTAACCTTTAGGTAGCCCAGGAGTCTGATGTATCCGACTCCTGTACTTCTCAATGATTTATTTTACTAATCAATCGTTTATATGTTATTTATAATCATTATACACTAAACATCTCACTATAAATAGCGAGGGTAATAATTGTTTACTTGACAGCAATAGTTTAACGGATAAACTAGTTTTATATTAAGAAGCATCTATGTTATGATAACGAACGTGACTCTCGCTAAAACAGAATTCTGCTCAGGATGTTGAAGAAGAGGAAGTGTTATATGATTAACAATAACAGAAGGGCCGGAATACCCCCCCCCACATGTAACTTATTTATATGCAAGGAGTTAGCCTATGCCCAATCCTCTGATAAACTTTTTATCTATTCTCCCACTAGCCTGTCGAGTCACAACAAATTCATTCCCTCTCTGTCTCTCTGCATTGTTAGACAGAGGGACAATAAACGGGTAAATGTATTTCTATGAATACCAAAGTAAAGGCGTGTGAATTGATGAAATAACCAATCAAAGTAATATGGAGGAATTTATGAACTCTATGCATAGATATTTTATCATGCTGATAATCTTTTTATCAGCAATGGTTGCTGTTATCAGTCCCCTTTCTGCCCAGTTCGCCGGCGGAGACGGGACAGCGCAAGAGCCCTGGCAGATAGCAACACCAGAGCATCTAGATAATGTAAGGTTTTACCCGGAGGATCATTTTATACAGATAGCTGATATAGATTTGCTTAACTGGGGAAATTGGGAGTCAATTGGAACCTTTGCTTCTTTCGCCGGTTCATTCGACGGTAATAGTTTTTTAATCAACAATCTTACCGTAAATACAGATTATAACTGTGGATTATTTGCCCATACAACGGGAGCTACACTAAAGAATATTACCCTGGAGGATGTATATATCACAGGTATAATGTATGTAGGTGGACTTGTTGGCACTACCTGTAACAGTTACATAGAAAACTGTTCTGTCGAAGGCTACATTGCTGGCGGTATTCTTGTAGGTGGTCTTGTTGGCATGAACAGCGAAAAAAGTATAATATTCAATTGCCATTCGAATATCGAAGTATTAGGAACAGGAAGTTATCCGAATTCTCATGGTGGTCTTGTGGGTATAAATGTAGAATATGGCGAAGTTAATAATAGTTCATCTAAAGGAAATGTCATTGGTGGATCAAGTGTGGGAGGGTTAATTGGCAAAAATCAGGGTCCTCTAGTCTCCGGATCTGTTTGCAGTTATGTAAATAGTAGTTATTCATCTGTAAATGTTGCAGGCAATAATAATGTTGGCGGTCTTGTGGGAAGTAATCATGATCAAGGTATAATCAATAATTGTTATGCAACCGGAACGGTAGAAAGCTATTATGCGAAAGCAGGGGGGTTAGTCGGTCTAAACAATCTCAATAGTGAAATCATTAACTCCTATTCCAGCGCTTCTGTAACAGGTAGCCAGAATGTTGGTGGTCTTGTCGGTTTGGAATCTTATGGAGGAGTAACGATAAACAGCTACTGGGATATCGATATATTTGCTTACGATAACGGTATTGGAATAGGTAAAACTACATTCGAAATGATGCAATATGATACCTATACTACCTGGGATTTTATTGAGACCTGGAAGTTGGTTGATTTGAATCCTTATATCCGTAAGCACTACCCCTCTCTCCAGTGGCAGGAAAGTCATAAACATAATCGAATCTCAAATGCTCATGCCCATGTGTTCAAGGAACGAAATTGGCATTGGCGGTCTTTCCCGAGACTCGAAGAGCAAGATGATCATGAATATACAATACAATTACTCTCTCAACTGGAAGGTATTGTTACTGAAGTTGAAGCACAGGATAGTCTGGGGATAACCATTTCCATGAGATGGAATGGAATAGAGTGGGTTGGATTTCCTATTGCGTTCAATAGTGTTAAAGGATATAAGCTATTCTTTATATCCGATGCTTCCGAACATCTATTATACTGTACAGGTCAAAGTGTAGATTATGATACCTGGATCACCCTGGAACCACCGGGAAATAACGACCGCGAAAACTGGATAGGTTATTTTCATCCCTTTACTCAATCGGTATTTGATGCCTTTGGTGAATCAGTTATGGACCAGTTAAGGACTATTAAGACAGATGAGTGGAGCATGCACTATCTGGATGGATTGGATGAGTGGGTAATAATGCCCAATGAACCATGCTATACGCCGGGTATGGTATCTTATGGCAAGATGTATTCTGTCATTACAAGAGTCAATGAACCTGTAACTTTCAGGTGGAATATTCCCAACGAATATATCCCGGATCCTCGCGAATCAGTACCTAAAACAGAGTATTTCAGTTTCGAAGAAGCTTCAGACTATGAGTCCTTTTTTATCGAGAACATCGATAACGATGACGATGTTATGGAAGTAGCAGTGTATGCGGGAGACGAATGTGTTGGTGCTTCCGTCTTTACAGGCAATTATCCTTTAGAGATATTGGCATATACTAATATATCGCATCAGGGTGAGGCGATCAGCTTTGCCATCTACCGTGAAGGGCAGCGGGGAATGGGAGAAAAGATCCGCGTCCCCGAGGTCAAAGACCTGGAAAGCGGTGAGTTTTCACCCCGCATCCTCGAACCGG
>CAZBDV010000027.1:0-30292 GCA_964490765.1 uncultured Candidatus Cloacimonadota bacterium | reverse complement strand
AGATAAAGGGGAATCGATGGAGAAAGAGGTCGTTCTGATATTGGATCTCGGTTCACAATACACACAATTAATAGCTAAAACGACAAGAAGATTGGGAGTATATTCCGAGATACTTCCTTATAATGTTTCAATAGAGGAGATAAGGGAGTTCAACCCGGGTGCGCTGATACTTTCGGGTAGTCCATCCAGCGTTAATGGAACTGATGCACCTTTCCCCGACAGGGGTATTCTCGAGCTGGGGATACCGATTCTTGGTATCTGCTACGGGATGCAACTCCTTTCTTACTGGTTCGATGGTGTCGTCAGCAGGTCAACAAAAAAGGAATACGGTAAGTCACTGCTGCAGGCTGAGGTAGATAACCCTCTCTTCAAAGGGCTCAATGATGTGGAGACGGTATGGATGAGTCACGGAGATTCTCTATCCCGGATTCCCGAACACTTTGATGTCATTGCCCGAAGCGATAACTCTCCCTATGCTGCTATACATCATAAAGACCGGTCAGTATTCGGCCTGCAGTTCCATCCGGAAGTTACCCATACACCGAACGGTATGATGATTCTCGATAACTTTCTCCGAATTGCGGGATTCAGATGTGACTGGTCAGCCACCTCATTCGTTCAGAATAGCATAGATGAGTTACGCGAGAATATCAAAGGTGGTAAAGTTCTTCTTGCCCTGAGCGGAGGAGTTGATTCTTCTGTAACTGCCGCTCTGCTCGACAGGGCAATAGGAGACAAGCTTATAGCGGTCTTTGTCGATACAGGGTTACTCCGCAAGAATGAAGCAGAGGAAGTTCAGCGAGCGTTTCAGGATTACGGGAGTTTCGAACTGATAACGATAGATGCCAGAGAGGAATTTTTCCTTGCATTGAAAGGAGTATCCGATCCGGAAAAAAAGCGCAAAGCTATCGGCAAGACATTTATCGAAGTATTCGAACGTGAGGCCGAAAAGCACCAGGATGTCGATTATCTGGCACAGGGAACACTCTATCCTGATGTAATTGAAAGTGTCTCCTTTAAAGGGCCTTCGGCAACAATCAAATCACATCATAATGTTGGCGGACTTCCCGATAAGATGAAGTTGAAGATTATCGAACCCTTGAAAGAGCTGTTTAAAGACGAGGTCAGGGTTGTCGGTAAGGAGCTTGGCCTCCCTGATCATATTCTGCAACGTCACCCCTTCCCGGGACCGGGCCTGGCAGTAAGAATACCGGGAGAGGTAACACCAGAAAAGGTCTATATTCTCCAGGAGATCGACGCTATCTATATTGAGGAGTTACGGGAGAATAATCTCTATCACGAGATATGGCAGGCATTTGCTGTTCTTCTTCCGGTTCGTTCTGTCGGTGTTATGGGTGATGAACGGACCTATGATTATGTCTGCTCCTTAAGAGCTGTCTGTTCAGATGATGGAATGACAGCCGACTGGGCTGAATTACCTGCACCCTTCCTCAGGCGCGTTGCCAACCGCATAATCAATGAAGTTACCGGAGTAAACAGAGTTCTTTACGATATAAGTTCCAAACCACCAGCAACTATAGAGTGGGAATAGGATTTTTCGTATATGAGGAAAGGAAAAAGAGATCTTAATATGAGGAGATTGAAACAGAAAATGAGATGCAGTAGTTTGAATCTTATCCTCAAACTGAGATATGGCCTTCTGGCTAATTTAACGAGTAAGCCTCTATCAGCTAATCGAGGAGAACGGTAATGTTCAACAAATCAGTAATTGCAGTAATTTTCTTCTGGATCGCTTTAAATATGTCACTTTCAGGTCAGATCGTTGCCAGGGTCGGTAATAGTGAGATTACCACTGAACAGTTATCTCAGGAGATAGCATATATAACTGAGGACAGTCGTTATGAAACTCTCGGTTATCTTGAGCGGCGTGAGATCGCTCTCAATAATCTCATCAACCAGCAACTGATCTATCACTATGCTATGGAGAACAATATCGAAGTAACCGAAGATGAGGTGGATGAATATTTCATAACCCAGTTTGGAGATCTGCCCCGCTTTTCGACTGACGGTTATTTTGATATGCAGAAGTACAGGAATTTAAAGCAGACACCGGAAGTTCAGAGGATTCTCAATGAGTTACACAGAGAGTTGTTGATAATAAAGACAGAGACCATACTGAAAAACAGTTTTACCTATTCTGATAATGAACTCTACGACCGCTATGTTATGGATAATACCGATCTTGATATCTCTTATGCAGTAATCAATAGAGACGATGTCAATCTCCCTTTCTTTATCCATCCTCTGGAAGCTTATGAATATTACCGCATAAACAGAAGAAGGTACGAAGTTCCCGAATATTCTCTGGTGGAATTCTTTATCGTCCCTTATCAGAAATATTATGATATGCTTACTGTATCTGAAGAAGAGATCAATCAGTATTTTTTAGAAATCGATTATGTTCCTGACGCTCTACGCTTAGAGACAGAGGAGTTGATCAGAAAAGAGAAGGCTAACGCCTATACCCTGAATGAAGCAGAGAGATTAAGGAATAATCTGATAAATGGGCTGCATACCGATGTCAGTTTGATGGAAACAAAGGTCTATTCCACTGAATTTACCGAATTAAACAGAGAGTCGATATTCACTCACCAGCATCTTACCGGTGAAATAGAGAGTAGAGAACTTCGGGAATACTCCCAGCCAGTAGAGACAGAGATAGGTTATCTGGTATATAGAGTCACTTCCAGAGAGAGGGTAACTAATCCACTGACCTACCCCCTGGCCCGGAAGGTCTGGCAGGATTTTGTAAGAGATAAGGTTAGCCGCGAATATCAGGAGCAATATGAAGAGTATTACAGGACTAACTTGAACGACTTCATCGTTCCGGCAGTTCATATTACCAGGTTTACACTCAACCGTTCTGAGCTGGTTAAGGGGTTACGGATCAATGATCGCATGCTGAGAAACTTTTATGAGAATAACCGTCATCTCTTCAGTGAAGAGGAGCAAGGTCTACCTTTTTCAGTTCTGAGAGATAGAGTTGAAGATATCTATATTGAGAGTGAGATAGAAAAGCAGAGAGAATGGGCAGAAGAGAATATCTACCTTGTAGGTTATGATATGCTGCCATCTGAAAGCAGAGACCTTCCTAACGGAATCAACCTGAAGAATGAGGTGGTATTCCTTGAACTGGTACCCAACAGAGAAACTATCAGTGATCTGATAAAAGAGCAACTTCTGGCAGAAAAGAGTTACAAATCGGGCAGTCTGGAGACAGAACAGGAGATAGTATATTACAGGGTAAACTCCTATTTTCCGACCTATATGCCCCGCTATGATGATGTCGAAGAGTTACTGATCAGGGAACTGGGTATTGACAGGGAAGTAACAGAGATAGATTACAGGGAATATTATGAGCGTCATCGTAATCACTTCACAGCACCCGACAGTATCAGGGTGAGTGGTATCTTTGTTCCGATAGTTACTGACACTCTCACAGTCGATGATGAAGAGCTGTATAATTATTTCCAGGCTAACAGAGAGAGATTCTACTCAGAACCGAAGGTCATCTTTGAGTATATTTACATCAGAGATCAGGCAGTTCAGGAACGGGATCTTGTAGAGAAGATAAACAGCTGGCTCGATAACCAGATCTCCTTCTCGACGATTCAATTCTGTTTCGGGACTGAGCTTGATTACCCTCAGAACGAACCGGTACTACATAGCGAACTCTCTCCCCGCCTGTATAAGAGATTGCAGAGTCTATCTGCTGGACAGAGAGGTGAACCCGAATACTATGATGAAGGCTGGTTAATTGTGAGAAAGATAAAGGAAGTCGAACCGTATATGCTTTCTTACGACGAGATAAGAGAGGAACTCCAGAGAGAGATGCTCTGGCAGAAAGCAGATACCAAAGCCTATGAGCGAGCACGGCAATTTTTTGTCGAGGTGAATGATATTAGAGATTTGAATACATTTTCCGATTCACTTTTGGTCTTTACAACAGAAAAGAACCGGATAGATGGAGAATTCGGCCCGCTCGGTGATATAGAAGCTTATGCCCCCAGAATCTTGAATCTTAGAAAGAATGAGAAACTCAACACCCTCTACAGAAATGATGAGGGATACGGTATCGTCTTTCTAATGGAAAAGGATGTAAATCAAGTCTATCCTTTCGAAGAAGCTCTGCCTATGATTACCCGTTTAATCTCCGATGAACAGAGAGAGGTCAACGCCCAGAACTACATAAGACAGATAAGAGAACTGGTCATATCAGAAACAGATCCGGATTCACTGCTCGTCTTCTTCGGTGGCTGGAAGAGAGAGACTAATTTGACCCTTGATAGCTATATACCTCAGATCAGATATAGTAAACAGATCATAGAGGATGCAGTCAACAGAGAAGTCGGAGAGGTCAGTCATTTAATGAAGATCAGTGATGAAGAATATACATTCTACAGGTTAGATAGAAAACAGAGAGTTGGAAGGGATACTTTTCAGTTTGTTCGCGACGATTATCGCGAATATATCGCTGAACTGGAGTTCCAGGAATGGCTTTCTGAATACAAAGAACGAAAAGTGATAGAAAAATTTTAGCGTTTTACCTTGACATCTACCCCCGATTTTCGAGGTTGTGTTCAATGAAGAACAGGTTGGCGGGATAGCTCAGTAGGTAGAGCAGAGGCCTGAAAAGCCTTGTGTCCCCAGTTCGAGTCTGGGTCCTGCCACCATATTAATTATAAATGATATTGAGAGAAAAGAGAATAACTCGACAACAGATTCTACCGGAAGATGGCAATATTGTTTGTAAATTCCGGTCTATTCCCCCAGAAGAAATCCACTGCAGAGAAGCTATAATTTCAGTCATCAAAGGCACTTCAGGGCAAAGATTTGCAGCAGACAGGTTTGGTTGTCTTTATTCTATGGTAACATAATTTGAGAGGAGATAAGGTAAAAATGCCTAAAAAAATCGAAAAGAGTCGCGACGGAGTTATTATTCTGGAGGATGATTCTCCAGAAAAAATGGAAGTCGAAAATGTTGAGGTAGATGCTTCCGAAGATTTTAAGAAGACACCGGTTTATATCTACTACAACTGGTGTAAGAAATGCGGGATTTGTGTCACTTTCTGTCCTACAGGTACTCTGGGCAGAAAAGCTGATGGAACTCCCTATGTGAAACATCCTGAGAAATGCATACATTGTGAAACCTGTGACAGGCTCTGTCCGGATTTTGCTATTACCGGTTCCAAGAGATAAGGGGGTAGAAGTGGATAAAGACAAAGAGGTAGAAAAGGTTAAGAAGAAGACAACTCCGAAACCAGAGAAGAGAGAGCCTGTAAAAAACTGGGTTTTAATGCAGGGAAACGAAGCTGTTGCCAGAGCGGCAATAGAGGTTGGCCTGAATTTCTTTGCCGGATATCCGATTACACCCTCTACTGAGATTGCTGAAATTCTGGCCGAAGAACTCCCTCGTTGCGGAGGTGCCTATATACAGATGGAAGATGAAATTGCCAGTATTTGTGCAGTCATCGGTGCCTCTCTGGCCGGAGCCAAAGCTCTGACCGCTACGAGTGGTCCCGGTTTCTCTCTCATGCAGGAGGGGATCGGATATGCTAAAATGACGGAAACACCCTGTGTCGTCGTTAATGTCCAGAGATCCGGCCCCAGTACAGGGTTACCGACTAAACCTTCACAGGGCGATATGATGCAATCTCGCTGGGGCTCTCATGGAGATGCTCCCGCCATCGTGCTCTATCCCGATTCTGTTCGAGAGACCTATGAACTCACGATCAGGGCTTTTAATCTCTCGGAAAAGTACAGGACCTGTGTTGTGCTTCTTCTCGACGAAGTCCTCGGACATATGCGAGAAGCAGTATGCCTCCCTGACATTTCAAAGTTCAGGGTTGTTAACCGCCTGAAACCTACCGTACCACCGGAATGGTATAAACACTACGATGAGGATCAGAAATACCTTTCACCCTTAGCGAGCTACGGAGAAGGTTACCGGTTCCATGTAACCGGACTGGCACACGATGTTTACGGTTTCCCGACTAACAAACCAGTCGAAGTAGCGACGATGATGAAAAGGCTGAAGAAGAAGATTACTCAGAATATCCGGGATATTGTTCAGATAGAGACTTTTATGATGGAAGATGCGAAAGTAGCAGTCTTTGCAGTCGGCATACTAGCCCGTGCTGCTAAATCAGCGATCATCGCTCTCAGAGATGAGGGATTTAAGGTCGGCCTGCTACGTCCACTGACCATCTGGCCGTTTCCCGATGATGCGGTCCGTAAAATGCTGAAAAATGTCGATACGGTCATAGTCCCCGAATTGAATCAGGGACAGTTAGTTCACGAAGTTGAAAGACTGACCAAAGAAAAGGAAGATAGTGATATCAAGAAGATACAGAAAGCCAATGGGGAATTGATAACACCTGGTGAAATTTATAAGAAGATCAAGGAGGTGTTGTAATGAGTAATGTATCGCAGAAGATAGTTCATCAATATCTGAGGCATAACAAGAAATTTCCCCATGTCTGGTGTGCTGGTTGTAGCATTGGGATAGTCCTCGGGTCTATTATAAGAGGTATATCCGATCTACAGCTTGATAAAGATGATATTATGATGATCTCCGGTATCGGTTGTTCAAGCAGAATGCCTGTCTATGTTGATTTTAACTCGTTGCATACACTCCATGGCCGTCCAATAGCTTTTGCTACAGGGATTAAATTGTTCAAACCACATATGAAGGTGATTGTAATAACAGGTGATGGAGATGCAACCGCTATTGGCGGGAATCACTTTATCCATGGCTGCCGAAGGAATATCGATATCACTGTCGTTGTTATCAATAACCATATCTATGGTATGACCGGTGGACAGTATTCTCCCACAACACCATCCGGTGACCTGGCAACGACCTGTCCTTACGGGAATATCGATTCACCTTTCGATATCTGTGACCTGGCTATTGGTGCAGGCGCTACATTTGTAGCCCGTTCTACAGCCTTTCATTCACTCGAGATTCAGAATCTCTTCAAAGAGGCTATTATGCATAACGGTTTCTCTGTTCTCGAGGTATTCTCTGCCTGCCCAGTGATCTATGGGAGACTCAATAAGAAGGGTAGCCCTTCCAGAATGATGGAGCATATGCGTGATAATTCCATCAGTGTTAAGGCGATTGATAAGCTCCCACCCGAGAAGGTCGAGAATAAGATTATCAGAGGAATTCTGAAGCATGATACTAACAAACCGGAATACACCGCCCGTTATGCCCAGTTAGCTGAGAGTTTGAGAGATAAGGAGGCATAATATGAAGCTATCAGAACGAAAAAAAATAGAGATAAGATTAAGTGGCAGCGGAGGCCAGGGATTGATATTAGCTGGTATTGTTCTGGCCAATGCAGCAGTTAATGATAAGAGACGAGTAACCCAGACACAGAGCTACGGGCCGGAATCACGAGGTGGCGCAAGCCGGGCAGATGTTATTATCAGTAAAGGGGAGATCTACTATCCAGAAGCGACCAGATTCGATATCCTGCTCGCTCTAACCCAGGAAGCTTGTGATAAATTCCTCTTCGACCTCAAAGACAACGGGTTGCTGATTGTCGATAATTCCATTGTCAAGAACATTGCACTCGTTAGTTCAACTGTATATGAACTCCCATTCACTGAGATCGCACTCGATAAGCTTGGTTCCTCTCTGCCAACAAATATACTCTCACTCTCCTTTTTGGTGAAGATGTCCGGAATAGTAACCGACCTGGCACTGAAAAGAGCTATAGAGACAACTGTTAAGAAGTCTTTTGTCGATGTTAATCTCAAGGCGATGAAGCTCGGTTTCGATCTTGCCAGGAAATACAAATAGAAGGAGCAGGAGAATCATACGATGGTAAAAAAGTTAAGTCATATCGGCATAGCGGTCAAAGATCTCGACAAGGCAATAGATTTCTATCGTAAGCTCGGGCTGGAGGTAACGAGTACCGAGGTAGTTGAGTCACAGAAGGTTAAGGTTGCCTTCATTCCGATCGGTGATACGCGACTGGAATTACTGGCCGCAACTTCGGAAGATAGTCCGATTGCAAAATTCATCGAAAAGAGGGGAGAGGGTATCCAGCATCTTGCCTTTGATGTAGATGATGTCAAAGACAATATAAAAAAGGCTTCTGAAAACGGGATCGAACCGATCGATAAAGTACCCCGCCCTGGTGCCCATAATACTAAAATCGCCTTCTTACACCCTAAATATACAGGTGGTGTTCTGATCGAATTCTGCCAGGAAGGTAGTGAAGAGTAATAGAAGTATTATTCCATTATCCAGTAAATAAATTAACCAACAAATCTAACCAAAATTCGAGAGGAATTGATGTCTATCGAAGAAAAAGTCCAGAAACTAATACATAAAAGAGAAGTAGCTCGTCTCGGCGGCGGTGAGAAGCGTATCCAGGCACAGCACGAGAAGAACAAGATGACCGCCTATGAAAGGTTACAGATCCTGCTTGACCCTGATAGTTTTGAAGAGTATGATATGTTCGTCACTCATCAGTGCCATGATTTCGATATGCAGAAGAACATATATCCGGGGGATGGAGTGATAACAGGATGTGGCTCAATAGACGGAAGACAGGTTTTCGTTTTTGCCCAGGATTTTACCGTTTTTGGCGGATCTCTCTCTAAAGCTCATGCCGATAAGATCTGTAAGATTATGGATATGGCAATGAAGGTTGGTGCTCCTGTAATTGGTCTGAACGACTCTGGTGGAGCACGAGTACAGGAAGGTGTCGATGCTCTGGCAGGATATGCAGAGATATTCTGGCGAAATGTTATGGCGTCCGGTGTCATCCCACAGATCTCGGCTATTATGGGTCCCTGTGCCGGTGGAGCGGTTTACTCTCCGGCAATTATGGACTATATCATTATGAATAAAGAGAATAGCTATATGTTTGTCACCGGGCCAAAAGTGGTGAAGACAGTACTTAACGAAGATATCAGTACCGAGGACCTCGGTGGGGCTTATGTTCATTCGACCAAGAGTGGTGTGGCTCATTTCATGACCGAGAATGAGAAGGAAACACTCCTTATGATCAGGAAACTGATCAGTTTCCTCCCCTCTAATAACCTGCAGGATCCACCCAATATAGCCAATACTGATCCCATAGACCGGCTTGTAGAGGAATTAAATAGCATAGTTCCTGATAATCCGAACAAGTCATACGATATTCTCGATGTAATTTATTCGATTGTAGATAACGAGGATTTCCTCGAAGTAGCTAAATATTATGCCCAGAACGTTGTTGTAGGCTTTGCCAGAATGAACGGATATCCCGTCGGAATCGTTGCTAATCAACCAAAGGTTCTGGCTGGTTGCCTTGATATCAATGCTTCCACAAAGGCAGCACGTTTCGTCAGATTCTGTGACAGTTTCAATATTCCCCTCGTCGTACTGGAAGATGTCCCGGGGTTCTTACCCGGATACAATCAGGAAGCTAACGGAATTATCCGTAACGGTGCCAAGTTGATGTATGCCTTTGCCGAGGCGACAGTACCGAAGATTACGGTGATATTGAGAAAGGCTTACGGGGGAGCTTATTGCGTTATGAATAGCCGTCATATGAGGGCAGATGCCGTATATGCCTGGCCGACTGCAGAAATAGCTGTTATGGGTCCCAAAGGTGCTGTGGAGATTGTATTCCGCAAAGAGATGAAACATGCAGAGGATATAGACAAACTGGTTGCGGAAAAAGAACAGGAATATATCGACAAGTTCGCCAATCCCTATAAAGCAGCTCAGAAAGGATATATAGACGACATCATTTTACCAGCTATGACGAGGTTCAGAATAGTGCAGGCACTGGAAACTTTTGCTGCCAAAAAAGATACGATACCTCCCCGCAAGCACGGCAATATTCCACTTTAAAGGGTAAGATTCTAACGGAAGAGGAACTATCCAGAATGGAGAAGAGAAAAAACTACAGTAAACGTGTTCTGCTGATACTCTTGCTTATCACTGCTTCAGTTGTTACACTCTATGGTAGATACGATGACAGAACAGGTTATCGCTATACTCCCGAAACAACACTGGCAGAGGTAGCGAATCAGACAGGTATTCCTGTAATCAATCTAATCAATTACCTCGAATTACCGGTCGATACTGACAGAAATATGACTCTTGAGGAACTGGCTGTAACTGAAGATATGATCGAAGAGGCCCGTTCTCATTTCAGTGGTAAGATCTGGGGTTTTAGCTGGAACATCGTACTGGTAGGAATGCTGGTGATCTTCTCCAGTCTCTCTCTGACTGGATTGTTTATCGGTTTGTTGAGTAGAATAGTTAAGCTCTCAGAAAGAGAAACGAAGAGTCTTTCGGCAAAGAAGAAGAAATCTGCCGGGAGAGAGACGAAACGGGTGAAGATAAAGGATATTAAATCACGAGATACGGGATACAATGCAATAGTGGCAGCAATAACAGCCTTGCATTTCCATCTGCAGGAAGCTGAGGAACTCAGTAAGATGACTCTTGCCTGGAAGAGGGAACCGGTTAGCGTATGGAAGACTTCCGGTAAATTCGATATGCCGAATCGAGTGATCCGGGAAAAGAAAAAATAGTCTCCGGAGAGGTCAAGAGAAGGAGTATTTATGAAGAAATATAAAATGATGATTAACGGCGAGAAGTATGAGGCTAAGGTTCTCTCCTACAAGGGGAATGAAGCCAGGGTAAACGTAAATGGTATCGATTATATCATCGAGATAGAGCATGAAGCCGGTTATATGTCTCAACCAGTTATCCAGACGAGTAAATCCTATATCAACCCCGAAAAGATTAGTTCCTCCGTTAAACGATCCGGATCCGATCAACTGACAGCACCCATACCGGGCACAGTAATAAGTGTTCATAAGAAGGAGGGTGATTCCGTTGAAGCGGGTGAAGTTCTCATAACTCTGGAGGCAATGAAGATGGAATCGGAACTGGTAGCCCCTGTTTCGGGCAAGATAAAAGAGATAAAGGTTTCTAACGGAGATTCTGTTCTGGAAGGCGATCTACTCATAATAATAGCAGGTTCTGAAGTTAAAGAGAGAGTCAAGAAATCTTTCTCTCAGAATCAACAACAGGAGCAGAGACCTACACAGGCTACACCGCGAACGGTTGTAGATGGTAATGTAAGAGCTCCCATACCCGGCACGGTATTAGATATCAGAGTTAAAGAGGGTGATAAAGTATCTCCTGATGATGTTGTGATCATTCTGGAAGCAATGAAAATGGAGTCGGAGATTCATGCCGAAAATGGAGGAACTGTGAAAAAGATCCTCGTAAGTAAAGGTGACTCAGTAAATGAAGGTGACGTTCTTGTCAAAATAGGAGACTAAGAGATGACAGAGTTGTGGCAGTTCATACAGACTACCGGGTTTGCCCAAATTGAATGGACTTATCTCTTTATGATCGTTGCTGGTTTGATTCTGATGTTTATCGGAATCACCAAAAACTTCGAACCGCTCCTCCTGATTCCTATCGGCTTTGGAATGGTGCTGGGCAATATGCCCGGTGCTTCCGGAATAGATGTGCCTGGCTCAGTACTCAATATTCTCTATGGCGGAGTAAAATATGGTGTCTATCCACCACTTATCTTTCTCGGAATCGGTGCGATGACTGATTTCTCTACCCTGATAGCCAACCCGAAATTGATAGTACTCGGTGCTGCAGCACAATTCGGGATCTTTGCAACTTTCATCGGTTCATTGCTGCTTGGATTTACTGTTGCAGAGGCGGGCTCTATTGGAATTATCGGTGGTGCTGACGGCCCCACTTCTATATTTCTCTCTTCTCAACTTGCCCCTCATCTTGTCGGTCCTATCGCCATTTCAGCTTATTCCTATATGGCTCTGGTCCCAGTAATACAACCACCGATAATAAAACTTCTGACTTCGAGACAGGAGCGGATTATTCGTATGAAAGCTCCCAGACTGGTCAGCAAGCGAGAAAAGATACTCTTCCCCTTTGTCGGTTTTATCGTCACTGTTCTGATAGCTCCCCAGGCCTCTATACTACTCGGAATGCTCTTTCTCGGTAATATACTCAAAGAGAGTGGTGTTACAGAAAGGCTTGCTAAAACAGCAAAAAATGCCCTGATCGATATAGTCACTATCCTGCTGGGACTCTCTGTTGGTGCCGCTACTCAAGCGAACCTGTTTCTGAGAATCGAGTCCATTCAGATCTTCCTGCTCGGTGCTTTTGCCTTTGCTATGGCTACTGCTACAGGGGTGATCTTTGCTAAGATAGTAAATCTCTTCTTGAAAGAGAAGATCAATCCTATAATCGGTGCCTCTGGAGTATCAGCTGTTCCTAACAGCGCAAGAGTCGTCCATGCAGTCGGGCAGAGAGAGGATAAGAACAATTTCCTTATTATGCATGCAATGGCACCCAATGTTGCGGGAGTTATCGGCTCTGCAGTTGCGGCTGGTGTATTGCTCGCAATTCTCGGTAGTTAAGCTTTTGTGATTTTTATCTGATGCTCTGTTTGCGGTAACGTTCCTCGCCCGCTATATAGGTAGCCAGTATATCATCAGAAGAACTCAGATAGGTGAGATAAGAAAGAATCGCTTCTGCACTATCTTCAATCTCATCCGGTTTCCGCAGAAAAACAAGATCGGCTAATTTATCCACTTCTATGGACCCGAGTTCATCTTCCTTACCCAATACCTTTGCTGATCCTAATGTAGTGTAATATAGTGCATCTGCAGGGGTAACATAATAGGAATCCTGACGATAGATAAACATCTTCATTATGTCGGGCATATAGAGAGATGTACCAGCCCCTACATCAGACCCTAGTCCGAAAGTTATCCCATGCTTCAGTATCTTTTCAAGAGGATAAATCCCGCTGTGGAGGAAGAAATTAGAATCGGGACAGTGGGTTATCTTCGAACCGGTTCGGGCAAGGATATCCATCTCTTCATCAGAAAGATGAATAGCATGGCCCAGCAGTGTTTTCTCTCCCAATAAGCCATACTTCTGATAGACTTCTGTGTAATTATTGCTTGAAGGGAATAGTTCCTTTACCCAGTTAATCTCCTGCAAGTTTTCCGAGAGATGGGTCTGTATAAAAGCCTTATTTTCAGCTGCAAAATCTCCTATACCCTTCATCAGTTGAGCTGAACAAACAGGTGCAAATCGAGGAGTAAAGACGTATTCCAGAAGGGGGGTTGCCTTGTTCCATTTATTGTAAAGATGTATTGATTCTTCCAGGGACTGTTCTGTACTACGACAGAGAAATTCGGGACAGTTGCGGTCCATCAGTGTCTGTCCCATGATAGTGCGAAATCCCGCTTCTTTTGCTTTCTGGAAGGCTATGTCACAGGCATTGGGATCCGGTGTTACATAGATTACTGCTGTTGTTGTTCCTGAGGAGAGAAGAGAATGAAAGAACTTAGTAGCTAACTCTGCAGCATACTCCGGGTTCCTGGCCTTCTTCTCTTCTGCAAAGATAAACTCGTTCAACCAGTGTAACAATCCTTTCGCATGCCGGCCCCTGACGTTAATCTGGGAAAGGTGGACGTGCAGATCAATAAAACCGGGAAGACATACTGCATTACTATAATCGAGATAATCCTCTGAAGGACTTTCTGATGAGATACGGGCTATTCGATGATTCTCAACAGTCAGATAGCGGTCTGTTTGATAACTCAAAGAGCTCTTACTCTGGTGAGTCAGGATATTGGTTTTAATAATCATACTACTTTCTTCTCGGGTTGTCTGGTCATCCTAACCTTGAGGATTTTAGTACTGGATGCCTCCAAAACCTCCAGACGCCATCTACCGACATTAAGAACTGTCCCTTTGGTAGGGATTCGAAGAAGACGGTCAATAATCAAGCCGGCCATTGTTTCGTAATCCCCTTCAGGTAAATCCGTATCGTATTCATCATTAAGATGATCTATTTCTACATCACCTTTGACAATGAACTGGTTTTCGCCTAACTTCTCCACATCTTTCTCTTCCGCTTCCACGAAGTCATACTCGTCTTCTATCTCTCCAACTAACTCCTCGAGAATATCTTCAATGGTAACTATACCAGCTGTCCCACCAAAGCTGTCGACTACTATCGCCAGACTCTTACGCTGGAGTTGCATCTCTCTCAGAAGAGAGTTCAAATCCATTGTCTCGGGTACGAAGAAAGCCTCCCGTACGAAATCTCCTACCTTCAGATCAGTTGCATTATTCTGTTTGATAAGATCATAGAGAATAATTACTCCCACGATGTTATCAATATCGTTCTTATATACCGGATACCTCGTATAACCCTCCTGCTGGGTTATTTTTATTACCTCTGTGATAGGGGTCTCAAAATCGAGAGCAACCAGGTCGGTTCGTGGAGTCATAACATTTTTGGCATTCAACTCGTTGAAGTCCAGTACCTCTTCCAACATATCTCGCTGAGGTTGCTGCAGAGTACTTCCCAGCTCTGATTCAGATAGTATGATAGCGAGGTCCTCCCGTGTTAAAAATGAATAGCGGTTATCTCGTTCCAGGCCAAAGTATTTGGCCAGAAAACTGTAAATCAGGTTAATCAGGGAGATAAATGGCTTGAATATTACGTAAAAAAAGAATAATAAAGGGAAAAAGCGTGATACCAGATTATTGGCATTATCCCGGCTGAACGATTTGGGTATAATTTCGGCGAAGATGAGCATCAAGCCCGCTAATAAAAGGGTAGAAACTGATCTGCTCATCGGGAGTAATTTAGCAAAATAGACAGCAAAAACAGAGGAAACGCCCACTATCGCAATATTATTACCAATAAGAGTTACACCGAGATAGCGGTTAGGATCTTCTATAAAGGATAGCAATTTCCTCTTCATCGGATCGTCTTTGGCATCCTGTTCCAATGTGAGACGGTCAATCGATATCAGACCCGTCTCCATCCCTGAAAAGAACATAGAGAGGGCAAAAAATATCAGGATAATTATTAAAGCTATAACTTCCATTCTCCCTGCTATACTGCAGCAAGCACCCCTAATTTTCTTTAATTGTTATCTTCGTTATTCGCGCCTATAATTTCATTCTTATAGGCCAGCTTCAATGCTTCAACAAACTCATCTATATTACCTTTCAATATATCTTCCAGCCTGTAGGATGTCAAATTAATTCTATGATCGGTTACTCTGCTCTGAACGAAGTTATAGGTCCTGATTTTCCCGCTCCGATCACCTGTCCCGATTTGTGATTTACGGGTTGATGCCCTCTCTGTCTCCTGCTTTGATATTTCTATATCGAGCAGCTTTGCTCGCAGGACTTTCATTGCCTTCAGCTTGTTTTTTAGCTGTGATTTCTCATCCTGACAGGTAACGACCAGGCCGCTGGGAATATGGGTTATCCTGACCGCTGAATCGGTCGTATTGACACTCTGGCCACCATGACCAGAAGATCGATAGACATCTATGCGTAAATCTGCTTCATCTATTTCCAGATCTATGTCATCAGCTTCTGGCAGGACAGCTACCGTAATAGCCGAAGTATGTATTCTCCCACCCGCTTCGGTATCCGGAACACGCTGAACCCTGTGGACTCCACTCTCAAAACGGATATCCCCATAAACTCCATTCCCTTCGAGCGAGAAAATAATCTCTTTATAGCCTCCGAGAGCTGTTGGGTTGGAACTGAGAACTGTCAGTTTCCATCTCTTCTTTTCAGCATAATAGCTGTACATACGGAAAAGATCGGCTGCAAAGAGGGCGGCTTCATCACCACCCGTTCCGGCACGAATCTCAACGATAGCATTCTTCTCATCTAGCGGGTCTCTGGGTATGAGGAGTTCCATCAGATTATCGATCTTTCTGCTGATCAAGCTCTCCTCTTTGTCTATCTCATCCTCTATCAGTGCTAAGAACTCCGGATCATTTTCATGCTTTTTCATTTTCTTGTGCTCTTTCAGGCTGTTCTGCAAATCCTTGATTACCCTGTAGAGAGTGACGATCTCGTTTAAATCATTGAAACGGCGTGATAACTGGCGATATTTCCGCTGATCTCTCATTAGTGATACATCACTCACCTGATCTTTGAGATCTTCGTATTCTGCTGTTAATTCGGCTATTTTTTCTTCTGGTATTTTCATAATTACTTCTGGCTGGCAGTTTTTATCGTGTTATTTTCTTTCTCAATTACCGGATCTAACACTTCCAATTCACTCTTCTTGCCAGAGATTTCTCTGTAAGCAATTGAGCTGTTGTCAGGAGTTGATAACTCCAGAGCAGATTCCAGGGCTACAATTGCTACTTCTAATTGCTCTCTGTCAGGGTTCTGGGTAGTTATTCTCTGTAACATACGACCGGGTAGGGTAAGAAGGCGAATGACTGGATTATTTATCTTCTTACCCGATATCTTCAGTACTTCATAGGCGAGTCCGGAAATAAGAGGGACAAAGAGTAGATGATAGAAAATACGGACAAAGAGTGCCGGTTCTCCCAGCAGGGCTGTATAAATGGTGTCTAATATCGAGAAAACAAGAATTGAAACGAGTAGTACGAGGAACACGTAGCTTGTGCCACAACGGGGATGTATGGTAGTATATCTATCTACATTTTCAGCGTCCAGAGAGACCTGGTCTTCATAAGCGTGAACTGTTTTATGCTCTGCACCGTGGTATTGGAAAATCCTTCTGATATCCTTTAAAAGGCTAATCAGCTTAACATAGATGAGAAAGAAGAAGATTCTCACTAAACCGGTAAAAATATTAAAATAGAGCGATTCTCTGGAGAGGTTCAGCAGATATGCTATCTGATAGGGGAGATAAGTAAAGATCCCGAAGGCGAGAACGAAAGCGAAGGCAATAGCAAAGAACATTTCAAGATTCTCATTCTTCTTCTTACTCTTTTTCTTCTGCTCCGATTTTCCTGTCTTATCGTTACCGTCCTCTTCCTGCTTTTCTCTCTTTCGCTTCTCTGCTTCCAGCTTTTCGTCTAACTCAGCTCTTTCTGCTGAGAATTGGAGTGTCTTCAGTCCGATTATCAGAACTTCTATAAGAGAAACAAAACCACGGATAACCGGCCAGCCCAGGAAACGATTCCTTTTCGTTATACTGATAAACTTATCTTTTTTGACCTCAATCGAGTTGTCTTTTCGCCTTACAGCTGTAGAGAGATAGGTAGGGCCGCGCATAACCACACCCTCAATTACAGCCTGACCACCGATAGAGAGAGAACGGGGATTTTCCATATTTATCTGTCCTTCATTACATTAAAAAAGCACCAACCTATCGTTAAACAGGTGGTGCCTTTCAATGATTTGTTTTCTGTAAACTATTCGCTTTTTTCCTGCTTTTTCTTGTAGCGACGGTTGAACTTCTCTACTCTACCTGCAGTATCAAGGATCTTCTGCTTTCCTGTATAGAATGGGTGGCAGGCGGAACAGATATCTACAGACAGTTTATCTTTTGTAGATTTTGTTTCAAAACTGTTTCCACAAGCACAAGTGACAGTCACTTTATGATACTTCGGATGTATGTCTTTTTTCATAATTAACTCCTGTTTTCAGTCCATCTCATAATAATTATTACCACGAAAAAGAGCAAGCTGTATCTGTCAAGGATAAATAGAGATATTATATACAGAAGTACTTCACCCTAATTTTTCTCTGCCTGAGAATTACAAGCTGCAGATTATTTACCCCTGTTCTGATTCAGGTAACTTCAGACCCGAACTTTACTCGAAATTCCTTGTATATCAGAGTGAGGATGAAGATGATAAAAGAGAGGATGACAATGGTTCCGCCTGAGGGGAGATTAAGTTGGTAAGAGAGGAGAAATCCTCCTATCGCTCCAATTTCAGCAAAGAGAACTGAAAGAAGGATAGCGGAACGCATCTTTCTGGTCAGATTTAGTGCCGAGATGCCCGGGAGAATAAGCTGAGCAGTAATGAGGATAACACCGACAATTTTGACCGAAACTACGATATTGATAGCCAGTATAATAATAAAGAGATAGTAGGCCAGATCTACCGGAATACCGTATATTCTTGCCACAGAGTAGTTATAGGTCATATAGAATAATTCTTTGAAGAATAGCGAGATGAACAGGGCGTTAACTATCAGTAGTATACTGAGATAGGTTATATCTTTTGTCGTTATGAGGAGCACATTACCAAAGAGATAACTCGTAAGATCAAGTGTATACTCTCTGTTTATATTTAACAGAATAATCCCTATGGCCATAGACACCGAGAGGAAGATCGTAATAATATTCGATTCCTGATAGTGATAATATTTAGATACAATACCGATTAGTATTGCGACTATAACGACAAATCCGATGGTAGTGAGTGTGATTTCAGTCCCGATAAGCAGGGCAAGTGCTATTCCGGCAAAGGCGATATGTGAGAAGGCTTCACCGAGAAAGGAGATCTTTTTTAGTGTTAGAAAGACCGATAACTGTGAGGTGGCAGCAGCGGAGAGAAGAGCACCAATAAAGGCATGTAAGAGAAAACGATATTGAAAAATCTCCTGCAGTTCCATGATCTGTATACTCCCTTTCTAATCAGTATATCTTATCTACCAGTTTTACCGCTTCACCGTAAGTTCTTTTAATCACTTCTGCATTGAGAAGTTCGGTCTTATCGTGAAAGTGGAGCGTCCTGTTAAGGCAGATTAGAAAACTAGTATGTTGAGTCAATATATGCAGGTCGTGAGAAACTACAACGATAGTCTTTCCCTGACGGTTGAGTTCTTTAAGGAGCTGGAAAAACCCTTTAACAGCTTCAGTATCAAGGCTGGCCTCCGGCTCGTCAAGGAAAAGGAGATCACTTCCCGACATCAGGGCTCTGGCAAGGAGAACTCTCTGGAACTCGCCACCGGAAAGAGATCCGATGTATTGTTGTTCTTTATTGGCCATTCCGACCTGTTTCAGAAAGGTATAGGCCTGTTTTCTATCTCTGTCGGAGAAGGGATGGAAGAGCCCCTTTACTCCAGCATAACCCATCAGGGTGATATCAAGGGCAGTGGCAGGAAAATCGGCTTCCTGTTTTTCCGCCTGAGGGAGATACCCAATTCTATTCTGCTTTAACCATTCTCGGTTCGGTTTCCCTGAGATGAAAACTGTTCCTCTATAGTCTTCTATCATCCCGAGTATGATTCTCAGAAGAGTAGTTTTACCTGCACCGTTCGGACCGAGAATAGCAGCAAATTCACCTTCTTTGATGCTGAGATTGATATCCTGCAGTATTGGTTTCCGATTGATATTATAGTTAAGATCTCTTATCTCAATGACAGGCATAAGTTCTAATCCTGAAACTTACCTGGAATCTTCCGAGAACTCTCTGATAGCATCCCAGTAGTGAATAATCAAGTCGTCTATCGTATCAACTTGCCAATAGCTGCCAAGAGGATCTACAATAAGCAGCTTAATATCATGTTCACTGGCAATCAATTCTGCTGCTTTGGGGTTGAGTTGTGGTTCTATGAGAATTACTCTGACGTTGTTCTCCTGAATAATCCCTCCCAGCTCGATGAGTTCACGGGGTGTAGGTTCTTTTCCGGGAGATTGTACGACAGTGGCAACAGAGTTTATATTATAACGCTGGTTGAAATAGTGGAAAGCATCATGGAAGCTGATTATGCTGATCTTGTCCAGATCTTCTCTCTGCGCCGATATTTTTTCATTGAGTTCTGAAAATTTCCTCTGTAGAAGCTGATTTCTCTCCCAGTAATAATCTCTGTAATCCGGATCGATCTCCTGCAGTTTGAGTGATATCCCCTCTACTATCTTGCTCAATAAAACAGGGTCCAGCCAGATGTGGGGATTTATCCCGTGGTTATGTGTTTGATGGTTGCCCTGCTCATTCTCCTCTAACTCAGAGAGAAAATCAGCAGCCGAGATATGTCTGCCGGTAATAGAGTCCAGAAAGTTATCCAGATACATCTCCAATCCTAATCCATTGGAGATGACCAGATCTCCCCTTTCCAGCATCTGCATATCCCTGGGGTTTGGCGAATAGGTATGTGGCGAGGCATCTGGTGGGATAAAACTTGTTACCTCCCCTCTTTCGGATATCAGTTCTCTAACGAGTATCTCATAAGGGTAGATAGTAGTTACGATCCTTAGACCATTTTCTGAAGGCTCTTCTGAATCATGACCGGTAAAAGCCAGGATCAAAAGAACAACAATAACAACGATAATGAGAACTAACGGTAATTTTTTATTCATTTCTTAACCTCAGCCTGGATCATCACTGAATCTTTCATCTTCTTCGGGACAGATAATCCGCTGTTTGTTTCAGGAGACTCTTTGTATCTATTTTTCAACTCTTCTGTATGTAGGATAGGCCAGATTGATATCGTCGTATCTGGCAAACTCCCGCAGAATTTCCTCCCAGATTAATTCTGTTGTAGTTCGTCGTTTTCTGATTTCTGTCAGATATCTGATCGTTAGTAGTACACCACTATCTTCGACAGAGGTATATACCTTCGGAGTCAGTTTGTTATAAAAGATGAGGAACTTTTTGGCTGCCTGCTTTATCTGTTCTTCAGCTTCTGCAGTCAGTTCGAGAGCATTTTTATCGGCAGCATTTTTCAATATCTCCTTCGCTTTTGCCCAGTCACTCTCAAAAGTAATCAGAACAGGAATCTCATTCCAGATATATTTGAATCCGTAGTCATAGTTACACTGTGGTTGAGTGAAGATGAGATTATTGGGAATATGGATCATTCTTCCGGTACTCTGGTCTGCTTTGACCCAGTTACCGATCTCCAGAATAGTAAACTGAAATGGCCTTATATCGATCACATCTCCCGAATGATTGCCGATCTGAATACGATTCCCTACCAGAAAAGGTTTTCGCCACATAATAAACAACCAGCCGGCGAAATTGGAAATCACATCCTTAAGAGCAATGGCCAATCCGGCAGAGAGTAATCCCAAAAAAGTTGCCAGGGATTGAATTCCTTCGAACCAGATTCTCCCGACCAGGATAAAACCGAGAAAGACAGAGATATAAGATGTCGTTTTCTTCCACTTGTAGTTGCTCTTTACATCAGAGATTTTCTTCTCTAAAATACTGTGGACTATTTTGTTTATTAGCCAGAGAACGAGAATGATCAGTATCGAGAGTAATATATTTAATGATATATTTTCCTGTAACAAAGGGATTATCTTATCTACTTCATTCATTTACAACCCACTCAATATTTATTGAACTCTTGTAGCACGTACTATCTGATAGTCAACAATTTTGTTGCAAATAACCAAAGAGAAAGTAAAAAAGAAGAACCGTACAGATCAATTATCTGTACGGTTCTTCATTGGGGGCTTTTGGGGTGAAAGATCAACTATTCAGAATCGTCGATATCTCTGCGCATCATCCTTGACCTGGGTGCTTCACGCAATTCTTCTCGCTGTTCTGTTGTCAGTACTTGATGGATTTTTTCACGCAATTCGATATCTTTGCTTGCCAGTTCTCCCATTTTGTTATGGAGACGGTCATTCAAGGACCTAGCATTCCGGAAATCATAATCCCTGAGTGCTTTCTCTTTCTGCAGCCTGAGCTTGGTGATCTCGGCACGCAGGTCGATAACTTCCAGTCGGTGTTCATGCTGAAAAGTCCTGACCTGTTCCTTTTGTTGTTCACTAAGGTCTAATCTGCCCAGTATGCCCATGCTTTCATCTCTGCGCATTCTCTCCATATCCGGTTTTCGGGTATTGATATTCTCTCTTCTATCTCTGAGATGATTGACTCTGGGGGTGTTCAATTCCTGGGCGACAAGAGCTGTTGCCATTAGTACGATGAGTGTAATTATGAGTAATCTATTCATTGTTGATTACCTCCTTCTTCTTATTATATCTCTTCTATCCCTCGCAGCATGAGGGAGTTCTCTATAAAATCTTCTAGCCTGCTCGGCGGTCATATTACTTCTAATCTCTATCAGGTTCATACCGATTGCCTGTTCCATTTCAATCTGTTTCTTTAACAGATTATCGAGTTGTCTATACAGCTCATCTTCACTGATATCCGGTTGAGCAAGAGCGGACATAAATCTATTCTTGTGGGTGATGAATTCCATTCTCATCTCTCTTATCTCATGCTGCTTTTCCAGCAATGCTTCCCGGTTTATCTCTGTTCGAGCTACTACAGGAATAGGTTTTGGTCTCCAGATCATTGGATAGAGGATAAAACCGATGAGGATAAGATTGAACAGGAGAGAACAGATCAGTAAAACATTTTTCCAGTTGTTATTCATAACTGATCACCTCCCACATATCATAAAAACTGCTCTGAGCCAGTTGATAGTTTTCATAGAGAGAATTACCGTCTGGACTCTGAGCGAGGAAGGTTCTACCCAAAAGGAGAGCTGAAAAGAGAGTTAAAAGTATTGCTGCAGCCGTTGGTAATGCAGACAGTTTACCGGGAACAGCATAACCCTTCCTGATAACTTCCCGCTGTTCGGGTATGCTGTACAGCCTGTTTTTTAAGGATTGAGGTAACTCTTCCTTATGGTAGTCAAGCAGTAGAGTATCGATACTCTTTAAAGAATCATGCTCTCTTCGACATTCCTCACAACTGAGGATATGTCTGGCAACAGCTATTTGCTCTTCTACCGTCAGTTCATTATCAAGATAGGCACTGATCTTTGGCCTTATCTCTTTACATCTTCTCCTTTCTTCCATTTTACACCTCACTTAGTATGACAATTCAACTCTCAAAACCCTGCATTTTTTTTCGTAATTTTTTCTTTGCTCTCACTAGAAGTGAATCTACCGCTCTGGAAGTGTTTCCCATAATCTCTGCAATTTCATCATAGCTCTTGTTTTGAAAATATTTCAGCTCGATAACCATCATTTCTTTGGGTTTTAACTCTTGCAGTGCATTACGGATCTCCTCATTCTTCTCCTCTTCCTCTCCGGTAGATTCATCGTCAGAGGCCAGAGTTGAAATGTGGCTCTCAGACAATCCCACATGACGACCTCTTTTCTTCTGGAAATTTATTGCGTGATTGTGAGCAGAACGATAAAGATAAGAACTGTATTTGTCAGGATCCACTCTGTCGATTCGCTCATAGAAAGAGATGAATACATCATGAAGAATATCTTCTGCATCATCACGATTCGCCAGAAATCTGACCAGATAACCGTAAAGTTGTTGTCCATACTCATCTATTATCGCTTGAAATTCCTTTTTATCCATACTTATCCCCAGGAGATATTCAAGAGGATTCGGGATATTCTGCAAGTTTTATTTGACATTATCTCCATCTTAATTATAAGAGTTATTATTATAATAGGAGAGTAAATCATGACTAATCTTCAGATAATAAGTCAAATTGACTTCCTGTCAACACTCGATGAGAAAGCTATTCAGAAGATAGCTGACAAGTTTCAGGAGATCAGTTATCCGAAAGGGACAGTTCTCTTTAAAGAAGATGAACCGGGTGATTGTTTCTATATCCTCAAATCTGGTCGGGTGAAACTTACTAAAAAAATCAATTTAGAAGAAGGAACTTCAGGTGAGTTGATCTTCTTCCAACCCTATGAATATTTCGGCGAGTTAGCCCTTATTGATGACGAACCGAGATCAGGAACCGTTACAGTTACAGATGATGCTTCTCTCCTTAAAATCAACAAAGATGACTTCCTGACTATCTGTAAAGACTACCCGACAGTACTTTTCAGTATAGTAAGAACGATGTCCAGAAGACTGAGAGAAACTAACGAAAGGTATGTCAAAATACTTGATGCCCTGATCAATGAGAAAAAACTAGCTGCTATAGGCGCTGCAGCCAGCAAGATCGTTCACGATATTAAAACTCCTATTACCGTGATAGTTCTGACCGCTGAAGTCATAGAAAAGCTCGTAGAAAAAGCTACCCCTTTCACGCAAAAGATTATCAGACAGGTCAGGATTCTGGACGAGATGGTAAGAGAGATACTCGAATTTGCCAAAGGAGAGAAATCTAACCTCAAGATTTCAGAAGTTGATCTGCAGGACTTTATTGATGACCTCAGGGAAGAACTTTCACCACTTAGCGAGGTGCACAAAATCAAAATGAATATGGTAAACGTCGTAAAGGAAAAGGTCTTTTTCGACCCCCTGAAAATTCGCCATACCATCCTCAATATCTTTAAAAATGGTGTCGAAGCAATGGATAGAAGAGGTTCCAAGATCGACCTCAAAACCGAAATGATTGATGATAAATTACATATTATGATCGCTAATGATGGACCACCAATTCCTGAACAGATCATGGACCAGCTCTTCGAACCATTCGTTACCTACGGTAAGAACTCCGGAACAGGTTTGGGCCTTGCCATCTGCCACAAGACGGTAAAAGACCATAATGGTGAAATGATAGCCCAAAATCTCCCCGAAGGTGGAGTGAGATTTGATATCAATATCCCGATAAATAAACCGAAGGATAAATAACAAGAAGTAGAAGAATAACATCTGTTACCTCTCCAGCAGAGAGAGGCAATGAAATTAGCAGTCGATTAAAGCGACTGCTAATTTTTTTATTGACAATGAGCCTTTTCTCACTATATTACTATTGGATATGTATTAAGAGGAGGAGAAAGAATGAATCTCAACAAATTTACAATCAAATCACAGGAAGCGTTGGAAGCTTCCCGCAATATAGCTGAGGAGAATGGTCAGCAGGAGATATTATCACTCCATCTTTTATCCGGTTTATTAAACCAGGAGGATAGTTTTATTGTTCCTGTGTTGAAAAAGATAGATGTTGATGTCGAGAGATTTCGTAGTGAGATAGACCATGAGATTTCTTTATTACCGAGGATAGATGGAATCCAGCAGGTTTATCTATCTGGTGAGTTAAACGACGTTTTAAAGCAGGCCGAATCTGAGCAGAAGAGTTTCAAGGATGACTATATCAGTCTGGAGCATATTCTTTTGGGCATAATAGCGAAAGGTAAGAGTAGTTCGGCCCTGTTACGCAAGTTTCAGGTCAGCAGGGATAAAGTTTTGCTTGCACTCAAAGAGGTGAGGGGGACGCAGCGAGTTACTGACCAGAATCCGGAAGGGAAGTATCAGGCATTGCAGAAGTATGCCCGCAATCTAACCAGTTTAGCAGTTCAGGGCAAATTGGATCCGGTAATAGGGAGAGACGAGGAGATCAGGAGAACGATACAGATCCTGTCGCGTCGGCGCAAGAATAATCCTCTTTTGATAGGCGATCCCGGAGTGGGGAAGACAGCCATAGCCGAGGGATTGGCCAGGCGGATAGTCGATCAGGATGTCCCCGACAATTTGAAGGGGAAGGAATTGATAGAGCTCGATATGGCAGCACTCGTCGCGGGTGCCAAGTTCCGTGGGGAGTTTGAAGAGCGGTTGAAAGCTGTTTTGAAAGAGGTCGAAGCTGCTGGTGGCAAGATAATACTCTTTATTGATGAGATCCATACGGTAGTGGGAGCAGGTGCTGCAGAGGGTTCAGTTGATGCCTCCAATATGCTGAAACCAGCGCTTGCACGTGGGACTCTTCATTGTATCGGTGCCACGACCATGAACGAGTATCGCAAATATATCGAGAAGGATGCAGCTCTGGAGCGAAGATTTCAACCGATCCAGATATCCGAACCTTCGGTCGAGGAGACGATCTCCATTTTGAGGGGTATAAAGGAGAAGTATGAAGTTCATCACGGAGTTCAGATAACGGATGGAGCACTTGTAGCCTCAGCTGTACTCTCCAACCGTTATATAGCAGACAGGTTTCTGCCGGACAAGGCAATAGACCTGATTGACGAATCGTGTGCCAATCTCAAGATGGAGATAGATTCGATGCCGGTAGAGATAGATGAAATCAAGCGTAAGATACGACAATTAGAGATCGAGAAGCTCTCAATCCAGAAGGAGAAGGACTCTCTGTCGAAGGAGCGACTTGAGCGGCTGAAGCGAGAGATGGCTGAGCTTGCCGAAGAGGAGAAGCGTCTAACTCTACTCTGGAACAGAGAGAAGGAGATATTGAAGCAGATCAGTGCAATCTCCGGAGAGATAGACACTCTGAAGGCAGAGGCCGAGCAGGCAGAGAGAGAGGGTAATCTGGGCAGAGTAGCCGAATTGAAGTATGGTGGTTTAACGCAGAAGCAGAAGGAGCTCGACAGCTGGAAAGCGAAGATGAAAGAGATCCCCAGAGAAGAACAGCTCCTGAAAGAGCAGGTAGATGAAGAGATGATAGCCGAGATCGTTGCCAAATGGACCCATATTCCGGTTTCCAAACTCATGCAGAGTGAGATGCAGAAACTTATCAAAATGGAAGAGGTTCTCTCCAGGCGGGTAGTGGGCCAGAAAGAAGCAATAGAGGCGGTATCCAATGCTATTCGCAGATCACGTAGTGGCCTGGCAGACACAGAAAAACCTATCGGGTCATTTCTCTTTCTGGGTCCGACCGGTGTAGGAAAGACCGAGCTGGCTAAATCGCTGGCAGCTTTTCTCTTCGACACAGAGAAAGCGCTGATTCGTATCGATATGTCAGAATTTATGGAACGGCATTCAGTGGCGAGATTAATAGGTGCACCTCCGGGATATGTCGGTTACGAAGAGGGTGGCTATCTGACAGAAGCGGTCAGAAGACGCCCTTACAGTGTTATCCTTTTCGATGAGATCGAGAAAGCACATAGCGACGTGTTCAGTGTCCTTTTACAGATTCTCGATGATGGGAGGATGACAGACGGTAAGGGTAGAACGGTCGATTTCAAGAATACGGTAATTATACTAACCTCCAATATCGGTTCTCAGATGATCTTTGAACATAGTGGTGAAGAGGAAGAGGAATTACGAAGAAAACTGTTTGAAGTATTGCAGCAGTATTTTAAACCGGAATTCCTTAACCGCCTGGACGATATAATTGTCTTCCACAGGTTGTCTAAGGAGCAGATTAGAGACATTGTCCGTATTCAGGTCTCCTACCTGCAGAACAGATTACTCGATAAGAAGATCAGGTTAAGGCTGACTGACAGATGTCTCGACAGGCTGGCGGAAGATGGTTTCGATCCACAGTTTGGTGCACGGCCGTTAAAACGCGTTATCCAGCGTGACCTGGAAAACAGACTTGCACTGGAAATCCTCGAGAACAGGATAAGTGAGAATTCTGAAGTAGAGGCCGATTTTGACGGGAGAGAGTTCCTTTTCCACCTGGTTGAATAAGATAGAGGATTGACTGCCTGATAGAAGAGAGATGAGATTATATCGGAACAGATAAATAATCAGGAACAGGATATAAAAGACCGGAGGATTTACGCTCTGCTACAATTCGCTAGTACTTTGAAACGAAACCCCCTCGTTTATCCACTTCCTCCGGTCTTTTCTTCTTACACTATCAATAACTTACACTTATAGTTAACCTAACAGCAAAATTTGTCAATAATATTCTTCTGGAAATACTTAACTACTTAAATCAGAAACAGAGTAGTTTCCCTGCATCTCCCTTTCCTATTTCCATTATTTCGGTTCTGATCTTCAGCGGTAAAAGGAGATCTTTAAGCACCTGGAGGACCGGGTATTCGGTAAAATAATGACCGGCATCGATTAGTGGTATTCGACTTTCGAGGATCTTATGGTAGGTAAAGTCAGCGGAAATGAAGACGTCTGCCCTGCCTGTAACGCTATCGATCAAACTGCTACCGCTTCCTCCGCAAACAGCGACTTTTCTTACTTTTTTATCGGGTGATTCGTTAGCCGGCCAGAGCTTTACAAAATTCGCTTTTAAGGCCTTTTTGGTCTCGGTGGCGAGTATTCTCAGTGTTGTGGGCTTTTTAAGCACTCCAATAATGCCAAGTCCATAGTTGAGACTCTTTTGCTCTAATGTGGAGATTGCATAGGCAGGTGTTTCATAAGGGTGTGAATTCTCTATTGCCTGGATAACTTTCTGGAGAAGAGGTTCGTCTACAAAGAATTCGAGTTTCATCTCCTCCATCTTTTCCATCTCTCCGGTCTCACCAATTGTGGGGTTACTTCCACTGAGTGGTTTAAACTGACCATCTACTGTATAGCTGTTCAGGCAGTGACTGTAGTTTCCGATTACGCCTGCACCGGCCTGATGAACTGCTTCGGCTACTCTTTGAGCCTCTACTGGAGGAACGTAGAGGGCAATATGAAATGTTCTGGTGTCTCGATTGATGAATTCCAGGTTCTGCAGACCGATCTTATCGGCTAAAGCTTTATTAACTCCTTCCCGGATGATATCGAGGTTCGAATGCATCGAATATAGAGAGACACCATTCCTGATCAGTTTGAATATCAGGGGGTCATTGATCCTGTGCAGGGGTTTTAAGAAGAGTGGATGGTGGGTAATGATCAGATCAAATTTTTCCTTTATTGCATAATCAGCGATTGAAGGGGTCACCTCCAGTGCCAGCAGAATGTTCGAGACTTCACTCTCCAATTCGCCCAGAAGCAATCCTACATTGTCCCAATCATAGGCCAGGCGGGCAGGAGCAAAACTCTCCAGTAGTTCCATTATTTTTCTTATCTTCATTCTGTTCCCCTTCAGATATAATTATTATCTTCTTTAGATCAGATAACAGTGAGATTCACCAGCTGTCAACCAAACTCTATCTTTACCCCTTCTATTCGCCTGTATCTACATAATACAGCAGGAGTTCATCTCGAAAATCAGCGTAATTGAACCCCTTTCTCATCAGATAGGAAATGCATTTCTCATAATCTTTACGGGATTTCTTTACGGGATATTTTCTGATTCCTTTAGCAATATGATAGCGGAGTATCTCATCCCTGTCTTCTCTGGTATAGTACAAATCGATGATTTTTTCTATGATATCTGCAGGTATTCTTTTAGCTATCAGGGCATTTCTCAATTCTGTTCTGCTTTTTCGCCTGTTGACATAGGAACGGGTGAGCAGTTCGGCAAATCGCTCCTCATCGATGTATCTTTTCTTTATGGCCTTATTGATAAGGTCGTTAATCGATTCTTCAGAGAGTTGTAATCTCTGTAAATAGCTCCGACATTCACCGATCGATCTCTCTCTCAAGCTCAGATAGCGGAGCAACCGCTCCCAGGCGTAATGTATGACCGTGTCCTGCAACGTTTTACTACGCTCTTCATCGAGGCAGAACACACTTTCTGAACTATATGCTCTGAGTTTCTTTGCCGGTATGGGGCCAATCAGGGTAGCGTTCTCTTTAAGTAGTTCGGGGTCTTCTTCGAGGTCAGGAGAAAAATCCTCTGCCAGGGAGTATACTATCTTTAGATAGTTCTGCCTGTTTTTACTGATCGCCAGAAATAGAGGCATCATTATATCCTGGATAAAGCTCTGTTCTCTCTGTCAGGACCGGTCAGAGTGACTGCTTCCCCGTAAAGGGGGGAGTCACTTTTCAGATTTTTCCTGCTCTGAGGGGAAGTAGATCTCACGCAGTTGTGTTTCGATCTCCACTCTTATTTCCGGATTTTCGGCGAGGAAGGTCTTCACCTTATCGGCACCCTGCCCGATCTTCTGCTCTCCGTATGAGAACCAGGAGCCACTCTTGCGGATGATGTCATTATCAATTGCTGTGTTGATGATAATATCTTCATGTGAGATACCTTTACCATAAATGAGTGGGAATTCGACAGTCTTGAATGGTGGGGCAAATTTGTTCTTCACCACTTTTACCCGGATATTATTCCCTATTATATTTACAGTTCCGCCGGATGCATCTTTTATAGCACCGGCATTCCTTACCTCCAGCCTTACAGATGAGTAAAATTTCAGTGCCACTCCACCGGTAGTCGTCTCCGGATTCATATAGGCCGGAACCCCGATCTTCATTCTGGTCTGATTGATAAAGATCACGGCCGTATTGGATTTACTGACGATTGCGGTAAGTTTACGCAAAGCCTGTGACATCAACCTGGCCTGTAAACCGACATGACTGTCACCCATCTCACCCTCGATCTCCTGCCGGGTTACGAGAGCTGCTACCGAGTCCAGAATGATCAGGTCAACAGCATTGCTTCGGACGAGTGTCTCAACGATCTCCAGTGCCTGTTCTCCACCGTCCGGCTGAGAGATCAGCATCTCGTCAGTGTTAACACCGATTTTTCTGGCATATACAGGGTCGAGAGCATGTTCGGCATCGATAAAGGCAATGATTCCGTTCTGCTTCTGAGTCTCGGCAGCTATATGCAGGGCAATAGTTGTCTTACCTGAAGCCTCAGCCCCGTAAATCTCGGTGATTCGCCCTTTAGGAATACCACCAATCCCAAGGGCTGCATCGAGATTGAAGGCACCAGTCGAGATAACTTCCGCCTTCTGCCGGGGTCTGTCACCGAGCCGCATGATCGTGCCGCTCCCATAGTTCTTCTCGAGCTGTCCCAGAGCTGTTTGTCAAGCTGCATCCTTTTGTG